>DATJTK010000182.1:0-39944 GCA_035503455.1 Candidatus Sulfotelmatobacter sp. | reverse complement strand
ACCGTATGGTCAGGGCGCAGGTCCCCCGATTTGGGAGTCGGACCACTTCGAAGCGTCAATTGCCATTTGAAAGTCCAACGACGTCCGAAAGCGGTGTCGCGCAGACTTGCCACCGCACTCCAAGACGGCAAGCGCGGTATGAACGGTTCATGGTCGCAATGCATGCAAATTCAATCGAAAGAGGTCTCCCCATGAACCATGAACCGCAACATTCTCGTTCGAACGATTCTCCCTCACGACGCGGCGGGACCGGGCCCGCTGGGAGAGGGAGAATTGTCCGCCGATGATTGGCGCGTCGATCGATGGCAGTGGTTCATGCCTTTTTTTTCCTTTTGCCTTTTTCCTTTTTAATTCCCACCACTGGCTGCTGCGACAAATTCTTTCACAATGACCGCTCCATCTTTCCAGGCTGCGCCCACGGGAATCGGGTCCGGCGCAGGTTCGAGCGGAACCAGCTTGACCCGCGGCCCGGCCAGGCTCTCCACACATTGCGGCACCAGCGCAATTCCGCGCCCGGACTCGACCGCCGCGATGACACTCGTCACGCCGTCATGCTCCTCGGCGATCAGCGGTTTATGTTTTCCAAATAGTTGGTCCAACAAGTCATGATATTCGGGATAATCACCCCGGCTGTAGGCAATCAGGGGTTCTTTGGCAAGCTGTTCAAAACTAATCGTTTTGGACGCCGCAAGGGGATGGCGCGGCGGCAACGCCGCGCAGATGGAATAACGCGCCAGTTCCTGAAATTGGAGCCCACGCAGCATTTTATGCGGCGGACGGACCATCAGCGTCACCTGTAATTTCCCCGCTCGCAGTCCCGCCAGCATTTCTTCCGTGGACGAATCGTGCAGCGAAACGCGCGTTCTCGGAAACCTGGACTGAAACGCCCGCAAGGCCCTCGGCAAAATCTGAATCGTGAGCGACGGCGCATAGCCCACATGAATTTCCCCGCCCGCGCCCGCGGCCACCGCCCGGGCATTTTTCACCGCCTCATCGGCGCGTTGCAGAACGGTGCGCGCCTCCTCCAAAAACTTCCGTCCCGCATCCGTCAACTTCAGCGCCTTCGCAGAGCGTTCAAAAAGCGGGAATCCGATTTCCTCCTCGAGGTCATGAATTTGCCGGCTCAGACCCGGCTGCGACACATGCAATTTCGCCGCCGCCCGCGAAACATTTTCCTGTTCAGCCGCGGCGACAAAATAGCGGAGATGGCGGAGTTCCATTTGCGGTAGAGCGTGGCGCGTGGCACGTGGTGCGTCAAGTATTAGGGCGGCGATTTCTTTAAGCAGATCAGCCGTCCCTTAGGGACTTGTGAACCTTTGCCTGCGGACCCGGCGTTGAAACGCCGGGCTATTTCCATTTATCCCTGCGGGACATTGTGAATATTTTAATTTCGCTACGCGCCATCATCCAGGCCTTCGGGATCCATTTTGCGCAAAAGTTTGGCGATGTTGGCCAACGTGTGGAGATGGGCTTGAAATTGACCTTGTGGGACCAGAAACAGCAGGACAAGCTTGACCGGTTTGGTGTCAAGCGTATCGAAGTTAATCCCGCTACGGGAGCGTCCTATGATCCCGACGACCTCGGAAACCAGGTCCGTTGAAGCATGGGGAATCCCAATGCCGAATCCAATTCCGGTGGTCATTGACGATTCACGCTTTTTGACAGCGTCCGCAATCGCTGTTCTATTTTCTGGTTTGATCTTCTGGTGTGCTGCCAAGTGATCGAGAAGCTCGTCAATGGCGTCCCACCGATTCTCAGCCCGCAGGTTAACAATAATGGGATTCGGTCCCAAGAAATCATTTAAATCCATTTAGTGCATTCTATTGATTCTGCCTAATCCTGGCAATTCGGCCGTCCCTTCGGGACTTGTGAACCTTGCAGACTGCCAACCCGGCATTGAAATGCCGGGCTATTTCCACTTGTCCCTCCGGGACAACGTGCGTTCGCGATTCTCCTATCGCTGGATGCTACGGGACCACTTCCGCGCGCTGTTCCGCAGCGAACACCCTGAAGGGTGGACACCCAGCTTATGGTGTAATCGTTATCCATTGGGTCTGCGTCCGATATTGCAGCCCGCTGCTGGTCTGAACGATGGCATAAAATGGATACACGCCCTCCCAAAAATTCGTCCCGGCCACCTGAAACGCCGCCGCGGACTCATTGGTCGCAGTGGCAAATGCTCCGCCCATGCTGTAAAGGGTAATCAGGCTCACATTATTGGTATTGACCGTTACCTGAACCTGGAAGGAGTCGTCCACCGAAACCATCGAATTGGTCACGCCGTCCAACGCCAGTGTCGCGCTCAATGTGCTGTTCTGGATCTGCACCGGCAGGGTCGTTTGCGTTTCGGTCCGCACGTTGCTGCCTTCGTAAGCCACGGCGGTTAATTCGTGATAGCCATCCGGGAAATTTGTCGTTGCGAATGGAAACGTCAAAGCCAGCCGATTCGCGCCGGCCTTCACAAAAAGATGGTTGCGCGGCTCCAGATTGGAGAGATTTCCGGTCAAAGGGCCCTGTGGGGCGGACATGTAGATCTTTCCCCCTGACGCGGATTGGACCTGGACTTGCGCGGCCGCAAGGCCAGGATTTCGGGCATAGAGATTGAAAGAAATGAAGCCGAGGCTGGGAACAAAATCCTCCGCCTCGACTCCACCGCTACCCTGCAAAACGAGGTTTGTGTTAATCGCGTCGTACATCCGGGTGGCCAGGGCGACGGAGCTTTCGGGTGATTGCGGTTGATTGGTGATTCCGATGGTGACCACTTCGCCATTGGTCTCGGTAAAGGTGAATTGCATCCATCCATTGGTCGGTGTATTGCTGATGACCAGATAACTCTGCATGCCCAAGGCCTGCGACGCAACAAACTGCGGCTGGGCGGCGTTTAGAAAGGTCGAGAGGCTGCCGGCGGTTCCCTGTGCGCTGGACGCGCTTGTTTGGATTTGTCCGATGGCGAAATTGGTTGCCAGGGGCGTCCATTGACCGGGATTTGTCGAAACACTAACCGTGAAAGGCAGCGATGCATTGCTCACACTCACCAACGTTACGTTGGCTGCCACTCCCACGACGCTGACGACCGGAGCGGGCGGCGAAAGATGAGAAGCGCGATAAAACCGGGACGCGCTGATTGCGTTTGTGGCACTGGCGTCAATAAAATTCATCGTTCCTCCGGCCTGATTCGTAAAAACGGAAATCCAATTCACCAGGTCGGTTGACGTCTGGACGGCCCACGCCTCACCACTTACGCCGTCCACACTCATTTGAAAGCCGGAGCCCGTAAACTCCGGCCCGGACACTTGAAGGGGCTGATTCGGATTCGGCCAGGCCATCCGGTAAAATCGCGCAGGATAATTGGTGGAATCCCAATCAGTGAAATTAAACAGCCCGGGGACATCATTCGTCACGATGGGTTCCCAATCCGATAAATTGGTTGAAGCCAGGACGACATAGGGTAGAGTGCTGGGAATTCCCGCTTGCAGCGTGAGAGCCCCGCTGCGGTTGACGGATACCGCCATCGGCGGTGAAAACGAAGCAGGCAAATAGTTGACGCCATAGGAAACACCCGGGCTGGTTGCAGGCAAGTTGTCGGCCACATAGAAAGGCGCCGTTGCCGGGTTGCTGGCTGTGTACTCCAACTGGACGCGGTCGCCGTAAGAGGTCGCGGCAATTCCGGTCGCGGTGGTGACGGCATTAATCTGCGCGGCAAGGCCAGCGGCGATGGTGCTTAAGGTCGCGTTCGTTGGAACGGTGTAGGTGACCGGATAACCGTTTAGGCTTGCCGTAAGCTGGTTGCCGGCGGCGGGAAAATCGTTGGTCAGCGTCGTATAGTACACGCCGTCCACAAATAAATCCACCTGTTCGAGAGGGTGGTTGCGAGCGCGGGCGTTGAAATTGACGGTTAGATTTGTTGTTCCAGTCAAAACAGGGCTTATCAGGTTCGTTCCCCATTGTCCATTACCGGGCTGCGCGAAGGGCGCGGCCAGCGGTTCGCCGACTATAAGCCCCAAAAAGGGCTCATTAATGCTTTGGTAGTAGCTTTCAGCCAGACTGAACCCGCGGGCCTGGTAAAAGTAAACCTGCGGGTTCGGAAATTTTTGAGTGTCGTTATCCGGCTCCGAAACGGTGCCATAACTACCTGCCACACCGCCGTCGATAAATGCAAATTCACTGGTCTGGCTGTTGCTGCCAAAGATGACGCCGCCGAAGGACGTGAGGCTGTCCGCCATGGCTCCGGGCACGAACATTCCGTCCGGCACGGTGAAATTTGCCAAACCGGTTTCAAAACCCATGCACCCCCCGGGCCACAAGACCGAATCCGTATTCGTGCGCAGAATCGTGGAAACCCCGAGAAGATTCACGTTGAAAATGGCATTGTCAAAAAAGGGGTACCGGACATTGCGCGCGGTATCTGAGCTTTTGGCCAACACAACCGGCTGCTGCGGAAATGTTCCGTCGCTGGCCACGCCCTGGTCCACCAGTTGCTCAGCCTGCGCGAGCGTGTCGCCCGTAATCATGGTCGTCAGAAAGGAATAACCCGGCGCACCCACCAGGGGCGTATTCTGGCTGAAAATTCCCTCGCTGGCGGCGTAACTGTTGGTGGTGCCCAAGGGGTCGGTTCCATCGCCCACCCGCAAGCCGTAAAACAGGGCGGACGTAGTGCCGTCGGCTGTGGAACCGTCGCTGGTTTCGAACGGAATATCCATCGAAAGGACGATGTATTGGATTTGGTTTGTCAAATCCCGGTCCGCCAGCATGTCCAGCAACGGCGTTATGAGATTGGTTTGAAGATCATCGCTGGCCCATAGTGTGTTGCCGTTAGTCCAATTGATGTAGAGGACATTTTGGGGAGGCACGTCGCGCTCCTGGCAGTAGTAATTGCCCAATTGGCAGGAATTGGAACTGGCCTGGTTGATGACTACGACTGTATTTAAGCCACTGCCTCCGGCGCGCAGTTTAAGCGTTACGAAGACCGCAAGGGCCGCAAACCAGCCCAAGAGAACACGACGCGATACTACTGCGCAAACACTACTGCCCATAAACTCGATTCCGGATGATAAAAAGGGCCGGTCAACGACCGGCCCGCTCTCTTGATTTTGCAGCCAGCGAAAATCACGGCGTTTAACGCCGGGAATAAAGTAATTACCTTGCGATGACCGACGTTAGCCTGCTCAAGTCAACTTATTGCGTTTCCACGCCGTGCGGACTAATCCAAAAACGCCCAAGCCCATTGCCAACCACGCGACGTCGGTTGGCTCGGGAACCGGCTGGATGGACAAATCTTTGTCTTTATAGATATCGAGCGAGTCGCCCGACGCAATGTTGGTGGTCCATTCAAATGCCCACGCGACGTCACCGGGACCCGCAACAGGGTTGCCGCTGAGCGTTGCTCCAGTTGCAACGTCATGAAGAACCGTGTTAGTACTGCCTGCCTCGGCGAAATCTGCAAAGGGCTGGTCAATGGTTTCCTCAATACCGTTGCCGTCACCCGTTGTATACTGAACAATCGACGAATACGACCCCGGGCTTCCGACAACATTGATATTGTTAGCGCTGTTTTGCAGAAGATTGAAGTTCGAGTATTGGTAAAAATTGATGTTGAACGCACCACTCGCCATATTGTTGGTAATGCTAATCGTTTCGCTCAAATCGGCTTGTCCGGGTCCAAGACCATCCAAACTGTAGACGATCCCGACCGACAACTCCGCGTTTTCGTAGGTTGCGTACAAGGTGCTGTCGTCGGCGCTCACGTTATAAGTTAATCCGCCAATCTGGTCAATGGACTCGACGGACCCGCCGTTGACTGAAAACCAAAACCACTGTTGGTCCAATTGATTCTGCATGCCCTCGCCATTGTTCACGCTCCAATTATCCATGCCGATCAGTCCGGGCCCGCCTTCAAGGTTAACCGTTGCCGTGGAACCACCATTCGACAATGTGGGATCGACGACGGCTTGAGCATTAGCATGGCAGGCCAAAAGAACCGTGCCTAAAACTGCCAAAGATATTTTGAAGACCGCGTACCCCTTTTCACCCCGGAAGGTTTGGATTTTCATATTTACGACTTTTTTGGGTTATGAGTACTGAGAAATTACCATGACTGAAACTGGAATGTAAGCTTTTTTTATCACTTTTTCAAAAATACTAATATGTGCCTGCGCAGCAAGCCAATGCCGAGCATGCCCGCCGTAACCAGTGCCACCACCGATGGCTCCGGCACACTCTGCAGCTCGCTAACGGAAAGCGCGGAATCGGACCCCACTGTCGCATCAACTTCGTAGGCAAAATCGACATCGCCCGTCGCGCTGAGGTTGTCGGGGGCAGGAAAGGATACAGGGGCGCCATTTGCCAGGCCAAACTGCATGCCATCATTAAAACCGGCAATCTCCTCAACGGAAGCTAATCCTAAAGGCCCAAGTGCGGTGAGCGTGCCGGTCATCTGCTGCCCGTTACTACCCGTCTGGAGCACTTCGTAAGGAAGCCCCGTCCCAACGAATTGAATGGTTTGCCCTGCGGAATTGCCGCCCAATGCAAAATCGGAAAACTGGTAAAGATGAATGATTTCGTTGGTTGCCGTAAGGTTTTTTATCCCCAGTAAACTGGTCAATTCCGGCCCGCTTGAGCTATTGTTGAGCTGGTAGTTGGCGGTTACGAAGACCGATGAATTGGAATAAGATCCGGATATGCTCGAGCCGGTTTCCGAAGCAGTCGTCCAGGAAGAAAGCGCGCCAATGGACTCCAGCGGCCCCGAACCAACACTGTAGTAATACGACTGCAGATCCATTTGAATGACATCATTCTCTGTCCAATCGCTAAGTCCGCCTCCCCCCTCATTGACTACCAACGAGGCGTCCCCGTTGGAGAGTGGGTAGTTCTGGGCTTTGCCCTGAATAGCCCATGCGACACAAAACGTTGCAATAGCAGTAGTTAAACTGCGTGTGGACATCCGCAACAATGCCTCGAAAACGTTATTGGATTTTTTCATTGCTTCGCCGGGTTTCAAATCATTTCAGCTTGATTATCAGACATCTCCCTCACGCGGGACTCACGTGCCTTGAACTGCGAACGGGCTTTTGCAACTGCTGCGATTATTAGACTAAGAAACGGGTAAATAATCAAGAAAAATCGCGAGTTTTTTTCACTATGCAAGCGCCTGCAATTAAATAGTCTATCAAACATGCCCCGCGGCCGCCCTCTATTTTTCCCATGGAGAACCCTCCTTAACTTGACGAAAACCGTTGAAGCCTTCCAGCCTTCGCACCGTAGCGACATTATGGCACGCCGGTAAGGCGGAAAGCGTAGAAGTGTGGGTGCACCTGAAGACTGAATATGAACCAACCGTTATCCGCGCCGAGGGCGGCACGCCCATAGGCCAAACAGACCCGCCACGGCCAGGGACGCCGTTGCCGGCTCAGGCACCGCTTCCAGGGTGAAGGAGTAGACCTGCCCGCTTGTAAAATTCACTGTCAAATCAGCCGGTGTGTCCTGATATTCTCCGGTGCTATCTGCAATCGTTCCGGTACCAGTGAATAAAGCCGCTCCAGTCGTGGAATCGTATGAATCTTCCGCAAGTGTGTCCACGGTGAACGTAAAGCGGAATGGGTATGTGTTGACTGGAAACTCAAAAAGTTCTTCCGAAACTGTCTTTGGAGTAGTGGAAAGTCCCCTAAAATCGTATGGACCGGAATACACGATGCTAT
Organism: Candidatus Sulfotelmatobacter sp.; assembly: GCA_035503455.1. Classification (GTDB taxonomy): domain Bacteria; phylum Verrucomicrobiota; class Verrucomicrobiia; order Limisphaerales; family UBA11358; genus UBA11358. The sequence continues at coordinate 32,250 of DATJTK010000182.1, read as the reverse complement.
TAACCGGAAGGATACTGGCAATATTGCCCGTAGAACTTTGAACGATGTTTGTCCCCCCTAATTCCATCGAGGAAACACCGTCAACGCCAATCGGGGCCGATAACGGATAGCTGGCGGCGGTAATAGATCCGGTCAAATACTGCGCATTTACTCGCCCAGCCCCAATCAGAGCCACAAACCCAATTAAGAAAAGCATTCGTCGTTTTTTCATATTTTTCTTTCCTCTGAAGCCCGGAACCCAATAAACACGTCCTGCCGTGACGATGACCAATACATAACACAAATGTTTGGAAGTCAAGAAAAATGTCCTAAATTTGAAATTTTTGTTTTCAACTGGCCTGCGGTATCTGTTACAGCGACTCATTGGTCAAGGAGGATCATATTGAGGATGACGATAAGGAAGAGGATGACAATGATTGAAACGCCAGTTCACAATCCATTATGCTTTGCAATTATACTCACCCCAAAAACATGGTATTTCCTCAAATCCTGGTTCATGCGCTAAGGTGTTTCCATGATGACAATACGTAAATCAAAGGAACGGGGCCATGCCGAACACGGCTGGCTGGACACATATCACACCTTCAGCTTCGCGGACTATTATGATCCGCAATGGATGGGTTTTCGCACCCTGCGCGTCATTAATGACGACCTGGTCATGCCCGGCATGGGCTTTGGCACGCATCCACACAGGGACATGGAAATCATTACCTACATGCTCAGCGGCTCGCTCGAACACAAGGATTCGATGGGCAACGGACGGGTCATTCGCGCGGGCGAAGTCCAATACATGGCGGCCGGAAGCGGCGTGCGCCACAGCGAATTTAATCCGTCCAAAACTGAAGCGGCGCATTTGCTCCAAATCTGGATCATGCCCGACGCCACGGGCGTCAAGCCGCGTTACGGCGAGAAGTCCCTGCGCGACGCGCCGACCGGCAAGTTTCATCTCGTGACGAGCAAGACCGGGCGCGACGGTTCGATCGCCATCCATCAGGATGCCGATCTATTGCTGGCCAGGCTTGAGCCGGGGCAGGAGGTAACGCACAGCTTTGCGAACAATCGCAATGCATTTGTACACGTGGCCGAAGGAGAAGTGGTTTTGAACGGCAAAACCCTGTCTGGCGGCGATGCCGCAGCCCTCAGCCGCGAGTCAAAACTCGAACTGAAGGCGAACAAGTCATCACAGGTGCTGTTGTTTGACCTGAACTGAGGGCAATGCGGAATGGCGATTGCGGATTGCGGAATGAGCGTTCGTGGACATTCCGCAATTCGGTTGCGTGTTACGTGTTGCGTCAAGTATAACACGGCGATTTTCGGCGGATGCTTGACTCGTAACACGCAAATCCCCCTTGTGTCGCTCATCACTGGCCATTTGCTTCCGGCACGTCAATTTCGTCGCCATCCCGAAGCCAAAAACCGGGTTCTTTCTGAAAATCCGAACAATCGACCGTCCATTTATGGGTTTTTCCGGTCACCACATCACGCCGTTTCACGGTCACGCGCGAAAGGTCTGAGGATGACAACAACAATCCTGTGTCATCCAGAACGGGCCATAACATAAGCTGTTGTTGCGGTTCGACGTTCCAAGAAATATGTTGCGATGGCCATGTCACGCCAGCGATTGGGTTGCTCGTCATCTGCGGTTTGACAATAATATTCGTCGTAACGCCATTAACGGTGATCTGCAAATGGCGCGTCAGACAATGAGACAGCGTCAACAATTGATTCGTTGAGAGGCCCATCCACTGGTCATTAAGGCCGTGGTCTGTTTCAGGAATTTCCACAACGTCGCCAAATTTAAGCGGCACGTCCGCGGAGCAATCACCGGAATCCAGGGCAGGAGTTAGATCATTCTTCAGTTCCGTCCAATTTGTCCCGTGGACCGATGGACGATGAATGACAACATGCGAAAAATCCGGGAACTGCAGGTCGTTCTTTACGGGGAAGCTATTAGCCGTATAAGCCCACGCGGAAATAGTTGGGGAGCCTGTGGTCAATAATTTATATTGGACGCCGAGGAGGTCATACAAACTAAACTGGCTCCAATCATTGGTTCCCTTGTAAAAAATTGTTTTCGAAAATTTTGTCGAAGGACGGCTGACGGTAATGTGATCCCAGTCCGGCAGCACTTCCAAAGCCCCGTGCTGTCTCAGCAATTCCGCCATTGAAGCGGCGATCGTCATTTGCTGTTCAGTCGGATTGCCGGTTCCCGATGCTATGTCTTCCGCGATTCGAAGCGGTGTTTGGCCACTTCCATTTCGAACATTGGGGTCAGCGCCGTAGTCCAGGAGCAGCCGCACAGTATCTTCATCAAACCGATATGCGGCCAAGTGGAGAGCCTTGAACTCTTTATGGCTCAGGTTGGGATCAGCCCCATGTTTCAATAAAACAGCCACCTTCACCGCCTTCTCCGCATTATTGTCGCTGTCAATGACCGACATCAAAGGAGTCCAGCCATCTGCATTCCAGACGTTTGGGTTGGCGTGGAAATCCAACAGGGTCGCGAGAACGTTGGTATCAGGCAACGCGCTAAATATCAGGGGCGGAGCCGTTGGAGACCTGTCAAATGTGTTTTTCTCGTTTGGGTCCGCCCCGGCCTGGAGCAGCAGTTTCATCGCAACCGGGTCTCTGATGGAAACGGCGGCCGTTAGCGGCGTGCCAAAAGTGCCTCCATTGGGGTCGGCTTTCGCTGCCAGTAAAATTGTAACTGCTTCCGGCGAATGCTCCTCCGCTGCATAGAACAATGGGGTGCGGCCGCTGTTATCCGTGACATTCGGATTGGCGCCGGCATCTAATAGCGCTTGAAGAACGTTGGTTTTGTCCACGGCCCTAAAAATGACCGGGGTATTATTGACTTGTGAACTGTTTGGGTCGGCTTTGTATTTCAAGAGCAGTTGGACCATGGGAAGTTGATTCAGTGAAACCGCCGCCCAAAGAGGCGTGGCGTACTGGTCCACATTTCTCAATCGGCCGTCAGTCAAACCTTTCAGATTTGGATCTGCCCCGGCCTGGAGCAGCAATTCTGCGGAGGTTGTGTCCTGCTTGCTGATGGCGCACAGCAGGGGCGGATCCACTGTTCCGCCATTGGGGTCCACTTTGGCGGCTAAAAGTATTTTGACGATTTCCGGGTTGCCATATTCGGCCGCGTTGCTCAGCGGGGTCCATCCGTAGTTATTTGTCGCGCTTGCGTCCGCTCCCGCAGCCAGCAACATTTTGACCATATCCGGCGAGACCGTTGCGGCGTAGTCCAGGACGAATTTTCCGTCGCCCGACTTAATATTCGGATTGGCGCCTGCCGATAATAAGATTTTCACAATATCCGCCTTGCCGTTTTTGGCCGCCAAAAAGAGCGGCGTTTCGCCCCAATTGTTCTGCGCATTGACGTCAGCATGGGCGGCAAGAAGGGACTCGGTCACGGCTTGAAATCCGCTGCCAGCAGCCGAGTGAAGCGCTGTATTGCCGGAGTTATCTTTTGCATTGATGTTTGCGCCATGACTTAATAGCAGTTCGACCATCGCCTTGTGACCGCTGCCGGCCGCGCGGGTCAACGGGGTTGAACCAGCGTATTCAATGTTCACATCGGCATTATGATCGAGGAGAAACTGCGCCACGCGCAGATGGTCCGAATACGCCGCTTCGATCAGGGGCGGCGGGTCTGCGTTAATCAAATCCGGGCTGTTTTGAATCATCGCCTGCAAGTTCGCGATTTCCTGGTCTTCGTCGCCGGCAGGAACGCCCGTTCCAGAGCCGGCGGTTTCGGCAGGCTGATTTGCCTCACTCTGTAGTTTTAGCGCCTCCATGATTCCGCTGATCCTTTGCGAGATTTGCATGTGAATCGTTTCTATGATCGCTTGTTGGGCCGTCACCTCCGGATTGTCATTACCGAAACGTGATTGCTTTTCAGCGAGTGTGACTTCAGCACTGTTACGCTGCTGCAAAAGCGACGTCAGGATGGCATCAGGCACGAGCGTGGGCAGGACCTTTTCGAGTTCGCCTTGCCGAAGATTTTTGACCTTATTCCAAATTTCCGCGCTTGAATTGCCGGCCGGCACCCCTGGATTTCCTGTTGTTTCTCCGGCCACAGACGACGCGGCCCCCATCCCCGCCAAATCCTGCCGGCTTAACATTGCCAGCGTCTTTTGGTCTGGAAATTCGTTGAGGATACGGCGGTATTCCAGCGCCGCCTGGTTGGTCTGGCCTTCCTCACGGTAACATTCGCCCAGCCGAAAAATCGCCGTGGCGGCCAATTGCCGGTCCTTGTCAAATTGGGTCGAAAGCGCCTCGTAATCGGCGATGGCGGCATCCAGGTTCCGGTTGGCCTGCTCCTCAAACATCCCTTGTTGCAGCAATTCCGTAAGATTCGTCTGCTGCGCCCGAACCGCCGGCGCAACCAACACCAAAATCACCACGCAAAATATTGCTTTCATTAATTTGAGTCTCTCACACCTGGCGTTCATCGTTTGTCATGGTTTTGCAAATTATCATCGGCTTGTTGAAGCGTTGAAGCGGCTACTCGTGGCACTCATAACTCCAATCGGTACCCGACCCCGTGCACGGTTTTCAGCCATTTGGGTTCGTCGGGATTTTTCTCGATTTTTGCGCGCAATCCGGCGATGTGATTGTCGACCATGCGCGTCGTCGGAAACGCCGTATAACCCCAAACCACGTCCAGGAATTGTTCACGCGTGACGGGCTGGCCTTCCGCTTCCGCCAGCAGCCGAAGCATGGCGAATTCTTTCGCGGTTAGATGAATTGTTTTCCTGCCTCGAAATGCGGTCTGCCGCACAAGGTCAACGTCCATGTCACCGAACTTTAACTTCGCGGGCGATTTGCTTTTCCGTTCCACCCGCCGCAGCAGCGCCCGCACGCGCGCCAGGAGTTCCATCGTGCTGAAGGGTTTCACCAAATAATCATCCGCGCCGGCGTCCAGCCCGGTCACGCGGTCTTCGACCATGCCCTTGGCCGTGAGCATCAGCACGGGCACATCCTTCGCCAGCCGGCGCAGTTCCGCGCACAAGGCGAATCCATCGAGTTTGGGCATCATCACATCCAATACAATCAGGTCCGGCTTTTCCCGCAGCGCGCGATCGAGGCCGCTCTCGCCGTCCGGCGCCGTCAGCACGCGGTAATTCTCCGATTCAAATAGATCCGCGAGCGCCGTGCGCATGGGCGTTTCATCTTCGACGATCAAGATTCGCTCATTCATGTTTCCTTAATGGCAATTCAATGGTGAAGCGGCTGCCCTGGCCCGGCGCGCTTTCCACCCGCACGCGGCCGCCGTGCGCTTCCACGATATGTTGAACGACACTCAAGCCGATGCCAACGCCCTGAGTTTCACGCCGCAATTCTGAACCGCGCCGATAAAACCGTTCAAATATCTTTTCATGTTCCTCGGTCGGAATACCCGGTCCGTGATCGGTCACAAACAACAGGACGGCAACCGGCGCGCTTGCATTGATCGCATCGCCCTTTCGCCATTCAATTCCCATCGTCACGATTTCGCCTTTGGGCGAGTGCTTGATGGCGTTGTCAATCAGGTTCACCAGCGCCTGTTGAATGGCCCGGCCATCCGCCTCCAACTCGATATTCGCAACCCCTGCGCCGGCAATTTCCAGGCGAACGCCTTTTTCCGCGGCATACGGCTCCAGGAGTTGCACCGTCGTTTGCACCAGGGCCACGAGGTTCGTGGGCTCAAATTCATATTGTTTTCGTCCCTGCTCGATCCGCGAAAAATCCAAAACATTTTCAATGAGCGAGGAAAGCCGGCGGCATTCCTGGACGATAAAGCGAAAATATTCATTCTGTCGCGGTGTTTCGGGAATCTTGCCGCGCTCGAGGTTTTCCGCCATCAAGCGCACAGAAGCAATCGGCGCGCGCAGTTCATGCGAAACGCTGGAAACGAAATTGATTTTCATTTCATTGAGCCTCTGCTGGCGATAAAAGGCGCGCCAGGCCGCGACCAATCCAACCAATGCCGAGAAAAGCGCCGCCAAAATGAGCATCGCAAAGAGCCTGAAACGACGGCGCTCGGAGGACAGCATTTGCGCGCGGCTGGTGAGATAAAGGTTTACACCAAAATGGACTGCATCCGTCATCCCGAGTGCCCCCGCCTTTTGTGACGCGGCGCCAAGCAACTGCCAACCTGACGTCAGGGACGCTTGATTCGTGGCCCCTTCCGCTCCCTCACGGTCGCGGCTCTGTTGAAAGGATGCGACGGGCTGTCCTTCCACGGTTACATCGGCCGCCTCATAGCCTGGAATGAACACTTTATTTTCCTGCAATGCGCGCGTAAATATAGCTTGCACAACCTCGCGCGGAAAAAACCAGATTTCGTAGCCGTGCCCAGTGAGCGACCTGGTCTCGGGGTCAGGGTCATACCCGTGCTCGGCAAATGTGCACGGTTCGAAAAGAGCCAGCGCGCCGGCGTCAGGCCCATTAGCCCAGATGGCCCAGGACGTTCCCATGCCCCAATTTGTAAGCGCCGGAAGTTGGCCCAATTGCTCCATCCACGCGCGCATCTTTGATTGCTCGTTCCAATACTGCCGTGTCCGATAGACTCTTTGGCTCAGCGCGGTATCAGCACGATTGGTCAATCCTTCAGTCAATTCGAGCAAACGGGGCGAGACAAACGAAGGATGGTCAATGACTTGCCACCACACCGACTGAACCAGCGAATCGGTTAGTTTTGCATCTTTTGCCGAAAGCAACCGGTAACAGGCGATCTCCTGGAAAGAAAGTCCTGTCTCCGTGGGAAACGCTCCGGAATCACCGATGGCGTTCGTGGCGGGCTGCTGCAGCCAAATCGCGGCGCCTAATGCATCACTGGAAGGATGAGAATCGTAGAAGGCTCCGTAAGCTTTTCGGATTGAAACGGCACTTTCATTTGCATGCCTCAACCGCTCCCAAAGCTCTTGCTGTCTCGGCGACAGCTCACAAAACCATTTCGGAGGAGTTGGAACCGGGGACATTTGCGGTGGATCAATTTGGCGGCCATCGGCAAGAATGCCACCCTGCGACGTCGCCAAATCGGCAAATGTCAGGCCGGGATAATCCCGCTCCCATTTTGCAATATCGGATTTTAATTTATCGTCAAAAAAAACACCGGTTATTGTCGGTTGTCCAGCCTCACGCACCCCCTCCATCCATACATTCTCCAATGCGATGAAGCGCTGGAATTCGTCATTTACGGATGCCCGCATGGCGTCGGCCAGGCTTTGAACGTCATCTACAGCGCGGTTCCGGGCATCCTGCTCGGCCAGTTGCGCGTCCCGCCGAAGAGAAACCAGGCTCACCACGGACAGCAATGCCACTGGCAGCAAAATAAAGACCGCCTGCCAGAAAAAAGGCCGTTTGATTGACGTTCCATCACGCACCGGCTCCAGCTTAATACATCGGGGGCTGAGGTTTGTCATGGAATTGTAAAATTGGGCCGTGGCGCGGGGCGTATCTCACTTTTTGTGAGGCGCGAATTCAATGGGGAGCGCACGCGCCCTCGCGTGCGGCGGTTGACGCCTCGTCAACCGCTCGGGCGCGCCACCGCGCTCGTTCAACGCGTGGTGGGGCGTGGGAAATAGGTCGTATAGGACGTATGGGTCCTATAATTGGGAACCGGTAGACCCCCCGATGCTTTCTCATTTTTCCTTTTTCCTTTTTCCGTGATCTGCTACGGTGGCTTTATGCGTTACGGAAGAGTCGTGATTTTTTTGGCCGCCGCGGTTGTCATTTTGCTGCCTCTGCACTCCCCTGCCCCTTTGATTTATACGCCGGGTGAGGGTTGGTATTATGAATTGCCGGGCCAGACGCTGAACTGGCAGCGCTCGCGGGCCAGGGACCAATTGGCGGTTGCCCAGCAATACTATAAGGAACGCGATTATACAAACGCCCTCCGCGCCGCTTATCGCGTTGTCCAGGTCTGGCCGTTGTCCGATTACGCGCCGGACGCCGAGTATTTAATGGGCCTGTGCCTGGAGGCAAAGCACAAGGATGAGGCCGCCTTCAAAGCCTACCAGGCCATTATCGAAAAATATCCCAACAGCCCCCGCTACGAAGAAGTCATCTGGCGGCAATACAGGATCGCCGACAAATTTTTGGGCGGCGAATGGACGAAGCTTTGGAACTATATTCCATTTTTTCCCTCGATGGACACGGCGGCCGATATGTTTGACAACATCGTGACCAACGGCCCTTACAGCGACGTCGCACCTCATGCCCAATTGCGCATTGGCGTCGCCCGCGAAAAACAGCATGATTATGTCAGCGCTGTGGCCGCATACGGGACCGCGGCGGACCGGTATCACGACCAACCTACGATCGCGGCGGACGCTGTATTCCGCGAGGCCGAATCCTATCGGAAGCAGGCGGCCACCGCCGAATATGACCAGAGCATGGCGCAACAAGCCATTGAGACCTACACCGATTTCATGACATTGTTCCCCGATGACAAGCGGGTGCCGCAGGCGCAAAAGGCCATCGTCGCGCTCAAAGCCGAGCAGGTGCACGGCGCCTTTGAAGTCGCCCAGTTTTACGAGATGTACCATAAATGGGACGGAGCGGCCATTTATTATAACCAGGTGTTGCAGTTGGACCCCAATTCACCCTACGCCGAAACTGCGCGCCGTCGGATCGAAATCCTGAAACCGCGGCTGCACGTGTCTGAAAATTAAAAATGCGTTGTCCGTCAGTACTGGCGTTCTGCGCCGCCGCTCTCCTCGCGTCCGGTTGCGCCGGCTATCACCTCGGACCGGTCAACGGCGAAATTCCCGGCGCAAAATCCGTGGAAATTTTGCCCTTTAACAACCAGACACTCCAACCGCGGCTCGGCGACTCCGTGACAGAGGCCTTGCGCGAAGAATTTCAGACCGATGGCACCTACCGTTTGGCAACCGGCAACGGAGGAGACGTGGTGGTAAGCGGTGTCATCACCGGCTACAGCCGCTCGGGGCTAAGCTACCTGAGTTCCGACGTTTTAACCGCCAATAACTATCAGGTTTCCATGGTCGCGCACGTCGTCGTCCGCGACAGCGCCACCGGCAAACTGTTGCTTGATAAAAACGTAACAGGCTACACTCTCGTCCACGTTGGCACCGACCTTCAGAGCGCGGAACGGCAGGCGATGCCCTTGCTTGCGGACGATTTCGCGCGTAAAGTCACCCAAATGCTAAGTGAGGGAGCGTGGTGATGAAATATTGCGGAATACGGAATGCGGAATGCGGAATGTCTCGCTTTCCGGCGAACAGTGCCAAATCGGAAATCATTCCGCATTCCGTATTCCGCATTCCGCAATCGCCGGGTGGTCATTTGTACGAGCCGGCAACGCCTCTTTAGTCACGTGGAAACTCTCACAACAGTTGTTCTTAAGCCTGGTGAAGCCGATCGCATCATTGCGGGCCATCCCTGGATCTATTCGGGTGAAATTCTTCGCCTGACCAGACTTGCTTCCGATGGCGACGTCGTGCAGGTCAAGGACCATCGCCAGCGGCTCCTGGGGGTTGGATTTTTCAATTCCAAATCCAAAATCCACGTCCGCGTGCTGGGAACGGAACGCATCGAGGTCAACGAACCCTTCTTCGAAACTCGCATCCGCGCCGCCCTGGATGTCCGCCGACGCTATCTCCCGGATGCGACCTCCTTTCGCGTCGTCAACGCCGAAAGCGATTTCCTGAGCGGCCTGATTGTCGATAAATACGAAGACGTTTTGGTCATTCAGATTTCTTCGCTGGGCATGGACAGACACAAAGCGCAAATCGTTGCGGCCCTGCAAAATATTTTTTCACCGCGCGCCATCCTCGAGCGCAGCGATGCCGCGTCCCGAAAATTCGAAGGGCTCGAGGAAGCCAATGGCATCCTAATGGGCCAATTCGATGGCAAATGCGCTGTGAACCTGAACGGCTTGAAGTTCGAAGCGGACCTGCGCGAAGGGCACAAAACCGGCATGTACCTGGACCAACAGGTCAATTACGAGGCCGTCTCGCATTTCGCCGCGGGTGGACAAACCCTGGATTGCTTCAGCTTTCTCGGCGGATTCGGATTGCACGCGGCTCGCGCCGGCGCAGCTCACGTCCATTGTTTGGATCAAAGCGCCGACGTTGTCGCCGCTGCCCGGCGGAATACCGCGACGAACAGTCTGGCCGATAAATGCTCGTTTGAAACCGTGAACGTGTTTGATTGGCTCAAGGCCCGGACGGCCGTCAAGCCTCACGAGAAGGTCATTCCCGGATTTGATTGCATCATCCTTGATCCGCCCTCCTTCACCCGCAACCGCGCGGCCGTGCCTGATGCGTTGCGCGGTTATAAGGAAATCCATTTGCGAGCGCTCAAACTCCTCAAACCCGGCGGTGTCCTCGCCACATTTTGCTGTTCCCACCACGTGAACGCTGAGTTGTTTCAGGACACGGTGCTATCCGCAGCCTATGACACGCGCAAGCTCCTTCGCCGCATCGCGGTATATTCGCAATCGCCGGATCATCCGATTATTCCGATGATACCGGAGACGGAGTATTTGAAGGGGTTTGCATTTGAGTTGGTTTCGCCGGCCTAGTACCACCCGTCTGATATGAATTTGGCCCACCAGTCAACCCAACGGTCGACCTCCCCGTGAACTCCAACATGAATGGAGTACTGCTTGCAGCGCACATAAAAGCTTTTCCGATTCGGGTTAATAGACAGGGACAAGCCGTGCCCGCAAACCGGGCATTTGAGTTGGAAGAACTCGTCCTGGGAGCACCCCGACTTCAGTTTTGAAATGATCGAAGCGATGGCCCTGGCTCTCTCTTCGAATTCTTCTCGAGATTGGTTCAAGTTCAATTATTGGGACATTTGCCTTCACTGCCGGCGTCGTAAATAGCGGCGATGTTCGTTGAGCTTAATGGCACGGTATACAGACTGATTTCATCCAATTGGCCGGAGTAATAATTGGGCGAGCCGGGGACCTGGCCCATGTAAAAGTCATTGGTCGTGCTCAACAGGCTGGTCCCCACATTGCCGCTGGCCGAAAGCAAGCCGTTGATATACAAGTCCGCAACGCCAGTGGTCTTGTTGTACGTGACGGCCACGTGCGTCCAGGCCCAGTTGGTATTGCTCCAGACAGCCCCAGGCGTCTCCACATACTGCCCGCCAGTGCCCAGGTAACACCTCAACTGCGCTCCAGTCCAGTCATAATTCTCGCGCTCGAACCTCACCGAATTGGCCCAGCCCAACACACTCCCGGACTGGAAGCTGTTGGGGTTCATCCAAAATTCGACTGTCATACCCTCGGGACTTGCGCCCACGTTGTAATTGGTCGCCGCCGGCGCCCAGACATAGTCATCGACTCCGTCAAAGTTAAATGCCAATGCCACCTCACCGTTGGTGTAACTTGTGCCGCCGCCCAGGATGGCTTGATTGCCGCCGATGATGTCCTGGGCTGTGCCGTCGGCGGGCCACCATGCGGATAGACCGGAAAGGCCCAAATCGTCGCAGGGCACGCCAACACGCACTTCGACCAGTGCGCTGCTCTCCTCGTCTTCATTATTGGCGCTCAACTGCAAAATATAAATGCCATCGGCGCTGAATGCAGCAGTCGTGACCGGCGCAGCGGGGTCGCCAAAGCTCACTGTGCCGGGGCCGTAAGCTTCCGTCCATTGGATTTGCACATTGGCGCCGGCAGGCTGGCCATTTTCGGTCACCGAGCCGCTCAGGAGGGCGGTATTGGTTGCCGACGGCATGGAGAAATTCGCCCCGGCATTGACCGCAAGGACGTTGTCGTCCGGACATTTGCCAATGCTCCCTGAAGCGTAAATGTTATACACCTGCTCAGGGTTCAACGGCTGCCGATACAAGCTGATTTCGTCCAACTGGCCAGAATAATAATTCGGCGAGCCGGGCACCTGGCCCATGTAAAAATCATTCGTCGTGCTGAGCAGATTAGTCCCGACATTGGCGCTGGCCGAAAGCGAGCCGTTGATGTAGATGTCCGCAACGCCATTTGCCGCGTTGTAGGTCACGGCCACGTGCGTCCATGCCCAGTTGGTATTGCTCCAGACAACCCCGGGCGTCTCCACATACTGCCCGCCAGTGCCCAGGTAACACCTCAACTGCGCACCGTTCCAATCATAATTTTCGCGTTCGACCCTCACCGAATTGGCCCAGCCCAATACGCTCCCGTACTGGAAGCTGTTGGGGTTCATCCAAAACTCAAGGGTCATACCCTCGGGACTTGCGCCCACATTGTAATTGGTCTCCGCCGGCGCCCAGACATAGTCATCCACTCCGTTAAAGTTAAATGCCAATGCCACCTCGCCATTGGTATAACTTGTGCCCCCGCCCAGGATCGCTACGTTGCCGCTAATGATGTCCTCGGCTGTGCCGTCGGCAGGCCACCAGGCGGCCAATCCTTCCGGATCTTCGATCGTGCACAGCGATTCGACGCGCACTTCCACCAAACTGCCGACCTGCGCCTCATTGTTGTCGGCGGTCAATTGCAGCACATATATTCCGTCGGCGCTAAACGTCGCCGTCGTCACCGGCAAATTCGGGCTGCCGAATGTCACAGGGCCCGGACCGCTGACCACGCTCCATTGCTGGCTCAATGTCCCTCCCGGCGGCAAGGCGGGGTCGCTGACCTGCCCGTTCAGGGTCGCCGTCACTGGTGCTCCGCCCAAGAACAGGTCCGCCCCGGCTGACACGACCGGCGGCGGATTGGTATCATCGGGACATTTGCCGACGCTTCCCGAGGCGTAAATGTTATAGACTTCCTCCGGGTTCAACGGGCGCCGATACAAGCTGATTTCGTCCAATTGGCCGGAATAATAATTGGGCGAGCCGGGCACTTGTCCCATATAAATATCATTCGCGGTGGTCATCAGGTTAGTTCCCACATTGGCGCCGGCCTGGGCGCTGCCGTTGATGTAGATGTCCGCCTCTCCGCTGGCCGCGTCATAGGTCACGGCCACGTGCGTCCAACTCCAATTGGTATTGCTCCAAACGGCCCCAGGGGTTTGCACATACTTTCCTCCGACGCCCAGGTAACACCTCAACTGCGCTCCGTTCCAGTCATAGTTCTCGCGCTCGACTCTCACCGAATTGGACCAGCCCAGCACACTTCCATACTGGAAGCTGTTGGGGTTCATCCAAAACTCGATTGTCATGCCGGCTGGACTTGCACCCACGTTATAATTGGTTGCATCGGGCACCCGGAGATAATCGTCGGTTCCATCAAAGTTAAAGGCCAGCGCCACTTCGCCATTCGTATAGTCAACACCGTTCAAAATTGCCGATTGTCCGCTGACCACGTCGATTGGGTTTCCGTTGGCCGGCCACCATGCCGCCAACCCTTCCGGGTCTTCCACTGTGCACGATGTTTCCACGCGCACTTCGGCCATGCTGCTGACCTGTACCTGCCCGTTATTGCCGGTAAGCTGCAGCACGTAAATGCCGTTGGTGCTGAACGTGGCAGTTGTCACAGCCGATGTCGAACTGTTGAACGTGACCGTTCCGGGTCCGCCTACCACACTCCATTGCTGGCTTAAGGTCGCGCCCAATGGCAATACGGCGTCACTGACTTGTCCGTTTAATGTCGTGGTAGCCGGAACTCCGCTCAAATACATGTCCGGTCCCGCCGACACGACCGGCGGGGTACTCGTCACGCTCAAGGAAACGGTGGCGGAATTCGTTGCGAACGAATCGTTGGCCGCCAGACTTACGACGTATGTGCCGGCCATCGTGAACGTCACCGTGGATTGGAACACGTTGGTCAGTGAAACACCCGACAACGGGGTGGTTTGGACAGGAGGATTGAAGGCAACCGGAGCCGGGCCACTGACAAGCCCCCAGGCAGCGGTCAAGTCGGCGCCCGCCAGGAGGCCGTCGTCTGTAATGGTTCCAGTCAGTATTCCGGCAGAAAGCTGATTCGTTGCCACTCGTATGGAAGGTGGAGAGTCTTCAATGATCACGACCTGATTGGAACTAATCGCTGCGGAATCGCTGGCCGCGAGCTGAAGAACATAAAGTCCCGGCTGACTGAATGTGGCAGTTGCATTGGTCAAAGCGGCATTGTTAAACGTCACTGAGCCCGGACCGGAAATGACGCTCCATGACCAGGTCAATTTTCCGCCCAACGGCAGGCCGTCATCCGTAACAGCGCCCGCAAGCTGCGCGAGCGCGGGGAACAGATTCGTTTGAGTAATGCCGGCGTCCACTACCGGCGGCTGGTTCACTGTGACGATAATGTTCGACTCCGCGCTGCCTGCCGGGTTGATGCCTGTCAATTGAAACACATAGACTCCCGAATTGCTAAAGGTTACGAGGGACGACGAGGGAAGTGAAACGGGCGAACCAGTCAAGGTGTCGGTTTGGATCGCGTTTTGCAATGAGGCAACCTGCGGGCCACTTACCTGACTCCATGCGGCCGTCAGCATTCCGCCCACAGGCAAGCCATCGGCGGACACGGTTCCGTTGAGAGTGACCTGATTCGCCGGCCAATTAATTAAAATCGAGGGAGTAGCAACGGTTACGCCCGGCGGCGCCACCGCAGTGATCGTGACCTGCGCGCTGCCGTTGGTCAGGCCGTCGGTTACAGTCAGGGCGAAGACATAGATACCGTCCTGGCTGAATGTGACGACCGTATTGGTCGCTGCGGCGTCGGCAATCGTTGCTGCGACCGGCCCGCTGATCTGTGTCCACTGGACCGTCGGCGCTCCGGCCAGCCCATCATCGACGTAACTCCCGGCCAGCGTCACCGGCAACCCGACGGCAGTGACCTGGTTGGTTCCGGCAGAGACAACGGGCGCGGCGTGGACCTGGATCGTTACATCGGCAGAATTCGTTACAAAACCGTCATCGGCGGTCAAACGCAGATCGTAAACACCCGGCTGGTCGAATGTCACCGTGGAGTTGGTCACGGTTGATTCGGCAAAAGTGGCCGTTCCCGGCCCGCTTACCTCGCTCCAAACAGTATTCAAAATGTTATAGGGAAGAAACGCATCAGTCACCACGCCCTCAAGAGTAACTGCCGTCCCGAAGTTTACCGTTTGCTCCGGCCCGGCCAACACCGCCGGCGGAAGGTCGAATGTGATATCGACTTCGCTTGAATTCGTCGCCGCGCCATCCGTGGCAACCAGGGTAAATACATAAACGCCGGCCTGATTCACGCTCACAGCCGTATTGGTGCTCGTGGCATCGCTGAACGTGGCCGTGCCCGGCCCGGCGCTCTGGACCCATTGCTCCGCCAAATATCCACCGGGCAAACCATCGTCGCTGACGCTGCCATTCAATATGGCATCCAGTCCATTAGTCAAAAGATTTGCCCCGGCATTCACCGTTGGAGGCATGTTTTCAATCACCGTCACGTTTGAATCATTTGTCGCCACGCCGTCATCCGCCGTAAGGCGAAGGACATAAATGCCATTTGTGCTAAAAGTCGCCATGGAATTGGTGGCGGCGGGATTGGAAAAGATCACGGTTCCCGGCCCGCTGATTTTGGTCCAGTTCAGATTCAAAACGCCGTAGGGCAAGCCGTCATCGGCCGCCGTTCCCTGCAACGTAATCGAACCCGGAAATGTGTTGGTCGTTTCCGGACCGGCATTCACTACAGGCGGAGCGACCACGGTGACAGTCACGTCGTTGCTCGCGCTCAGATACGAATCACTGGCGTAAAGCTGGAGCACGTAAACGCCATCGGCGCTGAAGGTCGCGGTGGTCGTTGCATTGGAAGCATTGCCGAAAGTCACCGTCCCCGGCCCGCTCACCTGGCTCCAGAGGACCGTATCCACGGTGCCGGGGAATTTGGAATACGAAACGGACCCGTTCAGATTTACCGTATTGTTGGGAAGAATAATGAGTTGGTTGGCGCCCGCGGACACGATGGGCAGTTCATCCACTGCTTCGATGGTGATGCTAACAGTGGCCGGAGCGGAATTGCTGACACCGTCGTTTGCCTGAAATGTAAACGCGTCGTTGCCAAAATAATTTGCCGCGGGCTGATAGACCAGTTTTGGGGCAGTTCCACTTAGTGTTCCGTGCGCTGGCTGCGTAAGAATAGAGTACGTCAGCGGGTAACCCTGCGGGTCCGAGCCTGTCAACGTGATCGGCAGAGCGGTATTTTCCAAATTCGTGAGTGTTTGCGAATACACTGTGGGCGGGGAATACATTTGCGTCACGACCAATGAAATCGTCGCAGGCGCGGAACTTGACAAGCCATTATTGACATCGAATGTGAATGAATCATCGCCGGAGAAATTGGTCACGGGCCGATAGGTCAGATTTGGCGGCGTGCCGCTCAGCGCGCCATGAATCGGTTCCGTCAGCACCGAATAAGTCAAAGGCAGGTCCTGCGAATCAAAGCCCGTCAAGGTGATGCTCGTGGAGCTGTTTTCGGCAAGAGTAATCGTTTGGTTTGTGGCGACCGGCGGGAGGTTGGTTTCGACCGTGCCGGCCCATCGAACACAGCCGTTGTTTAAATCGAAATCCGCGCTGGCCACCCTGCCCACGAGCCTTGAATTCCCGTCAATGGCCACTTTTCCGTTGGGTACAGCGACCAGGCCATAAAGGACGGCACCGCAATTGAGCGTTAAGTTGCCGGAGGCGATATTCAGCTGCAACCACGACGGATTTTTAAAATGTCCGACGCAGCCGTTGACATTGAATCCGTTGGCGACCGTCAAAATGACCGGACCGACGACTTTCAACCTTGAATTGCCGGCGAGAGTCAAATTTTGCAGATTATAAGCGGCCGGCTGAGTTGCTCCGGCTATGCCAATGACCAGGCCCGAACAGCCATTTGCTGCAAAATCTCCATAGGTCCCGGGAGGCACTGAAATCAATCCAGCGTTTCCACTCAACGTCAGATCCAACAAAGTGCCGGCGTTGCCATAGGATTGGCCTGGACGGTTAATGTTTACTTTCCGCGTACCCGTTGGCGAGGGCGGAGCGGGTACCGATGGCAGCGTCACCGGCGTTGTCCGTGTTCGCAAATAGTGGAACGAGCAATACCCATCGAGGGTGACATCGTAGCCGGAAGGCGCAGAGCTGCCGTCGCCGGGAACCGTTCCGGAATAGAAGGGACGGCCCCTGACAACGACCGTGGGCGTGCCCGGCACCAACAAGTCTCCGGTCATTTCAAATCCCGAATTGAGCGTGACATTCTCACCGTTTAGTTGTTGCAATGAGCCGTTGATCTCGCCTCCGCAGTTCAAACCCGGCGCGTGTTGCACAATGACGGCCAGGTTGGTCTGAATCATTTGCGCCTGCACGCTCGCGCGCGTCAAACAAAGAAGTGATAGACATAAGAAAACCGCAAAATGGTGAAGTGCCTGAAGTTTCCCCGTAGCAGCAGGTTTCCCGCGGCTTCCGGCCGAGCCATGTGAGGAGGCGTTTGCCATAACCGTGACCACGAACGGAGCATTTACCGTACCCGTGTAAATGATTGTTACAGCTATTGTTACTGACCGGCTGCCGGTCAAATGCCTTGTTTCAAGGCATTCTAAGGACAATCCGGCGAATACACACGGCACACGATTGTAACATTGTTAAGTTTGACATTCTTTGACTAATAGAGTAGTGTTAAGCGCGATTGTATTCTCCGTTTGGGCTGGTTTCGGCCGGTGAAAAATCAAACGATTCACCAAAAAACATTTCGCTTTTAAAAAACCTGCGCCGTTCCGAAGCGGGTCGCGCTTCGCTTGCCACCGCTTTCGGGAAGTCGGACCAATTCGAAGCGTCAATCGGCATTTGAAAATCCAACGACGTCCAAAAGCGGTGTCGCGCAGACTTGCCACCGCACTCCAGGACGGCAGGCGCGGAATGGGAGGTTCTTGGTCCCAATGCATGCGAAAAAAATCGAAAGATGGCTTCCCATCAGCCGTCACCGGTTCCGGATTGAGCAGAATTGTCTTAATCATGGACAACTGTCCTTCTGTCCAAAAATGACACCGGGTTGCACAGACGGACACGGACTAACACGGACGATCAACGGCCAGCACAACGGCGGGGATTTCGTGTCTCGAGTGTATTTCGTGGTTACAACTCATTTCCCTGTTCCCCAATCGGGATTCGGTAAAATTCCCATCGTCAGTTCCAGCGTGCCGCCCTTGACCAATTCGTCCTGCGTAATCCATGGCCGGTTCAGCGGCTGGCCATTGAGCGTGGCGGACTGAATGTAATTGTCCATCGTGGCCGCCGGGGCGTACTGGGTATCGCTATGGACGATAATCGTAAACGTTCCGCCGCTGTAATACTTCGGGTCCAGATGAATCACCGCCTTTTGCACTAGCGGACTGCCGATGACGTAGATACCGCTCGCCGGATTCACCGGATAAAGTCCGAGCGCGCTCCAGACGTACCAGGCTGAAATCTGGCCGCAATCGTCATTGCCATCCAGGCCTTCGGGCGATGGGTCATACTGCGTCCGTTGGATTTCGCGGACGCGCGCCGCGGTTTTGTATTGCGCGCCGGCCAGCGCATACAGATAGGCGCATTGTTCGTCCGGTTCGTTCCCCTGCGAATACTGTCCAATCAACCCGGTCACATCGATTCGCCAGTCGTGCATGATGGAGTCCTGGTCAAAAAATTCATCGAGTTTCCTGATAAAGGCATCATTTCCGCCATAGAGCGCGATCATGCCCGGCACGTCCTGTGGCACCGCAAACATATATTCCCACGCATCGGCCTCGGTGTAATAGCCGTCGGCAACGTTGGCGCGGCGCGCTACTTGCAGCGGATCAAATGGTTCCAGCCATGTGCCATCCGGTTTAGGCGACCGGAAGAACTGCGTAGCCGGGTCCCAAACATTTCGATAATTCTGGGAGCGTTTCAGGAACAATTGAGCGTCGTCCGTTTTGCCCAGGGCCTTTGCCATCTGCCCTATGCACCAGTCGTCGTACGCAAATTCCAGCGTGCGCGAAGTCGCAGCGCCGCCTCTGGGCGGGCCTGGCGGTTCCCACGGCACGAAACCATATTTTTGATATTCATCCTGCCGGCGACGTCCGCTCATGGCCGTATCACGCATGGCCTGGTAAGCCAATTCAGGATCAAAACCGCGAAAACCCTTGGCATACGCGTCGTAAATGATCGATACCGCATGATACCCGATCATCGAGCCCGTATCGTAGTTGGCCAGCGGCCAATGAGGCAGGAGATGCTCGGGCGATTGCTGGTATTCCGCCAGGAGACTCTGCACCATGTCGTCCATCCGGTCCGGTTCATCAATCGTCAGCAATGGCATTTCGGCGCGATACACGTCCCAGATGGAAAACGTGGAGTAATCCTGGAAATTCCTGTCCCCCGGCGCCCCGAAACCGGTCTGATGAACCTGTTTGTCCGCCCCAAAGTACGAACCATCCGCATTATTGTAGATCGTGGGCGCGACCATGGTATGATACAGCGCCGAGTAAAAGGTCCGCCGGATTTCGGGATTTGAGCATTCGATTTCAATCCGAGAGAGGTTCTGCTCCCATTTATCCGAGGCGGTCGCGGAAACGGCGTCGAAATCCCAGCCGGGGATTTCAGCCTGCAAATTCCTTTTGGCTTCCTCGACGCTCGTGGGTGAAAGGCCAACACGCAGAATAATTTTTTCGTCCGAGCGCGTCCGATAATCCAGGTGTGCCCAAATCTCTTTGCCCCTGGCTTCCCTGGCGCCGGCCGGCAGCGGTTTGCCATCCAATTCGATGCCAAAATTCCTGAACGGGCGCGAACATTCGATGGCAAAATAGATGGTTTTCTGCGTCCAACCCCTCGACTGGCGTTCGCCGGTAATTAACCGGTCATTTTCCATCTTGAGTGTTGCCCGGACGGGTTTGCGGTCGCCTATGCCGTGAATCAAATCAATGAGAACGTGGCTGTTTCTCGATGCCGGGAAAGTGTAGCGATGCATGCCACAATGGGCAGTGGCCGTCAGTTCCGCCTCAATGCCATAGGTATCCAGGTGAACCCGATAATAGCCGGGACGGGCCAGTTCGTTGTCGTGCGAAAAATTGGAAGCGTAATTGGTCTTATCCAGGCTGCCAGTAACGGGCATGATGAGCACTTCCCCCAGGTCCGCGCCGCCCGTGCCGGAAAGGTGCGTATGGCTGAAGCCGGAGATTGTGGAATCGGCGTAATTGTAACCTGAGCAGGCGTCCCATCCCGCCGTGCGCGTATCCGGGCTGAGTTGAACAAAGCCAAAAGGAACGGTCGCGCCCGGATATGTATGGCCGTGCCCGGCGGTTCCGACCATCGGCCAGGCGTCATCCACCGGCAATCCAGCGGCCCAGAGAGAAATAAATCCAACACAAGAACTTAAAACGAAAATTCGCGACGAAATTGACATTGTGAAAGAATTAAAAAGGAAAAACGAAAGAGGAAAAAGGAAAAAGTCGGGTGTTGTCACTTGGTCAACTGCTGTTCTTTCCGCCCGCTCCGCGCGAGAGCGCCGCCCTGCCACATTGGAGTTTTGGCGTTTCAAATCTCTCTTGACTTGGAGTTTAGCGAGGCTTATTCATCGGGCGACAGCCTGGACGTCCACTCAATCCTTTACGTGAAACGCATTCTTTTTGTCGAAGATGAGGTGCTGATGCGCGAAGTGTATGGAGCCATGGCCGGAACCAGCGGGGCGGGCTGGGAGGTCGCAACGGCAGCGGGTGGCGCGGAGGCGCTGGAGATGATGAAACATCGTTCGTTTGACGTGGTGGCATCGGATATGCGGATGGAGGGGATGAGCGGCATTGAATTGTTGACCGAAATTTCGAAGCTTTATCCACAAACGTCGCGCATCATCATCTCCGGCTCCGCGGATCAGGCTGAGGCGGCGGCGGCACTTGGCTCGACGCACCAATTTCTAGTCAAGCCGGTGGATTTTAAGACGCTGTCGGCGGCGCTGTGGAGCCTCGGGGCCCTGGATGAGTTTTTGAGAGACGAAAAGCTCAAGGAACTGGCAGGCCGGCTTCGGGCGCTGCCCAGTTTTCCGTCCCGCTACGTTGAGATCATGAGGGCGATTGAAGCAGAGGACTCGCCCCTGCAAGTGATTTACGATCTTGTGGTCGCGGACCCGGGTTTGACGGCAAAAGTGCTGCAGGTCGCCAACTCTGTGGCGATGGGGTTCCGCGAAAAGATTGTCGATCCACAGGAGGCCGTGCAACTCCTGGGTCTCAACACCGTTCGGGCGCTGGCCCTCTCGGCGCATGTGTTCGCAAGCTATACGCCATCGCAGCGAATCAATTTTCCCGTGGACACGCTCTGGGCGCACCTGATGTGTTGCGGTGACAGGGCACGCGCGATTATGCAGGCGGAAGGAGCGGACTCCGCGTCCGCGGAGGCCGCCTACACGGCGGGGATATTGCACGATATCGGCAAGCTGATGCTGGCGGACAGCCTCCCGGGGGAATTTCAGCACGCGCTGGCGCAGGCCGTGACACGCGATTTACCATTTCACGAGATCGAATTGGAAATCTTCGGGGCGACTCACGCGGGACTTGCTGCTTATTTGCTGGGACTTTGGGGGTTGCCGGCGCCGATCGTAGAGGCAGTGGCGTTTCATCACGCGCCTGGAAAAAGTTCTCACCAGGCATTCAGTCCGCTGACGGCGGTCCATGTGGCGAACGCGCTGGAGCATGAAATGGAAGGGGACCCTTTGGTCCTGGACAAAGAATATCTGCGAAGAATTGGTGTGGCAGGGAGGGTGGAATTGTGGAGGTAGGGGAAATTCCAACATCGAACATTGAACGCCGAACGCCGAACATCGAATTCAATATCCACGGTAGGGCGAACGTGCCCGTTCGCCAGGCGCGCGCCCCCGGCGCGCGCGTTTCAAAATTCGATGTTGGGCGTTCGGCGTTCGACGTTCGATGTTTATTTTTTCTTTTTTATGGACCGAAGTGTGCTATGTTGCCGCGCGGAAAATAATGGTTTCTGGATTTCGACTCGATGAAACTCGCTTTAACCTTTCTTGCCGTCGCCGCGATGACGCTGCCGGTCTTCGGACAAACCGGCGACGACGACACATTTAGTCCTTCAAACCCGCCGCAGATGGGCCGGTTGACCGATTCCAACTCGCCCGCATGGCAGGCCGCCAAATTGTTCATGCGCGGAGCCAACCTCGGCAACTACCTCGAAGCGCCGCCGGACACGGATTGGGGCGTCACGGTTTCAGCGTCCGAATTTGGCATCATGAAGCATGAAGGGTTCGATCACGTTCGAATTCCCGTTGGCTGGCAGCACTACGCCGGACCAGCGCCGGATTTTACGCTGGAACCCGAAATTTTTTCCCGGGTGGATTTCGCCGTCACCAATGCCCTCGCCGCAGGCATGGCCGCCATGATCAACATTCATCATTTCGACGAGCTTGACGACAATCCGGAGGCTGCCACGGATGAATTTCTGAAAATCTGGGACCAGATTGCCCGTCATTACAAAACATTTCCGCGCCAACTCGCCTTTGAATTGGACAATGAGCCGCACGACAACGCAACGACCGCGGCGATGAATCCGATTTATGCCCGGGCCATCAAAGAAATTCGCCGGACCAATCCGCAGCGTACGATTTTTGTGGAACCGGGAGACTGGGGCTCGATTTCCCAACTAAAGAACCTGGTGCTGCCGCCGGACAATAACGTGATCGTCTCGGTGCATAGTTACGAACCGTTTATGTTTACGCACCAGGGCGCGACGTGGGCCGGGCCTATGCCGCGCCAGACGGGAATACAATTCCCGGGACCGCCCGCGACGCCGCTTATACCGGACCCTTCGCTTCACCTCCCCCAATCCGCATTGGACTGGATCCATCGTTACAACACGCTGCCCGCCGGCGAAAATCCAAGCAGCCCTATCGCCTTCGAGGGCAGGCTGCGTTATGCGCGCGCGTGGTCCGATTTTTACGGCAGACCCATTCATCTCGGCGAATTTGGATGTTTCACAAGGGCCGACCCCGCCTCCCGCGCGCGCCTGTACGCCGCGTATCGCCGGGCGCTTGCGCAAGACAACATCGGGTGGGCCATCTGGGATTGGAGCGCGGGTTTCCGTTATTGGGACAAATCTGAAAATCGCCCCATGCCCGGAATGCGCGAAGCGCTTTTTGCGAACTAAGCCCAAACAACGTCATATTTGTATTTGTAGATTTGCCCCATAATCGCGGAAATCTGTGACGTTGTGTTTAATACATTATTTTATAACATTCGCCCTCCAAATGCGTCCAATGGCAGGGAAATGATGAACATTTTTTTCCGAATTAGCCTGGTGTTATTCGTGTTCGCGCCGTTCATTGTGCGCGCCGGAGGCAATGAAGTCGCCATTATCTACAACAGCCAGGTTCCTGCGTCGAAGGATGTCGCGGAATACTACGCCAAAATGCGCGATGTGCCGGGCAGCCAGATTTTCGGGTTTTCGCTGCCAACGACCGAAGTGATGTCGCGGGAGGAATTTAAAAGTGAGCTTCAACTGCCCCTGGCCGAAAAACTGGAGTCGGCCGGCTTATGGAAATTCGGAGAAACAACTATCCAGGGGGCGGACGGCACTCCGGTGCACGCCGTGCGGTGCGTGATTGCATCCAAAATCCAGTATGCGGTGTTGTGCTACGGCGTTCCACTCCGGATCGCGGCGGACCCGACCATCCGGGAACCGGAAAATTCGCATGTGGCGGAACTTTTGCGAGGCAATGGCGCGTCGGTAGATTCGGAGCTGGCGTGGCTGCCGTTGATAGAAAACGACGAGCGATTGTCCGGGCCGATGCAAAACCGAACCTATGGCTGCACCAACGCGGCGCTTCTGGACCCCACCAATGGGATATTGCTGGTGACGCGATTGGACGGCCCGGGGCCGGACATAGCAATGGGCCTGGTGACAAAATCCATCGAAGCCGAAAAGGACGGACTGTGGGGACGGAGCTATTTCGATGCGCGCGGCATTACGGAGGGTCCATATAAGCTGGGAGATGAATGGATTTTAGATTCGGCGGAAATATCCAGGGTGGAGGGTTTTGATCCAATTGTTGATACGAATCCGGCCACGTTTCAGCCCGATTTTCCGATGAGCCAGATTGCGATTTACGCGGGATGGTATACGGAGGATGTCGACGGGCCGTTTGCGCTGCCGACGGTGGAGTTCATGCCCGGAGCGTTTGCTTATCATTTGCACTCTTTCAGCGCGGCCACGCTACGGAGCACGACTGAACACTGGTGCGGTCCGTTGCTTGCAAAAGGCGCCACCTGCACGATGGGTTGCGTGGATGAACCCTCCATTCAGTTCACTCCGAACGTTGCAGTATTTCTTGCGCGCTGGATGATGCGGGGATTTACGTTTGGGCAGGCTGCATGGGCCGCACAACCTGCGTTGTCATGGCAATCGACGGTCATAGGCGACCCGCTGTATCGTCCGTTTGCGAAATCACCCGAGCAACTTCTTGAGCATCTGAAGCGGGCGCACAATCCGGACCTCCAGTGGTATTACTGGCGGGTGAGCAATTTTCTCCAGGCGCGAGGCGCCGCGCTGGCGGAAGTGGAGAATTACCTGGAGAATCTTCCCGTCACAGACACCAGCGCTGTGCTGACGGAAAAATTGGCGGATTTGTGCGACCTGCAGGGCAAACCGGAATCGGCCATCGAGTTTTATCAAAAAGCCTTGAAATTGGACCCTTCGCCCGAACAACGAATCCAGATTCGCCTGGCGCTCGCCAACGAATTGCTCGGGCAAAATCAAACCAGCAAAGCCATCGCGGATTACAGGGCGATAATCAACGAATCACCGGGTTACCCGGGTAACGATCCAATCTCCAACAAAATCGCGGCGCTGGAACAGAAAATTTCCAGCGCGAAATGAATGGATGACTTTCAGATAGCGTCGGTCCACTGACTCCGACACCATCACCGGATGACACAACAGCGCTGGCTGCGCATCATTCCCGTGGCTCTCGTCGCGTACACGATATCGTACGTGGACCGGACGAATGTCTCGCTGGCGCTGGATCCGAAAATTTCCACGATGCTCCGGGACCTGGCAATGGATGACCGCATGAAGGGCCAGGCAGCGGGGATTTTTTTCCTTGGCTATGCGCTGTTGCAGGCCTTGGGCGGCTATCTGGCAAGTCGTTGGAGCGCAAAAAAATTGGTAAGCCTGTGCCTGATTTTCTGGGGAGCGTGCGCCATAGCGTGCGGTCTGGCAAAGACGTTCACACAATTTGAAGCCGCGCGTTTTGTGCTGGGCATGGCCGAGAGCAGCGTTTACCCGGCCATCGTGGTTTTGCTGGCGCATTGGTTTCCCCGCGCCGAACGCGCGCGCGCCAATGCCGCATGGAACCTGTGCCAACCGCTTGCCGTCGCCGCATCCGCGCCCATCACCGGCTGGCTGCTGGGCGCGTACGGCTGGCAAACGATGCTGATTTTAGAGGGCTTGCTGCCATTTGTATGGCTTCCGATTTGGTGGTTATTTATCAGCGACCATCCGCGCGACGCAAAATGGATTTCGCAGGCGGAACGGGAATTTTTGGAAACGACCCTGCGGCGCGAAGCAGCCGAACTGGAACCGCCGGACAAAAGGTCGCTTTGGAGATGGTTTCTGCGCTGGGAAATCCCGGTGATGATGGTGATCAACTTTTTTCACAACGCCCAGGCGTACGGTTGCATGACCTTTTTCACCGATGGATTGAAGGCAAAACATTTCGACGCCGTGCAATATGGTTTTTTATTTGCCGTTCCCTATGCGGTCACGGCTGTGATTATGATTCTGAACTCGTGGCACTCGGACAAAACCCGCGAGCGGCGGGGTCACGTGGCGTTCGTTTACACCTTGAGCGGCGCGAGTCTGATTGCCAGTGTCATAACGCGAGACTATTTTTGGCTGTCCTACGCACTCATATGCCTGGCGATACCCGGCCCGTTCGCCGCGCTGGCTCCATTCTGGGCGATCCCGACTGAAACCATGCCGAGCAGCGTCTTCGGCCCGGTCATCGGGCTTGTCAATGCCATCGGCAACATCGGCGGATTTGCCGGTTCTTACATCGTCGGCTGGCTGGCGGAACGATACCAAAGCACGGCCATCCCGTTTAATGTCCTGGGCGTGGGAATGTTGTTTGCCGCGGCGCTGGCATTCCTGCTTCCAAAGAAACCGATTCAAACCGCGTCCAGAATTTGAACCAACTCCGTCACGATTTCCTCCGGCGCTTTTTCACAACTGAATGTCAATGCGTCCGCCGGCGGCTCAAGAATGGCAAATTGACTGGCCAACAACGTCGAAGACATGAAGTGGCCGCTCCGGTTTTTCAGCCGTTCTTCGATTATGGAATACGGCCCCGTCAGGAAAACAAATCTAACACGCGGATCTCCGCTTTGAAGTTCTTCCCGATACCTGGCCTTTAACGCTGAACAAGTGAAGGCCGCCAATTCATTTCTTGCGAGCGAATTCAATATTATTTCCCTCAATTTGCTCAGCCATTGCGCGCGATCATCGTCGGTCAAAGGAATTCCCTGGCGCATTTTGGCGATATTGGACGGCGGATGAAAATCGTCTCCTTCATAAAAAACCGCGCCGGTTTTTTCTGCGAACAATTTTGCGACCGTTGTTTTGCCGCTGCCGGACACACCCATGAAGATCAAGGTGAGAGGATGCTTCATTAAAATGAGGAAAGCAGGAAAACAGGAACGGATTACAAAGACAATGAAAATAACTTTTGACTGCGCACCAAATGATGGCCTTTGAACGACCGACGAAGTAAAATCTTCAGATGGTCGAGCTTTTCGATACACACGCGCATTTGGATTATCCGGATTATGCGCCGGATTTGAATGATGTCATCGCACGGGCGCAATCGGCGGGGATTTCGAAAATCATTTCCATTGGGACAAGCCTGGAAAGCAGCCGGCGCGCGGTTCAACTGGCGGAAAGGTTTTCGAACGTCTATGCGGTCATCGGCTGGCATCCCTCGGAGGCGTCGAGCGCACCGGACGATTTGCGCCCGGCCTTGCGTGAACTGGCCAAACATCCCAAGGTCACGGCGATTGGCGAAACCGGGCTGGACTATCACCGTCTTCCAAAAGATGAATCGGCGCATGCGGAATATAAACGGCGGCAGGCGGCGATATTTGAACAGCAACTCGAAATCGCGGCGGAATTCGGGCTAAATTGCGTGATCCATCAGCGCGATGCCTTTGACGATACGCTCGCGCAACTCAAGCCGTTTGCCCAGCGCGTCCGCGGCGTATTTCATTGTTTTGGAGAAAGCGCGGACCGAATGAAATGGGTCCTGGAAATCGGTTCACTTGTGAGTTTTACCGGAATAGTCACGTTCAAAAACGGTCATAACGTGCGGGAAACGGTGGCAGCCACACCGATGGATAAATTCATGCTCGAAACGGATTGCCCGTACCTGGCGCCCGTGCCCTATCGGGGCAAACGCTGCGAACCGGCGTATGTGAAAGAAATATCCGAGACGGTGGCGCAGGTGAAGATGTGCTCACCGGAGGAGTTGAGTGCGGCGACTTGCCGGACGGCAAAAGAGTTTTTTAGGAAACTCGACGGACGTTGAAGCGTTGAACGGAGCCTTGCCACGGATGTCGAAACGGTTTAACTCGTGAACAAATAAAATTTGATGAAACAGACGATTTCCATTGTTCTCAATCTGTTCCTGTGCGTGTTCGTGGCGAGTGGCGTCCTTTCCGTTGTTGATGATTCATTGCGCCTCTTTTGGGGCTTTCCTTTTCTGATGGCGATTAGCGCGATTTTGTCGTGCATCGCGTTTCTTTTCGCGATAGTGGTTTACGGTTTAATGGGACTGACTCCCATGATTCCCAAGCGCGTGTTCCTTCCAGTCACCCTTTTTTATGCGGCAGGCATCATGGTCACGGTCCCGGTTATGATCTACGGGGGCGGCGATTGGGTTCGCCGGAGCTTACAATTGGATTGGGCCAATTCGCTCTGCCAGGCCATCCTTGGTTTGGCCATTCTTTGCTGGCTTCGCGGCGGATGGAAATTCCGGTGGCCGCTCGTCCCGGACGAATATCTTGGCCATCGGCGTTTTAGCTGGGTGAATCTGTGCCTGTTCGCGCTAGCGAATGTTTTGGTGGGGTTGCCCGTCGTGGCGGCTTATTTCTTCCTTTGCGGAGCCATGGCGGTAGGCCACTTCACGGCGGGATTTCTCACGGTACGCCCGGGCGGTCTTACGTCCCAGGTGAGACAGTACGCGCGCAGTGACGGCAGGGAGATAGAATTGGTCCCAATGGCCCATATCGGCGACGCCGACTTTTATCAAAAAATCTCCGAGTCATTTCCGACAAATTCGATTGTTCTGATGGAGGGCGTGACCGACGAAAAGAACCTGCTCAAACACGGAATCAGTTATAAACGGATGGCAAAGACTCTCGGTGTGTCCGAGCAAATGGAAGAGTTCAAGCCGCGGGGTGAACTGGTCATGGCGGACGTGGATGTGGACCAGTTTTCGACCAATACGCTTGATTTGTTGAATATCGCCATGCTGATTCATGCGGATGGTGTAAATGTCGATACGCTGATGAAGCTGGCCCAATACTCGGCGCCAACGAACCTTGACCAGGAGTCATGGACGATCTGATCCGTAAACGCAATCAACACCTTTTAGCGGTGCTCCAAACCGAACTTCAGCAGTCGAACATAATCATTGTGCCGTGGGGAGCGGGCCACATGCCTGAGATTTCAAAAGCCATAGAAAACGAAGGTTTTCATTTAACCGGATCCAATAACTACACGGTGATTCGGTTTTAATTTTTCCATTACCGCTCGTGCCGGAGGCACAACCGGAAATTAGCCAGACACGGAGTGTCTTGATATCAGCGCACAAATCGTTCCGTCCAGAAAGGGCGGATTTTATTTATTCTTCCATTCCGGCAAAATTTGCGCGATCGGCGGCCATGTACCGAGGTCGCTGTTGGTTTCAGCCACGCTCCATGTGGTGCAGAGGTAGCCAATCAGGTTTTTGTTGTGTTCCCGTTGATCGAGCGAAAATTGGCTGAAGGATTCGGTTGCCTCCATTGGCCTGAAACCCGAAGGCCAAACACGAAAACCTTTGCTCAGGAAAAACGGCACGGAGGGATAATTCGGGTGATAATCGTAGTGCCAGTCGCAAATGATGATGTCTTTGGGAATCATGTCCACGGCGGGCCACGTGCCGTTCATGGACTCTTCGTACATGTGATTGCCCATGGTGTGGGCGTCCAGAAGACGGTCGCCCCACATAAGCATTTGCATTTTGCGCTCGCCAACAATGTGCGCGTGCAGCCTGTTGACGCATTCAGCGAAAAGCTTTGCCGAGTCCTCGTCATGGCAGCGGGGGCAGCTTTTGTCGGCAATGATAAATACTTCGTCCATGCCCACATGAAACATGTCGGCCTGGAAGGCATCGGCAATTTCGTCAATCATTGGGAAGATGATGCGATAGACCTCGGGATTCTGCGGGCACCAGCTTCGGCAATAAATGCCTTTGTTGTCCATGAACTTGCCCGGTGTTTCGTCGAGTTGCGGGTATTTGACCAGCAACGGAAAAGTCGTTCCGGCCCAGGATTGATGGCCAAGACAATCGAATTCGGGAATCACCTTAATTCCCAACCGCCTCGCCGCTGCCGTAAATTCACGGGCTTTGGCCCTGGTCATGTAGTCGGGGAGCCGCAACTCCGGGTGCGATTTGAAGTCGAAATTGTAGTTTACTTCAACTACGACCACGTTGACATCGGCTGCAGCAAGTTGCGGAAGTTCATGCTCCAGCGCATCCAGTTGTTTATCGTTCCGTACGGGCACGTGCACACCACGCCAGGTCTCGGCGGCTTCCTCACCGTCGGCAGGCGGGTAAATGTGAATGAGCGGAGGAGAATTCGTCAGCCATTCGTTGTGCGAGGACGCATTGTTATCGGAGGTGCTGCGGCAACCGGCAAACACCAAAAGCAAAATGATGGATAGAAATGCTCGCAAGGCGTAATTTAGAGCTGGAGCGTTACGAATTCGGCGCCGAAGCATCTCGGGCGTATTTATCATATAGCTTTTGCGAAATCGCCAGGGAATCACCGCGCGGTTTGATTAAATAGTGTCCGTTTACCTGCTGCGTCCATGACTTTTCCCACTCGCGGATATTCGCGTTTACCGCGTTTTCATCGAGCGGCGTATTATTGTCCACGGAATTATTGAGCGCATCCAGCCACATTTGCCAGCGATGATAATAAAAGTCCCCTAACAGGCCGTTCCATTGCCGATTTGCGTAATCGGTAATGTTGTCATCGCGCGTCCATGTGGTCAGCAATTCACGCGCGTTGCGTTCGCACAGGTCGCGCTCTTCACGGGAGGCGCCCCAGTTTCGGGCGTCTGCGAGCCAAACGCCCAGGAGCCATTCGTGGCGCGTACCCGCCAGCTCATCCATGTCACGAATCAAACCGAGCATTTGGTCGCTTGCAATGCGAAGACCTTGAGCATCGTGCGCCCGATATGCTGCGATGATTTGGCCGTTGTAGCGGGCGCTTAAGTTCGCCAGCACTTGCCTCCCGACATCGCAAAGGTCGAAGCGATAAGCGTCTGACGATTGCGCCTGGGGCGCTGCGTCGAGCAACAATTTCCATGCTTCGACCAGGCGCTGCGGGTCGTAGTGCAACGTGGTGACGGGGCGGTCCCGGACCGGTTGGAGCATGACTGAAGGTAATTTGGGTTGAATCAATGTCGGACGCGAGCAGACGACCGGTTTGACCGTGTGCGCGGTGCGCGAAGGCGGTTCGTCATAGGCTGTCTCAAGCAGGATTTTCCACGCTTGTACCGCGGCGGGAATTTTTGCGCCGTAACGCCGTTCCGCATATTGATTCAACCACGAATTCATGTCCGGCGCATCCGCGCGCCATGAATCCTGCCAAAACATTTCCCAAAGCGCCGGGTTCACGCCCGTGCCCTCCATCAACGCGCCGATGCCGGACATGCGGCCTTTGTGTGGATCGGTCAGGGCGGCGTCCGGTCCCTGGGCCATCCACGCGAGGCGGCCACCCACCTTCATATTCCCGCCGAAGCAATTGACGACACACCATAGCCACGGCGAACCGTCAAAATTATTTCGCGACCGCCAGTTTTCATGGTCGTCGCAAAACAAATCGAGCACCAGGACCTTGTCCTTGTCCAAAGCGTTCACCATTTCCGGGCGCGGATTCAATCCCCACGACTGCAAGACCCAGGTCGCATCGCCCATGGCGGATTGGATGGCGCGTCCGGCTGCGGGCACATCGATATTATTGGTAGAACCGCCTTCGTGAAACGGGTCCGCATCGTAAAAACCCGCGCCGCCAAAGAGATTTTGCTGGGCCGCATAATAGGCGGCGGCGACTTTTGAAAACATGGGGTCAGTCGGGTCCAGAATGTCCGGGCGTTTCAATTTCGCCCAATCGCCCTGCGGATGCACATTCGCGTTTGGAAATTTATCGTGAAAATCCGGCGGGACCATTCCGTAATAACCGGGCAACACCGGTTGAATCCCCAATTCACGCATCCGTGCGATGATTTTTTGCCCGAGCGCGAGGCGTCGGGCGACGAGTTGTGGTGACAAAGGACCGCCGTAACCTTCCATGTTGTCCATTTCCATCCACGGCAAATGCGCCGGGTCCACCACCCAGTGGCGAACGGCTTTATCGGAATAGCCAAAGTCCTTGAATGTCTGAATCCATGCGGATTCCTGCCCTTCAATGACCAACGCGAGGTTGACGCCCTTGAGCGCGAGAAAATCCAGCTCGTGTTCGAATTGCGGCCAGTCCCACCAGACCATCGTATAGCCGTAGGTGCAAAAATTGTAGGCATAGCGAAACTGATGCGGGCTAACGATATGGATTTTTTCGGGCAAAGACGGCAATGGGCGCGGCAACTTCAGTTGGTTGCCGGCATTCCATGAAATGTCGCAATGACACGGGTTTTCCAGATACCAATTCAGCGCGGAAGCGATGGAAACGGGAGTGTTGCCGCGAAGGACAATTTTATCGCCGCGGCTTTCGACTTCAAACACGTCACGGCCGTTGTCCGCGGGAATGGTTTCGACAATAAAATGTTGCGCCGCGTCCGGCACCACGCGCGCGATCAGGGCCTGGGCGGCGCGGACGGGTGATTGCTGAACGTCCGCGGCATACGACAGATTGCCCGCAACCACGAAAGCGGCAAGGAGAGCAATCTGTCGGCGAAGCCGCAAACTGAAAGCCCTGAAGTAGAGTAGGCCGGAATGGGCGGGTTGAAAGGCAGAGCCAATGACCGTCGCATTCCGACCCCTCATCAAACCGGACGGACGGATTTCCCGTATCCGGCTTTCCGAGTCTGATTCGACCTTCGGGTTTACCCCAA
>DATJTK010000181.1:0-43286 GCA_035503455.1 Candidatus Sulfotelmatobacter sp. | reverse complement strand
CGCGCAAAATCGCTCATTTGCGTCGGTGTCAATAAGTTCACATTTAGTGAGGTTATTGACACCAAGCCAAAAATCGCTTTTAAGCCGATAAAATCAACGAATTTATTCCTTTTCCATTCTGGAAGGCGCATTTTTGAGGTTCAACGTTGACCTGTCACTGCTGCGGATAAACCAATATCCTGTCGTGTGCAACCACGACCAGGTCGTTTTTTCCATCCCCGGTTACATCCGTAACCAGCGCCTCGCGCGGCTCGGGCAATGAATCGGACGAATTGCGGAAGGTGTGCTCTTCAAATACCTGCCATCGTTCCAATGGCTCGAGTTTGTGATGGTGCGTGAAGTTGACCAGGTCGAGATAATTCTTGGCGGTTTCCAGGAAGATGAGCTGCTTGCGCCCGTTGTTCTCCAAATCACCGGTCGTCACGTCGTTCAGGTAACCGTCCTTGATCGGTGTATCGTAACCGTCCAAAGGCACGAAGTTCCAGTCGTCGCCAGCCAGGGGCATCCATGCGACTGAATTTTGACCCAGGAACGCAATACTCGGGATGTGGTCTTTGCCCATCGTGACGGACCGCATGCTGTTAAAGTCCGACACCGGCAGATCAATGTTCTTGACGATCTGCCAGACGCCGTTTGTGTCTCGCTCGCACAGGCTCAACTGCTGGTATTGGGCATCAAAAAGGAAGATCGACGGGCTTCGATGATTGCCGTTTGGGACGGCGACAGCGCCCACGATTTGGGAATCACTCGCTGCGCCATTAATTTGGTCCTTCACCTGAAAGACCCAGGAAGGCTGGTTGGTCGAGTTGTCCGTTTTCTTTTCCTGTTCCAGCACTACGGCGCGGATGAAATTTTTCTGCGGCAGAAGCAATTCGGATTTGCCGCTCCCATCCAGGTCAGCCGTGCCCAGCCAGGGTTGCTCGATGCCGCCGCCCGGCGCATCGACGTCTTCTTCGTCAAATGTGCCGTCGCGTTTTTGCAGCAGCACTTTGATTTTTTCATAGGGGATCAGGATGACCAGGTCGGCGCGCCCGTCCTGGTTCACGTCCTCGATGGCCATCGAGGTTGGCGTGCCTTTGAAATCTTCAGAAAGCTTTTGCTCTTTCATTTTGCCGTCTGCTGTTTCCGTCACCAGCGAGCGCTGGCCGTCTTTGTCAACAATTACGCACAGGGTGGGTTTGGCCCGCGGTTTCAGGGAGCCGACGGCCATCGCGATGGGCTTGCCATCGAGCGGAATGGGCGTCGGAAACGGCAGCCGCCCGTGCTTGTCAAACTGCGTGATAGCCACGGCGTTTTCAGTCTGGCTTAGCAGAAAGATGGTTGGGTGGCCGCCGCCATTCCAGTCTGCCGTGGCGATTTGGCTGACGCCAGCCAGGCACGGAAACGTTTTCGGCGACGCCAGCGAACCATCGGGTTGTTGCGCATATACGGAGAGCTGCCCGCTCTCGGGTTCTGCCACAAGCAGGGAAGGGCGTCCATTGTCGTCCACGTCGGCCCACAACATCCCTCGTTGCGCGGCTTCTGTTTTGTTCAATGGCAATACTTGAAATTGTCCGTGTTGAAATGTCCCGGATAAAACGTCTCCGGGCTCCTTCACAATTTCGGAGACGCTGGCCCGGCCCGAATTCTCGGCGATCGTCACGATGTAATTCTTATTACCGCCATCGAGGGTATCCGCGCAATACGAGCGTATGGCCGGTGATTTAAAATAAATTTCCGGGCCGAGTTCTCCGTCCTCTTTTTGGAGGCGAACACGAAACGGCGTAGGGCTTTCCCAGTCCACCAGCAGCAAATCCTGGCGGCCATCGCCGTCCACGTCCGCGATTTGCACCGCTTTGGGCGAGCCCGAATAAGGAATCTTGCGCGGCTCAGCCATGGTCCCATCGGCATTCTGCTTCCACAGATAAAGATAGCCATTATCGCCGAGCAAAACCAGGTCCGTCCGTCCGTCTCCGGTCAGGTCTCCCGATGCCAGAGCATTCCCATCCATGCTGCCGTCGTCAATGTGCCATCGTTTGGGGTCGCTCCAGCCGTTGGTCCCTTCGTTGTAAATCACTTCCAGGTCTTTGTTGTCGCCGTAGAAGGCGATATCCGGGCGGCCATCGCCGTTGAGGTCCGTCACGACCATGGATGCCACGCGCTCGTCCGTGGGAATCGAATCCATGTGAAAGCGCGCATCGGGCGGCAAATCATTGATATCCGAATAACCGGAATCCGACGTGTCCGCGCCATTGGTCTTGCCGGTCTGATTATAGAGCAGGACAATTTTCGATTTGAGATTGTCCGCCATGACCAGGTCGTTGAGGCCGTCGCCGCGCAGATCCGCCGAGTGCAACAGGCTGATCTGATCGTCCACTGGAAAAATCTCCGGCCCCGTAAAGCCAATGATATTGCTATTGGTCGTCTGGGCG
This sequence comes from Candidatus Sulfotelmatobacter sp., assembly GCA_035503455.1. GTDB lineage: Bacteria > Verrucomicrobiota > Verrucomicrobiia > Limisphaerales > UBA11358 > UBA11358. The sequence continues at coordinate 40,875 of DATJTK010000181.1, read as the reverse complement.
CGGACGATGAAGACGCCGGAAAAAGCCAGCGCCGCAATCGCGGCAAATATTCGATTTACACACATAAACATCAATACACTGCCTATGACAAATCCAAATGGCGAGACTATTCGTCCCTATAAAAAGGAGTGGTCGTGCAGCAAATTAGGACAAGCCATTTTGCAAAATGTTTAAAATCGATTGATAATTATTTCAACCGCGTGCAAAATCCAGTTATGACGAAATCCGTTTTTGACGGCCCTGTCTATGTCGTGCGGGACAATATTGACACGGACCAAATCATCCCGGCCCAATTTCTCGCGCTCGTGCCAACCATCCCCGATGAATACGAAAAACTCGGGAGTCACGCCATGGCGGGCCTGCCCGAATCCCTCTACCCGGACCGTTTTGTCAGGGACGGCCAGTTCGACAGCGCCTACCCAATCGTCGTCGCAGGCAAAAATTTCGGCTGCGGCAGCTCGCGCGAACACGCGCCAATCGCCCTGGGCTCGGCGGGATGCCGGATCGTTTTGGCCGAAAGTTTCGCGCGCATCTTCTTCCGCAACTCCGTGGCCACCGGCGAGTTGTATCCGTGCGAATTGACTGAGCGGCTCTGCGACGTTTTAAAAATCGGGGACGTGGTAACGGTTGATTTGGATGCGCAAACGGCTACGGTCAAAGCCAGCGGACGCGTCGTTAAAATAAAACCATTGGGCGATGTGCGTCCTGTAGTTGACGCGGGCGGCTTGTTTAATTACGCTCGCCGGAGTGGAATGATAGCAAAGTGAATGATGCAAAGTGGATGGCAGCGGTGATGGTGAATAACTCTGAAGGCGCAGCATGCTTCTCTTTGCGTTCCAGGACAATACACGGTTTCAAAAATATTCCTTTTTTGGAACAAATATATTTGACCAGAGAAAAAAATTGCTGTACGCAGGAGGACTGCCGCAGTAACAATGCAAAAATTGATTTTTAGTGCGGAACGGAAACAGCCATGTTAAATCCAAAATCCTTTCTGGCCATTGATTTCGGGGCGGGCAGTTTAAAGCTTGCCGAATTCGATATCACCGAGGCCGGTGGATTGTCTCTGAAATATTTTGACATCAGGCCACTGGGCGCTGAAGGCTCCGCGGACGCCACCCGCGAGGCGACCATCCTCAAAGTGTTAAAAGAGGCCCTGCTTGAAGGCGCATTGAAATCCCGGAACATCAACGTGTGCGCCCCCGGCTTCCAGGTCTTTTCCAAGTTCGTCAAGCTTCCGCCCGTGGACGCGAACAAAGTCACGCAAATCATCCAATACGAAGCCCAGCAAAACGTGCCCTTTCCGCTGGCCGAAGTGGTTTGGGACTACCAGATCATGGGTTCGGGCAGCAGCGGTGAACTCGAAGTGCTCCTGGTCGCCATCAAGTCGGAAATTGTCGAGGGCCTGTTCCGCGTCGCCGAATCGGTGAAACTCAAATTGCAATTGTGCGACGTTTCCCCCGCCGCGCTCTGCAATGCCTTCAAATATAACTACGGCGATTTGGAGGATTGCACGATGCTCCTGGACATCGGGGCCAAGACCAGCAACGTCCTCTTCTTCGAAAAAGGAAAAGTCTTTTCGCGAAGCATTCCTCTCGGGGCCAATGCCATCACCCAGGACTTCGCCAACGAATCAAAATTAAAATTTGAAATCGCCGAGCAAATTAAAATAAAGGAAGGCTTCGTCAGCCTGGGCGGGGCCTACGAGGAGCCGGAAAATCCCAACCAGGCCGCCATTTCCAAAATCGCGCGCCAGTTCATGACCCGGCTGCACATCCAGGTAAACCAGACGTTGCAGTTTTACCGGGGCCAGCAGGGCGGTTCGAACCCGCAACGGATGTACCTCGCGGGCGGCGCCAGCCTCATGCCCTATGCCGCCCAGTTCTTTGCTGAAAAACTCAACGTGCAGGTCGAGTATTTCAATCCGTTCCGCAACGTCCAGATTGACCCTGCGGTGAACCTGGAAGCGCTCCAGCGGGTCGCGCATTCACTGGCGGAAGTCGTCGGGCTGGGCCTGAGAAACCTTGCCAATTGCCCGGTCGAAATGAATTTGATGCCCGAAAGCACCCTTCGCTGGCGCAATTTCAACGAGAAAAAGCCGTACCTCATGGTCGCGGTTTTTGCCCTGGTGCTGGTGGGCTTTGCCGTGGGACTTGTCTTCGAGCGGCTGGCCGAAGTCAAGGACGACGCGCTCAACGCTGTTCAAACCCCGCTGAATGCCGTCCGCGAACTGGCCAATCGGACCAAGCAAGCCAATGACCAAATGATAGCTGCCCAGAATGATGCCAATCAAATCGCCGCCTGGATGCAGGATCGATTTTATTGGGGTGATCGGTTGACAGCAATGCGCGCGGCCCTGATTCGCGCCGAAAATGACGTCGAAAAGAAATTGTCCGTTGAAAAACCCAACGTGCAGGCCGGCATTTGGGTTGAGCAAATGACAACCATGGGACAATCCGCGAATAACGCATCACAGCAGCAGCCGCCGGGGAATCCGGGCGCTGAAAACGGCGTCTTCACAATCCAGGCAGGTCCAACCTTCCAGCTGTCTTGCCGCGCCGTCAGCTTGTATGACGTGGATGCCTCTGCCAACAGCGCCATGGCCTTCGACGTCGAGACCGAATTACAAGCGGTCAAATATTTTGATCCCAAGACCACGACACTTGCCGGCACCATTAGTTCCGATGAGCCCATTGGTTCCGAAGGGCAAGGGACATTTACCTTCGGCGTCAATGTGACACTTTCACCCCCGCCGCAATTTTAACATGGGTTGGATTAAACGAAATTTACTTTTTACCATTGGCGGCGTGATTGCGCTGGCCCTTTTGGGCGCTTCGATCTTCTACAATTACAAAAGCTGGCGCCATAACAGCGACTCGTGGGCAGCCCTGCAGAGCGCGTACAACGAGTTGGGGAACGATTACAAACAGGTGCCGACCCCGGCGCAAACCAACATCGACATGGCCAGGTTGCAGGAAAGGCAATTGCGGGACTGGATTGCCCTGGCACACGCGCACTTTGTCCCGGTCGCGCCCATACCCAATCCGCCCAACGGCGTGGTCACACCCACCGCATTGTCGGAAAGTTTGAGAAGAACCATTCATGACATGCAGGTCCAGGCGGTCGCGGCAAACGTGGAAGTGCCCGACGACTACAGTTTCTCATTTGTGGCCGAGCGCAACCTCCTGACGTTCTCGCCGGGCAGCCTCAATGCGCTGGCGTCGCACCTGGGTGAAGTCAAAGCCATTTGCGATATTCTATTCGACGCCAAAATCAATGGCATTGATAACATTCAACGCGAAATGATTTCAGAGAACGACAACGCCGGTCCCCAGTCCGATTACCTCACTGAAAGGTCCCGTACCGTGGGCGATTTGGCCGTGATCACGCCCTACGCGGTGACCTTCCGTTGCTTTTCGGGCGATTTAGGAAACGTGCTGGCGAAAATGGCGTCTTCGGACCACTGTTTCATTGTCACGGGAATCAATGTCAGGCCCGCCGCCGGTGTAAATGCCGCACAAGGCCAAAACCCGCCCCCGCCACCCCCAAACCCGGAGCCAAACCTCCCAAACGGCCAATTGCAAACTGTCCTGGACGAGCAGTTGTTGAGCGTGACTCTGGGAATAGAAGTTGTGAAGTTGACTAAATAATGAGCTTCATCAAGAAACATTACGAAAAGGTTTTGCTCGGCGCCGTGCTGCTGGGATTGTTCGTCGCTTTGCTGGCATTGCCGGTCGAAATCAGTCACGATAAACAAGAGTTTGACGACCTGATTCGCACTTTCACCCACCCAAAACCCAAAGTGCTGCCACCCCTGGACATGTCGATGCAGGATATCGCGCTGGACCGCGTGAAATCCCCCTACGAACTCGACTTTGAAAATACCAATCGCCTGTTCAACCCAATGCCATGGCAAATGACGCCGGACCACCGGTTGATCGAACTTGAATACGGCAATGAAGTGGGTCCCAACGCGGTTAATGTGGCTAAAATTGTGCCGCTCTATTATATAGTGAGGCTGGACAGCATCGAACCGGCGAACCAGTTCAGCCCCGCGCGTTACGTCGTGAGCGTTGAACGCCAGGACGATCCAATCGCCGGAAAACGCCGTCCCCGCAAGCATTGGCTGTCCGTCGGTGAAAAAGACTCCGAATTATCGCTGATATCCGCGACCGGGCCCGCAGCCAACCCCGAGTTGACCTTGCAATTGGTTGCCTCCGGTGAACAGATTACCATATCGACAAATAAACCATTCAGTGAGGTGACCGCTTACGCCGCGGACCTCGAGTACACGCCGCTAAACCAGGAAAGCCACCGTTGGAATGACCAGCGCGTTGGCGCTATGCTAAATCTTAACGGCAATGACTATAAAGTTGTTGTCATAGATGCGAACGAAGTGGTATTATCCGCACAGGCAAACCAAAAAAAGACAACACGACCGTATTCGCCGTAGATAAAAATCTCGTTAGAAAATCGCGCCGACTGCGCTCCCAATCCCAATCCCATGACCAAAGCAGTTCTCTTCCCGATAGCGTCTATCATTTTTATGGTTGCTGCCACCGTGCCGGCGCAAACAACATCATACTACACCAACGCTGAAAACGAAGCCATCCTCCGCGAGGCCAACACCATTGTCCTGCGCCAGAAACTTCAGGATGCCAGCGCCGCGGTGGAGCGAAAAGACCTCACCGCCGCCGCCCGGCTCTATGAAGATGCATACGCGCTGGCCCAGAGCATCGGCCCGATGAGCATACCGAACGAAACATCACAAACCGTGGCCGGACTGGTTGCCGTCCACATGGAATTGGCCCGCGAAGAACAACGCGACGGGGATTATTACCAGGCAGACGTTGATATCACTCGCGTGCTCAAAGTCGATCCTACCAACGCAGACGCCATCGCTTTCAAGAAACAAAATGACCTGCTCATCGCCCAGACCCGCGGAACTCAGCCCGACCGGGAAACGATGCAGGAAGTTCCCGCCATTCAATCCGCCAACACAGACGCCCAAACGCTCGCGCACGACGGACAAATACTTTACGAAATGGGCAAGCTTGACGAGGCTGAAATTAAGCTGGAGCAGTCATTGAAGATAGACCCCGACAATCGCGGCGCCCTCTACTATCTGAGCCTTGTCAAACAGGCCCGCTTTGCCCGCTCTGACCGCTTCAGTGACCTGGACAACGAGGACCGCATGATTCAGGTCGTGCACGCCTGGGAAAAGCCAGTCAATGTCGTAACTAATTTCGCCAATCCTTACTTCACGAACAGTTTGGTCTATACCAGCCCCAGCCGCCAGGCCATTTACAGCAAGCTTAATAACATCCGCCTCGACAATGTCGACTTTCCATCCGTCCCGTTGAGTGAAGTGATGCGGACACTGCGGCAGGAATCGCACGATCGCGACCCCCAAAAGCAGGGAATCAATTTCCTATTTAATCCCAATATCGAAAACATTCCTTCAACCGCCGCTATTCCCGGCCAGGAAGGTTTGCGCGGCGGAGCGCCGCAAACCATCAATCCCCAAACCGGCCTGCCCGAACAAGCTTCCACATCAGCCCCGCAACCCGCCGACCCCACCCAAATCACTATCAACCTTTCTTTAAAGGATGTATCACTCGTGGATGTGTTGAACGCCATTTGCCTGGTGTCCGACCACCCGATCAAATATTCCGTTGAGGATTACGGCATCGTGTTCGCTCAAAAAGGGCCCGATTCCCCGCAATATGAAATGCGCACATTTAAAGTCGACCCCAATACGTTCTATGCCGGCTTGCAAAACGTCAATTCCTTCTCCTTCGGCTCGGTGAATATCACCAGCGGCAGCGGTGGAAGCAGCAGCAGTGGCAGTTCCGGCGGCAGCGGCCAAAGCCCCAGCGGCGCGGTCGTCCCCGTCGTGGACGTTTCCCCGGGAGCCGCCCAGGCCCGTGCATCTTCCGGCGGCGCGGGCGGCGGAGCCACGGGCGCCACGGGCGGAGTCGGCGCCGGCGGAGTCGGTGCTACCGGTGTCGGCTACCTTTCGAACCCCCTGGGCGACCTTAACGCCCGGGTGCAGAGCAGTGGTGGTGGCATTCTCTACGTAACCGTTCCGAATCTCGCGCGCGATGTCAGCGCCCTTGCCGCCCAGTTCTTTTCAAGCCTGGGCGTGGATCTTTCCCCTCCCAAAACTGTCTTTTTCAACGACAAGATCGGCACCCTTTTTGTCTATGCCACACCCCAGGATTTGGACCTGATCGAAAGCGCCATACACGTCCTTAACCAGGCGCCGCCCATGGTTCATATCAAAGCGCGCTTTATTGACGTGTCGGAAAATAATACCAGCGGTCTTGGCTTCGACTGGTACCTGGGTCAATTCAACATCGGAGGCGGTGTCTACGGTCAAGGCGGAAACGCAGGTTCATATAATGTTCCCGGTCCTAACGGGACCGTGGGCGTCTTCCCGTCCAGCTCGGTCGGAGGGGTGACGACGCCGATTGCGAACGGCGTCCAAAGCCTCACCAGCGGCCTCAACAACGGCGCCATCCCCGCCATCGGCACAATCACCGGCATATTGACAAATCCGAATTTTCAAGTCGTCCTCCACGCCATCGAGCAGCGCTCCGGCACACAGGAATTGGCAGAGCCCGAAGTCACCACCCTCAGCGGACGCCAGACGCAAATGCGCGCTACTGTCGTCCAACCCGTCGTCACAGGTTATACCTTCCAGGCCGCCCCGGCGGCCGCAACATCGGCCGGTATTCCCTGATTTAGCATAAGGATCAATATGAACACATACCGAAACTTTTTCACGCTTGCAGCCGTCGCGGCCCTTTCCGCCGCCGGCATGGTCACCGTTCATGCGCAAGTCACCACCATCCAGCCCGGCGTCTCAGCCATTACACCCTCAGTCCAACAGGTCGAGGTCGGCCCCGTCCTGGACGTGGTGCCTGACGTTTTGTCCGATGGCTACACGATTAACCTGACTTTGATTCCGTCCCTTATCGAGTTCAGCGGCTATCAGAGCCCGCCCAGTTTGGGCAGCTTTAGCACCTCAGGATTGAACGTTGTGCTCTTGCCCACCGCGCTTCCGGAATTCAGCGTGCGCGAAGTGACCACCACCGTGAACGTCTGGGACGGCCAGACCGTCGTCCTGGGCGGCCTCGTGCAGTCGGGTCCAAATTTGTATACTCAGGACAGTGTCCCCGTGCTCGGTGATATCCCCATCATCGGCAAGCTTTTTCAAAGTTCGACCAAAACTGAATCGAAACGAAACTTGATGATTTTTGTCACGGCCACGATGATTGATCCGGCTGGAAACCGCGTGCATTCCGAAGACGAGCTGCCCTTTGCCCAGACCGGAGTTCCGCCGACCCAAAACCCGGCGCCCGGAACCGAAATATTGACAACGCAGCCGTCGGAGCAGGTAAATCAATAAGTCCGAAGATGGTCCGGCGCATCGCAGCGGCAAGCGGGTCCTGGCGAATAAACGAATGAAAGGTTGAATAAACGTGGAACGGCTGCTGATCATTGACGGACATGCTTACGCCTATCGCGCCTTTCACGCGATTCGCGAATTGAATTCGCCGTCCGGCCAGCCGACGAATGCCATCTACGGTTTTATTAAAATGGCGGCAAAATTGCGCGGGACGATCAGTCCGACGCATTGGATTGTGGTCTGGGACGGCGGCTTGAGCGCCGAGCGGCGCGCCGCGCTGCCCGAATACAAGGCCCAACGGCCCGAAATGCCCGAACCGTTGCGGCCGCAGCTCGACCAAATCGTCGAGTATCTGGAAGCGGCGCGCATCGCATCGTTTTGCAGTCCAGGCATCGAAGCCGATGACGTCATCGCGTGCCTCGCCCGGCGCGCCGAAGAGCTGGATTGGACGACGGTGATTGCCAGTTCGGACAAGGATTTTATGCAATTGGTGTCGCCGCGGATTGGGCTGTTGAACCCGCACGATAAGACCGAAGTCGTCTGGGCCGCTGAGCAGGTCCGCGCCAAAGCAGGCGTCGAACCCGCGCAAATCGTGGATTGGCTCAGCCTCATCGGCGACAATGTGGACAATATCCCCGGTGTCCCCGGCATCGGGCCAAAGACCGCGGCGGATTTGTTGAACCAATTCGGCTCGGTGGAAGAATTGTTCAAGCGGCTGGACCAGGTAAAGTCCGCAAGAGTGCAGGGCGCGTTGCTCGCAGCCAAAGAAACGGTCGTGCGTAATCGCGAACTGGTTCGGCTCCACAAAGTGAGTTGTGATTTTTCAGCCGACGAAATGGCCGTCAAGCCGCCGGACACGGCTCGGCTGGCCGCGCTGTATGAACGATGGGGATTCAAGACGCTGCTGGCTGCGCTCAAAGAAAGCGCTTCGCGCGATAGCCAGGCGCTTTTGTTTAAAGCGGCCTGAAGGAAAATGAGCGCTGCCGCGGCCGTTAGCGGTGAGCGGCGCAATGGTGATGTGTGCGAAGGTCGCCGCGTTTTGGCAATCGCGGATTGTCCGGGGTTTGTAACCTTTCCCCGGGTTTCCTTTATATAAGGTAACAGCACGAGGTTTTGGATAGGATAGTTTTGGAACCTAAGACAATGAAATTGCGAAATTGGACAAAGAAATTGACGGAGCCGATGCTTCATCGGTCACAGTCAAATTTTCTGACAATAATTTGTAGACAAGCCGCTGGATGTTTTCTACAATGGCAAGAACCGTATATGCCGTTGCTGTTCGCTCGTCGTGCTTTAGTCTATTTTTGCTTGGGTTTGTTCCTGGGAGGCCCCGCTGTTGCTGTTGCGCAAACCAATGCTTATGTTGCATACGGTTTACAATTTCCCATAATTGGTTCGCTCCTCGGAGATCAAACCCATCCGGATGTCGCCATCAATGAAAATGGCGGCTATGTCGTTTGGCAGGACAATATCACCGACCCTGCCGGCATCGGCATCAGTGCCATGCAATTGACCAACGTAAACAATACGATTTCAGGCACGGGAACTATTTTCCCCGTAAACACCACCACAACAAACGACCAGGTTAACCCGCGCGTCGCGTTGCTCAACAATGGAGGGGCGGTATTCGCGTGGCAGGGTGGTCCGGACAACTTCCAGCACATTTACGCTCGCTTTTTGAATTCCGCCAATGGATGGACGACCCCGACCAATGTTCTGGTCAGCACAGATACCAATACCTTTCAGTCCAGTCCAGCCATCGCCACCCTCCCAAACGGTGACGTCGTCGTTGTCTTCAGCAGTTTCGACCAGGCGAGCACGAACAGCCTCTTCGACATTTATGGCCAATTGTTTTCGCCAACCGGGACCGCAATCGGAACGAACTTTTTGATTAATCTTACCACTGCCTATAATCAGCGCAGCCCCGCTGTCGCGGCGCTCACAAACGGGTTCGTTGTTGCCTGGATTTCGGAACAGCAACAAGCCCAGGAGCAGAACAACGGCTCAAATAATGTGGCGTATACAATCTACCCGGCATCGACACTGCCCAGCGCAGATGTCTATGAGCGCCTCTTCACGGTGTCTGGTGCCACGATCACTCCATCCTCCGGGGAGATCCAGGTAGACGAAGAGCCTTACCCGTGCGCCGGTCCTGGCATCGCTACAGCTTCCGACGGCAGCTATATGGTCACGTGGTGTGCCAATGACGTCACAAATGCTCTGGATACCGGTTGGGACATTTATGCCCGCTCCTTTACCAATTCCACCGGTGGCCCGGTCATCGACGTCAATTCCTATACGGCTGGCGACCAATATAATCCCCAAATCAGCGCCATCGGCGGCGATTATATGATCGCCTGGACCAGCTTGGGCCAGGACGGCGACCGCGAAGGGGTGTATGGACAGATGGTCCATGAAAATGGCGATCTGGTGAATGGCGAATTCCTCGTCAACACCACGACGCTCGGCCAGCAAATGCAGCCCGCCGTGGCATCGGACGGCGACAAAGAGTTCCTCACAGTTTGGACAAGCTTTACCTTTGGCCCGAGCAGCTTCGATTTATTTTCGCAAGCGTACGTGAACGCCGGCGCCGCGCTGGAACCAATGCCCGCTCCGTATGTCTGGGCGCCATTTGTCCTGGACACCAACAACAATTATGTGCCCGAGTTGGCGGTTTCCTGGGCTCCGGTGACGAACCTGACTGTGTCGAGTTACCTCGTCTTTGTGGATGGCGCGAATACAAACATGGCTGCCGTAACCAACAATAATTGGGTCATGACCCCGGCAAACGGTTTGCAGGCAAACACGACCCATACGTTTGCCCTCGAATATGTCACTTCTCAGGGTTTCGTTTCGCCCCCTTCGCCCTCCGCCAGCGGCAAGACCTGGCTCGGTTTTTATGAGGGAACTCCGCCTTACGTGGTTCCTTTTGAATGGCTGCAGATGTATTACGGCGGCGAAGGCAATTGGCCGTCGGTAGACTCTCCCGTGGTTCGCGGAGGCCCCACCGTCTGGCAGATTTTCAATACCGGCGGCAACCCGACCAATTCCGCAACCTGGCTGCGCTCGACTCTGAAAATGTCGTCCAATGGCTTCTATTTGATTTGGAACAGCGTGCCCGGCAGGACGTATCAGGCGCAGGTGACTACCGATTTCAAAACCTGGACCAATTTTGGGTCGCCGCAGTTCGCGACGGGCGCCAACGATAGCATTTTTGTCGGAAGCGGCGGCGGCGCCTATTACCGAGTTCAGCTCTTGCAGCCATGAGTAACGTTATGCGGCGATTTATTATTAGAACCTTATTTGCAGCGTTGCTGGTCCTGGCCGGGCAGCAGGCTTGGGGCTTCGCCTTCCTTGGGCCATTCTTTGGTCCGGATGCCACCTGGCAGACGATCGTGCTCGCCTATGACATGGCGTATCAAAATGCAGGCTTGCCAGGTTCGCCAAACTGGTTGGGTGACATCGGTGGCCCGAAAAATCTCGGCGAAGCCTATCGCCGCAACGATCCTTACCTCTTTTACTCCTATGATTCGACCTTTACAGGATGGTTTGGCGCCCAGGGCGTAACGAATGGCGACCAGGCCTTCACCATAATGAACAATGTTTTTAACGCCTATCCAAGCGGCGTGGATGGTTACACCCCGAATTTGACCGAATTTCCCTTCAATTCCCAGGATTTTAACGGCACGGCGCAAGGGTATTACCTGACCGACCTCAAATCCGTGATTTTGCACCTGCTCGTCGAGCAAATGGGCCTGGCCGAACCCGAGCGCTACACGTGGACGCTTCATGATCGTGTAGTGTTTTCGCCTCCAGGCTGTCCCACAGGCAATACATATCTCGTGGTCCAAAGAAATTATGGCTACCAGGACCAGACATTCACCGGCCCTCAAACCGGAACAATTTATACTCCCTATGTCAATAACATTCTCTATACCTACGATATTTTGGAAGATTGCGGTCACCACCCTCCAGCGTGGACGGCCGCGACAGTTCCCTTTTCGGTGGATACAACAATTGCGGAATATACCGCGGTTGCGGCGAATAATTTCGAGGGGGGCGTCGAAGACGGACAGGGTGGACTGGAAATCGGTGGCTTCTATACAGGCTTGACCGAGGACGACGTCGCGGGCCTCCGGTATCTGATGAGCTCAAACAACATCGAATACGAAGACCCCGCCGCCGGGAGCGACTTGGAAGTGACCAATCCCGAGACGCCCGTTCAAATCTTTCCTTTGTTCCCGCTGGAGTCATACGCCCTAACTAATCCGCCGGCCAATGTCGCGACCTTTGCCACGGCCCAGGGATACGGAAATTTGGTCATCGATCCCATCTACTCAAACTATTACACGCTGGTCACCAATTGGATCGTCACCTCGTATTTCACGAATATCGTGGGTCAAAATGCCGGCGCCCCGATTTTTGTTGTCGCCACCAACGGCTATACCCTGTCCTGGCAAACCAATTACGTGTACAGCTTTGACAATCTGGTGCCCATCAGTTACTTCACGAATACACTTGCTTATTTGCAGACAGTTACCGTGGGACCGGTCGTGGGTCAATACGCGGGAACCATTGGCACCAACGTCAGTAATCAGCCAATCTATCTGAATATACCCTCCGGCCAGTTTTACCTGCTTCCAACAAATTCCTGCGGCGTTAATATCGTGTATACAAATTCCTATTTTGCTGGATACTACACGAATTTAATGATTGCTCTATCGACCAACACCACGGGCGTGGCCCCAAACGGTTTCGTAGGCTCTGAAAGCATCCTCGTACCCCTGACGAACAGTGTCGCCCTGGGCTACGCCTGCGCCCTTCAGGCATCCAACGGTCCCAATTACTACCAGGGTATCGAGCGAATTCACTTTGTGAAAATCTCGACCGAAAATCTGGAGCCCCTGACTGGTCTCTACATTCAGCCTATCACCAACACATATACCATGAACGTGGTATCCAATCACGTCATACATGTGCAGACATTCTATCGCGTCGTCACCCAGCCTGACATTGTCCTCTCCGCCTTTGATGACGCTCAGGCCAATACCTTTGACGGCACAGTCACCCGTACCGCGCCCAACTTCGATACCGGCACTGTTCTGCCCGGACTCTCCGGCCCTGGCGTCATTAACGGCCCAGTTCAGTTTGACTTCAACAAGGTGGGAACCGCCTGGTGGAACGGGCCGTTCACCGACACAAATGACCTTATTTTCGGCGCCGGAGCCGAAGTGAACCAGTTAACAGGCATTCCAGCCCTGTTATGGGCCTCATTCGACGGCACAACAAATCCGCCCATCCTTTATCCCAATACGGCCAGCCTCCAGGAACTGCAAAGCCAGATGATCATAACCATTTCGCCTACAAGCCTTCCGAACGGCACAACCAACGAAACCTATGGGCCTGTGTATTTTAACGCAACGGGCGGTAATTCACCGTACACATGGGCCGTGGCGCCCAATTCAAGCCTCCCCGAAGGTCTTGTCCTCTTTGGCAACGAACTGACCGGCGTACCCCAAACCAATGGCACCTTTGACGTAAGCATCGATTTGATGGATTCCTCCAACCCGACCAACCTCGTGGTCACGCCCTATACCATTACCATTAATTAGCCGATATGATGTCCAAGATGTCTTCCCACTCAGGTTTCGGTTCCCAATGGTTCGGCGCGGCGCTGATCGCTGTATGCTTGTGCTTCCTGTCTGTCCAGGCAGCCACGGCGCAGACCTATGTCAACAACGAAGTCTCGGAATATTATCTGCCCGGCCCCCCGACCCTCACCAATATTAACGCCATTGCCTTTGACAACGAAAATATTTTCGCTGTCACCTACAATCTCGTCAGTTATAATCAGGTGAATATCTGCGAGCCATGGTACGGAACCTTGTTCTACACCAATACCGGCCAGATGTATGTCAATGCTCCCGTCCCCACAAATACGTCCCCTAATAGTCTCGAATCTTTCACCGATGGCGTCACTTACCAGTTTGATTACCAGTCGTTGACAAACTCCCACTCAATGGCCGGAACTTTCTACAATCCGGGCACAATTCATTGCGACTCCATTCTCGACAGCAATAACGCTGAGGACATCATTTTCGAAGAATTTGGAATCACACCCTTTAACAGCATCGGCAATTGCTTTGTGTGGGCCACCAATATCATAAACCCCGGCTTTATCCGGGTCGGCGATGGCGGACAAATGAATCTCAACGGCCAATATGTGGATCTCACCGCCGCGAATTTGACGCTCGAGCAGGGGTTCGTTACCTCCAACAACGTGAATGTAACGGTCAACTCCGAAGGCGAGGGCATCAACACTAACGGATACTCGCCGTATTTCGAACTGACCGCCACCAATGCCACAGCTTCGTTTCCGGACTTTTTAACTTTGAATTTGCCAACCCCTTACTTCGCCACAAATCAAATAGGTCCCACGAATTATATCATCCGGGTTGTTTACGTCCTGAATGCCAATTCCAATGTGCCGGTCAACGTCTATATTGCTCCCACCAATTTTGAAAACGAGGGCGCCTTGCTGCAATGGTCCGGAACCTACCCTGACCCGATTACCGGCCTGACCGATACCAATTACCTGTATCTATTCCATTATTATTTTAATTCAACCAATTTCCTGCCTATTCTCACCACCGGCACCATTCCCCAACAGAATGACGAGGGCGAGTTTGCGAATACCCTTTGGCAGCAATCTACGCCCCTTTCATTGCCCGCGCCCAACACCCCCGGCTTTCCGAATGGTATATTTAACGCCAGTTTGTTCATCACGAACATTTACGAATTCTTCAATGCAACGTTGAGTGGAACGACAATCCCCACCAACTCGTCTGGGCTTAACCCAAGCGGCGCTTTGACGAACCTGCCGAACCGGCTCGTCATCAATGCCAGCCGCGATTTGAAGATGAGCCGCGCCATCGTTTCCGGCCCAAATTACATGTCTATCATGGCCACAAATGAGTTTGACGGCAGCCCCGGCGCCGACATTTCCTCGCCCTACTCCGATCTCAGTCTTGGTGTCACCAATAGCAATCCCCTCACGGTTAGCAATTTATTGGCGTCCACAATACCGCAATGGGGCGGTACTCTCAATGAATGGAGCACCCGCTGGACCGGCTTTGACGTCAACAGCAATTTCATAGACTTCCGTGTCATGCTCGTTTATTCCGACCTCACGCCCGCAATTACGCCCGCAGTGCAACACCTTACCTTGTTTGCCACCAATTTGGTCATCAGCGACGTCCTGAACGTCTTCGGTTCGGTATTCGCCAACGCCCAGGACATTACCCTGACAACCAATTTTTACGGCTCCGGCGCAACGTCGCCCGATGGTGAATTGGATATGCAGCAAATTCTGCCGACAGGATGGACATGGTCCGGCGCGTTTCCTAATTTGGTTTTGCTCACCAATGATGGCGCAATCCGCGCTCCCAATTTCGCCGCTCTTATCGGCAGCCAGGCCGTCACAAACATAACTCCGCCGACTCCGGCAATTTCAGCAACAAATATATTATTCGAAAACGGCGGCGCGAATGTGGCCGGATGCAGCACGGTGCTCATTGGCGCAAGTAAGTACACATTCACAAACACAATCAGCGGCCAACCGGCGTTTAGCGTTAAGATCGGCGCGAATTTTGATGCTTCCTTGTCGAATTTGATCGCCGCAGTCAATGGGGGCACGGGCGCTGGAACTGTTTATAGCTCGGGCACGTATGCAAACCCGGCCGCCACGGCCGGGTTGTTGTTAACCAGCCTGCCTATCGCAAATAACACAAACCATGGATTCATTGTCACAGCCTCTGCAAGTTTTTCAGGAACAGAGGGAACCAATATTCCCACTTCAACCTCCGCCACAAATCTGGCATGGGCAATGGGCAACTACCTTTCCGGTGGCGTTGCCTCCAACTCCGCGGTAACGAACATTACCTTCGCTCCGGCGCCCTATGGCGCAGTTATCAATAACGGCGTGTTCGCAGACCTGGGCACAACAATATCGGTGGCCAATTTTCAGAATGGCGGCATCTTCACAAACGGTCCGGGTTCCTTCCAGTTGACGGCGGTTACTGCCACCATGACCAACGGCTTGATTGTAGCAGGCGGCGATGTGTCCATCGCGGCAAACACACTCGAGGTCAGCAACCTGACGTTGCTGGCCGGACGTTCCTTGACATTGCAGATTACAAATTTCCTGACAGATGACGACGTTTCAAACGGAAATATGTGGGTCATCGGCAGCTCAAACGCCACCGGCTTTAACGGCAAGGGCCTGATACTGCCCATCCTGCCGAACAATACGGCTAATCCCGCTTCCGAAGCCAATAATTTGCTCGGCACGACTATTTCCATGCTCTCGCCCCCGCCCAATCAGACCGTGTACAGCACCTGGGCCGGCATTGACTACGGCCCTGAAACCAACGGATATGGCGCCAATAATGTCGCCATCGGCCAATTGGTCCTCAATTCCACCTCGCCCAACAGCGCCTTTAACTTTCAGGGAACCGCCACAGGCAACGCGATCTACGTGGACCGCCTCATTCTAAGCAATTACACCAGCCTTGCATTTAGTGAAGGCACAACCGTGCTTCCCAACGTCCAGATTAACACCAACCTCACGATCTATTATGCGGATGCTCTCGCCAACAGCGATCTTGTCGGCGGACCGTTGGTGGACGTTTCGGATCTGATTAACCATTTCAACACCAATCACCTGGTGTGGATCCCGGAATATATGGGGTACTTCAGTAGCACGAACATGACCTACCTGAATGGCAGCGTCAACCGGCTAAACGTCGGCATGGTGAACGATCCGTTTTTGGACTCCAATGGCAGCGGTATCCCAAATGACGAAAGTCCGGACCCCATTTTCGTCAGCAGCCAGATTAATTTTCAGCAGGTTCGAGTTTCAAACTCGCTCGAAAAATTCACATGGATTTCGGTTCCCGGCGCGACCAATTTTGTCCTGTACGCCACGACGAATTGGGCCAATTGGAACGTCTATACAAATTTTGTTTCGCCCGAGTCGTCTGCCACCTGGCCGATTACCAACGTTATTTATGTGCCGGTTCCGTTGAATCGGCAATCGCCCAGTTGTTCCTACCGCGTCAGGATTGACCAGGACAATGCGATTCTTTACGGAGATTAACAGATTACAAATGACAGGCGCCGGTCAAACCAAACCGGCGTACAGATATAGTTACCAAGTAAATGCAATTGAACGCGCCAGGCGCGTGAACTGAGTATAGCTTATGAAAATCTTTTGGGGCCAGGGAGTGCAAAACCTCCTTTCTCGCGCCTATCCAAATCACACAGCACCGGAGAGGGCATCCTTTGTCGGTCGTAGCCGCAAACAAACAACCGCTGCCACGGCAATCCTCGCCGCCTTCGCGTGTTTCCTCGCCGTCTCGGCCATCGCCCAGCAGCCGGCCAATGATAATTTTGCCAATGCATTTGTCATCACAGGCGCTGCCGGAACGACCAACGGCAGCAATATCGGCGCAACCCTCCAGGCGGGCGAAACCAATCAGGTCCTGATCGACAATCCCAATGACCCGTACAATTACAACAAATTGGTCCCTGTAACCAACTCCGTATGGTTCGAGTGGACTGCTGCCACCAATGGCGTGGCCACCTTTGATACCCTCGACAGCACCGACGAATTTGGCAACGTCATGGGCACGGTATTGGCGGTTTGGACCGGCTCATCCGTTTCCAACCTCACACTCGTCGCCTCATGCGCCCAAACGTTCGATGATTTCAACCTTCTCTCTTCCAACCTCGCCAGCACCGTATCCTTCCCGGCCCTGGCGGGAACAAACTATTACATCTCTGTGGACCTCGACGCCGCGCTCGGGGCGCAACCGGGCAACTATATGCTCAACTGGGACGCAGTGGAACCCGCCAATGATGATGTTATCAACGCCGCCAACCTGGGAGACAGCCTTTCGGGCTCAACCAACGGCATCAACGTAGACGCCACAATGGAAACCAATGAGATTACATCGATCAGCACCCCTGATAATGGGCCGGTCACAGTTGGCAACTCCATATGGTATTACTGGACCGCGCCGGACAGTGGAAACGTGACTTTTAGTACATTGGGCAGCACCGACGAAATCGGCAATCCGGAGGACACGGTGCTGGCGGCCTGGACCCCAAACGTACCAGCCTTCCTCTTTAACAGCGTTACCAATCTAACATTTCTTGGTTATGCCGACGACAACATAAATAATACCAACCTGAACAGCAGCCTGACATTCTTCGCGTCTGGCGGCCAAACCTACTATATCTCAGTTTATGTCAATGACTCAAAGGGCGGCCTGCCCGGCAACGTCGCCCTCAGTTGGAACCAAACAGCGAGTACGCCTGGTTCGGGAACGGGACCGCTTGCTTCGGGAACGTTCCAATTTACCTCGTTGCAATATCAGTTCAGCCAAGACGAGAGTGAGGGCGCGGACCACGCCGCGATGACCGAGACACCCGCCCGCGCCACAATCACGCGTATTGGCGGCGCCGACGGCATGACGGACGTTGGCTATTATTTTACCAACACGCTATATACCAACTGGACCGACACAGTGACATATCAGACGAATACCTTTGCGGAGTTCTGGAACACAAATTTAACTATGCTCCTCTACACGACCAATGGCGTCACTACCGTTGTCAACCATACGACGGTCTATCAGGATTATAACACTTCCCAGGGCTTTTTTAATGTGACCAACCTGAGTTCGTCGCTCTTCGAACAAGCCTATTCCAATGGGATGTTGATCAGTACCAATTATACAAGCCTGCCTTATGTAACCAATCTCGGCGTGCTGAACGGGCCGATTACCGTCTTTACCAATACCATCATTAATACCAACACCGGCATAGGAATAATCACAAATGGATTCTATATCACGAACGAACTCGGCCTGGCAACGGTGACCAATACCTCGATCCCAGCTTTTATCTATACAACCAATTTCTTCACATACACAAACCTGTACGTGACGAATATCATTTCGACGTATTTGGGCTACGGTTTCCCGGTCCGTCCGCAAACCAACGTGTTCAACGATTTTCAGATGAATTCTGATATTTCGATTACAGCGCCCTACGGTCACACCCTTAACGAGGCCAACCCATTGGCCCTAGTCATACTAACCGGCGCCACCCTGGATCCGTACGAAGATCCTGATTTGACCGCCCCGCAAATTTCGTCCACGCGAAACGTGGCGTATGTCAGTTTTGAAAATGATTTTGGTTCCCTTTACCCTGACCCGGCCGTCTTCGGCGCAAACGCCGATGGCACAAACGTTTTCAACTTCGAAAGGTCAACGTTGCGTTGTGATAAAACCGTCGCCTTTGGAGGGAATGCGTATGTTGGCGTTACCTGGAATAATTACGACCCGAACAAAACCGCGAACGTGTATTACCGGATAGATTACGTTTTGCCGGGTGGCAACGATTCCTACAATTATTTCGCTACCCAGGCCGGTTCGGACTATGCCCGGCCCGACGACGCCGGCGATGGCATCTTCTCCGCGGCGCCCGATTTCTTCGGCAGCCAGGTCCCGCCATCGGGTCAAATCGTATGGAATGGCAACGGCGCGGTGCAATACATTAAGATCCCCATCACACAGGACAGCACCGTCAAATTCAATAAGGACATCAGGATTGATTTGTACTATCCCCCTAGCGTTACCCCGACAACAATGAACGGTTTCATTGGTGAAATCAACACCTGCACCCTCACCATTTTGATGACGACGCCGCCCGCGGGCGCCGTAGATACCTCATACATGGCTGAGAATAATCCCGACCCAGGTGGAAATGATGCGAATCAGTCGGATCCCGGCACAAGCAGCGGTCAGGTTAATGCCGTGGTCGTGCAAACCAACGGATACGCCGTTATTGCCGGTCAATTCAACACGTTTACAGCCAACCCATCACCCGGCCCGCAGAATAACATCGCGCGCCTGGACCTCAACGGTAATCTCGACGGAAGCTTCGCCGTGGGCTCAGGACCCACAGCAGGATTTACCGGCGGTTTCGTTGGTGGAAGCGCCGCGGTGAATGCGCTGGCGCAGGATTCCAATAACAACATTATCGCAGTGGGCACATTTACCGAGTTTGCGGGCAATCCCGCCGGCGGTATTGCCCGCCTCCTGCCCACCGGCGCTCCAGACCCCAGTTTCGATAACGCCGGTTCGGGCGCAAATAGCAATGTCTGGGCGGTCGCCGTTCAACCCAATGGCCAAATCCTCATCGGCGGCGATTTTACCTATTACAATGGCACCAATGTTAACCGAATTGCCCGTTTAAATCCCGACGGCTCTCTTGATACCACATTTAATCCGGGCCTGGGTCCAAACGGTACTGTGGATGCCATTGCCGTTCAACCCAATGGCGCCATTCTCATCGGTGGAACATTCTCATCCGTGGACAACTCCGGTCCTAGCGCCGGTTACAATAATATCGCTCGCCTCAACCCGGACGGTTCGTTGGATGGGACCTTTGACAATCTGAACGGCGGGGCGGAAGACACCGTGGAAGCCATCACCCTCCAGACAAACGGTTTGATTCTCGTCGGCGGGTGGTTTACCTCGATGGACGACAACCCGAATTTCAATTATCTCGCGCGCCTCAATCCGGACGGCTCGCTCGATACAAATTTCTTCTCGGGAACCGGGCCCGATAACGCCGTCTATGCCATCAATTTGCAAAATGACGGCACGTTTTATATTGGCGGTTACTTCCAGAATTATAATCAAACGCGGCGTGTTGGCATTGCCCGAATTTTGCCAAACGGCTGGCTCGATACCACCTTCATGGACACGGCCTACAACCAATTCGCCGGCGTCGTAAATAACTATTATTGGGACTTGCCCAACTCAGTCAATGCGATCGCCGTCGAACCCGTTACACCGCCTGACGATCAATCCGAAACCAACGATATCATCATCGGCGGCTCCTTCAGCCAGGTAGGCGGTGACGGCGGACTGCCTTCGCCAAACTACACCCTGACGTTTAACCGCGAAGCTCCGCCGCATCCGCGCTCCAATGTGGCCCGGCTCATCGGCGGCTCAACTCCCGGGCCGGGTAATATCAGCTTTCTGGGAACCTATGGAGGCGACAATACAAGCCCAAATACGTTCATTCCACTGTCCCGCGTGAATGGCCAGCTCGGTACGGCTGCCGTGACCTTCCAGCCGGTTCAGGGCACAGGGGCGGGTGCCGCGCAACAAGGCGTTGATTACACCTTTAACGCAGTTCAGTATTCGACCCCGACGTGGGGAGTTTCCTATGGTAACGGACCCACCTACACCTGGATGTTGGAAGACGGATACATCGGTACGAATCAATTTGAAAGCGCCATCAATGGCAGAAACTTGGCTAACCCCATCCCCTATATTGATGTTATCAGCAACAACACCGTCAGCGAGGTGACTTTAAACCTCCAGTTGGTCAGTCCCAAAGACCAGGACACGTTCTTCCTGGGCGGAAGCGCCGAAGCGCAAGCGGGCGGGGGAGGCTTTGGAAATCCGGCCACAGAAGATGGAGAAAACATCCCTCTCGGTGTGGCCCTTGGCCAGGAGTCGGCCCTCATGACCATCACTCACGCATCTGGCAGCTCTGGTGTGTTTAGCTTTTCGTCAAATATCTATTATACCAACGAGGATGCCGGTTATGCCCTGCTCACCGTCACGCGCACTGGAGGCAGTTCCCAGCAAGTGAACCTGGATTATAAGACTACAGGCGGCGATGCCGTGCCCGGCCGGGATTATGTTTCAACCAATGGAACTTTGAGGTTTAAAGATGGATCCGACGCTTCCCAGACCATTGCTGTCCCGATTATCAATTATTATACCAATCAATCGGACCGCGTTTTTCAAGTCCAAATCTATACACCCAGTGCGGGCACATTGGGACCCATTACCAATGCGGAGGTTGAAATCGTAAATGATAACATTGCCAACGGCTTTATTGATTTCGTAAACGGAACCCCAGTGACAAATGTCATGCAATATGGGGTCAATGAAAACGCCGGCGTCGCCCAGGTTTCTGTTGCCCGTCTCGGCGGCAGTCAGGGCAATTTGCAGATCACGCTCTCCACCCAGAATGGCACCGCTTCAAGCGGAGTCAATTATGCCGCTTTTACGACCAATCTGGTTTGGGCCAGCGGGTCTCCTAACGTCGTCCAAACCGTGTACATTCCGGTCTATGACACCGGCAGTCAGGGCAGCAACCTGACCTTTAAGGTTAGCCTGACAAACGCAATACTGGGCACCGCCGCTTACACCAACTACGGCGCATTTACCAATGCTTTGATTACTATCACCAATACGGATTTGCCCGGCACCGCCGAATTCACATCATCTTCTTATAATGTCAATGAAAATGGCGGGGATGCCATTATTCCCATCGTCCGTACCGGCGGCAGCGCGGGCAATTTGTCGGTCCAGTTTTACACGATGAACGGCTCGGCTCAGAATGGAACCAACTACCAGGGAACCACCAACACCGTCGTCTTTGCCGCCGGACAAGTCGCCACGAATATCACCATCGGCCTCAGCAACCTGAATTCGCCAACCGCATTGACTTTCTTAGTCGGCCTTACCGACGCCACGCCCACAAACGCCCTGGGCAGTCCCAATCTTGCTGAGGTCACCATCAATGGCGCCGATTCAGTGAACGAACCGCCCGGCAACCCCGACACCACCTATAATCCGGCATTGAACGGCACGGTTCTTACGCTCGCATTACAGACCAACGGTCAGTTGCTGGCGGGCGGCGACTTTACTGCAGCCGGGCAGGTGACAGGCGGCCAATTTAGCGGTGTGCCGCGCTATTATATTGCCCGGTTCAATTCCGATGGCTCGCTCGATTCCACCTTCTCCTCCTACCTGCCGGGCTCGGGCGCCAGCTCTCCGGTTCAAGTGATAGCACTCGAGACAAACGGCTACATTCTGGTGGGCGGCCAATTCACTAATTTCGACGGCCAGACTGCAGGTTACATGACGCGCATTGATGCCAATGGCTCTATCGATGGTGCATTCGCCCCGGGAAATGGCGCCAACAATCCTGTTTATGCCCTTGCCCAAACTTTCGTGGGCGGCCAAAGCCGCATTCTCGTGGGCGGCGCATTTACTTCGTTCAATGAGGTCCCCTCCGCCAGCATCGTCCAGCTACTGGATGGGGGCGGTGTGGACCCGAACTTCAACGCCAACGCCAATGCTACCGTCTATGCCATTGCCGTCCAGCCCAACGGCCAGATTCTCATCGGCGGTGACTTCACGAACGTCGATGGCGTCACGGTTGATCATATTGCCCGGCTCAATGCCGACGGCTCGCTCGACTATGGCTTTACTAACGCTATCTCCAATCCTTCCGCCGGCGCCAATGGATCGGTCCGTGTCATCACCCTGCAAATGGATGGCCGTATCCTCATCGGTGGTAATTTCACCAGCGTTGACGGTGTGCCCTGCAATTATATTGCCCGCCTCAACAGTGATGGCTCTTTGGATTCGAGCTTTATCAACGCTTCGGCCAATTCAGCCCTGGGCGCCAACGGTCCCGTCTCCACCATAGCCGTCCAATCCGATTCCCGGATCGTCGTCGGCGGCCAGTTCACCCAATTTAACGGCGTTACGCGAAACAGCATCACTCGGCTCAATGCCGACGGCACCACAGATTTGACCATCAACTTCGGAACCGGCGCCGATGGATCTATCTACGCTGCCGTCATACAGACGGATGGCAATATTGATCTGGGCGGCGCGTTTCAGCATTATAATAGCATCCTCCATCCTTATCTGGTTCGCATCTATGGCCGGTCAACGGTGGGGTCCGGTTCGTTCGGATTCACCGTTGCGAGCGAACAGGCGCCTGAAGACCAGCCTTTCGCTCAAGTGACCGTCCTCCGCTACGGTGGCACCGCCGGCCCCAACGCCGATGGTTCCGGAAACGTATATGTCAACCTGCTCACGCTGACCAATAGCGGCACCGCCGTCCCCGGCGTGAATTATACCCCCGTGTCTGCCACGCTCACGTTCCCGCCGGGTGAAGTGGAGGTAACCACAAACATCCCGATTTTGAATGACGCTGTGCAATCGCCCGCTCAATGGACCGTACCCATCGTGTTGACGAACCCGGTGCCGGCTTCGCTCCAAATCAACAACGAGCAGAACACAAACACGTTGATCATTATCAACACCAGCAGCTTTATCAGCTTCGCCTCCACGGCGTATAGCGTTGCCGATAATGTTCAACCTCCGTATGCCTTCATTAATTTGATCCGCACGGGCTATCCCAGCAATGCCGTGTCCGTGGAATTCACGACCACCGGCGGTACCGCCGCGCCGGACATTCAGTATATGCCGGTTGGACCCACCAATATCGTATTTAATCCGGGTGTCACCAACATCGAAGAGCCGGTGCCTGTGATGTACACCACCACTTACTTCGGGAGCCAGACCGTCACCATGACGCTGTCGAATGCATCGAGCGCCTACCTCATCGCGCCCACCAATGCCACGCTGACCATTGATGACGTCTTGAATGTGCCGGGCCAGATTTGCTTCTCGTCCTCGAACTATACGGCTGATGTCAGCAGCGGCCAGGCCGTCCTGACTGTCCTGTACACAAACGGCAATAACGCGGTTTCCGTCAACTATATGACCGTATCCGGCACAGCCCAGGCTCCTTACAATTACACGCCTATCAGCGGAACGCTCAATTTCGGAAATGGTACCAACGCTCTTCCGATCGTTGTCCAACTGCCGCCCAACAACACGCCGGAAGGCCCTCTCAACTTCTCGGTCGTCCTGACCAATGCGGCTGACGGCGCAACACTCATTTCGCCCTCGAATGCGACCGTCACAATTCTTGACGACGTCAGCACAGGCGTTTCCTTCGTCAACGCGACAAATTATTATGAGGAAACAAACGGAATCATCTCCGTGCTGGTCCAGCGCGTCGGCAACCCCAACACCGCCTTCTCGGTGCCCTTCGCCACGACCCCCGGCACCGCGACCACCAACAATTATGTGCCCGCCAGTGGCACGCTGAAATTTGGCACAAACGAAACCGAGTCCGCCATTAACATTACCCTCTACAATAACGAGAACGTAAGCAATCTGACGTTCGGCATCTCCTTGTATCCGACCAACGGAGTTCAACTCCTCTCGCCCAGCAACACTCTCGTCGAGATAACGCCTGCTGCCGCCGGACTCACCTTCGTCACTCCCACCAACAGCGTGGTCAAAGGCACCAATTTCGTTCTTCTCCCGGTCATTTGTATCAATCCGAGCAACGAACCGCCGATTCTCAACTCGAATTCCATCCCGCTGTCGGTCAATTTCGCCACGATGGACGGAACCGGCATCTCCAATATCGATTATGTCGCCACCAACGGCGTGCTCGTATTTACCAACGGCATGGTCACAAACACCATTTCCGTCCAGATTTTGAACAATAACCTGATTTCGGGCCAGCGCACCTTCAGCGTGTATTTGTTCAATCCGCAGCCCACGACGAATACGGCAAATGTAGCCAAACTCGTCCAGCCGACTAACGAAGTCATCACAGTCATCGACGATAACAGCGGGTTGGCCTTCTCCAGCCCGAATTATTCGATTGATAATGGCGGCAATGCAACCATTACCGTTGTCCGCGTCGATAATACAAATGCTACTTCCACCGTTCAATACGCGACAGTCCCCGGCGGCTCGGCTATCGCCAACTCGGATTATGTTCCCACAAACGGCTCCCTGACCTTCCAGCCGGGCCAGACCAGCACCAATTTCCAGGTCACCGTCATTGGAAGCTCCTCCGTTGAACCGGATAAAACCATTCTGATGGCATTGTCCAATCCGACCAATTCCAGCGGTGCTGGCCCTGCAATCCTGACTGCGCCCTCGGCGGCAACCCTGACCATCTACAATCAGAATGGCAGCTACATCGTTCCCGCAGGCGTGTCGCTTGCCAATAGCAGCGGTGCTCCCAATGGCATCCTCCAATCCAATCAACAGGTTCAGCTCTGGTTCGGTTTCCGCGATGCCGGCGGACTCGATGTTTCCAACATGACCGCCACGCTCATCCAGTCGGCCAATATTACTCCCTCACCCATTCCGGAAACCGAATCGTACGGCAATATGACGGTCAATGGACATTCCCGTTCCCAGGAGTTTACGCTCACGCCCATCGGCACCAACGGCCAGACGATCGCGGCTAACTTCCAGCTCAAGGTGACTTCCGTCGGCAGTACAACTCCCACCACCGAGACCAATAGCTTTGCCTTGACCATTGGTACCACGAGCGAGACGTTCTCCAATACCAATGCCATCGTGATATTCGGCGAATCACCAGGCGGCGGTCCCGTCATTGCCTCGCCGTATCCGTCTATCATCACCGTCAGCAATGCCGGCGGCGTGCTCGTCGGCGTTACCGCGACCCTGACCAATTTCTCTGACACGTCGCCCCAGGCAGTCAGCGTCCTCCTGGTTTCACCTGCGGAGCAGGATGTCCTCCTCATGTCCGGTGTCGGCACCAAGCAGGTTGCCGCATCGGGCGTCACGCTGACCTTCAGCAATTCCGCTACCTTCTTCAACCCGCTGCCGGAGACAAATGATACGGCATTACCAATTACCAATGGCGTTTATACTCCGACACAATACGGAACTACACCCACCTTCCCCTGATCGGCAATGAAAACGAATAAGTTTATAGTGAACATCGCGCTGTGCGCTCTCATGGTCCTGGCTGTCCCGGGCCTGGCTGCCGCGCAGCAAATGAAAACGTTGCCCGGCCATGTGCCGCGCGCGATCTCGTGGTTGCATTTGCAACCCATCGGCGATTTGCCGGGCGATACGAATCTTAACCTGGCCATCAGTCTCCCGGTGCGTAATGAGCAGGACCTCGACTCCTTGCTCGCCGCGATGTACGACCCCGCCAGCACCAACTTTCATCACTTCCTAAAACCAGGGGAGTTCGCACAGCGATACGGACCGGCCTCGAGTGATTATCAAAAGGTCATCGACTTCGCCAATTCCAACCACCTCACCGTCATTCGCGACTATTCAAACCGAATGCTCCTGGACGTCACGGGCAGGGCGTCAGACATCGAAAACGCCTTTCACGTAAAATTGCGCACCTATAATCATCCAATCGAACACCGTACCTTCTTCGCGCCGGACTCAGACCCGACCGTGGACTCATCGGTGCCTATTGAACATGTCAGCGGTTTGGACAACTATGTGATTCCGCATCCGTTGCTGAAGGAAACACCCGTAGGCCAATCATCCGCCGGTCCAAAACCCTCTATCGGCTCAGCTCCAAGCGGCCAGTATATGGGCAAGGATTTCCGCGCTGCTTATGTGCCAGGTGTTACTCTCGACGGGACCGGACAAAAAGTGGCCCTATTTGAGTTGGACGGTTACTACACGGCCGATATTCTCTCTTATGAAAGTCAAGCCGGACTGCCAGGCATTATGCTTACAAATATCCCGGTGGACGGCGGTATTTCGACGCCAGGCGGTGGCGACATCGAAGTTTCCCTGGACATTGAAATGGTGATTTCAATGGCCACAAATCTTTCAGAAGTCCTCGTTTATGAAGCTCCCGATAATTTCAAAACCCCGATTGACGTTTTGAACCGGATTGCCTCGGATGACCTTGCCAATCAAATCAGCTCCTCCTGGGGTATCTACGACAATCCGGGCTACGATGTCTTCTATAAACAAATGGCGTTACAAGGGCAGAGCTTCTTTCAGGCCTCAGGTGATGAGGGTGCCTATTATATAGGAAATCCTGACTGGGCCGATGATACCAATATTACTCTCGTCGGAGGTACGACGTTGTCCACGACCGGTCCCGGCGGCGCATGGTCCTCAGAAACCGTTTGGAATTGGTGGTCCGAATACGGTTTCTCGGGCGGTGGTGGCGGCGGAACGAATATTAATGGCGTTCCTATTCCATTCTACCAGCAGAATGTTCCGATGATAAATAACATGGGTTCGACAACCTTGCGTAACGTTCCCGATGTGGCGCTGACGGCGGACAATATCTATATCGTCTATGGAAACGGACAGAACACCGCGGATTTTTACTCTGGCGGCACCAGTTGCGCCGCTCCACTGTGGGCCGGTTATACCGCGCTGATTAACCAACAGGCTACCAATCGCGACCTTCCGCCCGTTGGCTTTTTGAACCCGGCCATTTACTCCATTGGCTTGGGACCCAATTATACAAATTGTTTTCACGATATCGTAACCGGAAACAACACAAACCTCGTTGTCGGCAATGCCTATTTCGCAGTTCCAGGTTACGACCTCGCCTCCGGCTGGGGTACTCCTAACGGCTCCAATCTTATCAATGCCCTCACGACAACCGTCGCTACGAACTATTATACGCACCTGTCGGCTCCGCCACCACCGTATTTCACCAACCTCTTCGGCCTTCAAGGCGGCAATCCCAACGGCAACTGGGAACTCTTTGTGCTGGACAATCAACTCCTCAACAACGGCGAAATTACCAACGGCTATAGTATTACCCTCACCACCGGCAACCCCATCGGCTATATCGGCGATGATGCTTTGACGATGAGCCCCTCCACCGTAACCATCCTCACAAACTCTGACGTCACGTTTACTATCGGTGTCACAAACTATGGCCCCAACACCTCCAGCAACGTCGTGGTCTCAGATAATCTTCCCTTGGGCTTTAGTCTCGTCAATGCCACCCCCTCCATCGGCACCGTTACGTTCGACGGAACGCGAATCGTTTGGAATGTAGCGACAAACGACCTCCCAGACACCGTCGGAGGTCAGCTCACCCTGGAAATCCAGGCCCCCGGCGAAGCTGAACAGGCTCAAAACGCGGCCAGCGTCTCCGCTGTGACGCCAACTGGAAATTTCGCCGATAATTCCGCTTCTGCCACCATCAACGTCGTTGAGCCAACAATTCCACTATTGGGCTCAGGACTTCTGGGTGCCGGCGCCTTCCAATTCGCGGTTTCCGGCGGCTCAACCCCCGTCGTCATCCAGGACTCCACAAACCTCGTGACTTGGACTTCCATCTACACGAACACGCCGCCCTTTATCTTTACCAACACCATCGCGCCCGGCGTCCCGGATCGCTTCTACCGCGCCCAGGTCCAGATCCAGTAGGGTAGGGCGGCGCTGCCGCGCCGCCTTCCAGTCTTGCCTCTCGTTCGAGCATCGGAGCTGTGGTTGCGGCCTTGGCATTGCTATCGGTCCTATTTCCGCAAATCCCCCATTGCCAATTCCGCGCCCTAATCTCAAAATGGCCGAAACATGAATCTTTTCGGTCTGACCGGCGGTGTCGGCATGGGCAAATCCACCGCTGCGGCATTCTTCCAGCAACACGGCGCAAAAATCGTGGACACCGACCTCCTCGCCCGCGAACTCGTCCAGCCCGGCCAGCCCGCCCTCGATGAAATTCGCGCTGTCTTTGGCCAAAACCTGATCTCCCCGGATGGCCATTTGCGCCGGGACCGACTCGCCGACATTGTCTTCGAAGACCCGTTTGCGCGCAAAAAGCTCGAGAATATTCTTCATCCCCGCATTCGCCGCCTTTGGCTTGCCCAGGTCGAGTCCTGGCGAAACGAGAATTGTCGGATCGGCATCGTCGTCATACCGTTGCTCTTTGAAACCGATGCCGCCTCCCATTTCGATAAAGTGATTTGCGTGGCCTGTTCCGAAACCACCCGTCGCGAACGCCTCGCGGCCCGCGGCTGGACACCCCGCCAAATCCAGGCCCGCATCGCTTCCCAAATGCCGATCGCCGATAAAATCGCCCGCGCCCATTTCGTGATCTGGAGCGAAGGCCCCCTCGAAAATCATTCCGACCAGGTAGACTGCATACAAAGGGGTCGGTTCCTAGTATTGTAGTATTCATCATGCATCGTGCAAAGAACCAGTTTTTGCAATTTAAGTTGCTGGCCTTCGCTTTAACCCTTCAACTTTCTCTCCCGTCCCCGCCACTCCCTCTCCCTCCTCCTGGTCTCCGCACACAACAACTCCTCCGCCGACCACCCATGCGCCTGCGCAAATGCCGTCAACTCAAATAATTCCTTTGCCAGCCTCTTTCTTTCTAAGCCCTTCTTTCCATTGCGCAACGATGCATTCCCATCGAAAAGCTTCCGCGCTTTCTTCACCAGCTTCTCCGCCCGCATCAGCGCAGGCAAATGTTTTGGAATTCCGTCAAATGCTGAGTGCCTGGCTCGCGCGGTCCCGTGTTTTTCCGCCCGCTTGATCCGTTCCCAGTTCGCCCAAACTTCGTCCACGTTCGCAACCCGGGTATTCCCAAAGACGTGCGGATGCCGCCGCACCAGTTTGTCAACGAGCATCCGGCAGACTCGCTCAAAATCAAAGACCCCCCGCTCGCCAGCCAGTTGGCAATGAAACACCACCTGCAACAGCAAATCGCCCAGTTCCTCCGCCATTTCGTGGTCGTCCCGCGCCTCAATCGCATCAATCAATTCATACACTTCCTCAATCGCATGGCGGCGCAGGCTCAGGTGCGTTTGCTCCCGGTCCCACGGACATCCCGATGGCGACCGCAGCCGCGCCATCACTTTGAGTAAATCATTAATTGCGGCGAATTTTTTCATGGCGGATCTCATCGCACTGCCGCGCTATCGTGACCGCGAGCAGGCGGGTAATGTTGCAGAGAAATTTATAATCAAGGGTTTCCGGCAAATCGTTTGGCGAATGATAGTTGTTGTTGCGGAATTCCGAAGTGTCGGTCCACATCACCGCCGGGAGTCGCCGCCGCCAAAACGGCGCGTGATCACTGCGCTGTAACACGGGAAAATATTGTTCCATTCCCAACGTCACGCGCAAGCCAATCGCCGGGAATTCCGGCAGATACGTCCTCGCCGTCGTCAAAATCTCCTGCAATGGATGCTCCGAATCGCGGTTGCCAAGAACCCCTAAAAAATCGCCCGTTGTCCGCACGCGAATCGGCAAGCCGGGCGGAACAGCCTGTGAATTTGCCAAACTGGAAGCGTATCCAACCATCTCCAATATATGCGCGCACGCCACGGAGATTTGTGCCCGAACAAGGACGTTATCCACGAAATCGGTGCTGCCAAGCAATCCATCTTCTTCGCAATTGAAGGATACAAAACCAATCTGATCTGCAATCCGCTGGCCCGCAAACGCTTTCGCCACGCCCAGCATCGCCGCTACCGCGCTGGCATTGTCGTCCGCGCCCGGTGTGTTCGCCACGCTGTCGAAATGCGCCCCGGTCAGCACCAGCGGCGACCCGATGACTGGCGGCAAAGCAACCACATTATAATATCGACCCTGGAACGTGACGTCATAACCCCACGATTTGAGTTGGGTGGCAATCCACTTTGCGGTGGCATGGTTTGCTTGAGGCTGCGCCGTAAAATTGCGGGGCACGGACAGGCTCCGCACCCACTCCCTCAAATCCTTTTCTTCAATTTTATGCAGCAATTCCCGGTATTCGGCCTTCGCTTTTCGGGCCGGTAAATCCCAGGATTGGCTGACAATCATAACATTTTATAGAATCACCAAATCGTCCCGGTGCACCAATTCCATGCGCGCGGGCTTTTTCTGCCGGATTTCGACCGCGCCAAACCGCGCGATGCCCCGCGCAAATTCCATCCCGTCCAAATCGCAGATCCGCACAACGTCCCCCGCTTCAAAATCTCCGTCACACCGCGCCACGCCCGGCGGCAGCAAACTCTTCCCGTCTTCACGAAGCGCCTTCCGCGCGCCTCCATCCACAATTAACGCCCCTCTGGGATGATGAAAAAACGCAATCCAGCGCTTCCGTCCCTGCAACTTCGCCGGTTGCGCCACGAACAGCGTTCCTTCGTCCTCCCCGGCCAATATATTTTTCAGGGCATTCTTTTTTTTGCCCGACGCAATCACCAGGGGAATGCCCGATCGTATGACAATTTTGGCCGCCTCAATTTTCGATTTCATGCCGCCAACGGCCGTTTCACTGGATGTTCCGCCTGCAAGCCGTTCAATCGCGCCGTCAATTTGTTCCACCACAGGTATCGTCTTTGGGTTTGCCTTGCCAAAATTCTCCAGTACCCCGTCCACCGTCGTCAAAATGACCAGCAAATCCGCCGGCAGCAGCGATGCCACAAGCGCCGAAAGCCTGTCGTTGTCGCCAAATTTCAGTTCGGCAAGCGACACGGCGTCGTTTTCATTGATGATCGGTATCACTCCCAATTCCAACAACGTTACCAGCGTGTTTCGCGCGTTCAAGTGCCGTTCATGATGCTCCAAATCATCATGGGTCAACAACACTTCGGCCACGTGCAGATCGTATTTGGCAAAATGTTCGGTATAATGCGCCATCAATCGCGGTTGCCCAACCGCCGCGCAGGCCTGAAGTTCCGCCAATTCGGCGGGACGTTTCTCATAACCAAGCAATCCCATGCCCGCTCCCACGGCGCCGCTGCTCACGATGACAACCTCCTTTCCCAGCTTTCGCGCCCCCGCAATCTGCGCGGCAAGCTGCCCCAACTGCGCCGGATCAATTTGCTTCCGGCGGTCAGTCAGCACCCCGGTTCCCAATTTAACGACAATCCGGACTGCGCTTTTTAGTAAATCACGTTGCACAAACGAAGAATAAGAAAATCAGCCCAATCGCGCAATTGCCTGGCCCGAGGGAAAGGGGCGGGGACAGCTTCTCCCCGCGACACGCAACCTCGATAGCCTGGCGCCTATACGTCCGAAATGGTTGCTCGACGTTCGTTGTTTCTGGCCCACTGCGCCTTTAATTCCGCATTCCGCATTCGACATTTCACAATGCCGCTCCCATCAGGTCCAGCACACTCTTGAGCGGTGCGGAATTAAACTGTCCCGCCATCAGTGGATCAAAAAAATGATTGCTCCTCAAATCAATGATCACAAGCAGTCCCGCCAGGTCCCTCGCAGACTTCACATCCGGCACCACGCAATTTTGCAGTCCCACGGTCTGCTCGCGATTGTTATGGGGATTTTGAAGGTCAATAAATTTTTCCTTGTTGTATGAAATATTCAGGAAGTCGATGCCCTGAAAATCATAACCCGTTTCCTTTTTGAAAGACGGAACCACAATCCCGCGATTCTTCTTCGGCGCATTGCCGACTGCAAAAATGTTTAAGTCCCCTTTTCGGTTCCGGACGATGTCCAATTCCGCGACATTCAGTCGCACCAGCTTCAGATGCAGTTCACTCTTCAGAAGCGCCATCCGGTCGTACTCGATATGAATTTCCGGAACATCCAAAAACGGCGTCCCGCCGAAACTGGGCGGATTATAAATTTTCAAATCCCGTATTTCAAAAGTCGGTTTCGTCCAACCCACCTCCACACGGCCAATTTCCGCGTCCATCCCCGTCTGCGCTCGAATGTTATGCTCAATCAAAACCCGCAAAATCGAGTTCAGGGACAACAAAAACACGATCACGAGCAACACCGACAGAAACGCCAGCCGAAACAACCATTTGAAAATCCACTTAAACATGTCTCGATCTTTTGATCAGCCTGCTTTTTAACAAATTCAGTCTGCACTCTGCAATGCATTCCGTAATGGTCACGGTGCGAACCGTCTCAACGTCTCACAGCGTCCCATCCTCCGCCCTGCAAAAGTAGCGCAGGTTTCCAAACCTGCCGTATCGCCGATTTCCAAATCGGCTGACGGTCCGAACGCCACACAGAGGTCCTTTCGAGCACGCCGGCCCTCGCGAACCGCTTTTACGCTTCAACGTGTCACAGAGTGACATCCTCCGGCCGCACTTCCAGGCACTCATCCTGGTCTTCCCAGACTGCCGCAGGATAAAAATTCAAAAGCCTGGGGGCCAGATCTTTCCCGGCGTGCGCCAAAAGCTTTTCGGCTTGTTGCGCTGCATTTTCAAATGCTGCGTCGTAATTTCCGCCGCGGCGGCGCTGGCGATCGTCCCAATGCGCCACCGCGTGCACCGGTTCATATTGCTGCGCCCAGGTCAGGAGATCGCCCCGGATTTCCGCCGTAATTTCATCAAACGGCGCAAGCGATTCGCTGCAGTGCAGGCATACCAACCCGGATTCACGCACGTCCCGCGTTAGCAGTGGCAAAGACGGCGCATGGCAACAGGGCGCTTCCACGTAGGCGCCCGGCATGGTCGCCAGGCGCTTCTGCCAGATGGACCGCTCATGGCCAATCTGCGCGCCCAACCGATAAACCACCGCCAACGGATGCGAAAACCGCCAGGCCCGCCCCTCAAGCTGGCTCAATGTTTGCGAAAGCCAGCGCGCCAGCGTTAAATCATCCCAGTCACGCATCCCCCGGCCGTATTCCTGCCAGAGCGTTTCCAGCGGCGATGATTCCTGTTCAAAGTCCATGGGCGTTAAAACGTTTGCCATTCAGGCTTGTTATCGAAAACCCACCGGTAATATCGCTTCATTTTCAGCAGCGATGCCGCGTCCTCATCCAGGCAAATCGTCACCTTGGGATGCAACTGCAGTACCGATGCCGGGTTCATGGCCGTGATCGGTCCTTCCACCGCCCCGGCAATTGCGCGCGCCTTCTTCTTCCCAAACGCCAGCAGCAGGCAATGCCATGATTCCATGATCGTCCCAATGCCCATCGTGATTACGTGGTGCGGCGCCCGTGCTTCGCCGCCAAAATGCCGCGCATTGTCCCGCCGCGTCCGCGCCGTCAGCGTCTTGATGCGCGTTCGCGACGCCAGCGATGACGATGGTTCGTTAAAGCCAATGTGGCCGTCCGAACCGATGCCCAGCAATTGCAAATCAATACCGCCCGCCCTGCGAATTCGTTCTTCGTAACGCCGGCAAAAAGCCGGCACGTCCGCTGCCATCCCGTCGGGAATATGTATGTTCTTCTCGGAAATGTTGATATGCCGAAACAGGTTTTCCCGCATGAAATAGTGATAAGACGCCGGGTGTTTTGGCGCCAGCCCTACGTATTCATCAAGGTTAAAGGTAGTGACGCGACGCCAATCGAGCTTCATTCGCGCCAGTTCGCGATAGAGGGGCAGGGGAGTACTTCCCGTCGCCAGGCCAAGCACTGCATCAGGCTTGTCACGCAACAATCGAGCCATCAGTCGCGCCGCTACACCGGTTGCCCCTTCCTCAGTGGGTTGTATCACAATTTCCATCTTGAAACCGCTATAAACACCAAAAATTGACCCCAAAAGCCAGCCAATTAATTAATTCGCCCGATCCGTCGGATCTGTCCGATCCGTCTGACTTACCCTCTTCCCCATGACGATCAGTCTCAACACCACCAACAACGCCGCCACAAGCACAAATTCAAAAACACACGCCCACGGATTGTGCCGAAGGTTCGGCAGATGGTCCAAAAACGGAGTCACAAATGAAAACGGCGGAATGTGCTCCCAGATATAGCCGTTGAATTCATGGATATAGGGGCGCGGATAGAAACCAGACTGGGTATGAAAAACCCGATTCACCACCTGCCGGCCATGTATGAAGATCCAGTCCACATCCGGCAAACAGGCAAAAACGATGCCCCACTTGAATCTCCTCCACCACAGCACAAGAAAAACGACCGTCGCCACAACCACAAACGAATGGTAACCTACCCAAACAGGACTATGAAAATCCGGCTCCGGCGGGTGATACGTCAGATTCGCCAGTTTATCCAGAAATCCGTGCGACAAAAATGCAATAGCTGCAGTGAGACCCAGCGCAATTTTTGGATGCTTTGACCCTTCAAACGACTTCTGAATGATGACTCCAGTTAGAATATGAGTCGGCTCTTGCATGAAACCGGGAGTTTAACCCCGGAAAAACACTCGTTCAAGGTTTTCACTGCCTGGCGGTAAATCCGTCTGGTGTACACGCTTTAGCGCGCTCCCGGGAGCAGCTTGGGCACCGGACGGCGAACCCGGAACACCCGGAAGGGTGGACACCAAACCGAATTAGGCTACGACCTGCATTTCCCCTTTATTGACATGGTTTTTCCCCATTGCTAACGTAAACAGTTTCTAAAAATGGCAACGGACTATAAAGACACTCTCAATTTGCCGCGAACCGGCTTTCCCATGAAAGCCGACCTCGCCCTGCGCGAGCCGGATCGTTTGAAGAAATGGGAAAACGATAAGCTCTGCGAAAAAATCCAAAAAAAACGCTCCGGCGCCTATAAATTCGTCCTGCACGACGGCCCGCCTTTCGCAAACGGCGACGTCCACATCGGCACCGCGCTCAACAAAATTCTCAAAGACATTATCGTCAAATACAAAACCCTCCGCGGTTTCAGCTCGCCGTATATTCCCGGATGGGATTGCCACGGCCTGCCAATCGAATTCAAGGTCTCCCAGGAACTGCGCAAAGACACCGTCGCGTCAGACGCGTCCAGCGCTGACCCGGTCGTTATCCGCAAGGCCTGTGACGCCTATGCCCGCAGGTTCATTGATGTCCAGCGCGCTCAGTTCAAACGGCTGGGCGTTCTGGGCGATTGGGACAACCCCTACCTGACCCTCAATAAAGAATACGAAGCTGACGAACTTCGCCTGTTCGCCGATATCGTGGACAAGGAATTTGTTTATCGCGGAAAAAAACCGGTTTACTGGAGCATTCCCTGCCGTACCGCTCTGGCCGAATTTGAAGTGGAATACAAAGACCATGTGAGCCAAAGCGTATATGTCAAATTTCCAGTGGTTGGCCACGACAATTTGTTTGTCGTTATCTGGACAACAACGCCCTGGACGCTCCCTGCCAACCTCGCGGTCGCCTATAACAAAGAGTTCCAATACGTCCGCGCCACGGTTGCGGGCGAAAAATTCATTCTGTTCCGCGGGCTGCTTCCGGCGGTGGCTGAAAAGTGCGGTTGGACGAATCACCAGGAGGAGCCCATCGCAACTGAAGAACTGGCAAAGCTCGAGTACCGCCATCCATTTTGCAACCGCACCGGCAAACTGTTCGCTGCCGATTTTGTCACAAGCGATACCGGAACCGGTTTCGTCCATATCGCGCCCGGACACGGCCTCGACGACTACAACCTCGGCCTCAAAGTGGGTTTGCCGATTTATTCCCCAGTAGACGACGACGGCAAACTCGCCTATGCGAAAGACCTCCCGCGCGAACAACAAATGCCTGAATCCATGGTTGGGAAGGCATTGCTTGAAAAACACGGCAAGAGCGATGCAAACGAAGCCGTGCTCCATGAATTGCGCGTGCGCCATGCGTTATTGCGCCAGGAAAATTATCATCACAGCTATCCACATTGCTGGCGCAGCAAGACACCCATCGTTTTTCGCGCCATGGACCAGTGGTTCATCAATATCGATCACGCCGTCGTAAACGACGGCATTTTCCGCGAAGAAGCCCTTGCGGAAATCGGCCGCGTAAACTGGATACCGGACTGGGGCGTCAACCGCATCAAAAGCGCCGTGCAATCGCGTCCGGATTGGTGCATCTCGCGCCAGCGCACCTGGGGCGTGCCCTTGCCCGCCTTTTATGACGCAGACGGCAACGCCATTCTGGACGGCCAAATCATCCGCAATGTGGCTGATTTGATTGAACAGCATGGCTCCGACATATGGTTTGAAAAATCCGCTGTGGAACTTTGGTCTCTTGTTAGACCAAAACAATGGACCGGTGCCAGGGCGATTACCAAAAGCAACGACACACTGGATGTATGGATTGATTCGGGAAGTTCCTCGCGCGCGGTCATCGCCCGCCGCAAGGAAATCTCGGGCACGGACAAGCCCTTTCAGGCCGACATGTACCTCGAAGGTTCCGACCAGCATCGTGGATGGTTTCAGTCATCACTTCTCCTTTCGCTCGCCGGCAACGGCGCGGCCCCTTTCAAAACCGTCCTGACCCACGGTTTCATGGTGGATGCCGATCGCGAAAAAATTTCCAAAAGCAAGCAGGGGCAGAGCTATGAAAAACCTCAAACGGCCGAAGCGTACGTGAAAAAATGGGGCGCCGACATCGTGCGTCTCTGGGTCGCCTCCCAGGATTTCCGAAATGACATCGTCGTGAGCGACGAACGCATCAGCAAGGTCGCCGAAACCTATCGCGCCATCCGAAACGCCTGGCGGTATCAACTCTCAAACCTCTACGATTTTGATCCGGCCAAACATACTGTGCCAAATGACCAGCTCACCGGACTGGACCGTTGGATTCTCGGCGAATTTTCAAAGCTGCAGAAAGAAGTCGTCGAGGCCTGTGACAAATACGAGTTTCATGTCGTTTATCAAAAGATCAGCCAATTCGTCGCGGTGGAACTTTCCGCAATTTATCACGACGTAATCAAAGACCGGCTTTATACGGACCCGGCCAATTCGCACCGCCGCCGTTCCACCCAGACAGCGTTGCTGCGGTTGGCCGTGGGGCTATGTCAAATGCTCGCGCCCATTCTCTCATTTACCACAGATGAGGCATGGGAATTTTTGCCCGGCGTGCCGGAAGGCTCGGTCCATGAAAGTCTCTTCAAGCCGGACAATTTTTCAGTCCCTCAATCCGAAGAGACCGACTGGAAGAGTCTTTTTGAATTGCGTAATTCCATCCTGCCCGAATTGGAAAAAAGCCGCCAGGCCAGGATCATCGGCAAGTCGCTTGAAAGCCAGGTCACTCTCTTCGTAACCCCCAAATCCAACGCCGAAATCGCCCGGAAATACGCTGAAGATTTTCGGGAATTGCTCAACGTCTCCCAGCTCAAATTTGAGCCGGGAGGCGTCTTGCCGGTATGCGCCGTGGACAAAGCCAGCGGCCAAAAGTGCGAACGTTGCTGGCGTTGGGAGCATGATGTGGGCCAAAACCCGCTCCACCCAACCATCTGCGGCCGTTGTGTCGAAGCCATAAAACAATCGAAAAGTCCGGAATAGGCAACAACCTCCCACATTTTCCGGCAATTTTGGACGGTTTTTATTCAAAATTAGTGGCAAAAAGGCACAAATGCTGCTTCTAAGCTTTTCTTTACGAAGGTTTAATGGTTCTTTCTGGAAAATGCCCGTGTAAGGCATTTCCGTTATTTTCAAAGCGTGTGCGCCGTTTTGAATCTGTGAACGTTAAAGCCCGAAATTTTGGCCCATGAATCGAAGGTTGCACATATTGCATTTGGAAGATGAACCGGATTTCGCCGAGTTGGTCAGGACCATGCTGGCGCAGGACAATCTCGACGCGCAGATCGTGCGCGTCGGCGACAAGCCGGCCTTCGAACGGGCTTTGGCGTCCGAACAGTTTGACATCATCCTTTCCGATTATCATTTGCCGTCATTTACCGGCATGGACGCGTTGGCATGGGCGCGTCAGCGGTGCCCGGAAACGCCGTTCATTTTGATTTCCGGGACCATTGGTGAATCGGCCGCCATTGAAAGCCTCAAGGCCGGCGCGACCGATTATTTGCTGAAACAAAAACCCGATCGCCTGGCTGCCGCCGTCCGGCGCGCCGTCGAGGAAGCAACCGAGCGCGCCAGGCTGCGTCAGACAGAAGCTGAATTGGCCCGTCGCGAAAAATATTTCCGCACCCTTACGGAAAATTCCCTGGACGTCCTTTCAATCATGAACCGGGAGGGCACTTTCACATACGTGAGTCCTTCTATCGAAAATACGCTGGGATGGAAACCCGCTGAGCTGACGGGTAAGAATTCTTTTTCCCACGTGCATCCGGACGACTTGCCCAAAGTGATGGAGGCATTCCAAAACCTCCTCGATTTCCCGGACCGGTCTGTGCGAATCGAATGCCGCCAGCAACACAAGAATGGCTCCTGGCTGCGCCTGGAATTGTTCGCCCGAAATAAGTTTGACGATACGGATATCGCCGGAATTGTCGCCCATACACGCGACGTCACCGACCGCTGGCGCGCGGAAGAGGAACTGCGTTACAGCGAAAAACAGTACCGGCTGCTCTTTCAGGAAAATCCGAACCCGATGTGGGTGTTTGACATGGAAACGCTCGCAATCATGGAAGTAAATGAGGCCGCGGTCCAGCATTACGGTTATGCGCGCGACGAGTTCCTGAAGCTGACCATGAGCAACCTTCGCGAGCCGGATAAGAACGGCCACGGCAAAGTCAATGGTCACAAAATGGAGTTGCCCACCCATAACACACACGGACACATCTGGCGGCACCGCCGAAAAGGGGGCGACATCATCGAAGTGGACGTCATCTGGAGTCCCATGGCCTTTCAAGGGAGATTCTCCGCCCTGGCTATGGCCACGGATGTGACCGAACGCCGCCGCAGCGAGCACCGCAATTCCGTGTTCCTGGATTTGAGCCACCGTTTGAGCACCGCGACGACAGCGGCGGAAGCCGCGCATTTCATCAGCGAGGCGGCCGACGCGCTTTTTGAATGGGACCGATTTTCACTCGATTTGTGCGCGGGGGAACGATCGGAAATTGTTAGTCTGTTGAGCGTCACGACCGCGGATGGAAAACGGGTCAAAGACAAACCGGCGGTTGCGGCTCGAGACTTTGAGTCTTTGGCCAGGCGAGTCATCAATGCCGGGCCGGAGCTGATTTCAGGAACCGGCAAGCTTGGCGACTTC
Source organism: Candidatus Sulfotelmatobacter sp. (assembly GCA_035503455.1). Taxonomy (GTDB): domain Bacteria; phylum Verrucomicrobiota; class Verrucomicrobiia; order Limisphaerales; family UBA11358; genus UBA11358. The sequence continues at coordinate 954 of DATJTK010000181.1, read as the reverse complement.
AACAGCGGCATGATTGCGCCGATGCGCCGGGGCGCGCAGGCCCACGCCATAGGTTTATTGCTGGTCCAAAGCCGCCGCCCGGGTGCCTATACAATACGGGACCTCGAAACGCTGGAGATGCTGGCAAATGAATGCGGCGGAGCCCTGGAACGCGTTCGCGTCGAGGACGCCTTGCACGAAAGCCAGCGCCGTTTCCGGGATTTGTTTGAAAATTCGCCCGACGCGATTTTTGTCGAGGACCTGAACGGGAAGGTCCTGGACGTAAACCTGGCCGCTTCCCTTCTCCACGGAGTGCCGCGCGAGGAATTGATTGGCAAGAATGCCATTGATCATCTGGTCCCGGAAAACCGGCGCGAGGACGCCCGGCGCGAATTCGAGAAACTGGTCGTCGGGAAGAAAACACGCGTCGAAGGTGAAAGCCTGATCTCCGGCGGACGCGTAACGCCGGTCGAGATTCGCGCCAACCTTATTGAATACGAAGGAAAGCCTGCCCTGCTCCTGCACGTGCGCGACGTTACTGAGCGGCGAGCGACCCAAACGGCCCTGCAAAGTTCGGAAACCCTGTTCCGTTCCGTCTGGGAAAATTCCGCGGACGGCATGCGGTTGACCGATGAGAATGGCATCATTGTGGCGGTAAACGAGGCCTTTTGTAAATTGGTGGGCCTCTCACAGGATAAATTGGAAGGCCGGTTATTTACTGTCATTTACGCGGCGACTGAGAACACGCAGGAAATGCTCCAGCAATACCGCGCAAATTATTCGACCCACGAGTTCATTGATAATCGTGAGTTTCACTACACCCTCCACAACGGGCGCGAGGTGGTCCTCGAGGTGAACAATTCATTCATCGAGTTGCATGGACAACCGCAACTGACACTGAGCCTGTTCCGTGACATCACCGCGCAACGCCGCCTCGAGGAGCAGTTTCGCCAGGCGCAAAAGATGGAAGCCATA
>DATJTK010000180.1:0-26841 GCA_035503455.1 Candidatus Sulfotelmatobacter sp. | reverse complement strand
CGGTTGCGCCGCCGCTTGAGGAGTTGGTGCGGTTCATCGACTGGTCGCCCTTTTTTCACACGTGGGAATTGCGCGGGGTTTATCCCAAAATTTTGGAGCACGAAAAGCACGGCGAAGAAGCGCGCAAACTATTTGCCGATGCCCAAACTTTGCTCGCCAAAATCACATCTGAAAAGTTGCTGCAGCCGCGCGGCGTGTACGGTTTTTTTCCGGCCAACCAGTCCGGCGATGATGTGGAATTATTTACGGACCGGTCACGCTCGAACCGTTTGGCGACGTTTCATTTTTTGCGGCAACAAATGGAGAAGGATGACGGCGTGCCCAACTGGTGTCTTGGAGATTTTGTCGCGCCCCGCGGCGCGGAGGATTTTATCGGCGGGTTTGCCGTCACCAGCGGGCACGGTCTTGAAATACTGGTCAAAAAATTCAAGGCGGAGCATGACGATTACAATGCGATCATGGCCGAGGCGCTGGCGGACCGCCTGGCGGAGGCGTTTGCCGAGTGGCTCCATTGGCGTGTCCGCGGCGAGTGGGGCTACGGCAGGAGCGAGCATCTTTCGCCGGAAGATTTGATCAAGGAAAAATACCGGGGCATTCGTCCCGCGGCGGGCTATCCGGCGTGTCCTGACCACACGGAAAAAAAGACACTTTGGGAATTGCTTGCGGTGGAAAAAAACGCGGGGATTCGATTGACTGAAAATTTTGCGATGTGGCCGGGCAGCTCGGTGAGCGGACTTTATTTTGCGCATCCCGCGTCGAAATATTTTGCCGTGGGCAAGCTCGGCCGTGACCAGATCCAGGATTATCACTTGCGCAAGGGAATGAGCACCGCGGAATTGGAGCGCTGGCTTGGGCCATATTTGGAATACGAAACCAAAGCCTGAATTTTCAGTTGAAAACCACAACTCACAATTTGCGCGAATGTTCGTTGCAATTAGCCGTTACGGTTTTACTCACAGATCGTCGAGCTTTGCATTACGCTATGATCTCGGGAGCACAACTATAACTGTTGCAGGTCTGGCGTAAGTGCCTCGGAATTAATTTTTCTGTTCCAAATCAAGACACGGCTAATGCATATAAAATCACAGTTATCTGCGGCATTTCATGCCATGGCATGTCTTATGCTTTTTGTCGCCGCAAATGGCAAGTCGTCGCCGCAGCCCTGTGCAATTGTCCTGGATCGTTCTTTTTTTAAGCGGTCTGTTTTTCATTCTGCAAACCTGTTACAGTGATGCTCAAAGCATCAATCTCTCGTGGACTCCCAGCACCAGCACAAACGTTGTCGGATACAATATTTATTATGGCGCAGTCAGCGGCACTTACACCAATGAGATTTCCACCGGCAACGTAACGAACCTGACGGTTTCAAATCTCGTGTTCGGCGCCACCTATTACTTGACTGTCGCCGCCGTGAACAACTACGGAATTCAAAGCGCGCTTGGAAGCCCGGTCAGTTGCATCCTCTCATCAGATCCTTCGATCAGCATCACGAACGCGACAAACGGGATGGTGGTGAGCAGTTCGACGTTCACGGCCGAGGGCCTTGTGACGGATGACGTGGGACTGAGCGCTGTTTATTATTCGCTCGACGGAAACTCTTTCATCGCTGCTGCGCTCAGCGGCAGCCAATGGAACGCGCCGCTGAACCTGGCGGTTGGAACCAATACGCTTTCAGTGTACGTGCTGGACATCCTTGGCATCGACTCGGCCACAGATACGGTTAAGATCGTTTATGCCCCGGCGACCGTTTTGACCGTTCAAACCAACGGCGAAGGAATTATCAGTCCCAACTACAACGGCTCGCTCCTGCAAGTCGGTTCGATTTATGCCATGACCGCGACGGCCGTGAACGGTTTCATGTTTACCAATTGGACTGCGGGAACGTCCGGGGATTTGACGCCCTATACCAATGGACCGACCGCGCGATTCACGATGTCCAGCAATTTGGTGATGCAGGCGAATTTCGTGGACACGAACAAGCCGTTCGTCAGCATCACAAATATTACGCAGGGGATGCTCGTGAGTAATGAGACCTTTACCGTCATGGGCGTCGCGACCGACAACGTGGCAGTGGCTGAGGTCTATTATTCTCTCAACGGCGGCACATACAGCGAAGCCGCGCTCGCTGGCGACCAATGGAGCGCATCGCTGAATTTGGTGATCGGATCCAATGCCGTTTCTGCTTACGCGGTTGACACCAGTGGAAACACCTCGGCAACGGCTTCGGTGACTTTTGACTACGCGGTGACCGCGGCGATGACCGTTCAAACCAATGGCGAGGGAATCATCAGTCCCAACTACAATGGTTCGCTCCTGGAAGTCGGTTCGATTTATGCCATGACTGCTACGGCGGTGAACGGATTCATGTTTACCAATTGGACTGCCGGTACGGCCGGGAATTTGACGCTCTATACGAATGGCCCGACGGCACGGTTCACGATGTCCAGTAATTTGGTGTTGCAGGCGAATTTCGTCGACACGAACAAGCCGTTCCTCAGCATTACAAATGTTACGCCAGGGATGCTGGTAGCCAATGGGACCTTTACCGTCATGGGCGTGGCAACCGACAACGTGGCAGTGGCTGACGTCTATTATTCACTTAACGGCGGCTCATACACCGGCGCCGCGCTCAGTGGCAACCAATGGAGTGCCACGCTAAACCTGGTGACCGGAACCAATACCGTTGCGGCTTATGCCGTGGATGAAGTGGGAAATATCTCAGCGACGGATACGGTCAACATCGTTTATGGCCCGGCGGCCGCCTTGACGGTCCAGACCACCGGCGAAGGAACAGTCAGCCCTAACTACAACGGCTCGCTCCTGCAAATCGGGCAGCCCTATCAGATGACGGCGACGGCGGTCAACGGATTTATGTTTACCAACTGGACTGCGGGAACGGCTGGGAACTTGACGCCCTATACCAATGGCCCGACGGCTCAGTTTATAATGTCCAGCAATTTGGTGATGCAGGCGAATTTCGTGGACACGAACAAGCCGTTCCTCAGCATCACAAATATTACGCAGGGGATGCTCGTGAGCAATGAGACCTTTACCGTCATGGGTGTCGCGACCGACAACGTGGCAGTGGCCCAGGTCTATTATTCGCTCAACGGCGGGGCATACGCCGGCGCCACGCTCAATGGCGACCAATGGAGCGCATCGCTGAATTTGGTGATCGGAACCAATACTGTTTCAGCTTACGCGGTGGACAGCAGCAGCAACGTCTCGGCAACAGCTTCGGTGACGTTTGACTACGTAGTGAGTGCGGTGATGACCGTCCAGACCAACGGCGAAGGAACTGTCAGCCCCAACTACAACGGCTCGCTCCTGCAAGTCGGCTCGATTTATGCCATGACCGCGACAGGGGTGAATGGATTCATGTTTACAAATTGGACTGCGGGAACGGCCGGAGATTTAACGCCCTATACGAATGGCCCGACGGCACGGTTTACGATGTCCAGTAATTTGGTGATGCAGGCGAATTTCGTGAATACGAACAAACCGTTCCTCAGCATTACAAATATTACGCCGGGGATGCAGGTGAGCAATGCGACCTTTACCGTCATGGGCGTTGCGACCGACAACGTGGCAGTGGCCCAGGTCTATTATTCGCTCAACGGCGGGGCATACGTCGGCGCCACGCTCAATGGCGACCAATGGAGCGCCTCGCTGAACCTGGTGGTCGGAACCAATACCGTTTCTGCTTACGCGGAGGACGGCATCGGAAACGTCTCGGCAACAGCTTCGGTAATCTTTGATTATGTGGCGAGCACGGCGATGACTGTCCGGACCAACGGCGAAGGTACAGTTAGCCCCAACTACAACGGCTCGCTCCTGCAAATCGGGCAGCCCTATCAGATGACGGCGACGGCCGTGAACGGATTTATGTTTACCAATTGGACTGCAGGAACGGGTGGAACCTTGACGCCTTATACCAATGGCCCGACGGCGCAATTTACAATGTCCAGCAACCTCGTGATGCAGGCGAATTTCGTGGACACGAACAAGCCATTCGTTAGCATTACAAATATTACGCCGGGGATGCTGGTGAGCAATGCGACGTTTACCGTCATGGGCGTCGCGACCGACAACGTGGCAGTCGCTGAGGTCTATTATTCACTCAACGGAGGGGCATACACCGGCGCCACGCTCAATGGTGGCCAATGGAGCGCCTCGCTGAACCTGGTGGTCGGGACCAATACCGTTTCTGCTTACGCGGAGGACGGAGTCGGAAACGTCTCGGCAACGGCTTCGGCAACCTTTGACTACGTCGTGAGTGCGGTGATGACCGTCCAGACCAACGGCGAAGGTACTATTAGCCCGAACTACAACGGCTCGCTCCTCCAAATCGGGCAGGTCTATCAAATGACGGCGACAGGGGTAAACGGATTCATGTTTACGAATTGGACCGCAGGAACGAGTGGGAATTTGACGCCCTATACCAATAGCCCGACGGCGCAATTTATAATGTCCAGCAATTTGGTGTTGGAGGCGAATTTCGTGGAAACGAACGCACCGTATCTCAGTATTACCAATATCACGCCGGGAATGGCGGTCAGCAATGCGGCCTTTACTGTCATGGGCGTTGCGACTGACAACGTAGCGGTGGCTCACGTCTATTATTCGCTCAATAACGGGGGGTACAAATTGGCTACAACGTCCGGCAACAGTTGGTTCGCGCAGTTGACGCTGGCCTCTGGAACCAATACGGTCGCGGCTTATGCGGTGAATGACGCCGGAGACATTTCGGCGACCAATACTGCATGTATCGATTACGTCGTCAGCTCCGTTTTGACCGTGATCACAAACGGAAATGCGGCGCTCATTTGGCCTAATTACAATGGCCAGAATTTGCAAATTGGCCAGACCTACAGCATGGGTGAACTGCCGGCGCCGGGATTCGTGTTTAGCAACTGGACGGGTGGCGTCCTCGGCAGTACTTTCACAAAATACACGAACGGGCAGACGGTAGTGTTCACGATGTTGACCAACCTCGTACTCCAGGCCAATTACATTGATACGCTCAGTCCTTATCTGGCGATTACCAATGTGACTTCGGGAATGCTGTGGACCAACTCGACGTTTACGGTGATGGGCGTGGCGACCGATGACGAGGCAGTGGCCAGTGTAAATTATTCGCTCAACGGATCGCCTTATACAAATACGGCGGCGATCAACGGTACCCAATGGAACGCAGGGTTAACAAATCTGCTCTGGGGCACCAATACCTTCTCTGCATATGTCCTGGCGACCAATGGAAATCTATCGGCGACTGATACGGTCGATTTGGTATACGCGGTGAGCAACGTGTTGACGATCGTGACCAACGGAGTGGCGCTATACACCTGGCCCTATTACGGCGGCCAGCCTTTGCGCATCGGCCAGAACTACGCCATGATTGCAATGCCATCGACCGGCTTTGTCTTCACGAACTGGATTGTTGCGACCAATTTCGATTTTGCGGCGGGTGCGACGACGAACGGCGACATTGTTCAGTTTATGATGGCATCGAATCTGACAGTCGAGGCGAACTTTATTGAAACAGCTCAGCCGACGGTGGCCATTTCGTCACCGGCGTCCGGAGCCAGCGTGACCAACGCCCTGGCGACGGCGGTTGGCGGTGCGGGGGACATTTGGGGCGTCTCCGGCGTGTGGTATCAGCTGAACAATAATCCGTGGACCCGCGTGGCAACGACCAACGGTTATACAAATTGGACGAGCACGTTGCAGTTGGCTGCCGGGACGAACGTCCTCAAGGCTTGCGCTATAAACCTGGGCGGGAACTACTCTCCCACAAACACCGTGAACATTATTTCGACCAATGCCTTCAAGATGCAATTTGGCCTGGTTTCACGTTCGCAAACAGCCAATGGGTTCGGCTTTAGCCTTGACGTGTCGCCGGGCGTGAGCGGCCGAATTGAGTATTCGACCAACCTGATTGACTGGACTGTTTTGACCAACTTTGTCGGGACAAACGGTCCGCTGACGATCTATGATCCGGCAAGGATGAATGGCCGCCGGTTCTACAAGGCAGTCGTGCCCTGATTTAGATCTCCCGATGAACGATCGTGTGGTGGTACACGGCGCGCTGCGCCGTGTAGCGCCGCGTGCAGCGGCGCAACAAGCGGGTTCATGTCCCTGATTCGCGAATCATTGAAACTTTCCAAAAAACTTCAAAAAAGGGCTTGCGTTCCGGCGCGTGTTTGATAGATTTCACGTTCCGTTTCTTCAAAAAGGCAACGGACGCGTTCACGGCAAATTCCGTGACACAAACATATGAAAGCCAGACTTTACGAAAAGTACAAAAACGACGTGGTGCCCGCGCTTCAACAAAAGCGCAACTACAAAAACGTCCATCAAATCCCGCGCCTCGAGAAGATCGTTGTGAACATGGGCGTGAGTGCCTCGCTGGATAAAGGGGCGATTGACGATGCGTCCAAGGATTTGTCGATGATTACCGGCCGCAAACCGGCGATCAGCAAGTCGCGCCACAGCATCGCCAACTTCAAGCTTCGTGAGAACCAGCCCATCGGCTGCCGGGTGACGCTCCGCCAGGACGCCATGTACGAGTTTTTTGACCGGTTGGTGGCGACGGCACTGCCGCGCATCCGCGACTTTCGCGGCCTCTCGCCGCGGAAATTTGATGGGCGCGGCAATTACACGTTTGGCATTTCCGACCAGACGATTTTCCCGGAAATCGAGCTGGACAAGATTAAGCGGACGCAGGGAATGGACGTGACCATTGTTACCAGCGCGCCGACAAATGAGGAAGCGATGGATTTGTTGAAGATGATGGGATTTCCATTTGCGGAGAAGTAACTGATTTAGAAACGAGCACGATTAGATAATATGGCCAAGAAAGCATGGTTGGAGCGCAATAAGCGCAAAGCGGAAACGGTGAAGAAATACGCCGCGCTCCGCGCACAATTGAAAGCGCGCCGCGATTACGCCGGTCTGGCGAAACTGCCGCGCGACGCAAGCCCTACGCGCGTGGTCAATCGTTGCGCCATGAGCGGGCGCCGTCACGCTTATATCCGGAAGTTTGGCGTCTCGCGCCTCACTTTCCGCGAAGCCGCGCTCAACGGGCTTATACCTGGAGTAGTCAAAGCAAGTTGGTGATCGAGGACGAGGACGATTTAAATTTAAAATATGACTGACCCGATTTCAGATATGTTGACCCGGCTCCGCAATGGCGGACGCGCTTTGCTGCCGCTGGTCGAGTTGCCGCATTCCCGCCTCAAGGAAAATATCGCGACCATCCTTAAGAGCGAAGGTTATGTCAGTGACGTGGCTGTCGAGGGCAAGGTGGCAAAAAAGATTAAAATCCGCCTCAAATACAATGGCAAGAAAAACGTGATTGAAGGCCTCAAACGCATCAGCAAGCCCGGCTTGCGCAAGTATGTGGGGGCGACTGAAATCCCGCGAGTGCGCGGCGGATTGGGCGTGGCCGTGATATCAACTCCCGAAGGCGTCATGACGGGTACGCAGGCGCGCAAAAAGAATCTGGGCGGAGAACTGCTCTGCTACGTTTGGTAAAACGATTATTTTATTTATGTCACGCATTGGAAAACAACCTATCGCGATTCCCCCGAAAGTGAAGGTCGAGGTCAAGGGGCAGAAAATCCTGGTGGAAGGCCCCAAAGGCAAGCTGGATTGGGATTTGCCGCGCCGCACGAGCCTCAAGGTGGCCGAAGGCAAAATTGTCGTGAGCCGCGACGGGGACGATTCCGAGGCGCGGGCATTGCACGGGTTGAGCCGGGCGCTTGTGAACAATATGGTCAAGGGCGTGACCGAGGGATTTGTCAAAAAGCTTGAGATTCAAGGCGTCGGTTTTAAAGCAGCTGTCCAGGGAAAGGTCGTGAACCTGGCCTTGGGCTTTTCGCATCCCATAAATTACAATATCCCGGACCAGATCAAAGTGACGGTGGAGGAAAATACCAAACTCACGATTGAAGGACCGGACAAAAAGGTCGTCGGCCAGGTCGCCGCTGAAATTCGGGGCTTTTATCCTCCTGAACCTTACAAGGGTAAAGGCGTGCGTTACGTGGGCGAACACGTCCAGCGCAAGGAAGGCAAGACCGTTCAATAAACTTTGCCATGAGAACTCAAAAGAAACATCAATTGCAGCAATTGCGCCGCTGGCGGATCCGCAAGAAAATTGTGGGCAGCAAGGACCGCCCGCGGATGAGCGTTTGCTTTACGAATGAGAACATCCACGTCCAGTTCATTGATGATGAAGCGGGCCAGACGTTGACCGCCGTTTCGACTGTGGGAAGCAAGTCCCCCGTCAAAGAGTTGTCGGCGAATGTGAACGGTGCGAAGGCGATTGGAACATTGGCGGCCAAGAATGCCCTGGACAAGGGAATTACCCAGGTTGTGTTCGACCGCGGCGGCAAGCTTTATCATGGCAAGGTCAAGGCGCTGGCGGATGCCGCGCGTGAAGCCGGGTTAAAATTTTGAATTTATTTGCACCTTAACTTTCTAACGTATGGCTGATATCGAAAAAATTGAAGGCGGCGGCGGCGCTGAAGAGCAACAACCGCAGCAGCAGCAGCGCGGACGCCGGAGGCGTAAACTTTCGACGGACGTGCCGGAGAACGCATTTGAAGGCGGCGGCGAGGAATTGGCTGAAAAGGTGGTTTATATCAACCGCTCGGCCAAGGTTGTCAAAGGCGGACGTCGTTTCAATTTCTCGGCCCTTGTGGTTGTGGGCGACAAAAAGGGGCGAGTCGGATACGCCCTGGGCAAGGCGGGCGAGGTCGCTGACGCAATCAAGCGCGGGGGCGAACTGGCGCGTCATCAGATGCTGCCGGTTGCGTTGAAGGATGCCACAATTCCGCACGAAGTTTTTTCCGAATTTGGCGGCGCGAAAATCCTGTTGCGGCCGGCATCGCCGGGCACTGGGATCATCGCCGGTAAAACGGTCCGGGCGGTCCTGGAATCGGCCGGTATCCGTGACATTTTGAGCAAATCGCTGGGTTCCAAGAACGCGGCGAACGTCGTGAAAGCCACGCTGGCCGCGCTGTTGAGCCTGCGGACGCGTGAGGAGATTTACAAGGCCCGCGGAATCGCCATTAAAAAGGTCGAGACGCCGAAGCCGCCCGAAGCGAGTGTGAACTGACGGATAATGCAGAATTTATGAGATTACATGATTTGAAACCTCGGCCAGGCGCCAGGCACCGCCGTAAACGGCTTGGGCAGGGCGAATCCAGCGGCCACGGAAAGACTTCAGGCCGTGGTGGCAAAGGCCAGACCGCGCGTTCCGGCAGCAGCATCCGCATTGGATTCGAAGGCGGCCAGATGCCCCTGATTCGGCGTATTCCCAAGCGTGGATTCAACAATGCCCGGTTCACGACGCAATATTTGGCCGTGAATGTGGGCGATTTGAACCAGTTTGAAGATGGGGCGACAGTGGATGAAACGGCATTGCGCGCCATTGGTTTGGCCAATGGCCGGGCTGCGGGTATTAAAATCCTCGGCAATGGCGAGCTCTCCAAAAAATTAACAGTCACTGCAAGCGCATTTAGCGCGTCTGCGAAATCGAAAATTGAAGCCAAAGGCGGTACGTGTGCAGTCAGCGTCCGCGCGGCGGATCTGGCAAAACCTGCCGAAGCGCCAAAGGCCTGATTCCCGGATAGTTCATGCTTCGGAATATCTTCAACACGTTCGCCAATTGCTTCAAAATCCCGGAGCTGAAGTCGCGTATTTTGTTTACGCTGGCTTTGCTGGCGGTAGCCAGGGTGCTTGCGTACGTTCCGATTCCAGGCATCGATGTGGGAACGCTGGCGGCGTTCCAAAGCAACCAGGCGCAGGGCGCCGCGGGTGTGCTGGGTATGTACAACCGCTTTGCCGGCGGCGCGATGACCAATTGCGCGATTGGCGCGCTGGGCATCATGCCCTACGTGAGCGCCTCGATCATTTTGCAAATGCTTGGCGCAGTCTTTCCGCGGTTGAGCAAGCTGGCGCGCGAGGAAGGCGGCCGCGCCAAGATTGTGCAATACGGCCGTTATCTGACGATTCCTTTGTGCATCGGCCAGGGCATCTATTTTGCGAACAGCTATTTGCATCCAGCCAGCATGTTTCAAGGATTTCAAGGCCAGCTTGTCAACATGACCCCCATTTGGCTCTATTATATCGTGGCGGTCACAACAATGACGACAGCTTCATTGCTATTAATGTGGCTGGGCGAGCAAATCACTGAGCGCGGCATTGGCAACGGCGTTTCGTTAATCATCACTATCGGTATTGTGGCCGGATTGCCTTACGCGGGTACGGACGCGTTCAGAATGTTTTTCCCCACAACTGGCGAACGGCAATACAACATAATGGGCACTGGTCTGCTGCTGGTTATCTTGCTGGTGGCTGTCATCGCGGGAATTATTGCCATTACTCAGGCCCAACGGAAAGTGCCCGTGCAGTATGCCAGCCGCATGGTGGGGCGAAAGATGTCCCAGGGCGGCACTACTTACCTGCCGCTGCAAGTCAATCAGTCCAACGTGATGCCCATCATTTTCGCATCGTCGATCCTGATGTTTCCCAGTCCAATTTGCCGGTGGCTGTATATGAACGGCCCGCCGGCTTTGAAGCCATATTTTCAATCGATGGCGACGCAATTCAATTACGGCGCGCCTACCTACCTGGCAATTTTTGCGCTTTTAATCCTGTTCTTTTCCTATTTCTGGGTGGCCATCCAATTTAATGAAATTGAAATTGCCGATAATTTGAAGAAAAACGGCGGTTATATCCCCGGTGTCCGTCCGGGTCAGAGCACCAGCGACTATTTGCACAAGTCGATGAGCCGTCTTACGCTGGCGGGCGCGTTCTTTTTGGTCGTCATTGCCGTGATACCCATCATTCTGTACAAGCAAGTGGGCGTCTCGCAGAACATTTCGCAATTTTTCGGCGGAACGAGTATTTTGATAGCGGTCGGCGTTTTGCTCAACACGATGCGGCAGGTCGAATCGCACCTGATGATGCGCCATTACGACGGCTTTTTGAAAAAGGGACGAGTGCGTGGACGCTTTTTTTGATTTGTGGCTGGCATCAAAATTAAAACCGCGGACGAACTGAAGTTGATGCGTTCGTCCTGCGCGGTGGCGGCGGAAGTGTTGGATGAAATCGGGGCGTTCATCAAGCCGGGTATTACGACGGGGCAGGTGGATGATTTTGCGGCGGAGCAGATCAAGGCGCGCGGCGGCAAAAGCGCGTTTTTGGGGTATCGGAACTATCCGCGGCACGCTTGCATTTCGGTCAATGATGAAGTGGTTCACGGGTTGGGCGGTGGCCGCGAATTGCGGTTTGGCGACATTGTGAGCGTGGACGTGGGCGTGGCCTATAAAGGGTTTATTGGCGATAATGCGCGGACCTTTGCGGTGGGCGGATGTGGAGTTTTGGCCCAACGCCTGTTGGACGTGACCGAGCAGGCCCTGTATTTGGGCATCGCCGCCGCGAAACCATCGAATCGCGTCACCGATATTTCGCGCGCGATTCAGGATTTCGTGGAGAATAATGGATTCAGTGTGGTGCGGGAATTTGTGGGGCACGGGGTCGGCCGAACGATGCATGAAGAGCCGCAGGTGCCTAATTTTGTGGACCGGAAAATGAACGAAAAGCTGCGTCCGGGCATGACTATCGCGATTGAGCCGATGGTCAACGCCGGTCAACCAGCCGTAAAAATGTTAAAAGATGGCTGGACAGTCGTCACACAAGATGGTTCATTATCCGCTCATTTTGAGCATACCGTCCTTATTACGGACGGCGAACCGGAGATTTTGACGTGCCCGGCTGCGACCCTTTCAAAGTTGAAGGTTGCGTGACGGAAGTTTTGCCGAACGGCACATACCGGGCGGAGCTGAAAAACGGCCACCGGCTGAGGGCGTTTGTGGCGGGAAAAACGAAGAAACAGTTCGTCGGATTGAAAGCCGGCGACAAAGTAACATTGCAGTTGACGCCCTACGACTTGAGCACGGGGCGCATAATTGCTGCGGAATAAAGATTTAAAAATGAAAGTTAGAGCATCGGTCAAAAAGATGTGCGAGCACTGCAAAATAGTGCGCCGCCGCGGCGTCATTCGCGTTATATGCACAAACAAACGGCATAAACAGCGGCAGGGCTGACATTTACGAATTAAAAACTTATGGCACGTATCATTGGAGTGGAAGTTCCGCCGAACAAGCGCATAGACATTGCGTTGCGCTACATCTATGGCATTGGGCCGGTCAACGCGAAGGAAATCCTCGAGCGGGCCAATATTGACCCGGCGATTCGGGCGAAGGACCTATCGGAACAGCAGCTTTCGCAGATCGTCCACGCCATCCAGGAAGGCAAGTACGTGATTGAAGGCGATCTGCGCCGCGAAATCGGCATGAATCTCAAGCGTCTGCAGGGCATCAAATGTTACCGTGGAATTCGCCATATGCGCGGTTTGCCCGTGCGCGGACAGCGCACCCAGACCAATGCGCGCACGCGCAAAGGGCCGCGCAAGACCGTCGGCGTGCAGCGCAACCCCAATGCCAAGACCGGCATCCACTAATTTGAACTGAAATTGAACTATGGCTGACGATACAAAAAAGAAAACGCCCCCGCCTCCGAAGAAAGAGGGCAAGCCCGCGGGAGAAAAGACTGCGGCAAAAGAGAACGCCCCCGCTGAGGCTGAAGCTGCCAAACCGGCCGAAACCGCGGTTGTGACCGCGCCCACGGCTGCCGAGTTGCTGGGCGAGGACGCTGCCGGGAAAAAAATCATCAAGGCCAAGCACGCCAAGAACGTCGTTGCGGGCGTCGCAAACATCCTGGCCACGTTCAACAACACTTTGGTCAGCATCACCGACATGCACGGCAACATCATTGGCTGGTCCAGCGCCGGTCGTGTCGGTTTTAAAGGCTCGCGCAAGAGCACGGCTTACGCGGCCCAGCAGGTGGCGCAGGACGCCGCCCGCCAGGCGATGGCCCACGGCATGAAAGAGGTTGAAATCCGCGTTAAAGGCCCCGGTTCCGGTCGCGAATCAGCGATTCGTGCTTTGCAGGCGATCGGCCTCGAAATCTCTGCGATCAAAGACGTAACCCCAGTGCCGCACAACGGCTGCCGCCCGCGCAAAAAACGCCGCGTCTAACCGATTGACGCTTCAACACTTCAACATTTTAACGCTTTTAAATCTCTATGGCTCGTTACACAGGTCCTCGCGTTCGCATCAGCCGCCGGTTTGGCACGCCGATTTTTGGCCCGACCAAATACCTCGAGCGCCGAAACTACGGCCCGGGTGTTCATGGTCCGAAGTCCCGCCGCAAATCCACCGATTACGGGCTGGGTCTGATCGAAAAGCAGAAGCTTAAATATTATTACGGATTGCTCGAGCGCCAGTTTCGCGGCGTGTACGAAAAGGCATTGAAACGCCGTGGCGTCACCGGCGAGCAAATGCTCCAAATTTTGGAGACCCGCCTGGACAACGTGGTGTATCATCTGGGTTTTGCGAACACACGCGCGGCGGCCCGCCAGATGGTTTCGCACGGTCACGTTCTTGTGAATGGCCGCAAGGTCAATGTGCCCTCGTTCAGCTTGAAGGTGAACAACGTGGTGGAAATCAAAAACAATAACGTATCGCGGCAATTGGCCACGAAAAATTTGGAAATTTCCACCAGCCGGTCCGTGCCGGACTGGCTGTTGCTCAGTAAAGACGAATTTAAGGGCACGGTCATGCGCATTCCCACGCGCGATGAGATCCAGCCCATCGCCAATGAACAGGCGGTCGTTGAATTTTATTCCCGATAAACCAATGAATCGGATTAACGGATTAATGGATCAATGGATGAGCGGGTTGACGCGCCGGTGCCCGGCGCGTTTTCCCATCAATCCATCAATCCACTTATCCAATAATCCAAAACAATTACACGGGCCGCGTCGGAACCGGGAATAAATATCCGGGGCGGTCAGATTAAAATTGTTGAAAGGAAGATATGCCAGTTAGATTAGGACGTTTCGAAATGCCCAAACGGTTGCAAAAAGATGACGCAACCGCTACGGAAGTATACGCAAAATTTGTCGCCGACCCGTTTGAAACGGGATACGGCCATACCATTGGAAATTCTTTGCGGCGCGTGCTCCTCTCGTCGCTCGAAGGCGCCGCCATCACGTCCATCAAGGTGGACGGGGCGATGCACGAGTTCACCACGATTGAGGGTGTGGTTGAGGACGTGACGGACGTCGTGCTGAACCTGAAGAAAATCAAGTTCAAGGCCCATACCCGTGACGAGCAGGTCCTGTTGCTTTCGGTGAACAAAGAAGGCCCGGTGACAGCCGCGGACATCCAGATCAACCAGAACGTGGAATTGGTCAATCCTGACCAGCATATTTGCACGCTCGACAAAAAGAAAAAGTTTGAGATGGAATTGACCGTCAAGATCGGGCGCGGCTTTTGTCCCAGCGACGAAAACAAGAAGCCCGGCCAGCCGATTGGCGTGATCGCGATTGACTCCATTTTCTCGCCCGTTACCCGGGTGCGATACAATGTCGAGGCCGCGCGTGTCGGCAACCGAACCGACTACGACAAGTTGATTTTGGAAATTTGGACGGACGGGCGGCTCACCCCGGATGATGCGCTGACCCAATCATCGGCGATTCTGTCGCACCACCTGGATGTGTTTGTGGGCTACGACAAAAACGCGGTCGAATTTGAAGAAGCTGCGGACAAACAGGACGAGGAAAAGTTGAAGCTCAAGAAGCAGCTCAACATGAGCGTGAACGAAATCGAATTGAGCGTGCGCGCGGCGAATTGTTTGAACAACGCCAATATCACGACGGTGGGTCAACTCGCGATGAAGACCGAGCAGGAGATGCTCAAGTACCGGAATTTCGGCAAGAAATCCCTCAACGAAATCAAGGAAAAGCTTTCTTCCCTGGGCCTGTCCCTCGGGATGAATTTCGAGCCTGGGCTGATCGAGCCGCCGAAGGAAGAAGCGAAAACGGAATAAGTTTTTATGCGACACTTGAAACGCACGGCCAAACTGGGCCGCACCTCGGAGCATCGCAACGCGATGCTCGCCAACCTCGTGTGCAGTTTGATTACGCACCGGCGCGTTACGACCACGCTTGCCAAAGCCAGGGCGGCGCGCCCGGTCGCCGAAAAAATGGTGACGCTCGGAAAAAAGGGAACGATCCATAGCCGGCGCCTGGCCGTTGCAAAGTTGCATCAAGAGGACGCGGCAAAAATCCTTTTCAAGGAAATTGCCCCGGCGTTCAAGGACCGCAACGGCGGCTACACGCGCATCATCAAGATGAACCAGCGCAACGGCGATTCCGCCCAGCGCGCCATTTTGGAATGGGTGGATGAAATCGCCTCGGCCCCGTCGGCGGAAACGCAACCGGCATCGGACGAAAGCGCATCGACTGCGACAAAAACGGGAAATCCGCCACCGGCATAGCCGATTTTTTATTAAAATCGGCTTGCGCGGAAACCGCAAGGTGGTAGAATTATTTTTTGCTTCTGGTAGAGAAGCGGTAGATCATTAACCATTAACAGACAATTGTTCTTTGTATGGCTGCACAACGCATTAGAATCCGGCTTAAGGCCTTCGACCATCGTGTCATAGACCAATCCGCTCGCGAGATAGCGGACACCGTCAAGCGCACTGGAGCGCGCGTGGCCGGGCCGATCCCGCTGCCAACCCGTATCGAACGCTTTACCGTGCAACGCTCTCCTCACGCCGATAAAAAATCGCAGGAGACCTTCGAGCAACGGACCCACAAACGGCTGATCGATATCCTCGATCCCACCGCCAAAACGGTGGATGAATTGAAAAAGCTGAACCTGCCCGCCGGCGTGGATATCACCATCAAAATCTAACGCTTTAAACACTTCAACCTCGAGGATTTTATGCCAGTCGGACTTTTAGGAAAAAAACTCGGTCACACGCGCGTGTACAATGCTCACGGTGTGATTACGCCCGTTACCGTTGTGCTTGCCGGCCCCAATCGCGTCCTGCAGGTCAAAACGCAGGCCGGGAAGGACGGCTACAATGCCGTTCAACTTGGCTTTGACGATCAGAAAGACCAGCGCGTGAGCAAGCCGTTGCTCGGACACATCAAAAAGCACAATGGCGCTTCTGTAAAGCGCATCAGGGAATTTCGGAATTTTTCGAAGGAAGTCAAAGCCGGCGATGTTGTAGGCGTGACCCTGTTCGCGCCCGGCGATTTTGTGGACGCCATTGGCGTGACCAAGGGCCGCGGGTTTGAAGGCGTCGTGAAGCGGCATAAATTTGCCGGTGGCGATTCGACGCACGGCGCCAAGGGTTGGCACCGCCGCAGCGGCGCAATTGGCCAGCGCCTGTTTCCCGGCACCGTGCAGCGTGGTTTGCGCATGCCCGGGCACATGGGACAGGTCCGGCGCACCACCCAAAACCTCGAAGTGGTCCAGGTGCGCGAGGCTGAAAATCTTTTGCTCATCAAAGGCTCGATCCCCGGCCCGGAAGGCGATTATATCGTCATCCGCGAATCAAAGAAACGGCCCAAGGGCTGGAAACCGCCGGTTAGCGCCGCGCCCATGAAGAAGAAGGCCGCCGCGGAAAAGAAACCCGAAGCCAAGGCAGAAGCCAAAAAGTAACGCTTTAACGCAAAATGAAAATCGCGATTAAAAACCTCGAAGGCAAGGACCAGGGCGAACACGAAATCAAGTTTCCTCTGGTTCAGGACGGTCGTGGCACCCAGGCGGTCCACGACGCGGTAGTCGCCTATCGCGCCGCGCAACGCAGCGGCACAGCCAGCACCAAGACGGTGGGTGAAGTGGCCGGCACCAACAAAAAGCCCTGGCGCCAAAAAGGCACCGGGCGCGCCCGCGCGGGTTCGTTTCGATCTCCATTGTGGGCCGGCGGTGGTGTGGTGTTTGGCCCCAGGCCCCGCGATTTCGCCAAAAAAGTTTCAAAAAAGACCAAACAGCTTGCCTTGCGCAAAGCGCTGAGCGAGCGCATCAAAGCCGGCGACGTAGTCCTCGTGGACGATTTGAAGCTTGCGAGCCCGAAGACGAAGGATTTTGTCGGGGTGATATCCCGTTTGGAATTAAAGGGTTCGACGCTGGTTGTTTCATCGGGCATTGACAAGAATCTGTCGCTGGCTTCGCGCAATGTTCCCAACGTGGCGCTGACGACGAGCGATTCGCTCAATACCTATGACGTCTTGCGCCCGGCCAAATTGCTTTTCACAAAGAGCGCGTTTGAAAAAATCGAATCGCGCCTGGCTGCGGAATAACTGGCCGGAGGCTTAAAAACATGAATGCTTTTGAAATCATTAAAACGGTCCGTCTGACGGAAAAAGGCACGCGCCAGGGCGAAAAGTATAACCAATATACTGTCGTGGCCGATCGCCGCGCCAACAAGACTCAAATTCGCCAGGCCGTCCAGGAACTCTTCAAGGTCAAAGTCGAGCGCGTCAATACCTTGAATGTGCACGGCAAATTGCGCCGCCAGCGCACCGTGCAGGCCGGCCAGTCGCCAGACTGGAAGAAAGCCATCGTGACCCTCAAAAAGGGCGACAGGATCATTCTGACCTAATCACTCCAGCTTCTCCCCCGGAGGCGGCTGCTGTGAAGGATTCTGATTGGGTTGCGGAGCATGAATGACCGGTATCGGGTAGCGCAGCTTCATCACGTCGTCCACAAGGACCTCAATAAAAAATGTGCCGGCGGCTTTGAATTCGACGTTGCCGAAAAACATGATGTTCGTTGCGTGCGCGCCGGCGTCCTTCAGCTCGAATTTCATTTCGGACTTGCGAAGGACGGTCATTTGGTCGGGCGCAATCAGGCGGAGGGTTTCGTTGAAGCGTCCGATGCCCGCGGTCCAGCGGTTAAAAACGCAGAGCCGGCCGGCAACGATCGGGAGTTGCGGAACACGCAGCGCGTTCACGACGCCGATGATGAAGAAATTACCGTTGGCTTCCTGGCGCACTTCTTCGCACAACAGGGAGCATTGCAGGTCGGGGAGAATTCGGGTTGCATTCATATTAAATATTAATTGATGGATCGTTCAGCGGCCGTCACGGTATTGCGCATCAGCATCGCAATGGTCATCGGGCCTACGCCGCCGGGGTTGGGGGTAATTTTTCCGGCGACTTTTTGGACGGCGGCAAAGTCCACATCGCCGACAAGTTTTCCGTTCACGCGATTGACGCCGACGTCAATGACCGCCGCGCCGGGCTTGACCATGTCTGCCTTCACAAATTCAGCGACGCCCATGGCGGCGATGATGATGTCCGCGCGGCGGCAGTGGGAGGATATGTCGCGAGTGGCGGAGTGGCAAATCGTCACAGTGGCATTCGCGTTCTTTCCCTTTTGACAAAGCATGGCCGCCATGGGTTTGCCAACAATATTTCCGCGGCCCAGGACAACGACTTCGGCGCCCTGGGTCGCGACGTCTGAACGCGCGAGCAATTCCACGATCCCCGCGGGAGTGCAGGGCTGAAAACCGCCGGAATCGCCGAGGATCAATTTGCCGGCGTTAACGGGGTGAAAACCGTCCACGTCCTTTTGCGGAAGAACCGCTGAATAAATTTTTGCCTCGGAAATGTGTTTAGGCAACGGCGCCTGGACAAGAATGCCGTGCAACCGCGGATTGGAATTTAATGTCTCGATGAGCGCCAGAAGTTCCGTTTCCGGGGTGGATTCGGGCAAAACCGTGGTTTCGGAAAAAATGCCCAATTCGGCGCAGGCCTTTTCCTTCCGGCCCACATACACCTTGGAAGCCGGATCGTCGCCGACGCGCACGAAGGTCAGGCCGGGTCGGGCGCCGCGTGTTTTTAAGCCCGCGATGCGTTGCCCAAGTTCGCCAAGAACGGCCGCCGCAATGGCGCGGCCATCAATGACGTTGTTTGGGCGGGGTGAGGTCAAGGCGTTTGATGACTTTTTTGCCGATGACTTGGATGTTTTGAATCGCGATCACCGGGGTATTGGGCCAGCGCGCGTCCACGCCTTCTTCACCGGTCACTATGACTTCGTCATCCAGCAGCTTATGCAGGTCCTGGTCCGGAGATGTTGGGTAAAGGAAATCAATGTCCAGCCCCGTTTTCGGGTCATAAAGTTTATACGTCGTGGGCGCGACCATGCTGCCTACGGGACCGACGACACCCTGGTGCTGGACAATCCGGACAGTCGGTTGCGGGGGAGGCGGCGGCGGTTGGGGCGTCGGGGGTTGAGTGATGATAGGCTGCGGCTGAGGAACCGGCGTGGGCGTCGGCGGGACTTCCGGCGTCTCGGGATTATTTACCGCCACCTGGGCGGGCGGAGTGGCTTCTTCAGTCAAATACTTTGCGGCAACAAACGCATAGGCATTTGCCGGCGGTTCGATTTTCATCCATCCGCCCTTTGTTTCGACTTCGTTGACCGGGGTGCCCTGTTCAATGACGCCAACCACACTGTAATTTTCTCCGGGACCGGCGCGGAGGTTAAGCTTCTTTGCGGAAACGGCGCCGCCGTTCACGTACCTGGCCATCACCCAAACGTGGCCGTTGGTGGGGAAGGAAATTTTGGCCCATTGCGACGGCTCATCGGCTGCGGGGTGCGCCAGATTGATCTGTTCGAGCACGTTCACAGTATCGCCTTTGGACAAGCGGGCGACGGTCTCGCCCTTAAGACCGGCCTGGCCGCGAACGACCAATTCACTGGCGTTGACCTCGGCGGGGCCGGGCGCGAGCGTGACCCTGGCTTCTTTGTGGGCGGGGCCGTATTTGTGTTTGACCACCGCTTTATGTTTTTTGATGTGTTTGGCGGGCGGATTGGTGGCCGGCATCGTTTCCGGGGCGGGCGCGGTGGGCGCCATTTCGGCCGGGGGCGAACTCACCGGCGGGGGCATCGCCGGCAAGTTGTTCGTATTGTCTTGAGCGAAGAGGCTTGCCGCCATCAACGTTCCCAAAATGGTCCATATCGTCTTCATCATTTCAAAAGTAAAGTTTTTATTTCAACGTCTGTCAATGCCCGCCATCGGCCCGGCTTCAACTCGCCGAGTTTGATTTTGCCGATTTGTGTCCGCTGCAGCCGCCGCACGGTCAGGCCCTGTGACTCAAAAAGCCGCCGGACTTCCCGATTCTTGCCTTCATTGAGTTCAAGTTCAACGACGTTCTTTGAGACTTGCCGCGCGCTTTCGGCCTTGAGTTTTTCACCTGCATGGAAGATGCCGCGGACAAATTTATCAAGCATCTCCTGTTCCACAATGCCGTCCACCGTAGCTACGTACTTCTTTCGAACCCCGTAGCGCGGATGGGTCAGGCGCAGGGCGAATTGTCCATCATTCGTCAAAAAAATCAACCCTTCGGTGTTAAAATCCACGCGCCCGACAGTACTGATCCGCCATTCCGCCGGCAGAAATTCATAGACCGTCTGCCGCCCCAGCTCATCTTTATGGGAACAGACGCATCCTGCGGGCTTATGCAGGGCGATGTAAAGCTTTCTTCGCTCACGGACCTGCCGTCCGTCCACCGAAACCTGGTCCCGGGCGGGGTCCACTTTCGTGCCCAGCAGGCGCACCACCTGGCCGTTTACGGCCACGCGGCCTTCCAGAATCATTTGCTCAGCCGCGCGGCGCGATGCCACACCCGCAGCGGCCACGAATTTTTGCAAACGGACAGTTGCCACGTTAAAGCGGCCGGGCCGGACAGTTTAACCGATTGAAAATCTTACGCCTCCGGCTTGGTTTTGCGCAAGCCGGTGATGCGGTCGCCGGCCTTCCATTGGCCGCGCTTTTTCAGGAGCTCCACGCGCTCAAAACGCTTGAGGACATTGCGCTTCCCGCCCAAAGTGGCCGCGGCGCGCAGACTGCGATGCTGTGACATAAATCAATAAATCTTGGTTTCTTTAATAAACGATGGGTTTGTATATCAGAACCCGCGTGAGTTGCCAATGTTTTTATTTCTGATTTTGGAGCCATCTTCTATAATCCACCCTCCATCTTCGCCCCGTTCTCCCGCCCTCACGTTCCCATTCGCCCAAACGTTTGGTGTCCACGCTTTAGCGTGCTCCAGAAACTTCGACGTTCAGCATGTTGGAGGCACTCACGGCGCTCATGGCATTCATGGCACTAATCTAAAACCCCGGCGTCGGCCCTGCCGGGCGCATGTCCGACTGAAAATCAGCCGTAAACCAATGCACGGTAAATCCAGTCTGGCCGGCCATGGCGACAGCCTCAAGCAGTTGCCATTGCGTCAGGCCGCAGGCGGCGAAATTATGCCGGTAAAAATGCCACGAGATGGGCGCATTTGAAAACGGGCGCAGGCTGACGCTTAACTTTTTTTTCAGCGCGGCGCGCACGTCATCCCATTCGGAATCGACGAACACGAATCGATCGGGAACAATTTGTGCCTGCAGTCTGGCCGCGGTGGATTTATTCCGCACGACGGCAATCGGATCCAGCGCATCTTCCGTCGTGTGCAGGAGCAGAAAGGGCGGACGAAAATCAGCCTGAATATACGATTGGTTGGTGAGGGCCGTAATGGCGTCCCCCAGGGAAGGGTTGGGGCCGGACAGGGTCGCGTGCGCGCGTTTGAAAAAATAGAGTTCATCCGTCGCGCCGGGCATGAAAATAATCGCTTTAACGACGCTATTGGACTGGAACGCGTTGAGTATGAGCGGGATGCAGTTTGTGCGATTCAGTTCCGTGACCCGCGTTCCCAGGGGCATGCGGCTTAAAGCCGCCTGCCAATCCTGCCCGGCAAATACGGGCAGGGAAATGCTCGCGATTAAGACCGCCAATCCTTTCGTAACACGCTTCATAATGACAACCGGACAATGCGTTCCTGGATTTGCGCGCTCCAGCGGTTAAAATAACTAAATAACCGGTACAGATTTTCCATCTCATTCAGGAGGGCGGGGTGGTTGGAACGGTCCCCGACCCATTGTGTGTCCAGCAATTTCAGGTTTTCGACCAATTCATTATGGAAACCGCCGAGTTTTTTTTGCAATCCATTCAATCGGTCCACCCATTCCTGTGCGCGTTCGAAAAGTGACGCCTGGAGCAACGGAGAAACGGTTTTGGCTTTTTCGGCCAAAAAGTGGTCCGCCTCGCGGCAGACCGACGCGACTTCGGCGAATAGATTCGCCAGAGTGGCCGGGATCTGCTGGATGTCTTTGGGTTTTGCGCCTTGTTCGAGTTCCAGAAGGTGCAACAGCCTGGATTTTGGGGCGGCCAGGCAATGATAAGCGGCGTTTAATTCGGCAAATTTTTTTCCGGCGGCCTGTTTGTCGAGTTCGTTCGCCGATTGAATCTTGTCCGGATGATTGGACGCCGACAATGTGAGAAATTTTTGCTTCAGCAAATCAGCATCCAGCCAGGGACGGCGAGGCTCATCCAGGAGGGCGAAGTAGTCCGTCACGCGCTAAAGCTTTCGCCGCAGGAGCACGTTGTGGCCGCGTTCGGATTGTGGACCTTGAATCCGCCGTCGAGGGCGTCGAGGTAATCCAATTCGCTTCCAGTTACGTAAAGAGCGCTCTTGGGGTCCACGACCACGCGCACGCCGGCGCTTTCAACCAGAATGTCGCGGCTGGCCGGAGCATCCTGCAAATCCATCTTGTACTGCAATCCCGAGCAGCCGCCGCCGACGACAGACATGCGCAGAACGCCGTTTGGGCGGCCCTGTTTGGTTAGAAGCGAGGAAACTTTTTGCCCGGCGGCAGAGGTGAGTTTGACGAGGCGTTCGTCGCCCACCCGGAATGCCGGTTGCGTTGACTGTTGGCTGACACGATTGGCGATCATTTTCAGATTAAAAATTAGCCGCGTATCGCGCGGGCGTCAACGCGCATCGTCTTCAGGTGGTGTCTTAAATTGGTTTGGTGTCCACGCTTTAGCGTGCTCCGGAGCAGCCTGGCGAAACCGGAACACCCTGAAGGGTGGACACCAAACCGAATTAGGCCGCTGCCCGTCTTCGCGGGCTGTTCCTGTTTTTTGGGCCGAAACCTTGACAAGAACAGAAGTGTCGATAGAGTAATAGTATCAGTTATGCTTAAAATAAAATTTGCGAAAATAATATCTGGTTGTATGCTTACGCCGTATGAAAAGGAGATTATTAATATCAATGGCAGGGAGCGTGGGGGCCACTTTGTTAGTGGTCTTCGTGGGTTGCTCTACATTTCAAAACATTCGGGGCAATAATCAATACGGCGCCGATAAGAACCTGAGCAAAAGGGTCGAGTCGAAGCTCAAGGAGGACCCCCTCTATAAGTTCCAAAACATTAGCGTGAGTTCTTACCGGGGCGAAGTCCAATTGGGCGGCGTGATCAACTCTGAGCATCAGAGGGATTCAGCCATCAGAGACGCCGAATCGGTGCAAGGCGTCCTGAGCGTCAAGGACAACATGATTGTGAACACCAATCCCCCGGTGATGCCGATGCAGTAAAGGAAGGGCGAGGGCGATAAAGGCGGGCGCCGTTATCGGACTTTTTGCACGCCAAGGATTTCTTCGTGGTGGTTTACCACCCGATGCAGCGTGGCTTCGCGCGCTTCGACGTGCCAGTCGAGGTCTTTGGTGAACCAGAAGCCGTCCGGGGTGCGCTCGCGATCGAACGAAAAGCTGAACTTGGAAACCGAGCCGGCGATGCCGCCAAGCACGCTGACTTTTTGTCTCAAGTGCAGATACACCTTTTCCAGGGTAAAATCGTTTTCATCCACCCACGCCCGGCCCTCGACGGAATTGATAAACCTGTCTTTGATGTTCAACACCGGCAGCGAATCGCTAACGGGCTCAAAATCAATGACCAGCGCGGGCCGCCCATTAATGATGTCGCGCCCAACCATAGTCAGTTTGAAGCGCTTGATGATATCAGGATTCAACAAATCTTCCTTTTTTCCGAGGGCGACGCCGTGGATGTTTGGCGGATCGGTTTTTTGCGCTTGCTTTTCGGGAGTATCGGCGCGCACCGGAGCCGGATCGGGCGTGGGAATCGTCAACGGGACCGATACGGGAGTGGGGTTGTTCGTGCTTTGCCTGTCCTGGCGCGACTTTAAATTGCCCGCGCCGTCAAAGAATTCGGTTGTCTTTTCCCGTGTATAAAAATAATGCTGATTAAACTGATGATACTCGGCGTTTTCGTCTGCGGATGTTTGTATGACGCGCTGCAGGACGATATCGAGCGGAGGCAACACGGATGAAGCCAGCGCCGACGAATCCGGCGCCGATGGCGGCGCGGCCGCGTTAGCCTTCGACGCCAAAATGACCCCGCACAAAAGCAATACGGCCCATGGCCGATATGGCTGGAAAAATCTCACCGAATGTCCTGTCTAACACATTAGACTATCCAACCGCGAAAAAGTGTCAATACTCTTTCAACATACTCTTTCACAATAATGGGTTGCTTCGGGCACAATCTTGGTAGGGACGCTGCGCTGCGGCGTCCAGCGCCGCGTGCAGCGGCGCAACAAGTGGAATCGGACCTCATTTCACGCATGTTCCGCCCGCTCTGCGCGGGCGGGGACATCGCAGCGCGATGTCCCTACCAAGAACAGTGTTTGGATACGCCCGGTTGCTTCCGTAGGGCAGGCGTCTCGCCTGCCGGTTCTGGCGGCGTCTCGCCGCCAGTTTCGAACTTCCTGAATCCAAAGTAGCCCGCTACTCTATTTGCAATGAAATTGATCTCATGGAACGTGAACGGCCTGAGGGCGGTGTTGAAGAAAAACTTCCTGGAATTCCTGGCCGCCGAAAGCCCGGATGTCCTGTGCCTGCAGGAAATCAAGTGCAGCAGCGAGGACATCGGGCAGCTTTGGCCGCGGGATTATGCCACCTATTGGAATTGCGCCAGCCGCAAAGGCTATTCCGGCACGGCCATTTTCACGAAAATCGCGCCCGCGAAGGTCTCGAACGGGGTCGAAATTGTCGAACACGACGGGGAAGGACGGGTCCAGACGGCGGAGTTCGAGCGGTTCTTTTTGGTGAATGTGTATGTGCCGAATTCGAAGCGGGATTTATCGCGCCTGAAATATCGCCAGAAATGGGACGTGGACTTTCTCGCGTATCTCAAGAACCTTGAAAAGAGGAAGCCGGTTATTTTTTGCGGCGACCTCAACGTGGCCCACACGGAAATTGACCTGGCAAATCCCAAGGCGAACGTTCGCAACCACGGATTTACCCCGGAGGAGCGCGCGGGATTCACGGCGTTTGTGAACGCGGGATTCATTGACACGTTTCGTGAGTTCGAAAAGGGCGGGGGCCATTACACCTGGTGGAGCGTCATGAGCGGCGCGCGCGGGCGGAACATTGGCTGGCGGCTGGATTACTTTTTGATCTCCAAATCCCTGCGCGGAAAATTAAAGTCCGCATACATCCGCCACAAAATCCTGGGCAGCGACCATTGCCCCGTCGGCATCGAAATCAATTAAAAAGCCGAAACCGTGTTCGGTGTCCACGCTTTAGCGTGTCCGCGTTCGATGTTCGGCGTTCGATATTCGATGTTTTCCGGCCTTTCCGAAATCCATTAATCCACCAATCCAAAATCGGTTCATTCCGGGTTCCGGATTTACTCACATCACCATCCCCCCGTCCACCGTCAGGACCTGGCCGGTGATATAACGGGCGCCCGGGCTTGCGAGGAACAAAGCCGCTTCGGCGATGTCGTCCGCGGCCCCAAATTTTCCCATGGGAATCGCTTTCAAAATGTTCGTTTTCAACTCCGCATTGAGGTCGGAGGTCATGTCCGTTTCGATGAATCCGGGGGCGATGGCATTGACCGTCACGCTTCGGGAGGCCAATTCCTTGGCGATGGATTGGGTGAACCCGATGAGCCCGGCTTTGCTCGCGGCATAATTGCATTGGCCGGGATTGCCGACGAGGCCCACGACAGAGGAAATATTGATGATGCGTCCGGCGCGCTGTTTCGCAAAAATCCGGAAAAACTCCCGGGTGAAATGGAAGGCGCCTTTGAGGTTGGTATTCATGACCGCATCCCAATCCTCATCGCTCATGCGCATGAGCAAACCGTCCCGCGTCACGCCGGCGTTATTGACCAGGATATCCACGCGCCCGCAATCGGCGATGATCTGTTCCGCAGCCGCCTTGACGGCATTGGCGTCGGCGACGTCCACGGCCAGGGCCCATGCTTTGCGGCCCAGGGCGCGGATTTCTTCGGCGGCCTTTTCGGAATTTTCCCGCGTGCGCGAGACGCAGGCCACATTTGCGCCGGCGCCGGCGAATTTCAAGGCAATGGCGCGGCCAATTCCGCGGCCCGCCCCCGTGACAATGGCGATTTGATTTTCGATTTGAGTCATAGTGCGGCGGATGTTGTAACAGTAGAAGCATGAAGGTTCAAGGTTTCCTCATCCCCGCTTATCGTCCTCGTCCTCGTCCTCGAAGACGGCGCAATGAGCGGGTTCATGGGCTGAGCGGGTCAAAGGAGAGCCGGGAACTTTCCATGAGCCGTCTTCGGAGCGCGGCTGTGTCGGAGACCAGCCGCAGCTGCGACCATTACACGACCACCTTTTGTAATCGCGGGATCCCTCTTCTATCGACGCGCTGGGGCTGGTGCCCCTTTTCCCCGCACACAGCCGCGCTCCGGGTATGAGGTGTAAAAAGGGTCAACATCGGTTACATCGTTCAAAATCAATGAGTTAAGGGTTAACAAACCATTAACAAAGGGTTAACAGACCCTTAACACGACTTGATGCGCGGGGGCGAAGATGGACGTAAGCAGGTCAAAGAGGGGGACCGGGAACTTTCCATGAACCGCATGACATTTTCGTTCGAGCGACTCTCCCTCACCCCAGCCCTCTCCCGCTGGGAGCATAGGCGCTAACTTAATAATGGACATATGAATAAAGATAAATTATTATGGCGCTATGCGCGACGAACTCATCACTCAAGATTGGGACATTGTGAAACGAATGCTGCCC
>DATJTK010000179.1:0-6710 GCA_035503455.1 Candidatus Sulfotelmatobacter sp. | reverse complement strand
CACGCCGGTCACCGCGACTCATCACATGATAAATCGCACCTGGATATTCCACGCGCAGCTTTCGGGCCATGCCTTACATTGTGCTCGGAACAAGCCCTGGCCGTCAATTCACAAATACTACAATACCAGGAACCGACCCCTCTTGCGACTTGCCAACGGCATGGCCGATGCTATGATTCGCCGCAAATTGCTTCGCAGATGCTCATAAAACTTTATGCCTGAATCGGTTGATTTGACCATCCTTATGCCGTGCCTTAATGAGGCCGAAACGCTGGCGCGCTGCATTGAAAAGGCGAAAACAGGCCTGGCAAACGCCGGTGTGCCGGGTGAAATCCTCGTGGCGGACAACGGCAGCACTGATGGTTCCCAGGCAATCGCTGAAAAATTGGGCGTCCGAGTCGCGCCTATCCGCGAGAGGGGTTACGGGAGCGCGATCATCGGCGGGACGCGCGCGGCGCGGGGCAAATGGATCATCATGGGCGACGCCGACGATAGTTACGATTTTTCCGAGGCTGACCGGTTTGTCAAAAAGTTCAACGAAGGATACGACCTGGTAATGGGGTGCCGGCTGCCGTCGGGCGGAGGGACCATTTTGCCGGGAGCCATGCCCTGGAAAAACCGCTGGATTGGCAATCCGATTTTGACGTTTATTGGACGGCTTTTCTTCAAATGTCCGGCCCACGATTTTCATTCCGGGCTTCGGGGATATACCCGGGAGGCCTTTGA
Organism: Candidatus Sulfotelmatobacter sp.; assembly: GCA_035503455.1. Taxonomy (GTDB): domain Bacteria; phylum Verrucomicrobiota; class Verrucomicrobiia; order Limisphaerales; family UBA11358; genus UBA11358. The sequence continues at coordinate 5,984 of DATJTK010000179.1, read as the reverse complement.
AGCGCTGGACCTGCAAACCACGGGAATGGAATTTGCCTCGGAGATGGTCATCAAGGCCACGCTCAAGAAATTGAAGATCACTGAAGTGCCGGTGACGTTGAGCAAAGACGGGCGTTCCCGTCCGCCGCACCTGAAGCCGTGGCGCGACGGTTGGCGGCACCTGCGTTTTATGCTGCTCTTTTCGCCGCGCTGGTTGTTCCTGATTCCGGGCCTCGCGCTCTTTGTCATTGGAGTTTGCATTTCGGTGGCATTGTGCGCCGGCAACATACAGGCCGGGGCGATCACGTTAAACGTCGGTACGCTTGCGGTGAGCTGCATGACCGCAATCGTCGGTTTTCAACTGGTCGCATTCGCATTTTTCACAAAGGTGTTTGCGATCGCCGAGGGTTTGCTGCCCGACGACCCGAAACTGACGCGGGTTTTGAAATTTTTTACGCTGGAAACGGGGATTTTGGCGGGGACGGGGGTCTTTCTGGTGGGAATTATTTTGCTGGCGCGGGCACTTTGGCTCTGGGGCAAAGCGCATTTCGGGGAATTGCCATCCATGGAAGATAATTTGAGGCGATTGATTCCGGCGGCGGCGCTTGTGGTGCTGGGAATCCAGGGAATTTTCTCGAGCTTTTTTATGAGCGCGCTGGGATTGAAGACCAAGGGGAGGAAGCCGCCGGGGGTGGGTTGAAGGGTTGAAGCGGGGCGCGTCACGGTTAATGCAAACATCGAACATCGAACATCGAATGACAGAGGCGGCGCGGCAGCGCCGCCCTACCGTGATTTAGTTGCGTTTCAACGACTCGATTGTGAATGGGCGGCAGGCGAGACCCAGTGCGGCGTTGGCGGAGAAGTCCGGGGCGGGGTTCTGGTACATTAAACTGACCAGGCTGTCGCTTCGGAAATTGAGCCGCAGCCCGCACAGTTCGGCGGATTTCAGCCCCAGCCAGATGGCCCGCCACGGCAATGGAATGAATGTCGGTTTCTTGCCCTGGGCGCCGGCAATTTGTCGAACCAACTCCTTAAACCGCCAGGGATGTTCATGGGCGGCTGTCACGACGCGCGGCGGCGTTTCCACGCGGCCGGATGCGAATTTTTCGATAAACGCGCACAGGTCCTCGTTATGGACGAGAAACTGAATTTGCGAGCCGTTGCCCACCATCGGGACAATTGCCGATTTCCGCATTTTTTCGGTGAGTTTTCCAAACATGCCTCCGGCCACGCCGCCGTAGACCAGTCCTGGCCGGACCACCAGCGCGCCATTGGCGAGGGCGATTTTTTCAATCTCCATTTTCGCCCTGCCATAGAGCGAACGGCATCCTTCGAAGGCGCTGATGCTTGAGATATAAACGATTTTGGGCACGCCGGCCGCGCGCGCGGCCTGAAGGACTTTGCGCGAGCCTTCGACGTTGACGGCGGCGATTTCATCCCATTGCACGGGTGTGAAATCGTAGGCGCAATGAATGAAGGCCGTGACACCCGAAAGCAACTCGGGGGAAAGTTCGTCTCCCAACTGGAATTGAAACGCCCGCGCACCGGGCCTGGGCCGGCGCGACAGTTCAAAAATTTCCCAGCCGCGTGAAACAAAGAAGTTTTTCACGCAGCCGCCCACATAGCCGTTGCCTCCTGTTATGGCGCAAATTTGTTTCATTCAGACGGTAGAACGTCCCAGTCCGAAAGGGTCTCCCTCACCACGAACCGCAACATTCTCATTCGAACGATTCTCCCACCCCGGCCTCTGCCGCTGAGGGAGGGAAACCTTTCCGCGGAGGCGGATTCTATCATCAACGGGTGTGAATGAACACGATTTTTTGGTGAGTTTTAGGCGGGGCGGGAGTGGATCTCCGTTTTGCTTACAGAATACACCGCCCCTACGGGGCTCAAGGTTCTTCGTCGCTTTACTACAAATACGTAACGCCTACGGCGTTTCGAACGCCGGACACCCTAAAGGGTGGACACCAAACGGCTTTAATTTTTAGGCGCCGTGCCGTGCTGGGCCAGATAATACCAGTCCGAGTAAGGGGATGTTGCAGCCCAACCCTGGGCTTTAGCGTTGACGATTTCCTGTTGTGGCAGTAGAAGCGCCGGATCGTGCCATGCATGGACCTCCCACGTGGCCGTCGCCGAATGCCAACGTTGCAGCGCCGTTGTGGTAATCTGTAGGTATGTTTGGGAAACTCGGGCTGCCCTGCGCCTGACCGGGGGTAGTAGGCTCTGATATCTCGAACGAACCGTCGTCAATGCTTTCGGCGCGTTCCTCCGTGAATACAATGATATCGGCTGGATCCGCACTGCCCCTCATTTGCGTTACTTTGGAAAACGTCTGATAAAGGTCGGCTGAATAATCAACAGTGGGCGAAGTTCCGAGTACGTATTGGCTATCGTTCGAATTGGGCGGAGCACAATTGTACCCGACCCAACAATTCATGGACACCGATCGAATCAGCGGATACAATGGAGGCTGCGGCGGGCTACCGGTCTTCGTAGGGGCGAGTACGATACTTGACGGACACAGGTACAGCTTGACGTTTTTTGTGTAGTCAGCCAGCGTGGCATAGGTTGGATTAATGATCGGGACTGGATTTGTGTTATCAGGCCCACCAGCGTTGCCGCTAATTCCGTTTCCCCCGCTTCCATTGGCGCCTTCCCAACCGGAAACCCAATTTTGATGCCAATGGATATTTTGCAGCCAAAGTTCCTCATCATTCCAATTGTTGCCGGCGCAAGCATCGTTGTTGTCACTAGCGTAGAGAAGCCAGGCTGTGGCCAACTGCTTCTGATTGTCTATGCACGTGGCGGTCTGTCCCCGAAGTTGCGCCTGATGCAAAACCGGCAACAGAACTGCCGCCAGGATGGCAATAATGGCAATGACCACCAGCAACTCAATGAGGGTGAAGGCATCCGCCTTCGCTACGCTACGGCGCGACACGCCTGCCTTCGCAATGCTTCGCCGAAACAGGCATTGTCTCCTGCAAATACTGCCCGGACGATCCCCGGCACGGGCTTTATTACCTATTATAAACACTATACCCATTTTCATTTTCGCACCCTCAAACTTTCTTCATTCATGTTCTCTATAATTTAGCATCAGAGTCAGGCGGCGCGGCAGCGCCGCCCTGCCAGGATTCATTTTCTTATAGTTTACCATCATTATTGTGACAGGGGTAGAGCCAGGCGGAAAAACTGGTTGGTCCCAGTGAGAGGAACGATCGCAATGTTATTGCCGCCCGAGACGGACTCAACAGCGTTCGTCACATCCACCCAATTTGTGCTGGTCAGGCTGGAGTTTTCCTGGAGCGTGTACCCGGTTATCGTGCCCGGCCAGGCAATCATGGCATCGCCCCCGCTATAGTTAACGTCAATGGATTGCGACGGAATACCTTCGAATTGGAAATCCTGGATGGTTTGGACGGACGTATCGCCGCCAAAAGCGCCAGTAAATCCAACATACGCAGTATCTGAGCCCAAAGCCTCGGTGATGTCCCCAGTGACAAAAGTCGTGCTGAACGTTGCCGCGCTCAGTTCGTTCGAGAGTGTCACCGCAAGGTTGCCTTTGGAATAATTGAGCCAGACGTTTATCATGCCATTGGTCAAATTGACACTGCCTGGAGAAACGAGTGTCTCAAGGTTTCCGTCAAGGCCAAGGCCAATTCCGGCGAAGCCACCAAAGCCATTTCCGGGGTAGATATTGATCTGGAATGCGACGCTGGGCGTGATTGAATTGTAGCCGAGATCTCCTCCGCCCGAGCCCGTGGCTTTGACGCCACGCGGATCATCCTGGAGGCAGAACGTGATGCCATCGGCCAGAGGGAAGGTGCTGTCATACTGCGCCTGGTAGATAAAGGAGGCCTGGAACGCGCCAACGTATTGTGGAGCGTCATAGAAGTACGTTGAATTGCCTGTTGTGCCGTAGGTCAGGGTCAGGACACCGTCAGAGAACTTGGAACCCGTGCCGATCGTCCAGCCCAGCCCGTTGTAGAACGAAAGCGGCAGGACGCCTGAAATCATTAGCGGCGCCACGCTGCTCGTGACAGAACCGTAGACATTGGTGACGACCAACTGATAATCACCGACATTGGCGGCCTGGACATTGCCGATGCTGATGGCGTTGGCTTGCGCGCCGGAGATTTGACTGTTATTGGTTAGATTCACCCAGGTTGATCCGTTATTGGAGAACTGCCATTGGAAGCTCAACGGATATGAGCCATAGACCACTGCTGAATTGCTCGCGGTTTGACCTGCCAGAGCTACGAAGGGGGTTTGAACATTTGCGTAAATCTGCGGTGCTCCGGAAAAGACATTGACTCCAACTCCCGACGATTGGGCCGAACCGTATTGATTTTGAACAATCAGGTAGTAATTATCGGAGGCGACGTCATTGCTTACGACGAGAGTGGCATTGGTTTGTCCAGGCAAAGCACCGCCTGAGTCGTACCATTGATAGGACAATGGCAGGGAGCCGACTACCGTCACAGGAATCGACAGGGTAGCGCCCGCATCAATATTTGTGCCGGCAACAGGCTCCTGAACGTAAGACGGGGCGACTCCGGCGACGTCATACATGGCCTGAACCTGCTCTGCAGTAAAGGCGTAGTTGTAAATCGCAAGATCGTTGAGGTACCCGATGAACTGGTTGTTGCCCTCACTGGTGGCGCTGGTTGACCTGGCGCCTATCATGAGCGGGGCCGACGCCGAATTGACGATGCCACCGCCCACGGGCATCGCGGCGCTGCCCACCAACGAGCCGTCCTTGTAAAGCGAGATAAGGCCATTGGCTTCGTCGCACACAGCCACGATTAAGTGCCAGTTCGAATCCGCCGACATATCGATGGTCGTGTCGACATCGTGGTCACCGCCTATGGCATCGCGAGCTTCGAACCGTAACGTGTTGTGTCCCGCGCTATTGACGGGACCGCCGTTATCAATATTCATTTCCTCACCGTAGAAGTAGCCTTTGGTCACGAGGCCGCCATTTGCCGGCTGTACCACGCTGTTTCCATTGGCCCAAATTGCGACCGTGTATTCGGCGTTGCCCGAGGGGAGGCTGAAGTCAATATTTGTTCCAATATTGCCTGCAAAGCTGCCTGACGTTGCAAATATGCCAAATAGAGCCGAGACTTCGTTCGGATCGGTCGTCGGATCATAGCCCGTGCCGCCCAGTGGAGAGGCATCGTCAAGGTAAACGTTGGTATAAATGCCATTGTTGCCGCTTTGATATTCAGTACATATGGCGCCCTGGTCACCGTCGCCGTTATCCGGCTGGTCGTTTAACCGCCAGTAACCAATGGGCTGGGCGGCCAGGACCGCCTGCGGGAACGGCGCCATCGGCGCCGGAGTGTATGCCACCGACCAGACCTCGCTGGTCACTGAACCAAAGGAGTTGGCCAGGACACACTCGATGTTGGTGGGACTACTCGTGAATTGGCAATCCGTCATTGCGAAACTGGTGCCAGTCGCTCCACCAACAGCCACTCCGTTTGTTTTCCATTGATAGGAAATCGGCGTTGCGCCCAAGGCGGAAACGCTGAATGTGGGCGAGGAACCAAAATAATTCGTTCCGCCCACGGTATCACCTCCGTACAATGTCATTGTGTTGGTATAGGTCACCGGAAATTGGGCAACAAAGACGATATTGGAGACAACCGTCAGGCTCACCACGGAACTGGTCACTGAACCGTAAGAATTGTTAATGACAACATAGTAATTGGTGAGAGAGTCACTAACTGTCACGGGGTTGAGAATCAAATTGGAACCCGTCGCGCCCGCGATCGCAATGCCATTGGTGTACCATTGAAAAGTGAACGGTGACTGCCCGGCAACCCCCACCGTGTTGGTGTAAGCCCCTCCCTCCCCGGCCATAGGCGCTAACTTAATTTCTGTATTGGTCAATTATGTTCACTAATCGGGACATCTGCGGCAGACGGTTGCGGGGTGGTTCCCTTAGCCTGCGCGAGATTTTCGGTCCCTCGTGGATGAGTTGCTGGAGCGGCAGAGCG
>DATJTK010000178.1:0-49451 GCA_035503455.1 Candidatus Sulfotelmatobacter sp. | reverse complement strand
AGGTGGGCAAGGCATTTGGTTGTTCAGTTTGATGTAGGCGAGCTTTCCCTCGCATGAGAGGCGTTCGTAGCTGAGAAGGCGTTCCAACGTTTATTTTTCATTGGCACTGTTCGTGCCATGGTTGGCGTGTCGAGTTCAAATAAAACCCACACTCGCGTTTTAGTAAACGAAACCAGTGTAAACACGCCCCCGCCAGCCACTTGTTTAAAACTCGGGATGAAAACTATCTGGATGCTCCAACCCTGGACCCGCCTTACCGCTTCAACGTTTCAACGTTTCAACGTCTGCTCAGCTCCTCCAGTCAAACGCCTTCTTTTGCAGCGCATAAAGATAACCCGCAAAAAGCACGACGATGAACGACATCATGGACGCGAATATCAGGTTGCGCGTGGCGTGGTCGGCCAGCATTTGCCGATAGACAACAGCCCAGGGATAAAGAAATACGACCTCGATATCGAACAGGATGAACAACATCGCGACCAAATAAAATTTAACTGAAAAGCGCGCTGCGCCTTCGCCGATAGGGTCTTTGCCGCACTCGTAGGCGGTGTCCTTGGCGCGCGTGTGCTTGCTGCGATAACCAAACAGCACGGACGCGGCCAAAACACCACCGGAAAAGCCGATGGCCACAACCAGAAGAATCAGAACCGGGAGGTACTGCTCAATTTGCGAATGTTCCATGGAGAAAGTGTAAAAGCGATCCGCGAAAAATCAATGAGGAAAAAATGCTATGCTTTCCTCATTGTATTTCTTTTTGTGGCCTTTCTCATTCATTTCCTCATCAGCCACATGATGAGCGTCAATAGCGCGCTCAGAATGAGGCAGGTCGCTATCGGAAAATAAAAATGAAAACTTCCCCTGGAATAGTGAATATCTCCGGGCAAGCGGCCCAGCCATCCCCGCCCAAAACCTGACCACAGCGCAACCCCGGCAAGCGTCATCAGCACGCCGACAATAACCAGAAGCTTTCCAATCTCGTTCATTGTTTCGCCTTTTCAAAAATGCAACGAACATAACCAAAACGCACGATTTTTTATCAAAGCACCTTGTTCAAATAATGAATCGTCGTATATTACGCGGGTGAATCAGACTTTATTGACTCACGACCCGTTGGCTGTGGCCAGTGAAGTCCAGAACCTTTACCAGATCATGTTTCCAGGCGCGGGCGTTCTTTTTGTGCCGCAGGCCTTCGGCTGGGTCATTGACTGCTTCACCGGCTATTTCGAGGACTATCAGCCCGTGGACACACACTACCACGATTTCGAACACACGCTCCAGGGGACTCTTTGCATGGCCCGGATGCTGTACGGACGCCATTGCGCCGGGGCAAAACCGGCGCTGACACAGCGATATTTCGAGCTGGGCCTGGTCGCGATTCTATTGCACGACACCGGTTACCTCAAAAAACGGGATGATACCAAGGGAACCGGGGCAAAATACACGGCCATCCACGTAAACCGCAGCATGGAATTCGCAGCCAGGTTGCTCGCCAAAAAAAGATTCTCAGATGAAGACATTTGGGCCGTCCAAAACATGATCCGTTGCACCGGCCTCGACGCCATATTGACTGCCATTCCCTTCCAAAGCGAACTTGAGGAGGTCACCGGTCGCGCCCTGGGCGCGGCGGATTTAGTCGGCCAAATGGCCGCGGAAGACTATGTCGAAAAATTGCCGGCGCTTTATGCGGAATTCGCCGAAGCTGCCGCGGCCGGCAACGGGAGCAACACGCAGCTCTTCAGCACATTCTCGAGCGCGGAGGATTTGATGAACAAGACTCCGGTCTTTTGGAGAAAATACGTAAAGGAAAAACTGGAGCGCGAATTCGCGGGGATACATCGTTTTCTGAACACTCCATACCCCGACGGACCCAATTTCTATTTGGAACGCATTGAGGCCAACGTCGAAAAATTGACCCGGCCGGTCAATCAATAAAACAGGGAGTGTGGAATGCCTCGTAGGGTAGGCGTCTCGCCGCGAGTCCCCAACGACAAAGCTAAAACTCAAAAAAACCGCTAAATAAGTTGCGGCTGAATTTTCTCCGGGTCCAGTCCCAGGTCTTTGATCGCCTGCGCCACCACATCCCGTCCGATAAGATTTTTTTCAGCAAGCGCATAAAGCGTCCCGATGACCGTGCTTTCGGCATCCACTTCGAAAAACCGGCGCAAACGGGCACGCGTATCACTGCGCCCGAAGCCGTCGGTGCCGAGCGTAAACAGGCCGCCCGGAACCCACGGCGCAATTTGCTCGGGTACCGTGCGAACATTGTCCGAAACAGCCACGAATGTCCCCTGCTCTTTCGCCAAAAGATTTTCGAGATAGGATTTTCGGGGCGGCTGTGTGGGATGGAGCATGTTCCAGCGCTGGCAGCGAATTGCGTCGTTGCGCAGCAGTTTGTAGCTGGTCGCGCTCCAAACGTCTGCGCAGACGCCATAACGTTCGGCCAGAATATCCTGGGCGCGCAATGCGGAATTGATGATCGGACCGCTGCCAAAAATGTGCGCTTTAATTTTTTTGCCCTCCGGACCGGCTTTAAGTTTGTAAAGTCCCTTCAAGATGCCCTCGGCGCAACCCTCGGGCATCGCGGGCATGACATGGTTTTCGTTGTAAAGGGCGATGTAATAGAAAATCTCTTCGTTCTCGACGTACATGCGGCGCATGCCATCAGTGATAATCACCGCGAGTTCGTACCCGAAGGCCGGGTCATACGGCAGGCATGTCGGTATGGTGCCTGCATGCAGCAGGCTGTGGCCGTCCTGATGCTGCAAACCTTCACCGTTGAGGGTGGTGCGCCCGGAAGTCGCGCCCAGCAGAAAGCCTTTGGCCCGAATATCGCCCGCGAGCCAGAACAAATCGCCGACGCGCTGCGGGCCGAACATGGAATAGTAGATGTAAAACGGAACCATCGGCACACCGAGGTTTGCGTAGCTGGTCCCGGCCGCGATGAATGATGACATAGAACCGGATTCGGTAATGCCTTCCTCGAGAATTTGCCCGTCTTTTGCCTCGTGATAGTAAAGCAGCGATTCCGCGTCCACCGGCTCATAAAGCTGGCCCTTCGATGAATAAATCCCAATTTCCTTGAAGAGACCGTCCAACCCAAACGTCCGAGCCTCGTCGGGAATAATCGGAACGATATGCCGGCCGATGTCTTTATTGCGCAGGACCAGCGTACTGAGCAGCATCGCAAACGACTTGGTCGTGGAAGTGGTTCCGGAATTATCTGCCTTCAATAAGTTCGAAAACTCATTGAGCGGCGGGACCTTCAACGTCGTCGGTTTGACGATTCGCGCCGGCAAGAATCCGCCGAGCGCTTTCCGGCGTTCCATCATGTACTTGATTTCCGCGCTCTCGGGAGCCGGCCGATAAAACGGCGTCTCGGCAATGACATCGTCAGTAATCGGAATTTCAAAGCGGCGGCGAAATTCGCGGAGTTCTTTCTCATTCAGCTTCTTTTGCTGGTGCGTGATGTTGCGTCCTTCGCCCGCTTCGCCCAGGCCGTAGCCTTTGACCGTCTTGGCGAGGATGACCGTGGGCCGGCCTTTGTGGCTCACGGCGGCCTTGTACGCGGTATAAACCTTTAGGGGATCATGTCCGCCTCGAACAAGTTTATGGATTTGCTCGTCGGTTAGATGGTTGACCAGCGCGAGCAATTCAGGATATTTGCCGAAGAAATGTTTGCGCGTGTAGCTGCCGGGTTCGACGGAATATTTTTGGAAATCACCGTCCACGCACTCTTCCATGCGCTTGAGCAACAGGCCCGATTTGTCGCGGGCAAACAGTTCATCCCAATTACTGCCCCAGATGACTTTGATGACATTCCAGCCGGCGCCGCGGAAGAGGCCTTCGAGTTCCTGGATAATTTTTCCGTTGCCACGCACCGGGCCGTCCAGCCGTTGCAAATTGCAGTTGATGACCCAAATCAAATTATCCAGATTCTCGCGCGCGCCCAGCGTGATAGCGCCGAGCGTCTCCGGCTCGTCGCACTCGCCGTCTCCAAGGAAAGCCCAGATTTTAGGTTCTTCCTTCCAATTCACCAGCTTGCGCGCCTGCAAGTAGCGATTGAACCGCGCGTGATAAAGCGAAACAATCGGCCCCAGACCCATCGAAACCGTCGGAAACTGCCAAAAATCCGGCATCAAATAAGGATGCGGATACGACGACAAACCGCCGCCCGGCGCAAGTTCCTGCCGGAAATTTTGCAGATGGATTTCATCCAACCGTCCTTCCAGAAACGCGCGAGCATACGGCCCCGGCGAAGCGTGGCCTTGAAAGAAAACCAAGTCTCCAGGGAAATTTTCCGAGGCACCCCGGAAGAAATGATTCTGACCCACTTCGTAAAGTGTAGCCGACGATGCGAACGTGGAAATATGACCGCCCACGCCGCTCGCGTTGGAATTCGCCTTCACTACCATCGCCATCGCGTTCCAGCGTATGAGACTCTTGATGCGGCGCTCGATTTCGCGGTCGCCAGGATATTTCGGCTGCTCTTCGGGAGGGATCGTGTTGACGTACGGCGTGGTCATACCGGCTGATGATCGCGGTGTGACACGCAACTCGTTGGCCAGTTTTTCCAATAATTTCGCTGTCTTCTCGGGACCTTGATTTTCAAGAGCCAGCTCGAATACTGATTTCAGCGATTCGTCCCATTTGTCGCCATTTCCATTCGTATAGGACCGGGCGGCAGGACGCGAAGCGTAAATATCTTTTGTCTCGACGTTCACTTTGATTCAATTTTCCACAATGTGCCTGAAAACGCGAAACAATTATAAACCATTTTCCGGTTTCTGCGCCAGTGAAATATCACGGCTAATGGCATAGCTATTGAGCTTTCATGGAATTTCTTGATTTAAGTTACCCTGGCCCGGCGGCGAACCTTGCCTGCGACGAGGCGCTGCTGGATTTGCGCGAAAAAGATGGCGGAAACGGCATATTGCGATTTTGGCAATCGACCGAGACGTTTGTCGTGGTTGGATATGCCAACAAAATCCAGGCCGAAGTTAACGTCGCCCGTTGTGAGGCGGATAGAATCCCGATTTTTCGGCGTTGTTCCGGCGGCGGAACGGTTTTGCAGGGGGCTGGCTGTCTAAATTATGCCCTGATTTTGCAAATAACGCCCAATTCCGCGCTTTCGGAAATTTCCAGCGCCAATAAATACATTATGGACCGAAATCGTGAGGCGATTCAGTCCATCGCCGGCGGATCGCTTTCGATCATGGTCCAGGGCCACACGGACCTCGCCGTGCGCGGGTCATCGGCGGTCTTTCGAAAATTCTCCGGCAATTCACAACGACGCCACAAAGCCTTTTTGCTCTTTCACGGAACGTATCTCTTGAATTTCGATCTCGAACTTGTGGAGAGATATTTGAAATTCCCGTCGCGCCAACCGGATTATCGGGCAGACCGCGGTCACGGACAATTTTTGATGAACCTGAATTTGCCTGCGACTGCCGTGAAGGAGGCCATGAAAACAATTTGGGAGGCGGAATACCCGTTGCCGGCGCCGAAGATGGCGACGGCGGGCGTTGCCGCCCTGGCGCGCGACAAATATTCAACCCCCGAATGGAACCTGAAATTCTTTCATCTTTGAAATCAGCCGGATTGCCGTAACATGGCCAAAATGAGTTCCGCCCCTCACCTCAGCGCAGAAGCCAAAGCATCGCTGCCCCAGCACGTGGCCGTCATCATGGACGGAAATGGACGTTGGGCAAAGCAACATGGCCTGCCGCGCATCGAGGGCCATCGCGTGGGAGCGGAATCGGCCCGGACCATCATTCGTGCGGCCGGGGAACTGGGAATTAAATATCTAACCTTGTACGCGTTTTCAGCGGAGAATTGGAACCGGCCAAAGGACGAAGTGGACGCGCTGATGAAATACCTGGTCCATTATCTCAAATCCGAGACCCCGGAACTCAATAAGAACAACGTTCGTCTCGAAGTCATCGGACAGATTTGGCGCCTGCCCGAAAACGTCCAGGAACATCTCAAAAAGTCCATTGCCACGCTGTCCAGGAACAACGGCCTGACACTGGTCATGGCATTAAGCTACGGCAGCCGGATTGAAATCGTGGACGCCGTCCGCGCAATTGCGGAGAAGGTCCGGCGCGGCGAATTGGAAAATGCGGATATAACGGAAAAAGTCATCTCCGACCACCTCTGGACCCGAAGCATTCCTGACCCTGATTTGTTAATCCGCACAAGCGGCGAGATGCGCGTGAGCAATTTTTTGCTCTGGCAAATCTCCTACGCCGAACTCGTCATTACCCAAACGCTCTGGCCGGACTTCCGAAAACCCCAATTTTACTCCGCTCTGGATGAATACGCCCGCCGGCACCGTCGGTTTGGGGGAATTTAAGACTTCGGATTTAAACATCGAACATCCAACGCCAAACATCGAATTTTTGAAACGCGGCCGCCGGTGGCGCTCGCCCGGCGGACGGTTTGGTGTACACGCTTTAGCGTGCTCTGGGCAGCTTGAAGACCGGACGGCGAACCCGGAACACCCTAAAGGGTGGACACCAAACTGCCAATTTAAGAGCTGCTTGCCATAGCGCGGGAAACGATTACAATGTGCGCTATGAAGTTTGCTTTGGCCATTCTGGTTTATTTGCTCATAGCGGCCCTTATTGGCGCGGGAGTTCTACTGCTGGTTTCGGGCAAACCGTTGCTCCTCATCATTGTCTTCATCACCTACGTCGTCGCCTTCGGCAGACTGGGCTGCATGACGCACTGACGTCCGAAAGCTATTTGCCCGGTACAGGGAATTTACCTTCCATCGCGTTCAGAATCGCCTGTGAAATCTGCTGAGCACGATTCGCACCCGTCGAATTGTTGGCTTCGTCTTGCGCATAATTTGCTGCATAGACTGCCGAAGCCTCCGCGGTTGAGTCTGAAGTTCCCTGAACCAGCCACGACTGGCCATCATATCCAAATACCCCGGTTCCCGGCAGTGCCATCATGTCCGGGTCATCCCATGAATTCGCATAAGACGCAAGCTGGCCGGGTTGGCTTAGGGCAGTGACGGCATTAACGCCTTGGTCAGCAGCAGGATAATACGGTTCGCCGGTGGGCGTATTTCCCGCCGCCGCAAACATGACGATGCCATCCTGTTGTGCCTGAGCTATAACGGAATCCAAAACCGAACTATCATCCGAACTGCCCAAACTCAAATTAATTGGATTGTCTCCGGCGTTCACGGCCGCAGTAATTCCTTCAGCAACATCCCATGATGTCGTCTGTTCACCTGATTCGTAAACATCGTACGGCTGAATTTGGACTGAGGTTTGGCTGCCCTGAAGAGTATTGGCCATGGCCTCCAACATCAGCGAAGCCATCGCATCACCATGTGTCGGGCCCGAATCGGTTTCCGTGCCGCCGGCGACATTAACGTCCGGGAGAACAAATTGAGACGCGCCTTGGCCGAGCGACTGCGGGTCAACGGCAGTATCAACCAGGCCGATAACGACTTTGCCCGACGCTGGCGGGGGGCTCAGTGTCAGAGGCATCGAGGGAACGTCCGCCCCGGCAACGGACTGCGGCGTCGGCGGCGGATCAAAGTAATTGTCGTAGCCCACAGACTGAACGTCGCTATCCATCTGAAGCTGGGAGAGCGCGTTATCCGTCGAGTTTTCGTCGGTGAACTGCAAACGATAAATACCGAATTTATCATTGCGTCCGGTCACCTTTGCCCCAAGCATCTTCGCAAGCGCATCAATATTCGTTCCCGGCTTCACCTTTACCAACAGCTCATTCGGAACGTGTTTAGGCTTTGCTGAAACCGATAACGTCGCGTTTTTCATTGTCGTGTGAAAGACGTAGAGTTCCCAGGGAGAATCGTTCTTTGGCACAAGAGCGAAATTCAAGTCACCCAGCAGCATTTTGAGAGCGTCGCCCGCCGGAAGATTCTTGAATTTGGTCGAGGCGTCCACCGTCGAGCCGGGTTCCACAAAAACATGCCATCCAGTCTGGCCCGCTATGCTCTTGAGCAGCGGCATGATCGCTTCATGATGCACTGCCGCATCCACAGTGCCGGCGTCCTTGTGCCAGACAAGCACATTGGTCTGCGCGCGGCATACAACGCTCACCGCGACAGACAAACCTATGATCGCCACAAATGTAATCAGACGTTTCATCGTTTAGCAAAAGCCTGCATTCTAACGGTTTGCCTTATTGTAAAACACGCCGGCGACAGTTTCAACTCGCCATTCTAAACATTTTGGTGACGAAACATTCAAACTTTTTCCGCCAGGACTGCCTTTACCCAGGTTTGATTTTCTATATACCACCGCACCGTTTCGCGAATTCCGTCCTCGAATTTATGGGCGGGAGTCCATCCCAATTCCCGTTCGATTTTTGAAGCATCAATGGCATAGCGGCGATCGTGGCCGGGACGGTCTTTCACATATTGAATCAATGTTCGGGTCCGGCCGCCTGCCTCCGGCTTGAATTCGTCAATCAGGTCGCAAATGGTCTCGACGATGCGGATATTGGGCCATTCGTTGCGCCCGCCGATATTGTATGTCTCGCCGATCTCTCCCCGAGTCAACACAGTCCATAGCGCCGCAGCATGGTCACGAACATATAGCCAATCCCGAACGTTCATGCCGTCGCCGTAGACCGGAATCGGTTTTCGTGCCAGCGCGCTTTGAATGACCACGGGAATTAATTTTTCCGGAAATTGATACGGCCCATAATTGTTCGAGCAGTTCGTAATGACCGTCGGCACGCCGTAAGTATGGTGATAGGCCCGCACAAGCATGTCGCTCGCCGCCTTGCTCGCGGAATACGGCGAGTTTGGCGCGTATGGCGTTGTTTCGGTAAAGAATCCCGTCGGACCGAGCGAACCAAAGACTTCATCAGTCGAAACGTGATGAAAACGCGCCTTGAGCCGGTCGTTTGGCCAAGTCGCGCGGCAGGCCTCGAGAAGATGGAACGTGCCGAGCACATTGGTATGGATGAAATCGCCGGGACCGGAAATCGAGCGGTCCACGTGCGATTCCGCAGCCAGGTGCATCACATGGGTAATCTTATGCTCCGTAACCACCCGAAGCGTTTCGCCTTTGTCCCGCAAATCCACCTTTTCAAAAACATATTTCGAATGCTTTGAAACGTTCGTAAGATTTGCCAAATGCCCAGCGTAGGTCAGGCAATCGAGATTGACCAATTTCACAACCTCCGGGCGGTCAATCACGTGATGAATCACGTTCGAACCGATAAAACCGGCGCCGCCTGTGATGAGCAAATTCATTTTTCGGGTTTCCAGTTTTTCAATGAATCCTCCAGCGCCTCATTCACGGGACGCATCTTCACGCCCGCCGCCAGCAACTTCGACACATCCATCACACAGTTGGACCGCGGAGTTTTAGCAGCCTTATTGTAGAACTCGTTGTCATCCTTCCAATATTCAAATTTCCGGCCTGGTTTCAGGATTTTTTCAATCATTGCGGCGGTTTGCCGGCTGGTGACAAACCCGGGATTGGTCACATTATATATCCCAAACGCCGCCTGTTTTTCCCATAAGTCCAGGCAGGCCCGGACAAAATCGGCGCGGTGCGAAATGGAATTCACGTTGTCGTAGATCTTCGAATAACGCTGAAGCTTGCTCAGGTAATTCCGCGAGTTGTCAACTTCATCAAACGGAATCCGCAGCCGCCAAATGTAGCTGCGCCCGATTCCCGAAATCGCCTCCTCCCCGAGCGCTTTGGTTCCGCTGTAAAAACTGCATGGCAAATCCCGAAAAGTAAAGTTGGGCGTATCGGTCTCAGTGAATCCGCGAATTTTTTCCGGCGATTTTTCGGCCGCGGCGCGCGCTTCCGGTTTCGTCATGTCTTTCTCCACTCTGACGCGCCCGTTTTCAACAATTTTCGCCCCGCTAAAAATGCAACCGCTGGAAACGTGCCCCCACGCAATTCCTGACGCCGCACAGGCGTCCGCTATGGTTTGCGGCAGCAGCGTGTTGCCCGCCAGCGTGTCGGCTTTGGCAACTTCGCAGGCGTCCACGTTTGGCTTGCCGGTATATCCCGCGGCATTCACGACAAATTCCGGCTTTTTCGATTTCAAAAAACCGAGCAACAAATCGAATTTCGTGTAATCCAATTGCCCGCGTGACAAGGAGACGAAATCCCACTTACGCCGGTGCAATTCCTTTGCAAAAGCGGTTCCGATATAGCCCGATGCGCCAAGTAACAGAATCATTGCTTTAATCGTTTTGCCTCGGCGACCACTTCACACAGGTAATCGCGATATTCGCACTTCGGCATTTCGCCCGCGAGCTTTTCAAGTTGTTCCAGTGACAAAAATCCGTGCCGAAACGCCGCTTCCTCCGGACAGCCGATTTTGATGCCGGCGCGTTTTTCAATCGTTTGCACGTAGGCGCTGGCGTCATGCAGACTGCTGCTCGTGCCGGCGTCCAGCCAGGCGAAACCGCGGTTGAGCCGATGCACGCTCAAGTCGCCGCGTCGCAAATAGGCCAGGTTCACGTCCGTTATCTCCAGTTCGCCGCGCGCGGACGGCTTTAAATTTTTTGCAATGCTCACCACGTCATTGTCAAAGACATAAATTCCCGGGACCGCGTAATTGCTCTTGGGTTGTTTCGGCTTTTCTTCGATGGATATGGCCTTTCCATCATTAAACTCCACAACGCCGTAACGCTCCGGGTCATTCACGTGATAGCCAAAAATCGTCGCGCCAGACTTGAAATCCCCGAGCGCCCTGTAAAACAAATCGCCGCCGTAAAAAATATTGTCACCGAGAATGAGCGTCACCGGGTCGCGGCCAATGAAACTTTCCGCGATGAGAAACGCCTGGGCGATGCCTTGCGGTTTGGGCTGCTCGCGATACTCGATCGAAACACCGAAACGCGAACCATCTCCCAGCAATTGCCTGAACCGCGGCAAATCATGCGGCGTCGAAATCAGACAAAGCTCGCGAATTCCTCCCTCAATAAGTGTCGTCAGGGCATAATAAACCATCGGCTTGTCATAGACAGGCTGAAGCTGCTTGCTGGCTACGAGCGTCAGCGGATACAGCCGCGATCCGGAACCCCCGGCCAAAATGATGCCTTTCATCAAAACAGAATAAATTTTTCTGGCGAAATTTAAAGCAGAAGTTGGACCAAGCCGCTTGTTATTTTTAGCCCAGAGGCTATGATTAATGGCATGAAGAACGGAAAACATGGGCGTATTGAATTGGGCGAATACATCGTGGCCGACCCTGGTATCTGCCACGGCAAACCCACATTCAAAGGCACACGCATCATGGTCTGGCAGGTTTTGGATGAATTGGCACATGGCATGAGTCCGCAACAAATTGTCAAAGCATGGGGCGGACGTGTATCGCGCGAAGCGGTTGCTGAGAGCGTGCAACTGGCGCGTCATTCTCTTCTAAAAGATTCCGGCGAACTTCGACATCCTATGGCTGAATATGTTTGATGGTAAGGCGGCAGAGCTGATCCGCGCATTCTTAAAGCACGACCTGTTTGATTCTGCCGCCAAACGCATGGGAATCGTCGCCCGTGCTCATCACGAGGGTATTGATTTCTGGCGGCGAAACCACGCTACGCTCGATCACGCAAAATGGGACTGACTATTACGAACTAGTCTTCAGTTGTAGAATTGAACCTTCCAGGTTTTTTCGCGCCACCTTCTCATATTTCTGCCGGAACCAATCAGTAGCAAAAATAGAACTGCGATCCAGAAAACGTTGCAGGATCTCGGCACGTTTCGATGCAAATACCGATACCGGTACCCACGCATATTCCTTCCGAATTTGTTCCTCGTACTCAAGAAACCGTGCTTCATCGCGCCCAAGAATGCTCAAGTCCACATCCACCATTATTTTGGCGTCTTCGTCCATGCCAGTATCGTGGCTTTTGGTGGTCATGATGAGTTGGGTGACTCTATCGGTGATGAGAGTCGCTATTCCGCATTCCTTCAAGCACCGCGCCGCCACGGCAGCACTTTGTTCCTCGTTATCTCCTGCCTTCGGATCATACACGGCGTCGTGAAACCACAGTGCCAGTTCCACAGCTCGCGCATCTTTAGCCAAATGACGCGCCCGATCAAACTCCGCCAAGCATTCGGCAATGTGCTGATGATTGTGATAGTACCGCTGCGGTTCTCCGTAAGCATTCCGCAATCGGTCATACCACTCGGGCGCCGGCCGATTGGCCCCCGCCGTTTGCAAAAGCGCATTCCAACGCTCTACGTTCGGCCACGTCATCATTTTCGTTTCTCAAAACGGCGATATACGGGTTCAGAAACTGGAACCTTGTTCAATCATCCAGAGATGGCCGACAGTGAGAGGATCGAAGCTGCCTGCGTAAACGCCGAATCGTTTCATCGGACGCATAAAAACACCCAAATAGCGCCTCGCGCAATCCAAACTTTAAGAAAAGTTGGGAGATGGAAGATAGGAGATCGGAGATGGATGGCAGGGCGGCGCTCCAGCGCCGCCTTCTTCCATGTCCTATCTCCTATCTCCGATCTGCGAGATCCTTACGAGCAACCCAAACTCTCGCCGCAATTCAGGCACTTATAGCACGCCCCGTTGCGCACGGCCACGTGGCCGCAGTTTGGACACGTCGGCGCATCCTGCTGGTTGGTAATCATTGCCGTCAGGTCCCAGGCGCGACGGGCGTGACCGTTTCCATTTCCATGGCCGTTGCCATTGCCTTTGACTTCGATCGTTTCCGTGTCGTCCGCGATGGGCAGTTCAGGAACCGGCCGGTCTATTTTTTTTTTGACCTCTTCGAGGAGGCCGGGCATTGCCAGTTCAGGTTGCGCGCGATTGGGCGCGGCCACCGATTCGCGATAACCGGGCACAAACTGAAGCGCGAGCCAGCGAAAAACGTAGTCAATAATGGACGATGCATTCCGGATTTCCGGGTTCTTCGTGAACCCGCTCGGCTCAAACCGCTGATGCGCGAACTTCTTCAACAGCGTTTCCAGCGGCACGCCATATTGCAACGCCATGCTCGTCAAGGTGCCGATCGTGTCCATCAATCCGCCAATCGTCGAACCTTCCTTCGCCATCGTGATGAATAATTCGCCCGGCTGGCCGTCGTCATAGAGGCCCACAGTCAAATAGCCTTCGTGGCCGGCAATGTCGAACTTGTGCGTAATGGCCGGGCGCGTTTCGGACAACCGTCGGCGAATGGGCCTGCCGGCTTCGGCGCGAAGTTTGGCGATTTCGTCTTCCAATTCTTTCATGCGGCCTTCAACCGCCGCTGTTTGGGCCGTGGAAGTCTTCTCGCCGCCTTCGTTTGTTTTCTTCGTGTTCAACGGCTGCGAACGCTTTGAACCGTCGCGATAAATCGCCACGCACTTGAGCCCCATTTTCCATGCCTGGACGTAGGTGTCGCGAATTTCTTCAACAGTGCTTTCTTTCGGCATGTTGACGGTCTTGGAAATGGCCCCGCTGATAAATGGCTGGGCCGCGGCCATCATCTTGAGATGGGCCAAATAATGAATGCTGCGCTTGCCGCGATGAGGCTTGAACGCGCAATCAAATACCGCCAGATGCTCCGGCTTCAGGCCGCTGGAAACGGTTTTGCCCTCTTCCTCCACGTCTTCAATCGTATCGAATTTTTCGATGTGCATGACGATGCCTTCGATTTCCTTCGCGTTATAACCCAGGCGTTGCAACGCCTGCGGAACACCGCGATTGACGATCTTCAACATGCCGCCGCCGGCGAGCAGTTTGTATTTCACCAGCGCGATGTCCGGCTCGATGCCGGTGGTGTCGCAGTCCATCAAAAAGGCGATCGTGCCCGTCGGCGCCAGCACCGTGACCTGCGCGTTCCGATAGCCCACCTGCCTGCCGCGCGCCATGGCGCGGTCCCAACAATGGCGGGCTTCATCTTTCAGGTAGCCGAATTCAGCGCTGGGATGAATTTCTTCGACGGCGTCGCGATGCAGTTGGATGACGCCAAGCGTGGAGTCCATATTGTCCTGGGCAGGCGGGCGGCACACATGTGCGCAGCGGGCATCCCGATAACCCGGAAAAGCGCCTATGTTTGCCGCGATCTCCGCGCTTTGCTCGTAAGCGTGGCCGGTCATGATGGACGTAATCGCGCCGGCCAGCGCGCGGCCTTCGTCGCTGTTGTAGGACAGTCCGTAACTCATAATGAGCGAACCCAGGTTCGCGTAGCCCAGTCCCAGCGTGCGAAAGATGTGGGAATTCTCGGCAATGTCCTTGGTCGGATAGCTGGCGTTGTCCACGAGAATTTCCTGCGCGGTAATGTAGATGCGCACGGCGGCCTTGAAGCGCTCGATGTCGAATTTTCCATCCTCGCGCTTGAATTTCATCAGGTTCAACGAAGCCAGATTGCACGCCGTGTTGTTGATGAATACATATTCGCTGCACGGATTGGTGGAATGAATCGGCTCCGTGCTCTTGCACGTATGCCATTTTTGAATGGCGCCGTCATATTGCATTCCCGGATCGCCGCAAATCCAGGTGCCTTCCGCGACTTTCATCAGCAATTTCGCCGCGTCCTTCTTTTCAATCGGCTTGCCGGTCGTCACTGCGCGCGTCCACCACTCTTTGCCCGCCATCGCCGCATTCATGAACTCATCGCTGACCCGCACGGAAAGATTTTCGTTTTGATACATGACGCTGCCGTAGGCGTCGCCATTATAGGAGCCGTCATAGCCCTGCTCGATGAGCGCCCAGGCCTTCTTTTCTTCGCGCTGCTTGGCGTCAATAAAGTCCTCAATATCGCCATGCCAATCGCGCAGCGTGTTCATTTTCGCCGCGCGTCGCGTTTTGCCGCCGGACTTCACGACGTTCGCCACCTGGTCATAAACCTTCAGGAAGCTCATCGGACCGCTCGGACGCCCGCCGCCGCTCAATTTCTCCTTGCTCGAACGCAACGGCGACAAATCGGTGCCCGTGCCGGAACCGAACTTGAACAGCATCGCTTCGCTCGACGCCAGGCGCATGATGTCTTCCATGTTGTCATCAACGCTCTGGATAAAACACGCGCTGCACTGCGGATATTCGTACTGCGTCTCGGCGCGTTCAGCAACGTGGGTCTGGCGGTTATAAAACCAATTGCCTTTGCCGGACGCTTTTCCGATGCCGTATTGATGATACAGCCCGACATTGAACCATACCGGCGAATTGAAAGCGCCGTATTGATTCAGGCACAGCCACGTCAATTCATCGTAGAAAACTTCGCCGTCCGCCTTGCTGAAATAACCATCGGCAATGCCCCAGTCGGTTATCGTCCGCGCAATGCGGTGAATGAGCTGGCGCACGGAGGTTTCGCGCTCGGACGTGTTTTGTTCGCCGTAGAAATATTTTGAAACAACCACCTTGGTGGCCAGCACGGACCACGATTTGGGCATTTCCACATTTTCCTGTTTGAAAATGACCTTGCCGGCGTCATCTGTGATTTCGGCCGTGCGCCGGTCCCATTCCATCTGGTCAAACGGTTTCACCCGCGCGTCGCTAAACACGCGTTCGATGCGCAATTGCTTTTTGCCTCCCTTGCTTTTCTTCCCCCGGCTGCCCGAAACGGTCGCCGGACGGCGACGGCTGGTGGTTGAAACTAAAGGCGAAACTTCCTCACGTGCGTCAATCATAGTTTACTCCATTGTTAACTTTAGGCGTTGATGTCCAGCGGTTCAAGCGGTTAGCCGGCAGACAGAATTATTCATTTTTAATGAAATCCTCACCCAAACTGACATGTTTTCACTCCCCAATTAGTTGGGGAACAAAATCCATCATACCACTACAGCTTGTGCTTTCAAGAAAAATTTTCAAAAAAGTTACAAAAAGGATATTCCCAACCCCAACCATCAGAATTTCCGCGCAATTATTACAAAAATCACACTTATTCCCCGGTGGTGAATAACGATTTGGTCGTTGAAGCGTTGAAATGTTGAAGCGTTGAAGCGGCCAGCACGGGGCTCATTCCAGTTTTCTTGCTTTCCTCATTATCTAATCTGCGAATATTGGCGCAATCTGCAGATAACAACCCCGTTTCAACGTTTTAACAATTCAACGTTTCAACGCCTTCTTTTTCCTCTCCTGGCCCCCCGTAGCCCTGACGAAGGCGGCTTCCCTTCGCGGCCTCCGCAGCCTTGGCGAAGGCGGTTTCCCTTTAAATTGGCGACGCACCGGTTCCACTGTCTTCGGCCTTGCCTTCGGCGCCAGCACAATCGGACAGCCCTCGTACCCAAAGGCTTTGCGCAGCTCCCCGGCAAGATATTTTTTGTACGGTTCCGAAAACAATTCGTCCCGGTTCACAAACAACAAAAATGTCGGCGGCGCCTGGCGGACCTGGGTTGCATAAAAGAATTTCAACCGATGCCCAGCCGCGCTCACCGGTTGCCGCCGTTCCACCGCGTCGTGCAACGTCCGGTTCAGAATCGCGGTAGGGATTTTTTGCTGCAACTGCGACGCCACATAGCGAACCGCTTCCAGCAACCGGTCCAGGTGGAAGCCCGATTTTGCGGACGTAAAAATCACCGGCGCGTAATCGAGAAAAAATAGTTTTTCCTGCACCCAGGCGCCAAACTCCGCGAGCGTGCTCATGTCATCGCCCTGCCCTTCGCGCCGCTGTTTCTTCTCACGCCGCGCGATTTCTTCCTGCCGCGCCTTGCGCACTTGCTCTTCAAACAGGTCCCATTTATTGACCACCACGATGCACGCCTTCCGGTTTTCGACAATGCGATCGGCAATTTTTTTGTCCTGCTCGGCAATTCCAGACTCGGCATCCAAAACAAACACAACGATGTCACTGCGCGCAATCGAATCCTCCGAACGCAACACGCTGAAAAATTCAATCGAATCGTCAATCCGGCGCGTTTTGCGAATTCCTGCCGTGTCAATCAACACGTATCGCTGCCGCACGCCGTCACTCACCACCTCAAACGGAACATCCACCGCATCCCGAGTCGTCCCCGGTATCGGCGAAACAATCACGCGCGAAGACTTCGTAAGCGCATTAATAATGGACGACTTCCCCACATTCGGCCGCCCAACAATGGCCAGTTTCAGCGGCGCCGTTGAAAGTTCACCGGTATCATTGCCACCGCTCGCCTTCGGTTCCCCTTCCGCTTCCGGCAGCAATTCCGCATTCCCGGTGGCCCCGGTGCAAACCGGTCCGCATTCGGCATTCAACAGCCCCGTCGCCGCTTCCATCAATTCCTTAATCCCCTCCCCATGAATTGCAGTAACTGGAAAAATTTTCTCAAAACCAAGCTCAGAAAATTCAAACGCGCCCTTTTCCGCCCGTTCCGTGTCCACCTTATTGACCGCCACTAAAACCGGCTTTCGGCTCCGATGCAATTTCGCGGCCACTTCCTGGTCCAACGGCACGACACCCTCTTGCACATTCACAACCAGGATGATGCATGCCGCCGATTCGATCGCTATTTCGACCTGTTCCAATGCCGCGCGCACAATCACGTCGTCCGCCTTTTCGCCCCGCAACAAGCCAATACCCCCGGTATCCACAAGCGTAAATGGCTTGCCTCCCCATTCCACCTCCGCCGTCACGCGATCACGTGTCACACCCGGCTGATCGTGTACGATCGCAATCCGCTTGCCCGCAATGCGATTAAACAGCGCGGACTTGCCCACATTGGGCCGCCCCACAATGGCGATGAGATTTGACACGAAGGGAAGATAAGATGTTTTGCGCCTGGTGAAAACTAAAAGCGGTAATGCCCTAATATGGTTTGGTGTCCACCCTTTAGGGTGTTCCGGGTTCGCCCTCCAGTCTTCAAGGCGCTCGGAAGCACGCTAAAACGTGTACACCAAACCTATATGTCCTATCCGTCCTATTCTATTCCCTAAACCGAAAACTTTTTCCTTTTTCCTTTTTCCTTTTTAATTGATAGTCTCCGGCTCATGTCGAAATCCGCATTGGGACGCGGTCTCGGCGCGCTGCTCGGAGGCCCTCTGACTCCGCCTGCGCCTGCGCCGCCCCCCATTCAACCCGCGCCTGCCCCCGCAGTCGTCGATTCACGCGAGCGCGTGCAAAAGGTGCCGCTGGACAAAATCCGCCCCTCGGCGCTCCAGCCCCGCAAACAGTTCTCGGATGAATCACTGCGCGAGCTGGCCGATTCCATCCGCGAGCAAGGCATCGTGCAGCCGCTGATTGTCCGTCCGCGTGGCGACATGTTCGAATTAATCGCCGGCGAACGCCGCTGGCGCGCCGCGCAGCTTCTGAAACTGCCCGAGGTCCCGGTGATTGCGCGCGACGCCGATGACCGGACGGTTTTGGAACTGGCGTTGATCGAAAATCTCCAGCGCGAGAATCTCAATCCAATTGAAGAAGCGCTCGGCTATTCGCAATTGTCCAACCAATTTGAACTGACGCAGGAGGAGATTTCCGCCCGGGTGGGCAAGAGCCGTGCCGCCGTGGCCAATGCCCTGCGACTCCTGAAATTGCCCCAACCCGTCCAGGACTTTATCCGCCAGGGACAATTGTCCATGGGCCACGCCAAGGTGATTCTGGGCCTCCTCGACGAAAAGAGCCAAACGCTCGCGGCGCAACGCGTCGTGCAGGAATCATTAAATGTCCGGCAAACCGAGGGACTGATTTCCAAGCTGCTGTTGCGGCGCGAAAAGGAACCCGCAACCCGCGCGACCGTCGCCCCTCCCGCCGGCGATCCACACCTGACGGATTTGGAATCTCAATTACGGGAAATGTTCGCCACCAAAGTGAGGTTGAACTATGCTCAGGGGAAAGGCTCCCTGGAAATTTCGTTTTTCAGCGATGCGGAATTGGAGCGTATATTGCAAGTACTTGGAGTTTCACGAAGCTAAGACATGATACTGGAAGTGGTCAAATACGGCAGCCCGATATTGCGGCAAAAGGGCGGGCAAATCACCAAAATCACGCCCGAAATCAAGCAATTGATTGAGGACATGTTCGAAACCATGAACGAGCGGCATGGAGTCGGACTGGCCGCGCAACAGATCGGCAAGGCGCTCCAACTGACCGTGATTGACGTGCGCGACGCCAAGGACCGTCCGTCGACCCTCGAATTGGACGGCAAACCCGCCGATCCGAACGTCCTGATGCCGCTGGTGCTGATTAACCCCGAAATCAAACCCTACGGCGAAACCGTCAAAGCCGCCGAAGGCTGCCTTAGCTTTCCCGAAATCTTCGGCGAAATACCGCGTCCTGAATTCGTGGAGGTCAAGGCGCTGGACGCCGAGTTCAAGCCGGTCGAATTTCGGGCCGGCGGATTGCTGGCACGGGCCGTGCAACACGAAGTGGATCATTTGAACGGCATTTTGTTCATCGACCGGATGGACAAAAAAACCAAAGACGAATTGCGCGACGAACTGGACAAAATGCAGGCGGAGACAAAGGCCGAAGGGCAGGGAAAGGCGTTGAAGCGTTAAAAAATTCGAATGCGCAAACAAGGAAGGGACACAAAGGACGCAAGTGACGCAAGTCAGGCGGCCCTGCGACCCTCCACGAAAGGCTTCGTTCCGCCTCACGGCGGTTACCAGGATCTGGAACTCGTCCTTGGCGCCGGACAAAACCAATCCATCAATTGTTTGATCCTACTCTCCCCGCGCGAGATTTTCAGGACTAATTTGCAATTCATGGCACGCGTTGATGTACGATGCCGCCGACCAGGCCTGAAATGCTTTGCCCATGGGCCGCCCGGTCCGGCTATGAAGCCATTCGTTGAATTCCCATTCCTGATTTTTTCCAAGGCGATTTGCGTGGGCCAGTTTCAGTAATTCCCGGCAGGCCACATCGCGCAATCCCAGGCGATGAATGAAACACACCCACATGCCGCCGATAAACGGCCAAATGCCGCCATTATGATAATGCCCGGGCAAATTCAGAAGATTGACCGTGTAATAAGGGCGCCAGTCCGGGTCGCCCGCCTGGACCGCCGGATACAGGTTCGCCACCGGGTAGGGTTCATTGACACCCACGCCCCACATAAACCGGAAGGCCGTGCGCGCGCGATCCACATCCAACACGTTTCCGATAAACGCCTGAATGTTTCCCAGAACGTCGCAACGCCAGTTGAAAGCAAACGGCGTGATTTCGGCGAGCAAATAGCTCGCATCGCCCACGGCGAATTGCTGGTCGGCAAAACTCATCCGCGCAGACGGATCGCGGGTTTTCGTGGATGGCCAGAAGGACGCCAGAATTTTATTCCGAACGCTCTGCGCCCGCCGCAACCACGCCGAAGCTTCATCGAATTTTTTCTGAAATTCCAAAAGCCGTCCATAGGCAACAGCGGTCCGGTACCACAACACCTGATCGTAAAGAACGTGATAGCTCCGGCCGAACAAATCAGTCCAATCGCCGGCTTCGGGAATTTCCAAAAGTCCATCGTTATTGCTGTCCAGTCCCAGCAGCCAGTCCATCAGCCGTTTTAACGGTCCCGCAAATTCCGCCAGCAGGCTCCAGTCTTCGTGTTTGCGAACGTAGTAATAAAACGCCAGGACGGTCCAAAAACCGCCGTCAATCGCGCAAATGCCGCCGACCCCGCTATAGTCGGGCTCGCCCGTATCAAGGCTGACGTTCGCCGGAATTTGTCCGCTGGGTCCCAGATGACCCAGGAGCGTGCGCAATGTGGACACCTGCGCCACGCGCACATCGGGGTCCGGCAAATCGATGGTGTCCACAATCGTGATGGAACCATCCCGCGCCCATATCGAATGATAATTGGCATCGATTCCCACAACTTCATTGTCCGCGGGCGAACACGCGGAAAATCCGGATGGCGTGATGTTCTTTCGCAAAGCGATGAGCGCGCGCCGATAGCCTTCCGCTATCAAATCGCGATCCCCCTGCGCCAGCGATTTAAGAGCATCCTGGCTGAACAACCGGCGCAATGCCGGGTCCAGTTCCACGGCGGGCACGATCACGCGGTCCAGCGGCGGCGCTTCAGGAATTACTTTGAAAAAAGCCAGCCCCTGCAGCACACCGTCGGCAAACGCGCGCGTGGCGCTGTAGGTGGGCAAATGAACCACGGCTTCATGCAGCTCCGGCTGGGCGTTTTCCACGACGATTCCCTGGACCCCAGGCAAGAGAAACATGCTGCTGTCATTGCCGGTGTCGCCAGCCACCAAAACGTTTTTCAGAGAAATCCGTATCCGTTTGCACAGCCATTTCAGGGCGTCGCCTTTGCTCGTGTGGGCCGGGAGCGCGTCCAAATCCCGCCCGCTGGAATAAATCAGCGTGACATTCAGCCCGGCATCCGCCAGCCGGCGCCGGATATCATCCACCATTTCGCGTGACGCATGAGGGAGATACCAACTGGATTTGTAGGGATGCAAGAATTCGGGCGGCTGACGCCTCACACCGGGAACGGCGGCCAGAATTTGTTCCACCTTTGCGAGGTTCCAGCCCGATTCAAATTGGCCGTCAAACTCCGTTATCGGTTGATGGGTCCGGCCGTCATACAATTGTGTGCCGACCCCGCCGATCACAAAATCCGGCTGCGGCAACCGCTCATCGGCGGCGACCTTTAAAATGTCGGCAACCAGCCGGCCCGAATTGTAACACAACAGCGGCCGTTCTCCCGGCGGCAGCTTATTCCAGCTCTCCGTAAAACGTTGCGTGGACTCGCGGGTTCCCAACAATGTGCCGTCCAGGTCCGCGCTAAAAAGTTTAATCGGGATCACTTGGTCTTTTTACCCGGTATCAACGAGAGAAATTGCTGCGCGACCCCGCTCCAGGTAAATAAACTGCGCGCCTTTTCCGCTCCCATGGTGGACAATTGTGAGCGCACACGCGCGTCTTTGAGCGCCTTGAGAATCGTGATGCCGAGGTCCTCCGGGTCACAGGGATCAGCATAGAGGCCGTGCTGTCCAAAGGTCACCGCGTGATACAGGCCGCCGTGAACAGTCAACACCGTGGGCGTGCCGCAGGCCATCGCTTCAATCGCCGTCATCCCGAAAGGTTCGTATCGGCTGGATAGCACGAATACGTCGGCCGCGCGATAGTAATCGGCCAATTGATCGTCCGGAATAAAACTCCCAAAAATCACTTTCCGGGTCAGGTCCAACTCGCTGGTCAGCGTACGCAAACGGACAAAAATCGCCGTCTCCTGCGGCGTCAGGGTTTTGCCGCCAACCGCTAGGTGCAGCGTGGCCTCGGGCATTCGTTGCGCCACCACGGCGAAAGCCTTGATGAGCAATTCATAGCCTTTGTTGTCTGCAAGCCGCCCAATGGCCTGGACCACGGGCGTGCGAAACCCGAGCCGCTTTCGGATGGCGTCACGCGTTGCATCGCTTACCGGGAAAAACCGCGTGTCATCATAACCGGGCGGTATCATGCGACATTTTTCAGCCTGAACGTTATAGTCGCACACTAAAATCCCCTGCTGTTCCGGGCTTGTCGCCACGATCACGTCCGCCGCGACGTAAAGCAACCGTTCGGACCCGATGCGTTTGGTAAAATTAAACTCTTCGTCCAGCCGGGCTGCTTCCACGGCGCTGCTTGCTTCCGATTGCCGGCGTTTCCAGATGCCTAAAGAATGTGGTGTATGGATGTGCGGCACGCTCAGCGCGCGGCTCAACTGGTCCGCCGCCAGGCCGCCGTCCCAGTAATGGCTGTTGATAAACTCGTACTTAAACCCTTGCTCGTTGATAAATCGAAGCGCATTGTCCTTCCACTCCCGCAGGTGCTCGCACAGAAACTCTTTCGGAATAAAATTGATGCCGCCGCACGGCATGCGAATGATCCGAACCTGCGGGCTTACCGGTTCCATTTGCGCCTGGCTTTCGAATTGCCGGGTCCAGATGTCCACCTCGTAACCCAATTGCGCCAGCTTCTTTGATAATTCCAAAACATAAACGACTTGTCCGCCCGTGTCCGCATCGCCCAGGCGCGGGTGCGCCGCCACGTAGCCATGAATGGACACCATGGCAATTCGCGGAAGATTCGAAGTCACAGCCGGCGGATCGTCGTTTCTTACAATGGGCTCTACCGTCACGGCCGGGACAGCCGGAACCGGAGCGGATGATACTTCATCATCGCGCTCCAGGCTGTGGAACAAAATCGCCATCCCGAGCTTTTCACCTTTTACGTCCAGAATCCGCGATGTCTTTTGCTCCACCCGATAGCGTTTGCCCGATTTGCTGCTAATAATGACGCGACGCGGGAGACTTTCGATATCGTCGCTGCTTAAGGCCACCTGGAATGTTCCGTTCAGGGAATGCGCGCCGCTTTCAGCGAACAAATCCAGGACTGTGCCAAAGGCGCAGCCCACGCCCTCGGACCCGTGCATTTCGGTGAGCATCCGCGCCACCGTATTCAGATACACAATTCGTCCGCGGCAATCGGTCGTGATAATGGCGTCCCCCATGTTGGCGAGGGCCGCGCGCAAATGCTCCTCGAGATGCTTCCGTTTCCGCGCCGCTTCGCTCAGCCACGAAACCGACAAACCGGCAAATGAAAAGCCGATAATATGAAGGGCCTGCCCGCCGTCCACCGAGAACGTCCGATAGGGCACCATCCAAAAATAGTCCGCGGGAAAAACGGACAACGCCGTTGCGAGCAATCCAAAACGCCATCCCAAAAATATCGCGACCGCGACAACCACCGGAAAGTAAAAGAAAAACGGACTGGCATCCTGGATGGCAGGCTGGATTGGGAAACGTATCAATGTGGCAAGAAAAACACCGGCAAGAACGCACGCGAAATGCGTCCACCGAATATGGGCCGGATTCACGGACAAGGAATGATTTACTTTCATGCTCAACTCTCAACTCTCTCTCATTTAAACCGGCTAATTAAATTCCCGCGCTATTTCAGAAAACACACATTCAAGGGATCATTCCAATGGGATGACGATTCTCTCTGAATGCATTCCAACCGGCAAATCCCCCTTGTTTTACCAGAGCAAACCACCCGCTGATAACGCTAACAATCACAATTTCGTCAAAGAAGATTAACGGAACATTAATTCAAAATTAAAATGACCACGTAGCGCAGACTTCCCAGTCTGCCGTGCCGTAGGTTTCCCAACCTGCGTGTTCTAACCGCCGGCATACCGCGCCGATTGGGAAATCGGCGGCACGGCAGGTTGGGAAACCTGCGCTACGGGCTATGGTCTTGCTGTCACAAAAATCGCCTTTGCGCATAGTCGAAAGTGATGCATATTCTCAACGAAACGTTTCCAGTTCACCAAAGGAGAAGAGGAAAAGCTACAAAACAACTATGAAATCGAATGACATGTCCAAACCAAAAGGAGATAAGACAATGAAAAAAAATCCAAACGGCATCAGCATCAGCGATTTGCCCGACAACGCTGTCGCTGAAATATCGACCGCGCTCCGTCCGCTGCTAGCGGACGTGTTTGCACTGTACGTCAAAACCAAAAATTTCCATTGGCACATGACCGGGCGCCACTTTCGCGATTATCATTTGCTCCTGGACAAGCATTCCGAGCAAATATTCGAGATGACCGATGATATTGCCGAGCGAGCAAGAAAACTGGGAGGCACCACCCTCCACTCCATCAGCGACATCGCAAAACATCAACGATTGAAGGACAACAACGACGAAATTGTCCCGCCCCTCCAGATGCTGGCCGAACTCTGCGCTGATAATCAACATCTCACCGTTTCCATGCGCGAAGTACACGAACTCTGCGACCGCCACAACGACGTAGCCACGGCGAGTTTGATTGAAGTCTGGATCGACCAAACCGAGCGCCGGACATGGTTCCTGTTCGAGATCATCCGCGAACAAAAGGCGCAAATCGAGGAACTGCCACGGGCGGCGGCGGCGTAAGGCGGTGGGAAACATCGAACATCGAACATCGAACGCCGAACATCGAATGCCAGATGGGAACTCGCGCGCGCCGAAGGCGCGTGCCTTGCGGCGAGACGCCTACCCTACGGTGCGCACATTTTTTGGCCATAGGGAATGCAGATGGGAAACGAGGCGGGAAATTGCGCTTTTATAGGGAATTTGAGGATTTTGAGGAAACCGGCGTCTCGGCAGACCGTTAAGACAGGATGAACAAGATGGACAGGATAAAGTTCCGGGAAAAATTCCATCCTGTAAATCCCGTCTAAAAACTTTCGTGGCCTGCCCTGCGTAGCCTGGCGAAGCAGGGTCTTTCGTGTATTTCGTGGTTAAAGGTCGCCAGTGGCGCTGCCACGGGTCGAAGTTTCCAATTTTGCATCTGTAGGGTGGAAACTGGAAACTTCGGGAAACGAAAATGGAAACCAAAATGTTTCCAGAATTAAAAACTGCGCTTTTATTGGCAAATTTGAATGCCGAAGGAAACCTCGAAAACCGGGCAGGAGGAAACTTCGACGTGTTTTTTACCCCTCCGAAGTTTCCATCTTTTGACCGCGAAATGCCCGATCCACGCGAAGGGTTTTAGGCAGAATGATTCCACCGTCCCCGTTTCGAGGATGACGATGAGGATGAGAATGATTCCCTGGTGCCCACCTACAGATTGTCATATGTGAAGTCTGTAAACTGGCAACACTGGCAACATTACTGATTACCAACGATTTAAATAGGGAAAACTGGCAACAAAACCGGCTACAAAGTGGCAACACGGTGGCAACATGACTCCGGACTGGATTGATGGATTAATGGATTGTTGGGCAAAGTCCACAGTGGATGGCAGGTGTGCTCTGAAAAGTCGTAACATGCGTAACAATGTTGAGTGTCAACGACTTAACTGGTAACAAACCGGTAACAAACCAGTAACAGACACACTTAAAGTGTTGACACATAATGTGTTAAAGCGTAACAAGCGGTTCTTTATGCCGGCTGGCTCACGAAGTCAGCCAAACCTTTTAATGTCATGTTCTCAGAAACCAGGTCGTGTGGAATTAGCAGGTATTTCCACTGCTTGCCGCCGTAAGTAGTAGCGTGATCGCTGGCATGCTTGCACCATTTGACCGCTGCTTCTTTTTTAGCGATGATTTCTGCATTACTGATGTCATCCCGCGCCTTCGGCTCGAGCATGTAAATGACCCCGTCTGACTCCGCAACAAAATCGGGCTGATATTCAAGATGGTCCGGGCCGAGCTTGTAATAAATCTGAAACTGCCCCCTGGCCGGCCTGAACCATTTGGACGATTCACGTTCCAAAATCACAGACAGCTTCCGTTCTGAATCCGAATTGAATTTCTGGACGGGATAGAGGCACCGTTTAAATCCGCCAAAAAGATATTTTGCCATGTTGCTCTTGTCGGCAGGCGGCTGCCGGTAATCGAGAATGGGTTCGGATGCAGACGCGGTGTAGGCGCTTTGTTTCAATTCGCAGAAGCCTTTGCTGACTTTGACTTCGTAGCCCGTTGCCTTTTCCCAATAATGCTCCCGCATCTGCGCATAAACGAATCGGGCGATGTCGCGCTGGTAACAGCGGAGTACTTTTCGAACCTCATGTTCGTCGGGCAGATAGCCGCTGAAATGTTTTACAACTTGTCCTGCCAAATCGTACAGCAAATCTGCATGAGCATCGTAGGAAACGTCATCGAAGTCCACCAGGCCGCTCACGATGTAATCTTCAGGACGCGGTTCTTCAATGCCGCCTTTCCCCATTGCGATTACGTCCACCTGATCCGTGCGCAGATGCTTGGCCCAAAGTTCTTCCGATACAGGCGGATAATTCAAAGCGCCGAGATTGAGCGTGAACGGATTAAAGCCCGATTGCACTTCCCCAGTGGGCACGACAAGAATGCGTGGAATATCAATCGTTTGTTGAATTACCTCGCCGGCGGTCTTCGCGACAATGGCGGCAAAATCCGGCTTCTTCGTCACACCCTCTATTTCCAACTGCGACGGCCGATATCGCGCCTTAACTTCACTCAAAACCATTTCCTGCATTTCCGGCCTGGACAGATAGGAGGCGCTTGGCAGTGTTTGGGGCTTGTTTTCCAGATTTCGAATTACGTCATAGGTGATTTGCGCGACTCGTTGTTCTTCCGGCGTTGCGAACATCGGCGGTTCGGCAGTTTTTGGAATAAGAGTGCTGGCTGTCATTTGCCCGGGTTGCAAGCCAAGTTTGTTCGCCAGTTGCGGCTGTGAAACTACTGTTACGATTTTTTCACCAATTTCCCCGGGCTCCAAGACGATCTGCTGCAATCGAATCGTCGAATCGGGTTTCTTCGCCTCGTCCACAATTTCCTGAAAGCGATCATGTGCTACGATATTCAGCCGGTCCACCGTGTTCACGCCAGCGCGCTTACCGTAAGGCAGACGCAATCCACGCCCGATGGACTGTTCAATCAGGACCCGCGCATTCGCCGCGCGGAGCGGGACGATCGTATAAAGATTCGTAACGTCCCAGCCTTCTTTAAGCATATTGACGTGGATAACGATTTCCGTTGGCTCCCCGGTGTGCTCGACTTTCAACAGGCGTTCGACCATTTCGTCTTCCTCCGCGCCGCTCTTGCTCGAATCTACCTGGATGACCTTCGTTTTGTATCGCCCCCCGAAAAACGAATCGGATTGAATCACATCCATCAACTGCTTCGCGTGCGTAATGTCGCGGGCTATGACGAGCACGAACGGCTTCACAATTGAATTGCCAGATTCGCGAGCGTATGTTTCAAGTTCCACCTTGAGGCTTTCGTGCAAGCGAATGCCGTCCTCGAGTTTCATCTGTTCGATGGCCTCTTGCGTCATGCCTGCCGAATTGAAATTTTTGCGCGTTACGACCGCCGGCTCTTTCACAAATCCATCGGCCATTGCCTTTCCGAGCGGATAATCGAAGATCACGTTCTTGAACGGCAGTGTCCCTTTGGACGTTTCCACTAGAGGCGTGGCGGTGAGTTCCAGGCCGAGAATGGGTTTCAATTCATTGATAGCGCGCACGCCGGCGGTGGCGCGATAACGGTGCGATTCGT
Source organism: Candidatus Sulfotelmatobacter sp. (assembly GCA_035503455.1). Taxonomy (GTDB): domain Bacteria; phylum Verrucomicrobiota; class Verrucomicrobiia; order Limisphaerales; family UBA11358; genus UBA11358. The sequence continues at coordinate 21,635 of DATJTK010000178.1, read as the reverse complement.
CCATGATAAGCACAAGGTCGGGCAACCCGGCCAAATACTCGAAATAGCTTTCGCCAATGTATTCTGACAGCCGCTTGATGCGAGGAGACTTGCCGCCACGAACTTCGGCAGCGATTTTCGCAACGTTAAAAATATTGATTTTGCAGCGGAGCACCTGGTCAAACAACGTGCCAGCTTTCGCTTCGTAGTTGTCTCCGGTGATAATTTCCGGCGCATCCGTGGCGAACTCGGCGATGCCTTTGAAAACGTATTTCGGCGTATTAGGAGTGAAATCCGTGATGAGCTTGTTGTAGATCGTCAGGTTTGGAGCGAGGACAAAGAAATTGTTGATGCCGTGCGCCTGGTGAAGATACGTGATGAACGCGCCCATGAGCCGCGTTTTGCCGACGCCAGTTGCGAGGGCAAAACATAAAGATACAAATTCGCGCTCAAAATCCGTGACCGTGGGAAATTCGCTTCGAATAACATCGAGCGCAGTCTTCAGATCCTCGATTTTGCCGGGCGGCGCGATTTCCGTAATTCGGTCGAGAATTTCGAGTGATCGGCGTTGTGGCGGGCGCAGGCTGAGGCGTCCGGCGACAGAGTTGACTTGCGGTTTCATTTTTCATTCCCTCCTTTCAAGTAACGCTCAAATTTTTCGTCGAAGTCCGAGAAATAATCCTGATCTTGTTTCACGCGGAATTTTTCGAACTCTTCATGCGCCCGGGCGACGGCCATTTCGCGCGAGATTTTCCCGGCATGAGTCAGGGCCTGTTGTTCGTTGAAATCCAGAAAGCGTTTTACCTGTGCCAGCCAGTCCTTCATCGTCATCACCTCACGCAATGTGTTCTTGGCCCAAATACGGAAATGCGTGGCCTTGGCCGAATTAACGCGGTAACCCACCGCAATTGCCGCGTCCAGGTTATAGTAATCCACGGTTCGCACCACGGCCCGCTTGCCCTCCGTTTGAACTGTTTCCATTTTGGAAATAGTTCCTTCCGGTGTGAGTTCGCCGCTTGCGTAGATATTTTTCAGGTGCTTGTTAATTGCCGGCACCTTAACGTCAAACAGCCCCGCCAGCGACTTCTGCGTCAGCCAGAAAGTCTCACGCTCGAAGCGCACGTCCACCGTGACCTTTCCGTCGGCACTTTGGTAGAGCGCGACTTTGGTGGATTCTGGAATATCTTTCGGCACGCGTTTATTCTCTTTTTTTAAATCAGTCCCATCTGCCCGCGCTTGTCCACCGGTGGTGGGGCTTTCGGCAGGTTCTCCACTTTGAGGCTGTAATCGTCATGCCCCCACTCGCAACGGGAGAGAACCTGCTTCGGGATTTTTTTCACGGTCAGATTTGGATATCGCTCGCCCACATCTTTTGTGCCTGCCCGAAACGCCGCGCAGAGAACGAGCAACGTCCGATCCGGTCCGACTTCGTCGCTCAATTGGCTGAGCTGGTCCGGACCCAGATTCTGAGTCGTGACGTAAATGAAATCACGCTCGGTGGAATGGCCATGCTGCCAATAAACCGTGTCGCTCGGCGCATACGTGAAACCTTCCAGTTTGCAGACGGCTTCGGCGAGCATTGCAGCGTTGAAGTCCCTGCTGATGACCCAATTGCCCCATTTGTCTTTTTCGAGCAAGGAAGGCGCGAGCCGGTAATAGCGGAAACCGCCGCCGCCTTTCCAGCCGACAGCTTCGGTGACGCCGCCGGGGTCTGCGCCATCAATCACTTTCTGTAAACGTGGAATGATGTGCGTGTGACAATGCTCGCCCAATTCAACCATGATCCAGCGCCGGCCCATTTTGTGTGCGACAGCGCCGGTTGTGCCTGAACCGGCAAATGAGTCGAGAACCCAATCAAGTGGATTAGTAGAAAGTTCCAATATTCTTTTAAGGAGCAATTCAGGCTTTGGAGCCGAAAAAGGATCGGCTTCGTTGAAAGCCTTGACCTCGACCGCTGCAATTCGATTTTCACCTACCTCTGAATAATGCCAAACGGTAGGGCAAACGACGCCCTGGTCTTCAATTTCAGACAAAAATCTTTTGATGGTCGGCTTGCTACTGCCGCCTTTTCCGAAATAGACTCTGTTGTCGGCCTTCAGACGCTCAAATGAATCTTTTGTGTAGGCCCAACATCTGCCTTTTGCTGGCATTGTTTCGCGCCCTGATGGAGTCGTGATTGGGTACAAATTTGCGGACACTCCTGTTTTAGCGAACTGTTTCCCCCGTTGGCCCGTCGTAAGACTGATCGTAAAATCACCTGGGAACCACGGCCCGCGTCCATATTTTTTGCCGTTCGTGTCTATGCCATCATACTGATCAGAATGTTTGTAGATTGCGTTCTGCTCACTTGTTCGGGCGAGTTTTGCCGGTCGCCAGATTTCCTTGTTCTTCGCGAATAGCAGAACATGGTCGTGAGAATCGGATAACCACGTTGCATTTGACTGCGAGGAAGATTTCTTTTCCCAAATTACGTTGGCGACAAAGTTTTGGCGTCCGAAAACTTCGTCACAAAGAATCTTCAGATAGTGGCATTCGTTGTCATCAATGGTAATCCAGATCGCTCCATCCTCTGACAGCATCTTCCGAAGTAACTCCAACCTGTCCCGCATCAGCGAAAGCCAAATCGAATGCTCTACGCCGTCATCGTAATGGCTGAATGCACTACCAGTGTTATAAGGCGGGTCGATGAAGATGCACTTGATCTTGCCGGTGAATTCCTGCTCCAACGCTTTAAGGGCAAGCAAATTGTCGCCAAAGATGAGCCGGTTGTCGAAAATGTCACTTTCCGTGACACGGTGTTTGGCGTGATAGGACTTTTCCGGGTCTTCCAGCAAGATGCGCGGCTCCAGCCGCGGCCGGTTCTCCTTGCCAATCCAGGTCAGCTCGAGTTTTTGTTTTTTGGTCATCGGACGGATGGTTATTGGACGCCCAGGTTCAGGCAGCAATGCTTGAATTTTTTACCGCTGCCGCAGGGGCACGGTTCGTTGCGCCCGATCTTGCGCGATGCGGCAGCCACCAGGGGCTTGAAGAGCGATTTGGTTTGGGCAAGCCGCATTCGCGCGTAAAGAGACTGCAAAATCAGGTGGTGACGTTCCAGTTGCAAATCAAGGATCGGATGCGCGCCTTTCAGGGCCGCCAGCAAGCGATCATCGCCGGGAGCGCCCACTGGACCAGCGTCGAGCGGACGGGCGGTTTGCGAGCGGTAGTTGTAGTACAGCGCCGGCGGGTCGCTGATGGAAAGGCTGATTTTTCCCGCGGCATCCTTCAGCTTGAGAAAGGAGAGGACCGTGTCCGTACATCCGCATTCCGGTGTCACGCAGTACTGCTCGTCTGTGGCCCAGACTTCGTCGTCCAGGGAAAAATTCAGGGACAAACCGCAGGGGAAAACTTCGGTGAAGCCAACCATACTCCCGCCGGTCGCATTGGGCAGGTCTGTGATTTCGATTTCGGAAACCGGGGTGGTCTCGATGACATCCAGCTTTTCGGCGAAATACCAGTCCCGCAGCCGCTGAAAGTCCGCATCGTTCAATTCAGCCCGCAGGAGCTTGTCGAGCTGGAGGAATTCCGGGTCGTTTTTCTGTTCGGGCGACGGGATGAGGCCCTTTTCGTTGAGATCCAGGCAGAGAACCCCCTCCGGAATGGGCGGATGAAAATCAAGGAGCACACTCACGCAGCGGCAACGCGGCTCGCCGCAGACTTTGGGAGCCGCGACTCGGACGTGGGTGGCTGAACCGGGCGGCGATTCCTCGTAGCCGCCGCGAAGCAGCTTCAGATGCGGCTGCAATCGGGACCGGTTTACCTTGCCGATCCAAGTCAACTCAAGTTTTTGTTTTTTTGAAATCATGCCGAGCTGGATTTATCAGTTCCCGTTCCGCGGTTGAATCATTTTGATAAGGTCCAATCGCTGGCCGAGAATCTTCTGATTGTCCGTTGTGTGACCTTCCTCAAAAATTTGCTTCCAAAAATCAATGTTGTGCTTGCCGCCGAAAACAGTGTTGGCCAGGTCTCGATTAACCCACACCGGCAGATCGCGAAGCGCGATGATGAAGTTGCGGACGTTATTCCAGGCATTGGCGGGCATGCTTTTCTGGAGCGGTGCGTTTTCATCAAATGGAATTCCCGCGTTGACAAAAGCCATCTGGATCACCTGTTTTACGTAACGTAACCAGTTGTGAGCTATTTCCTCTTTTGCCATGCGATATGCGGCCAGATGCGGCTCCGGAACGTCGTCGCCCTTGATGATCTTGTTCTCTATGCGGCTGGTCCCGATCTTGGGATCGTATTTGCCGATAAATATTTCTTCGGCGATGACGTTCATGAGCGTCACAAGCTGTTCAATCTCCAGTTGGCGTGGATTTTGGCCCTCCTCGGCACGGTGGTTGAAGCGAGTCGCCAGGAGGTCGGACCCGATGAAGAATGAATAAAATGTCTTCTCAATTGTGCTATAGCTTAGGGGGAATTCACTGCTACGGCCCCCGTATTCTATAAAATCCCGCAGCTTGTTATCCTTATGGTGCGTAATTGAGCTTCGTACCCAATCAAGGATGAACTTTTTCATTTCACGGCTCTCGCCTTTGAAATGTCGTTGAAGGTCCTGCTCCGAAAACTCCTCACTGTCCGCCGCCAGATTGCACTCGGTTCGATAGCGTTGCATGCGGTCAGCCAACAGAGCGCTGCCGAGGTTACGCTGAACGGATTTATCAAAAGCCACCTGTCTTAACGTAGTACCGGCGTTGGTGTTGGAGGTCAGCAACACATCCACGTCCGGGTTCACAAAAATCCGAACGGGAAGTTCAGTAGTATTCAGCATAATCTGGGCGGCCGCCTTGTGCTGGCCGTCGAAAATTCTTACCTTCGGTTTTTCAGCTTCGTTAAGGTTGATCCACCCGAGAGCGACATGGAGCTGGGGCCGCTTCAAATAAAATTCCTTTATTAATTTCTTAATGTTGGGGCCGATGGCACGGGGATTCAGTTTGCCGTCGTGGTGGATATATGAAATCGGCAATTGAGCAAAGAAAAACCGGAATCCGGAAAGAATGTCGGTGTAAAGCGGCAAAGTGACGACATCATTGCGGCCTATTTCCGATAGAGTGTATTTGACGTTGTTGCCGTCGGCGGTTATGGAAAGCGGGTAATTTCCGCTGGCAAACGCTTTCAGAATATCCCCGAGATTAGCAGCCCGGTTTTCAGTGGAGACACCTTCATTGATCTGGTCAAACCTGGCGAGGATGCGGGCGACACGCAAATTGCTATCTTGTTTGCCACGATTGCAAGAATTGTGAGTTAACGCAAAATTACTCGGATTATCCGGCCCGTTTTGGCTTGTTGGGATGACATGGTCAATGTCCAGGGCATCTTTGTGGAGTTTCAGGTCAATAGTTTTGCCGCAAATAAAACAGTGGCCCGATTGTCTCTCGTGAAGTTCGTTCACCAGTTTTGTGCGTTCGTCTGCAGAAAGACGGTTTAGGTACAATGATGACATAAATCGATTTATTTGTTTATTATATTGGCTGTTTAAGCGGATGAAGTCGGCGTGTCTCTCCTGAATTGGACCAGTATTTACCGGATTTTGGGTTACGAGGCCATCCGGCATCGGGATCAGCGAGCGTATCAATCAGCTCCAGGACGCCTTTCCCAAAGCCAATCGCGTCTGTGTCAAGCAGATCGAACGAGAGGTCATTAAAGTGGCAACCGAAAACATTTCTCACCTGTGCAATTCGCGCCAGTTCCTCAAGGATTGGGGCCAAGCTCTTCTTTTTATAAACGGGATTCCCGGCCGCATCTTTTCCGGCCAACGACTCAACTTCCAATGCTTGTCTTAGCTTTTTATTGATGCCCGGAAGAAGTTCACCGAGTGTATAACGCCCGCTCGCGCGACGCGGACAGGAACACTCGTAGAGCAGCGTGATAAAGTCTAAAGCCGCCTCAAGAATAACTCCGGCTTTAGCGCAAACCAGTTGCGGGTCCGGCGGCGTTTCGGCTAAAAGCTGGCGGAGGCGTTCCGCATCCGGAATGCTGCGAATCAGTGTAAGACCGTTCTTGTCCGTCCACTTGGTTAATTCGATAAAATGACATTGGCCGGTTTTTAGCCAGCCCCAGCGGAGCTTTTCTTTCCATGGGCGGTAATGAGTCGTGATAACACAGTGGCGAAATTTTATCGCTTCTGCGTAGAGCATCTCAATAAGGCGTTCGACGTGCGGCTCATCTACGCTAGCCAAAATGTCGTCAAGGACGAGCGTAGTCTTTTCTGGGCCGTCCAATGCGGCCAACGCGAGAAACACGCAGAGGCCCAGAGTGTCCAAGTGTGAATCACTAAAATACGCTTGCGGTGGCGCGCCTGTTTCCCCGCAAAATTCTGCGGATATCTCAAGTGAAGCGCGTTTGTTCGGGTCAAGTTCCAGACTGATTTTGTTCAATCCCTCGCCGGGATGGACCAATTCGTATATGCGACCGACTTCGTCCGCGATTCTCGAAAGAACTTCGTCCGTAAATTTTCGGCGTTCTTCTTCAACAATTTCCAATGCCTTTTCGAGTCGCGGCAGGAGAACATCAAGCTCTTTTTGCTCTCTGGAATTATCTTGAAGCGTTCTAAGCGCAAGCTTCAGCGTGGTTAAAAATTGCTTTCGGTCGTGTCGTGCAGTTTCAACCTTCTTCCATTGAGCGGGGAGATGCCCAAATTTTTTAAGCCAATCCGAAAGCTGGGAAATGGATTCGGGCGCTGGCTCAGTCGGAAGCTCGATGTCTTTTGACCAGTCGTATTTTCCTTTTGCCCTTTCAAATTCCTGAACATGCCGCTTTGCGCTATTTTTCAGGATATCCAACTGTTGCAACGTCCGTTGAAGCTTATTGTCTGCTGTTTTTTGCTGTTGCAAAGCGGACTGAAGAGCTGAAAAACTTTGCAACCGTGCTCTTATCCTTTCAGCAAGGCCAATTGCTTTTTCAGCGCTTTCGCATAGGGGACAGGTGGCAGGTGTGGGATGTTTGTGAAAGTAGCCGCTTGCCGCTTCCAAAATGTTGATCGTTTCGCTGGCATCGATGGCGATGTTTTTAGCGCATTCCTCGGCTTTGATTTTTGCCGCAGCTACGGTTGCTTGATCTCCTTGCACCGCTTGCTCTACAGCTGTCATTTGTGCGGGATAATCCATCAAGCGATTGAAAGCGTTTTGCAAGTCAGTAAGGGCATTGATCTCCGCCGCGGAAGCGCCAGGTTCCTTTTTCGATTCGGCCTCCGCCCAAACAAGATGATCTTTGCCCTGCTTGCCCGCCGTTTCCCAGAAGTGAAGGACGGTATCAATGTTTTCCCTAACGCGAGCGACTGCAATTTCGCGGTTGCCTTTGAGGTCGCGAATTAAGTCGCGAAGCGCGGCTTCTGACGCCTCAATGCCGGAAACGTCAATGAAGCGACTGATGGCAGCATAACGCTTTCCCGGTAACGCCTCGATCAACGAGAGGATTTGTGTCCGCCGTAGCACTTCAACCTTCGGTCGCAAGTCTTCAGGATTTGCCAAGACGCCGTTTGTTCCGATTGTCGCGGTGCACGTGTTTATTTTCGGTGGATTATTTGAAACAGTTTCCAAAACAACTGACACGTCCTTTGCCTTTTTTCCGACGGATTGCCAAAACCTATTTGTTTTTCCGAGCCCTCGATTCTCTAACGATCCGACCTTGCCATTCCCGATAAAATCGAATGCATCGCAAATCGTGGATTTTCCGCAACCATTTTCGCCATAGATGACCGAGAGCTTTTTGCCTTTCTCGAACGGCAACGTGAACGGAACCACCGACCCGCGAAGGTGCTCGATTGTAATTTTGCTTAGGGCGTCGGCGCTCATGGTTTTGCCTGGTTTTCTTCCACCGTTTCTAATGGCAGGCGCCAATCCTCGGGCCGTAGATTCCCTGCGGCCAATTTAGGCAGAAGCTTTTTTCCGGATTCGGCATCCAGAAGCTTTTCTGAGACCAACCGATCAATAATCCTTTTTGCCAATTTTTGAGACGGTGTGTCCATACGGGTCCATTATCTAAGCGTCCAACGGATAACGAAGAGTTCTGAAAGTGTCGATTTTTGGTTCAACTTTTTCTCTATGTTTGCGATTAAATCACCGCGTTGCCGGTCGACCTGATCTTGTGCATCAAATAGGGAGCGCCGTTTCTGGCTGCGCTGAGCTTCCAGGGCCTTTACCTGTTTCTGGCCTTCCAATTTCTCTTCGAGCGTCAGCGCAGACGAGGCTGCTCTGCGTGCTTCTTTAATCTGACGGTCAATGTCTTTGATTTCGCGTTCCAGGCCAAGTTTCAAGTCATCTGCCCAACCTTCCAATTTTTCGGTTTCGGCTTCAAAGAATTTGCCATTTCGCTCCGTTATGCTTTGGACAATCTTGGCTCGCCGTCTTTCAACCGCCTGATTCAGGTCCTGATTTGGAGCGCCCGACAGCACCGTTCCCGCTGTTCCCGAGAGCGTTAGCAGGCGTTGCGCGGCTTCTTCGTCGATAGGTTCTCCGTTATCCGTACGTGCCGTTATAATTATATGATCCTCCGCCTGCTCAAGGGATTCTGATGTAAAGACTGAAACGGATAGCCAGCCGGATTGCCCGACCAAAGGCTTGAGCAAAGTCACTTTTCCATCGTGGCTGCTATAATCCAAAGTTATCTCGGCTGGCGGCAAAATGCGGCCTTTGGCCCTGGAAATGATTGCTTCAGCCAAAGGATGGTTCAATCGGTAAAGATGCGCCTCACCGGACCGACGCGGAAGCTCGTAGACACCTATGGGAATACGGCCGTTCTCGTTAGGAAAGGGAGAGGATTCCAGAATGAACGAGGAATCATCAATGAATTCGGCGTGGTCCCTTAATTCATGAGCGGTAAGCTGAATGAGCCGACGTTCCAACCGATTGAGAAACGCCTTTGAGGCGTCCTCGCGTATCTTGAGTTTTTCACGCACTTCATCGTCAAAATTTTCCAGGAGCTTGCGGCGCGTCTGTTTGATCGTGTCGTTAATTTCCAGACTCAACTCCCGTTGAAGCTGGTCAAATGCGGTTTGAATTTCTTCGTGCTTTCGGCACCGCTGGTAGATGTCATTGATACGCTTTTCTAGATCAACGCCGTTTTCAATAGCGCCAAGAACTTCATCGCTCGCGCCGAAAACGCCTTCAAACAATTGGAATTTTTCAGACAATAGCTCAAAAACGCGGCGGTCGGCCTCGTTTTTGCGATTCAGGAAATTAACAACGACAACATCATGCTGCTGGCCGTAACGATGGCAACGACCGATGCGCTGCTCGATGCGCTGGGGATTCCACGGCAGATCGTAATTCACAACAAGCGAGCAAAATTGGAGGTTGATGCCTTCCGCGCCGGCTTCGGTAGCGATCATGATGCGGCCTTCATCACGAAAATAATCCACTAGCGCCGAGCGCATATCGGCGGATTTAGAGCCAGTCACGCGGTCGGTGCCGGCGTGCCTTTCGAGCCAGGCCGAATAAATCTGTTTGGAACGGGCATCGTGATTCGTCCCGTTGAAAAGCACAATTCCTTCGCTGAACGGGCTGTCTGCCAGGACACGCAACAGATAGTCTTGTGTCTTTCGCGACTCGGTGAAAATGATGGCCTTTTCGGCCGCCCCGATCTCTCGGGCTTTGGCAAACGCGATGGCCAGGGCTTTTACCAACGCTTTTCCTTTTGCGTTATTCGTAATAGAAACGGCGAGTTTTGCGAATGCGTCGAGGTCGGCCACCTCAGCTTCAATCGCGGCGCGATCTGCATCGGACAAGGGCTCGTCTGGCTGGTCATCCGGCCATTCCTCGGCGGTCTCAGCGAGCGCCTCGTAATCGTTGTCCAATTCTTCTTCCAACGTCCCTTCCAACTGCCTGCGCTGGATTTTGGCTCGCAGGCGGTTGGAAATGGATTCGAGGGCGCCCGCAATTGCGAATGTCGATGACGCCAGCAACTTGCGAAGCACCAGTGTTATCAGCGCCCGTTGGCTTGCCGGCAGCGCCTGCAGGTTCTCGCGGCGGAGATACTCCGAAACGACGTTATAAAGTTTATCCTCTCCTTCTTCCGGCGTGAATTCCTCCAACAGCGGCATCCGTTTAGTGAAGGGGATATAGGACGTGACCTGGCGGCGCAAAGTTCGGTGGCAAATGGGCCTGAGCCGCGCCTTGAGGGTTTGAAAAACCTGCTCCTGTGTGAGGCTGGCAAATTGTTCGCGAAAGCTCTTCAGGTCGCCAAAGGTGTACTCGTCAATGAAGCTGACCAAACCAAACAATTCGAGGAGCGAATTCTGGAGTGGTGTGGCCGTGAGCAGGAGCTTGTGCTTATTCTCAAGCGCCTTTTTTAAGATGTTGGCAATAACATTCGACGGCTTATAAACATTCCGAAGGCGGTGAGCTTCGTCTATGACAACCAGGTCCCAGGGTGTGTTTGCTACGTCGCTGGCCTGCTTTCGCGCGAATTGGTAGGAACAAATGACAATGCTTTCCCTGGTCTCAAAGGGCCGAACGTTCCCCACCTTAACGGCGGCGTTGTAGGATTTGGTCTCAAGAATCCGGCACGGCAGAAAGAATTTTTCGGTTAATTCCTGATACCACTGCTTGCGGAGATTCGAGGGAACGATAACGAGGATATGCCGCTTCCGCTCAGCCCATTTTTGCGAAAGGACAAGGCCTGCTTCGATAGTCTTGCCGAGCCCGACTTCATCGGCAAGCAACGCGCCTCTTGATAGTGGAGAACTGAAAGCGAACAACGCAGCGTCCACCTGATGCGGGTTTAGATCAACCTGCGCGCCGGCAACTGCATTTGCGAGCTTCTCAATGCTGTCCGAAGGACAACGCCTGGTCAGCTCGTACGCAAAATATTTAGCATGGTAATCGGTTAATGTCATGCCGCGCCACGGAAGAGCCTGTACCGTGATTGCCTACGGATTATGTACCCTGGGCGAAAAATTGACAAAAATAAACTGCGCCTGCCATCCTGGACGCAATTAGCAAATCGTGCGGCTTTCATCTGTCTCATGCAACCGACTTTAAGTGACATTTACGCCCGGCTCGGCGAACCCCAACGGTTCTGTCAATTCTGTTCATTCTGTCTAAACCTCCAATATTTCGTTTAAAAAACCCTAAACGTTCAATTAAGAATCAAAGCGTTGAAGCGGATCAAATCTTGGATTCCTGGATAAATGACCCCTAAATTTCGCCTGAATCAAATTGAGCTTTTTTCCCCAAAAAGCGCTCGTCGTTCGTTTAGCGGGATTTCCAGATTTCCCAGCAAAAGCGCGTCATTTTATCCCCTAAACATTGAAGTTTAGCCTTTCGTTTAGCGAAGTTTAGCCCGCGAAACCATGGCATAACGATTTTTGCTAAATTTGGGCCAGGGCGCACGTTGAAGCGTTGAATCGGTTTGCGGAATGGGTCGCGCGAAGGCCGCGATGGAAGGAAAAAGGAAAAGGTTTTGGGAATCCGCAGATTTCGCAGATGAACGCAGATAGCTGAATGGGGAACACAGGAACTGAGGAAGGTGGAATGATCACCAGACCTGGATTTTTGGATTGTTGGATTGGTTTGCCCCTACAGGGCAAGGGACGTTTTGGGGCCCCACCGTGGGCGATGCCCACGGCTGGTATGGTTTAGGCCGTTGGCCTATCGGGAGCGGGGACATGAGGGCTGGGTCAATCCCGTTCATCCTGTCTCCAAATCCCCGCCTGGGCCCCGTTTTATTCTGTTGATTCTGTTCATTCTGTCCGAGGCCCTCCTCCTATATATTTCGTTTAAAAAACCCTAAACTTTCAGTAATCGAAACCGCTTTTTCGACAGAAATCGCCCGAATAGTTCGTTTAGCACAGATGTGCAAATTTCCTCAGAAAAAAACGTTTATTTAGCCCGCAATCAAGTTCGTTTAGCAGTTTATTTATACCCGTTTATTTCCGGTTTTCACGCACACCGTTTTTTACTAAATGAGGCCTTCAGCGGAGCCCCGAGCGTGAGGGAGGAGGAGGGTGAATCCCGCTTGCTCACGCGCGCGGCTCTGTTGCTCGGGCCCCATCTCGTGCGCTCTTTGAGTAGCGTCTCGGTGCGTGACCTCAAATCTCAAATCACCACATTCAGCAACACGCATCTGCGTTGAACCTGTCTTTATCTGTAGATTTTGACTGTACTACTATGGAACGCGAAGTGTTTGACTGGCGCGTGCCTGGCGGACGGGCACGTCCGCCCTACCACCGGGGGCGCGTGCCTGGCGGAGGTGGCAGCGCCACTGGCAAGCAACTCCGGCCTGCCGCCGGGTATTTTATAGAAATCGATTTTGCAATTTGAACGTCTCCTGCATTAGATTAGTCCCAGAGGCAGACCCGTCATGCTAAGGCTATTGGACATTCCCGGATGCGACCGGGGCGCGACCGCAGATGCGCCAGGCCGCCGCTATCGCAAATCGAGGACGAGGACGAGGACGAGCACGATTCCCTGCGGCCAGGTTTCGAGGACGAGGACGAGGACGATTCGCTATGCCGGGCAGGCGAGGATGATTCTCTGCGGCGTGGTTTCGAGGACGAGGACGAGGACGAGGACGATTCCACGGGACCCAATTGCCCCATGAACACCTCCCACGCCAGCGCGCTCCGGGCCTTTGCACGAAATCTGCAATGGGTGCTGACGTTGCGGCTGGCGGTGCAAATGGCCACGGTTTGGTTCTTTGCCTGGGGCGTGGTCATTCTTGCCCTGAGAATTTTTGGTGTTCAAAATCTCTATTGGCTCACGATGGGTCTGCTCGCCGTCGCGCCGCTGGCAGCGCTCGCAGCCTGGCGCGCCAGGCAACAACGCGCGTCCCTGACAAAAATCCGCGCCAGTTACGACCATTTGAACGCCTGCGGCGGAATTATCATGTCGGCGGAAACGCAGGACATGGGCGCATGGATGGCACAATTGCCCGGCGTTGCCGTGCCCAGGCCCCGATGGCACAGCGGCCGGCCGCTGCTCCTGTTGTCCACGTCCGCGGCATTCGTTCTGATTACATTGCTGTTGCCCAGCCGTTTTACGCATTTTCCCGGCCGCCACCTCGAAATAGGCCAGATCGTCGGCCAATTGCAGGCGGAGGTCAAATTGCTCGCGCAGGAAAAAATCATCGACGCCAAAAAAGCGACGGAGGTGAAGAAACAATTGTCGCAATTGCAGGACGATTCGCTCGGGTATGACCCGAGCAAAACGTGGGAAGCGCTCGACCACATCAAACAGTCGGATTCAGACGCGGCGCAGCAGGCGGCCCAGGAAGCGCTGAATAAAACCACCTCGATGACCGAGGCCGAAACGCTGGCCAAAGCCCTGGAACAAGCCTCGGATTCGGGCATGAGCGACGCCACGGCCTCCCAGGCCGCCCAGGACCTCGCTTCCATGCTGGACGCGGCAAAATTGGATAACGGCCTGTTAAATGTTCAAATTCCACCAAAACTGCTGGCGGGGTTGACCGGTCTAAATAAGGAACAGATGGAAAAACTGTTGCAGAACCTCGAAGCCAACAAAGGCCTGTTGAGCATGGACATGAGCAACCTGGCAAATTTAAAGATGATTGACCCGGCGACGCTCGCGAACCTGCAAATCGAAGGGGTGTGCAACAACCCCAACGCCCTCGCCGATTATCTGTGCACCTGCACCAACTGCGATAAGGCGATGATTTGTATGTATTGTAACCATCCCAAAGGCGGCCTCGCCCGCGGCGGACCGGGAGCGCCCATGACATGGTCGGACGGCGCATCGGAAAAGGATTTAAAATTCCAGGAACACGCGCTTCCACCCTCGCCCCATCTTTCGCAGGCGCTGCTCATTGGCGTCGCTAAAACTGCGCCGCAACTCTCCGGCAGCGACGTCTTGTCGCAACACGGCGCGCTCGATAACACCGCAGCCGGCGGAGGCGGCGCCAATGCCCAGGTCATTTTGCCGGAACAACGCCAGGCCGTGCAAAACTACTTCAAAAGGGACAACTAATTAGTGATGTGAAAAATAAATTTCGATACCTGCAACGGCGGCGCGGCAGCGCCGCCCTACCGAATATTGTATGCCTGAAACCATTCTGAAACCCGACGAACTGCAACCAGTCACGGAGTTGGCGCGCAAGACATTGGAGCAACTGGACCGCATATTGCTGGGTCGCAGGGAACTTCATCGGCTCGTTCTCATCGGCATCCTGTCGCGCGGGCACATTTTGCTCGAGGGCCTGCCCGGCCTGGGCAAAACCGCCCTCGTCCGGACCGTCGGCCAGATCCTCAAGCTCGAATTCAAGCGGATTCAATTTACGCCCGACCTCATGCCCGGCGACGTTCTCGGCTCGCACATTTTGCAGGAAACCAGTTCAGGCAAGCGCGAACTGGTCTTCCAGCCGGGACCGGTCTTCACCAATATTCTTCTTGCCGACGAAATCAATCGCGCCTCGCCCAAGACCCAATCGGCCATGCTCGAAACCATGCAGGAGAATTCCGTGACGCTCCTGGGCACCACGCGCGATTTGCCCCAGCCTTTCTTCGTCCTGGCGAGCCAAAATCCCATCGAACTGGAGGGCACCTATCCGCTGCCGGAAGCGCAATTGGACCGCTTTTTGTTTCGCCTCATGTTCGACAACGTGGATGTGGACGTCCTCAATCAAATCATTTCCGAACGGCGGCGCGGCGAACTGCCGGCGCCAACCTGGCAAATGGAGCGCGCACAGCTACAAATCCTATTCGATACGATGGGCAAAATATATTTGCCCGGTCCGGTTTCACATTACATTGCGCGCCTGGTTTCCGCGACGCATCCCGGCGCAGTCGAAGCCACCGGCCCGGTCAACAGCTACGTCAGCTATGGCGCATCTCCGCGCGCTGCCATTGCGATTGCCGAGGCCGCGCGCGCCCATGCGCTCGTCGCCGGACGGCCAAGCGTGGGATTCGAGGACGTCAAGACCGTCGCCCCGCCCGTCCTGAACCACCGTTTGATTTTGAATTACCAGGCCCGGTTCGACCGGATGACGCCATCGAAACTCGTTACCGAGTTGCTCACCCAACTCGACGAAACCGGCCTTAACTTGCCCAAAGACGTGGAACTGAGTTCAGTGCCATGAGCGCCGAGAGTGCCATCCTGCCTGCGAGGTTCAGGGCCGCAATGCATGATTTAGGAATCATTGAAACTTTCCATGAACCGCAACATTCTCGTTCGAACGATTCTCCCTCACCCCTGCCCTCTCCCGCTGGGAGAGGGAGAATGATCGTCCGATGGTTTGACACGGCGAACAATCATCCCGGTTCAGGGGTTCAATGCGCGAAGTTTCCCTGGGCCAATTCTCACCCCGGAAATGCGGAATTGTTTTCGTGCGGGTGCTGCGGCAGAACCGAGAAGATTCGTGAGAACTCGCTTGCCGCCTTGGATCGCGGTGGCTGTGACACCGCTTTCAGAAGTCGTACCACTTCGAAGCGTCAAGTGCCATTTGAAAGTCCAACGACGCGCAAAAGCGGTGTCGCGCGGACTTGCCACCGCACTCCAAGACGGCAAGCGCGGTATGGAAGGTTCATGGTCCCAATGCATGCGAAAACAAATCGAAAGAGGGCTTTCCTTGAACCGCCTTCGGAGCGCGGCTGTGTCGAAGACCAGCCGCAGCGCGTCGCAACGTTCGCGGCTGCTGCGGCTGGCGCCCCTTTGCCCCGCACACAGCCGCGCTCCGCCGGAACGTCGAACATCGAATTTCGTATCACTTCGAACGTCAATCGCGGCTTGAAAGTCCAACGACGCCCGAAAGCGGTGTCGCGCAGACTTGCCACCGCACTCCAAGACGGCAAGCGCGAGCGGACGGTTCATGGTTCTAATGTATGCAAAATGAATCGGAAGAGGGCTTTCCATTTGACCTGGCTCTTTTTCCTTTTTCCTTTTTCCTTCTCTTCGCTCTCACGGCCCGCGCCGATGACGTCGGCGATATTTCGGCGGATGCCAGCGCGATTTACACGGGCAATACCTTCCACGGTTACGCGGAAATACGCGTGGATTTACAAAACCGGTCGCATGACAAATCGCATACCGTCACCCTGGTGTTCCCAAATGTCTCTTATGGCGGCGGCAATGACATCCGCCGACTGTCCCGCACGGTCACACTCGCGCCGGAATCGCTTCAAACGGTGTCATTGCTGCGGCCGCCGCTGCCCACGCGCGGCGACGGATCCATTCGCGTCGAAGTCGATGACGGGCACGAAGGGGATATTCATGCGCCCAATGCGGGCAGCCACTGCGACTACTACGCCCGGAGCGACCTGCCGGCCACTGTGTTCATCAGCCGCAGCCTGGACGACAATGCGATCGAGCATTTATTTAACGCCAACCAAACAGCCTTTACCCCCGCCATGGCAACCGGTCCGCCGGACGCCACCGGCGGCGGCTCGCAACCCACGACGTGGATGCCCGATACCCGGCTGTATCGGCAGACAAATTGGCTGGAGTTGGATTATGCGACGCCGCAACTTGTAAATAAAATTGTTGTTTACAACGGGCAATTCAGACACATGCAGGGCGACATCACGCTTATTGGAATGCAGGGGACGAATATTGCCAGGATTCCCATGTCTACCGGCAGGCAGAGCCGCAGCGGCCCGGGCTGGCTGGAAGAATATGATTTCAAAACAACCACTGTCCCGGTAAAGACGGTCCACCTGGATTTTGGACGAACCCTGTCATATAACATCGCGATTGATGCCGTCCAAATCTCCGGGCCGTCCGACAGCCAATGGGCATCCAACGCCCGCGCCAGCAGCGACAACAGCGCCATGGCCGGAGCCTACGCCGGCGGCAGAAGCTACGACGACCCGGTCGAGAGCCTGCGCGCGGAAACCGCTGCCACAGAATGGAGCGAAACATGGCTGGCTTATTCTCCTTTAGACGCCGTCGTCCTGGGCGAGGCGGACATGGCTTCCATGTCTCCCGCCGTCTTTGGCGCGATTGGCGATTACTTGAATGCCGGCGGAAATCTTGTTTTATTTGGCGGGAGCGATTTGCCAGCCTCGTGGCATCCGTGGACAAAAAAGCATGTGGACGGCGGGACCGAATACGAAGTCGGTTTCGGCCGTTGCTTTCTATTTGATTCGGACAGCCCGGATAGCCTGGACCGCAATACCATCCAAACCTTGCGGACAGCCATTCGCGAGTCGGCAATGTATTGGCAATCCTTGCCCCAGGACAATGGCAGCGCCGAAACGCTATTGCCGATTCATGAAAACATCAAGGCACCCGTTCGCGGCACCGTGCTGGTGATGCTTACCTTTGTCCTCGCGATTGGCCCGGCAAACTTAATCCTGCTGAACCGGATCAAACGACGAATTTGGATCCTGTGGACTGTTCCGGCTATTTCCTTTGCCTCCACGATGCTGGTGTTTGTGTACAGTTTGCTGCGCGAGGGAATCACGCCGGACACCCGCATCGGCAGCATCACCGTCCTGGACCAGATCAGCCATCATTCAGCCACTTATGGCGGCGAATCTTTTTATTGTCCTCTCACGCCGGGCGGCGGACTGAGTTTCGACTACGAAACCGAAGCAACGCCCCTGGTTCCCCTTGATAATTTCCGCGCCAGCGGTCTTTCGCGCGACGTTGATTGGTCGCAGACACAGCATTTGACCCGCGGCTGGGTTTCGGCGCGTGTCCCGGCCTATTTTCACCTGCGGCGCTCGGGCACCTCGCGCGAACGCATCGAAGTCTCACACGACAACGGGTCGCTCCAAATCGTCAACGGCCTGGGCGCGCCAATCCGGTCGCTGTGGCTCGCCGACGGCAACATGAATTTTTACGAGGCAACCGACGTCCCCGCCGGCCAAAAAATCGGCCTCATTCCCGCTAAACAAGCCCATTCGTTGGACAAGTCCGGCCCCGAGGGACTCAAACGCGACATCGGCTTTAGCGCCAAGAGCGCGGATGAATATTTGGCCGGCGGCGCAGCGCAAAGTTACCTCATGCCAAACACCTATATCGCCGTCCTGGATGGCAATCCATTCGTCGAAAACGCGCTCACTTCCGACCCAAACCCTAAACACACCAAGAGCATCGCCGTGGTTTACGGCATTTTGGAAAGCCAATGAAAGTCCAGGTCAAAAATCTGCGAAAGGTATTCGGCAAAACGGTGGCCGTGGACAATATTTCCTTCTCGTTTGATTCCGGCCACGTGTTCGGTTTCGTCGGGCCAAACGGCGCGGGCAAGACGACCACGATGCGAATCATTTCCACCATCGAAGAACCGACCTCCGGCGACGTGCTGCTGAACGGAACTTCGGTTTGTGAAGAGCCTGAACTCGCCCGCCGGATTGTCGGTTATGTCCCGGATACATTGCCCGCCCATGCCGACATGACCGTCTATGAATATCTGGATTTCTACGGGCGGGCTTATGGATTGCGCGGCAAGAAGCGGGCGCAGGCGGTCGCGGCCATCGAAGAGTTTACAAATGTGGGTGGAATCCGCGACAAACATCTCAAAGCCCTGTCGAAAGGCATGAAACAACGCGTGACCCTCGGCCGGGCCCTCATCTATGACCCGGATGTCCTGGTGCTGGACGAACCGGCAGCCGGCCTGGATCCGCGCGCCCGTGTGGAACTTCGCGAATTGCTCACGCTCCTTTCTGAACGCAAAAAGGCCATCCTCATCAGTTCGCACATCCTCACCGAACTGACTGAAATCTGCAACGGCGTGGTCATCATCGAGCGCGGCAAGATTCTCGAAACCGGCACCATCGACGAAGTCCTGAAAAAAAGCGCGCCGCGCCGAACGGTTGTGGTTCGTCTGCTGCCCGGCAGCGAAAATCAAAATCCCCAACTCATCCGGGAATTATTGCAAACGCCGTTTGTCGAAAATGCCCGGGAAGTGGTGAATGAAATCCAGTTCGAACTCACCGGCGACGACTCGGCCGCGTGCGACGTCCTCGAAAAATTGATTGAAAAGAAGTTTCGCATCGTTGAATTCCGCCAAACGCGCGCGAACCTGGAAGATATCTTTATGAAAGTGACCAAAGGAGGTGTGCAATGAACCTTGCCGGCATCAAGGCCCATTTCTCCAACTGGCGCGAGTGGGAATTGAATCCCATCGTTGTGAAGGAATTGCGGCAGGCGGTCCGCAGTTGGGCGGTGACGGGCATGTTGCTGCTGTTCCTGACGGGGCTTTTCATCATCTCCCTGCTCTTTCTCATTTTCCAAAGCTTTGACGTGGGCCCTGACATGGAATTGGGCGGCGAAATGTTCTCATGGTTCACGGGCATCCTGGCCGTTGCCAGCGTCATCTTCATACCGTTGTACATGGGCATTCGCGTCGCGGCGGAACGGCAGGAAAACAATCCCGACCTTTTTTATGTCAGCACGCTTTCGCCGACGCGCATCATCCTGGGCAAATTTCTGTGCGGCGCCTATATGGCGCTTTTGTTTTTCAGCGCCTGCATGCCGTTCATGGCGTTCTCAAACATCCTGCGCGGCGTGGATTTGCCGACGATTTTTTACATTCTGTTCCACCTCTTTCTCATCGTATGCGCCGTGAATATGATCGCCATTTTTTTGGCGTGCATCCCCGCAAGCCGCCCATTCAAGGTGTTTTTCACGTTTTGCGGCTTTGTTGCGTCTTTTTGGCTGGTTTTCCCCGTTATTGCGCTCTCTTTACAAGTCTTGCGCGCCGGCGTCGGCACGACCATGGGCAGCGGTAATTTTTGGGCCGAAACACTGACACAAATCGCCCTGGGAGCGGCTGTGACCGGGCTTTTTTATGTCATGGCCGTGGCGCTGGTCTCTCCGCTTTCCTCCAACCGCGCGTTGCCCGTCCGGATTTATATTTCGGTGATATGGCTCCTGACCGGTTTGTTGTGCCTGGGGTGGGTCAGAAAAGCGGGACATGCCGAAATCGTATATGCCTGGTTCATTCCCATGTTTATATTGCTTTTGGCGTCCCTGGTCGTTGTCATCAGCAATTCCGACGTGCTCAGCCATCGTGTGCGGCGCGCCATTCCAAAATCACGGTTGATGCAGTACCCTGCGTTTCTCTTCTTCAACGGCGCTGCCGGCGGGCTTCTCTGGGTCGGACTGATGATGGCTGCCACATTTCTTGCGGTCGATCTTTTATTTCCCACCATCGGCAATACCAGCAACACGTCGCTGTCACTCAAAGCCCTGGCCGCATACGCCTTCGATTATGCGCTGACCGGGCTGTTCATTCATCGGACATTTTTTCCACACCGTCCCGCAAAACTGACCGGTTTGATTGCGGCGCTGGTCGCCGCCGCGTGCTGCCTCATGCCCAGCATCGTCCTGTTTTTCCTTAATGAATTGACATGGAATTCGATCGAGGGCCTTGAACTGGGCAACGCCTTTAACATTTACTCGATGCGCGACGATAGCCGCATCATCAATCATGTCTATTTTTCGCTCGGGTGGTTCGCCCTGATGGTCCTGCTCAATGCGCCATGGTTTGGGCGGCAAGTCAGAAACTTCGTTCAACCGCCAGCCGTCACACCGCCAGTAATCGCCTATGGACCCGGTAATCCGACAAGCCCTGCAGGACGGTGAAAAGCTCGGCCTCCGTTACGCGCTGCAAATCCCGCAAACGGCCGCCAGCGGCAGCGGCTCGCGCTCCGGCCGCCGCGCCGGCAGTTCCATTGATTTCCAGGACTATCGCGACTACCAGCCCGGCGACGATTTGCGATTCATTGACTGGGGCATCTACGCGCGTTCGGACCGTCTCACCGTAAAATTGTTTCGCGAGGAAGTCGCCCCGCACCTGGACCTGGTCCTGGACGGATCGCGTTCGATGGGCCTGGAACAAAGCCGAAAGGCGGAGGCCACCGCGCTTCTCGCGGCGATCCTCGCCACTTCCGCCGCAAACGCCCAATGCAGCCAGGCCATCTGGCTTTCCGGCGAAGGCTTTCAAAGAATACCCAACGACACGCTCCCGCCCTCCGCCTGGGACAAACTGTCATGGGACAGCCTGCGCACGCCCCACCAATCCTTTGAAATGATCGCGCCCAGGTTTCGCCGGCTCGGTGTGCGCGTGCTCGTCAGCGATTTGCTTTGGCCGGGCGAACCGCTTCCGCTCGTGCGCCGCCTGCGCGATGGCGCGGCCGCGCTCTTTGTCGTCCAACTGCTCGCCCGCGCCGATTCCGTCCCGCCCGAACACGGCAACCTGCGGCTCATCGACAGCGAAACCGGCGAAGAATCCGAAATCTACATTGATTCCATCATCGCCAAACAATACGCGTCCAACCTCGCCACCCTCCAGCAATCCTGGGCCGACGCCTGCCGGCAATGCGGCGCGCGAATGACCACGCTGATCGCCGAAGACCTGGAAAATTCACTCAGCGAACTGGAATCGATACAGTTGCTGGCCCCGGCATGATCGCGTTTTCCCAAATCGACGTCGTCCTCGTCGTCGCTCGCTGTGGTGGTGGAACACGACGCGCTGCGCCTTGTAGCGCCGCGTTCGGCGGCGCAATGAGCGAATTCATGGTCCCTATGCATGATTCGTCAATCATTGAAGCTCTCTATAAACCGCGCCGTATCCTGGTTCGAACGATTCTCCCTCCCCATGAACCTGCTTCGGAGCGCGGCTGTGTCGAAGACCAGCCGCAGCGCGTCGCAACGTTCGCGGCTGCTGCGGCTGGCGCCCCTTTGCCCCGCACACAGCCGCGCTCCGTGTGCCAATCGGTT
>DATJTK010000177.1:0-31330 GCA_035503455.1 Candidatus Sulfotelmatobacter sp. | reverse complement strand
CACGCCGGTCACCGCGACTCATCACATGATAAATCGCACCTGGATATTCCACGCGCAGCTTTCGGGCCATGCCTTACATTGTGCTCGGAACAAGCCCTGGCCGTCAATTCACAAATACTACAATACCAGGAACCGACCCCTTTAAAAAATTTAAGGTCCCAGCACAGCCCGATAAAAGCGATTCGGGAAGTGCGCGGCATTGGTATCGGTAAAATCGTAGAGAGTAGCGCTATTGGTGAGCAGCGAGGTCCATTGGACGAGATTGGTTGAGGCTTCAAGGATATAACTTTCGCCGCTGGTGCCGGCGAGTCGGAATTGGAATTGGCCGCCGGGGAGTGCGGCTTCGCGGGTCAGGTAAGGGTTGGGCGGGGGATAGTAATCGAGTTGGTTGTTCCAATGCGCAATAAAGGTGGAAGGTTTGCTGCCGGCAAAGGTGAAATCTCCGCCCGCATACAGATCATTTCCATTCGCGAACAAAGCGTTGGCGTAACCGATGCTGTTCTCTTCCGGGTAATTGAAGCCGCTTCCGAGATTTGTCCAGGTCGAGCCGTTCCAGGCAGCGATTCCGGCGGCATAGACGCCGCCGGCATTGGTAAACGCACCGGCAGCGTAGAGAATGTTTCCATTCATTGCCAGTGCGTTTACGCTGTTGGTACCCGCGAGGCTGTTGTATCCAGTCACGCCGCTGCCAAGGGCAGACCATGTGCTGCCGTTCCATTCGGCGATGCCGTTTACCGTCAGGCCGCCTGCAGTGGTAAAATCGCCGCCTACGTAAACGATTCCGTTGGTGACAAGAATGGCATCTACGGTTCCGTTGACGCCGCCGCCTAAGGCACTCCATTCGCCTGTGACCTCACTGAAAACGGCGATATTGTTTGCGGGCACCGAGACGCCATCGGAATAAGTGTAAACGGACGTAAAACTGCCCCCGACATACATATTGCCGTTGATACCGTCCCAGCCCAGGGCGCTCACGGTTTGGCCGCTACCAGGTATATACCCGGCGGTGTACCAGTAACCGAGGTTAAAGTCGTAATAGGCCAGGCCAGGCGTGTAGCCGCCGCCCGCTTCCGTCTCAACATTTGTAAACGCGCCGCCTACCCATACACGAACCCCGTCATAGGCCAGTGCCTCGACTGTGTTATCTACGCCTTCGATGTCATTCCATTCCGTTCCGTCCCAAAAACCGATGCGGTCGATGGAATATGGGCCAAGATTCGTGAAGTCGCCGCCCGCGAAAAGATCGCCATCGGCAAATGTGAAAGCGTCAGGACCTGCTTCGGGAAGTGCTCCCAGGTTAGTCGCTCCCAAAGGCCACCAATTTGTGCCGTCCCAACGCGCCACCTGGTTTGCGATTTGGCTGCCGGCTTCGGTAAAGATGCCGCCGGCATAAATATTGGTACCGTCACTGGTCAGGCTTTGGACTACGCCGTCAAAATGCGTCATGCCTTTGCTGGTCGTTGCGCCGAGCGCGAACCAATTTGTTCCATCCCACCCTGCGACGTAGCTCGCGCCCACGTTTCCGGCCTGATTGAAATTGCCTGCAACGAACAATCGGCCCTGTGAATCCAATGCCATTCCGTAAACGGCAGATCCCTGTATCCCTGTGCCCAATGCATGCCAGTTGGCGCCATCCCACATCGCTATATGGTTTGCCGCCACGCCGTTGATATTTGTAAAAAGGCCGCCGACGTACAGGTTTGTGCCATCTGTCACCAGGGATTCGACCGTGCGATTGGGTCCTGCGCCAACGGCGGACCAACTGCTGCCGTTCCAGCGGGCCAGGTTCGTGATGCTCAAACTTGCGTTAGTAAAATTGCCGCCTGCGTAAAGAGTGCCGCCCACGCTGCAAAGCGCCAAAACCGGCCCAGAGAACCCGCTGCCCATGGCTGACCATGCGTTGCCATTCCAACGGGCGATATTGTTGGCTGCGACGGTGCCGGCCTGTCCGAAATTGCCTCCTGCGTACAAGTATGTGCCATCATATTCCAGTGCAGCGGCATAAGTGGAGAGGCCTGAGCCGCCGGTCAAGCCGGCGCCCAACGGCACCCAGCCTGTGCCATTCCAACCGGCGATGCGATTGGCCGAAACAGAACCGATGGATGTGAATTCCCCTGCTGCATAAAAATTCGGCCCGGCGATTTTGATGGCTTCGACCTCGCTGTTTGGCGCTCCCCCGGGAAGGGGGTGAAAGCTTGAGCCGTCCCAGCGCGCTATATTGATTGCGCCACTATCATCGGCGTTGGTGAATATTCCACCGACGTAGAGATTCGTGCCGTCGTTGGCCAGCGCCTGAACAAAGGTAAGATTATAGTAGCCGCTGACTCCATTATTGAGTTGAAACCAATTGGTGCCGTCATATCCGGCGATATAGTTGGCTGCGGTATTGCCCGCCGCGACCGACCAACCGCCGACGTACACCTTTCCGCCCAGCACGTTGATCGATAATGACTCGTCACTGGTGCCCACGAATCCAAATTGGCTGTCCCAGTGTTGGTCTCCGGGCAGGGGGTTTCCAAAGACGTTGGAAAGTGGCAAGTAGCTGATGCAGAAGGCTAAAAGGCATTTGAGGCCTGTAGCGGCACATTTATTTCGAAATCGGTTCATTGTCGGTCCTGACGTTGCTCAATTTGGGCTGCGAGGCGATAGTTTATGAAGAGCCGTTGTGAAAAGTCAAGGACGATTCGCCAGTCAATAAACTTTTGCCGTAACGCTTATCCGGTGGCCTTGTTGGAGCGAGATGTTGTTAAATTCCATCCACTGGCATTTCCGGCGTTGCACCAGGAATTGTTTGATGTGGGAATATTCGTTCGACGAAATGAGCAAAGTACCCGTCGCCGGGTCTCTGAAACCGCCGGGATCAGATACTTCACTGATGGGAACAATGTGCCCGCTGCCGTTGACATAAACGATGCGCGAGACCCAGTTCGAACGCGTGGTGTAAGAGCAACCGACCGCGACGTCGCCATTCTTTCCGGTCACGGACTCATAGGAACCGCTCCAATTGTCGGCGCCGGTTCCCTCCGCGCTAATCGAGTTGTAAGAGTGATCCATCGAAATGACGGTTTCCCACGGCCCGTTGGCCACGCCGATGGACAGGTTTGCTGTCAGTGTGTTGGAGGGGTAATACAGACTCAGGCCAAAATATCCCTTTGGCATATCTTCATGAGGAGGCACCCACACCGAGGTTACCCCAGTTGAATCGCTGACGTGGCAAATTGGCACGGAAACGTCGTTGCTACTCTGATTGCGAATGTAAAACACGAGCTTTTTCACGATCATGCCTGAATCGGGGGCACTTTCCTCTTGCCCCCCGGTGGGAAATGGCTTTGGCGAAGGCTGGCCGTCAGGATACCAGCAAACGGGATTGGTCCAGGGTTCATCCCCGACCACCGCCAGTTCGACGGTGGCCTGATGCAGTTGTGCTGCGAACGGTGGCCCGTTCAGCGCCACACCTGGCGTCTCTTCATTTACCAAAGAAGCAGTTCTCAATCTCGCATTGACAGACGTTTTGTGAACAGAAAACAAAATCGCTATGGCGGCTAGGAGGATTCCCAACAGCGCGATCGCCCTGGTCATGCCGTGTGGATTTGCTGGTTCGTCTCGATCCGCATAACCCTCAGCATGAAGTTTCGCAGGCTTGACCCAAAAGCCGGCGAGCGCCATGGCCCTTGCGATATTGATAAGCGCCATGCTGCCCAGGCCAAATTGAATTTCGCTGTACTGCGGGCCAAGTGGATAAAACAAAAACTCGTAGATGGCGAAAATGGAGCCGGTGATGAATATCCATCGGCGAGGGAAAGTGATGGCGAGCGCGATGAATACATAGGGGGCGATCCAATTTACACTGAGGTGGGAATAAGCACGTATCAATTCGAAATAGCGCAACAACCGGCCGGTTTCAACTGCCTGCATCAGTTCAGGCGTCGATCTCCAGACCACCATTATGGTGTAGATAAGATTCACAATAGCCGCCAGCGCAAACCCTGCGATGAAGATTGCGCGTAGAATAGTGAACCTTCGTATTGGATCCTTGGTGGCCGCACGGATGCCTGGCAAAAACGCGATCAAGCCAGCCACGCTGAAACGCCGCGCAGGTTTTGGAGGATTTACTGGTTCGATTCTAACAGTATAACCTTCCGAGTGCAGTTCCGGTTCTGCCTTTTGACTGCTCGACTCCGGTTTCGGCTCGTCTGCCGCAACGGTTTGAGTTTTTGGAAAGAAGGGTTTTAACTTATTCACATTACCGGATGGCTGGAATCGAAAGCTTTTGGCCATGCGGTCGAAGGTCTCGAACATCCCGGCTTTGTCGGTCGTGCCGAATCCCAGCGTGTAACCGAGCGTACCTTCCGCCATGAAATAGTGGCGACAGCTCCAGGCGCCATCGTCTTCAGGCCGGTCGAAATCAAGCGTCCGCGCCGGTTTGCCGTCGATGGTCGTTTCACCGGAAACAAAGTTTCCAAAACGTTTTTCAGCCAGGATTTTTTGTACTTCGTCAGAATAGTCTTTATGTGATTTTGCGGGGTTATGCGGCTTCCGAAAAATGATCAGGAGGTGCCTGCCGTTTTCGTGCGACGCGAAGCGGAGCAGTTCATAGAGACTATTCTTAAGGTTCGGTGGGAACTCGTTCCAGCCCTCGGGAATATCCAGTTCGAAGTTCCATTTTGGATCTTCGTAATGCTTGAAGCCGGGAGGGGGTTGGGGAGGCGGTTGGAGCCGAAAGCTTTTGGCCATGCGGTCGAAGGTTTCGAAAATGCCGGCTTTGTCGAGCGTGCCAAATCCCAGTATGTAGGCGAGTGTGCCTTCGGCGATGAAATAGCGGCGGCAACTCCATATGCCATCACCTCCAGGTCGGTCGAAATCGAGCGTCCGCGCTGGTTTGCCGCCGATGGTCGTTTCAGTGGAAACAAAATTTCCAAAGCCGGCTTTGGCCAGCGTTTCCTGCGCCGCGTCAGAAATACTTTTGAGCGATGTTTCGGGATTGTGGGGCATCCGGTACAGGATCAATAGGGACGCGTCTTTCTTGTCCGGCGCCTGTTCAAAGGACGAAATACCCTGAACACCGCGGGACAGGATCAAGGGGTTACCTTCCTTGGCCGGCCCAAAGCGGAGCAGTTCATGGGGACTATTCTTGGGCGGTAACGTGTTCCAGCCCTCGGGAATATCCAGTTCAAAGTTCCATTTGGGACTTTTGTAGTGGTTGAAACCGGGAGGAGTTTCGGAAGCCGGCGGTTGCGGCGTGGTGGCAATCGTCTCCACCGCCGTTTTTACATCGCCTGCCTGCTGGAACCGCATTTCCGGCTTCTTTTCCAGGGCGCGCAGGACGACTTCGTCCAGGCGCACATCAATCTGCACTTTATGGGAGGGCGGCTCGATTTTGCCCGAGGGCAATTCGCCGGTGAGCATCTGGTAAAACACGACGCCGAGGGAATAAATGTCCGCGCGATGGTCCACTTCGGTCGGATTTTTGATTTGCTCCGGCGCCATGTATTGCGGCGTGCCGAGCGTGCTGCCGGCTTCGGTCAATTCACCGGGCGCAGCCGCAGCCGTGGATTTTTCGGCGGCTTCGGTGAGGCTTTCGGCAATCATTTTGGCCACGCCGAAATCGGCGATTTTCACCAGGCCTTTTTTATCGAGGAGGACGTTTTCGGGTTTGATGTCGCGATGGACGATGCCCGAGTCGTGGGCGAACTGGAGCGCCTCGCAAATCTGCGGCACGATGGCCAGGGCTTCGCGGGGCGAAACGCGGCTGTTGGTGAGGAGTTGCCGGAGGTTGACGCCGTCCACGAATTCCATGAGGAAATAAAACAGGCCGTCGCTCTGGCCAAATTCGTAGAGCGTGACGATGTGCGGATGATTGAGTTTGGCGAGCGCGCGGGCTTCGCGCGTGAAGCGTTCGGCAAACGCCGGGCCGCCGGCCTGCGGCGGCAGAATCTTCAAGGCCACGACGCGGTCCAATTGTTTTTGCCGGGCTTTATAGACCGCGCCCATGCCGCCCTGGCCGATGAATTCGAGGATTTCCAACTGCGGAAATTTTGCGGCCAACTCCTCGATTTTCGGCGGAGTGAAACGCGGCGCTTTGCCGCCGGTGTCCGGCCCGATGTCCACACCGGTGCCCAGGCCCGCCTTGAGCAGGCATTCGGGGCAGAGTCCTTCGGGCGTTCCTGGCGTGAGGGGCTTGCCACAAACCGAGCAAATGCGTTTTGTATCCATTTCTACCTAATACCTATGGAATTCGAGTCAAAGGTTACAGGAGCGAGGGAAAAATTTCCGGTCAAATCTGCTCACCTTTAAACTGTCCACGGTGGAGGACGGCGCGCTGCGCCGTCCCCGCCCGTATAGCGGGCGGAACAATATTGGTACATCGTCCGACCACGCTCGTTGCGCCGCTGCACGCGGCGGTACACGGCGCAGCGCGCCGTGTTCCACCATGGGCAGTGTCGCCGGTCAGCCCCGGCTGAGGACGCGAATCAAGTGGCGCATTTCGTTGTCCACGTCCGATGGCGACGCCACGGTATGGGCAATTTCCGCTTTGAGGCGTTCGCGATACCGTTCGCGGAGCCGATGGACAGCGACTTTGACCGCGCCTTCGGACATATCGAGTGTCGCGGCCAGGGCCGCGTAAGGCTGTGACTCGCGGCTGCCCATCAGGCAGGGCTTGAGAACTTCAAACAACCGGCCCTTGCCGTCCTGCTCATACTCCTCGCGCAGATGGCGCAAGACTGTTTCCAACAGCGTGAGCGCCCATTGCTTTTCAAAGGCCTGCTCGGGCGTGCTGGTATCGGCGGGTTCGCGCGTGTACCGGGTTTCGGCGGTCTCCAGCGGCAGGGGCAGGCAATGGCGGTCGCCGGCGCGTTTTTGCGCGTTGGCGCGGCGCCATTCGATTGTGAGGAAGCGTTTGAGCACCATCAGGAGGAACGAGCGGAAACGTCCGCGCGATTGGTCGGCGGCGGCGATCCATTTCTTTTCGAGCAACCGCGCGAAAAATTCCTGCGTGAAATCTTGCGCGTCGTGGACGGAATGGCCCTGCCGGCGCACAAAGTGATAAATGGGATACCAATACATCCGGCAAAGATGTTCCAGCGCGGCCTGCGCCTGTGTGGTGTCCGCGCCTGTGGCGGTGAGCACGACCGACCAATGCGTTGTCACAAACACCGGTCCGCGCGTGGCGGGTTCATTCGATGCCATTATCCTGACTTTAGAAAAATTCTGGAGAAGGTTACAGAGAATTAAAATTCAACCGTGAAGCTCGATGCGATACCCCAATGAACGTCCTTGTGGGCGACGGCGCTCATTGGAAAGACGTAAGCGAGGCCGAGGCTCGGGTCCAGGCCGCAAACTGGTTTGAAGTCCGCGCGAAATCCGGCGCTGCCCAGCACACTGTTTTGACCGGATTCATCCTCGTTTAATCCCAGTTCACCATCCACTTCGAACATCGGCGAGATTCTTTGGACACCCGGTATCGGCAATTGGGTGTAGGGAATGGCCCAGGCGAGATTCAAGCCATATTCAAAATCCTCCTCACCGCCGTCATCGCCGCCGCCAAAACTTTTGTCATAGCCAAGAGTCGCCTGAACGGTGAAATGATTGCCAAGTTGAAGATCATTGAAAACGCCGGGTTCAAGTTCCGTATTTTTGCTGACTGCCGAATTGACGGGAATACCCAGTTCCACGCCAACTCCAGCCGTGTTGTCAACGGCTCCATTGGCCGGCACATATTGGTAGAGCGGCATGCGCGCATTCAATTCGATGTTGCCGACACCTTCGACAACGGCGCCATGCGAATTTACCGAGCGCTGATAGGGGACCTCCAGTTCGAAGGTCAGGACGCCGAGACTTTTTTGGGCTTCCGCGCTGACAATATCGTCCCGCTTTACATCCGCGGCCGTATGCAAATAGTTCAATTCCAATTCGCCTTCCTCCTCGGCACTCGTATCTTCCACCAAAAGTCCTTGCGGAAAACTGTCCCGGTAATAGCCGCTCCGATGGTCAAGGGCATTGAACAGGCCAAAACGGGAGTGTTGCGGCGTCCAGAGGTTGGTGGCTGTTACATCATCGTCGTCAGCGCAGGCGATAAAACGGACGCACACAACCGCAATGAAAGTTAAAAAGATTTTAACGGCGGAATACTTTGTGATTTTCAAAGAGCGAAAAATATTTAGCAAATGGATGTTGAGCAAATGAATTTCCTGTCATTTTGATGGTGAAGAATTTAAAATTACGAATGGCTTGTCGAATGTTTGGATATGCCGGGAATTCGCAAATGGATTTGCACGCGCTTTATTCCGGCTTCAAAAGCGCCTGCGCCAATGACCCGACTTTGCAGGCGGTTGCCCCGGGATGTTCCCGCCATTGTCATGGCTGGGGATACGTCATCTACTCAGACAATGGGCTTTTTCATTATCGCTCTGCCCGCCCCGTTTACGATGACAACGTGGTTCTTCCGAAACCGGAGGGTGAGATTCGCGCCATCTTCCACGGACGCTATGCCAGCAACGAGAAATTGACCGGTCACATTTTCTCGCATCCATTTGTAGCGGCCACGAATGATGAAGTTATTTTTCTCGCTCACAATGGCGGAGTATCGCCGGAAAATGAGTTGGAAAGGTCGGTGGACAGCGAATGGGTCCTGGAAACAATCGCCCGCGGCGGCGGAACGGATAAGGTCCTCCCAAAACTCAAAGATAGAACGAAGTCTGCGTTGAATCTGCTCATTCTCAAAATCGGCCGGGCCGTTGGCACCCCTGTGTCTCTGCACTATTTTAATTTTTTTAAACCCAAAGAACCGGGCAAGATTGATTATTACAGGATGTACACAGGCTCAATGCCTGAAGGCCGCGCCCTGGTATCGTCAACCCTCACCATGAATGAGTCAAAGGTTCGCGGGCTGAATGATATTGCGCCTGCCGAATTTGATACGCTTGCGCCGCTCGCCCCATAAGAAAGCAATAGGACCTTCAGAGAGATCTTATAGAGCCTTCATGCGGGGAAGGTTTTCAATTTCTTCCCACGGGATGAATCGTACTTCTTTGTCGAGGAAAAGGAGCAACTGCTGCCTGTCCTCAAGCCAAAACAGGTGCCGGAGGTCGTTAGGATCCACATCCGGCAGCAAACCGGGTTTCAAACGAATCATCTCTTTGGCGTTCGGCCAGTAGACTTTGCCCCAGTCGCCCGGTTTGTTATCACCTTCTTTGAGGAGTAACGAGCCATCAGGACCCGGACGAACTTCCATGACGTTGGTGAGTTTTGGAAGATGAAGCACCGAGGCCGCCCCGCGATGGATCTCGTAGAGAATCCTTTCATCAATATAGAAAAAACCGTCTGGCCCGGCAGGAACGCTGGTCCAGTCCGAATCGTTTGCCGCACCCATGAGCGTAAAACTCTTTCGAAAGCTTCCCGAGCCGAGCCGTTCGAAACCGTGCTCACCCCAGATCAATACTTCAGAGTCGTCAGCGGTTCTCGCGACTCTTACCACGAGCATTTCGTATTCGAGGTTTTTCCAGTCGACGCTGGATTTATGAAGGTCCAGAGCCGGCCGAAAGCTTTTATCGTCCACCAAATGATTGCCCTGTTGAAACAGAGGATGACGTTTGGGGGATTTATTTCTTTCATACCACAATAGGGCGACGACTTGCTCGCCAAAAAATGCACAATGTTTGTATCCATTTTCGCCGCGCACACGGGGGCCAGGAAGGGCCAGCACGTCGAACTTTTTGTCGGTTGGGCCGGAGCGCAGGCGAACGGTATAAAAGTATTTGTCCGGCTCGGCTGCGACAGTCACGAATTTGCCGGAAGGAGAGAACGCGGCATCAATTGCATATTCACGGAGCCAATGGACAGACGGCGGCCAAACGGAAAAATCGGCTATGGCAGTCCGGTTTTGGTCGTCTCTACTGCAAACAAATATATTCCCGTGGCGACAAACGAATGAACATCCGTCTTCCGGCCATTTGAATGCCCGCTTTGCGCGCTGTTTTTCATCAACTTCGGGAGCCATTTTCGCCAGCGCGACCGGCAAATCAGTCGCCTCCCAATAAGCCAGTTTCTGCGTTGCGCAATGTCGCAGCACCAGCAACAGGCCGCGGAACAACCTTTGGTCGCCCTCGGCGTACTGCTTTACACGGGTTTCAACCCATTGGAGAGCTTTAGAAACTTTCTTGGCCGGGATGAATTTGCCGGTGCTCCAGTTGCCGGTAAAATCGGTCGGAAACTTTCCGCTCAACTGCGGACATTTTCCCACCAAATCACTGAACAAGGATTCTGGAGACTCGGTTAATTCCGTTGGAAAGGTCGCGCAACGGTCGCCGGACAGCTCAGGCCACAAAGAAAGAGCGAAGCCTCGCTCATAATGATAGGGGTGAGATTTGGAGGCAAAAATCAAAGCCAATTGGCAGACGATAGAGGCAGCGGTGTCGGGCGATTCTTTGGCCAGGGCCTTCATCGTTTGAGTCCACAGCGTCTTGTCGCGGCCCGAAAAAGCTTTTTTCGGGGCCACACCGGAAACAAGCGCGGGCGCGAGCGTCCGCTGATCTCCATTTCATCTACGGCGTGGAGTGTGCAATCAAATCCCATTGTTAATCGTATTCTTTAACCGAGGTCTTTGGTATTGGCAACCGCATTCAAATTTATACCTTCTATCTTTAGGAATTCGCCGGCGTCTCATTCTTCGATTGCTTCTTCCCGAGCGCCGAAAAAAACTTTTGATACGCAAACGACGCGAGCATGGCGATCACAGCCACGCAGATAAACGCGGCGATACGATAAAGCTGGCCGAGTTGCGCAAGGTCATGGAAGAACAATTTGAGCAGCGTCACGCAAAGCAAGCCCATGGCTGAATAACGCGTGGCGGCGCTGTTTTTGACAATGCCGAAGATGAGCAACACGAGCGCGAACAAGGCCCAGGCGATGGAATAGGTCATGTCGCGGGCGAAGTTGCCGCTGAATTCAAACGTGAGCGTGGAACCCGGCTCGCTAAAATAATCCGCGATTTCGATGTTCAAGAGCAGGAACGCGAGCACGGTTCCGAGCGCGGCGAGAATGGGCGGCGCGTTTATCTCCAGGACTTTGTTCCGCGGCGGGGCCAGCAAACGGGCGCCTGCGAACAAGGCAACAGTAACGATGCCGTAGGAGTAAAGATACCAGTTCAGAATCGGCATATTGGAACGCGGATGATACCCGAGCACAGCGGGATTCACCGCCAGCCGCGCAAAAGCCGCTATGAGCAGGAAAAATCCGACCGCCCGCAAACCCGGATGCGGCACGCGATGAAACAGCCAAAGCAACGCCGCGCCTTCGAGAGCCCATCCGAGCGTGATCCATTCCTTTTCAAATTGAATTGGAAAAATGAGCGTGATGAAAAACAGCGCCACGCCGCCGAACCACGCCTGTTGCGCCATGCGCGATTTATTTTCAGCGGAAATGGTTTTCAGGACGATGGCAAGACCGAGCAATCCGGGAATCGCAAAGGCCGCCGGCAGCAGTCCCATGAAGTCATTTGGCCAAACAACTTTGACGAAGTGATAGACCAAAAAGAATTGCGGCACCGCGACCATGGCCGACGCCGCCCACGGAACGACTTTATTTTCAAATTGTCGGATCCATAAGAATGGGAACACGGCGAATGCCGCGAAAAAGATCAAATACCACGCGAGGATTAAATTCAGCGGCTGGCCCGGGTTTGTCGGGTCAAAGTCCTTCAAATGCCACGCGCATTCCAGCGACGTCAGGCAGATGAGGCCGATGGCCGGCATCCATTCCACGGAAAATAACTTCGTGACGCCCAGGAGCAGAATGACCAACAGCAGCGCCAGGACGAAGACCGGCGAGGGATTGATCAATTGCAATCGCATCGTAGCCATAATGAGCAGCAAAAACGGCAGAACAATGGAGCACGCCGGAAGCACGGCTGCGACGTCGGCGGGAGAGCCGGGATTGCCGCCGAATCGGATTCCAGCCGTTGCGGCGTTTGGAACGAATTTTTTCACCAGCCAGATACTCGCGCCAACGAAGAGGATGATGAACACCCCGAATAGTGAGAACGGGAGTGGCGTGCCGGTCATTTGGTCGGGAATCTTGAAAATCAGGGCGCCCACGGCGGCGAGCGTTAATAAAAATACCGCGATGACCGGCAGGAGCGTGGCCGTGACCGCCGCAAGCAGGATGGCGAGCAAATCCACGATCAAAATAAACGGCCAGACAATGAAGGACAATTCTTCAAACCTGAAAATCGGCACAAGCACGAGCGCAAGCGAGAAAATGGGAAACAGGTGCGCTTCCCAATTTCGGGCCGGAGCACCGCCGCGCCGCCACTGGAGCAGCGCCGGGAGGGCGGAATGCAGGACAGCAAAAATGAAATAAAACGTGAGGGCGGGAATCAGCAAATCGTTGGACAAAGACGTTTGCGTCCAAATCCCAAGCAGCGCAAAGACGGCCAACCCGGAAATCGTTTGCGCGACGGGAATCGCTTCATCCAGCAGCGTGAGCGCGATTGCGATGAGATCTACGATGAAAACGAAACTGAACATGAGCCATGGCCGGGCGGCAAGGGACGGAAAATTTAAAAACCACGCGGTAAACGCGAAAGTAACGGCCACGAGACCGAGCGCCGAACCTGAAAGCCAGGGATTATTTTGGCCGCGGCGCTTCGCCCAAACGCCGGCTGCGAGCCAAAGCGCGTTGAAACCCAGCAGCACGGCGAACGCGACAAAAATGTTGTTGTCCTGAAAATACTGGCCCGGCACAAAAAATTCCGCGGCCCAGCCGATTTGCATGAACGCCGTGCCCAGCGCGGCGAGAGCCACGAGGAAATGCCAGCGCTTATTCAATGCGACAACGATCAATCCCGCGTCGAGAATGGCGATGTAACCGAAAAGAGCCGAAGGATTGTCTTGTCCGGTGGACAGCAACAGCGGCGTGAGAAAGCCGCCGAGCATTCCGAGTATGGCCACCACAAGCGCGTCCAGGCGAACGGCCAGGAGAAATGCGGCGGTGGTAATGACCGCCATGAGCAAAAACGTGGGTACCAGCGCGAAAAATTGAAAATGATAAATCGAGTGGCACGCAAACGTGACGGCATAGAGAATGACCACGCCGGTCGCGCACAGCGTTTGAGAGAGCGCCGGAAAGTTTTTTCGCGACATCACCACGCCGCCAGCCACCAGGCCAAGCCCGGCAAGAAAACCGATGGCCACGCGAACGAACGGCGGGATGAGGTTATTGTCGAAGGCGTATTTGATGAAGAATGTCACGCCCAGGAACAATGCAAAACCGCCGACCCACGCAAATCCTTTGACCCCCATGAACTGCTCCCAATTAATTTTTGGCCCGGGCTTGTACGCGGGCTCGGGGCCAATCGTTGGCGGAGGTTCCACCGGGGGGATCGCTTGCCCCGGCACGTGACCCTGTTCAGCGAATACACGCGCGCGGCTATGTTCGGCATAGACGGGAGGCGGTTCGGGGATGGTCGGAATCGGCGGCGGGACAGGTGGCTGTCTTTCGGGTGTGATGATGGGTTCCGGAATGATGATTGGTTTTGGCGGCGGTTGGGGCGGTCGCGCGGATTCGCGCTCCTGCAGTTGCCGGAGACGCGCCGTTTCCGATTCGAGCGTATTAATCCGGCGCGACAGTTCCTCAATCTGCTCGCCGGTCCGAATCAATTTGGAAATCAACCAAATGGCGAAACCGATGGGGACACAAACAACGGCCAGGAGGATCACGGCGATTGTCTGTTCCATAAATGTTTGATTTTCTGCGGGAACGTCGCTTTGTTGAATGAATTATGAGGTTTATCGGCTGTTTTGTGCAAGCCAATTGCCAATGCGATGGGGGACGTGCTAGAATGATCTGCCATCATGAACTACCAGAACATCATCACGATTGAGCCGGGTAAGCGCGGTGGGCGACTGTGCATCCGCCGGATGCGGATTACCGTAGGGGATGTGCTGGGCTGGTTGGCGGCAGGAATGTCTCACGAGCAAATCCTGAGCGATTATCCGGAATTGACTGAGGAGGACATTCGAGCCTGTCTTGCCTATGCTGCTGACCGTGAACGCAGAATGTTAACCGCTGCATGAAGCTGTTGTTCGACCAGAACCTGAGCTTCAAACTTTGCGAGCGGCTGGCTGATCTATTTCCTGGTTCCGATCAGGTTCGCCTGGCGGGGCTCGAGTTTGCC
Source organism: Candidatus Sulfotelmatobacter sp. (assembly GCA_035503455.1). Lineage (GTDB taxonomy): Bacteria > Verrucomicrobiota > Verrucomicrobiia > Limisphaerales > UBA11358 > UBA11358. The sequence continues at coordinate 17,157 of DATJTK010000177.1, read as the reverse complement.
GACGATCGCGCCATTTGGGATTTTGCCAAAGCCAACGGCTTCACGGTTGTTTCGAAAGATTCAGATTTTGCGGACATGGCCGCGTTGTTTGGTCCGCCACCTAAGGTCATTTGGCTTCGCTGCGGAAATGAGCCGACCGACGTCGTCGAAAAAAAATTTCGGGACCACGCTGAATCAATCATTGCATTTGAAAAGGATGCCGGTGTGGCGTGTTGGCAGCTCTTCTAAGGGCCTGGCCACGTGGAAAAGCTGTTAAACATCGTCCACGAAGACGCCGAACTGCTGGTGCTTAATAAACCTGCGGGGTTGGTCTGTCATCCGAGCAAGGATGGCCCGATGTCCAGTCTCATCGGACGCGTTCGGCTTCATTTGGGCGCCGACTCGCGTCCGCACCTCGTCAACCGCCTGGACCGCGAGACCAGCGGCGTCACGCTCGCGGCTAAAACCGACGCTGCCGCGCTGGAATTGCGGCGGCTATGGGAAAGTCGCGAAGTGGAAAAAGAGTATCTGGCCATCGTCCATGGACACATGGGCGCAGAGCAGGGGACCATTGATGCGCCGTTGGGAAAGGATGAAGCGAGCCGGGTCGCCATCAAGGATTGTGTCCGCGCGGATGGATTGCCGTCGCAGACGGAATTTTCTGTAGCGCGCAAATTTTTTAAGCAGGTCAACGCCGAAGGAGAACCTCGCGCATTTTCTTTATTGCGCGTCCTGCCCCGCACGGGCCGCAAGCATCAGATTCGAATTCACCTGGCGCACCTGGGCCATCCTATCGTCGGGGACAAAATCTACGGAGGAGATGAGGATTTATATTTGGCACTGGTCGAAGGACGGTTGAACGAAGAGCAGAAACGGACGTTGATATTGCCGCATCAGGCGCTACACGCCCGGGCGGTGAGATTCGAATGGCGGGGGGAAAGGGTTGAATTTTGTTCTGATCCGGAAAAATGGTTCGAAGAATTTTATCGGGCAGATTGAGCTAAACCAAATCTGGCCAGAATGTTTCCACGGTCATTCTTCCAGCTAATAATTGAGCTTTCGCAGTTTTGTCATTTGACTTTTACTGTGACTATTGAGAAGCTGTTAACGATTCTAAAAGTTTTGGCAAATGAGTTCGAGGTCCTCAATTTGTGGGCGGGTTCTTCCGAATGGGTATTGTGTCATTTTCACCGCCATTCTTCTATCCGTTGCCACAAGCGTTATGGCCCAGGTGAATGGCTTAAATAACAATGGAATGAGCGTCATCTGGGAATGGATGTATAATGCTTACGGCATCAGCCCGGACACAGACCCTGACGGCGACGGTTTTGTGAATTGGCAGGAGGCGATTGCCGCCACGGATCCATTCAATCCCCATTCTTTTCCCTATATCCCGACGTGTTTCTCTTCGCCCACGAATTTTTCAGTGACCTTGCCGTGCGCGCTGGGGAAAATGTACACGCTGCTGAGCACCACTAATCTGGCCAATCCCACATGGGTGACCGAAACCAACATGGAAGCGTTGTCCGGCACGAATATCACTTTGACCGGAACATTCGGTCCGGTGATGAAATACTATCGCGTGGGAATTTCAGACGTGGATTCTGACGGCACGGGCCTGATGAACGATTGGGAAAAAATCGCGCTTGGCCTCAGCCCCACCAACGCCTACAGCAACGGCCAGGAAGACTTCAACGGCGCGGCGATGAGCGATTACGAATACGTGACGAACATGCTGGCCTCGCAAAATGTCATCACCATCGCGGCCTCGGTTCCGGCAGCGACGGAACCCGATCCCGGCGCAAAACCGCCTGGCACAGGCTTGTTCACCATTACGCGCGGCGGTTTTCCGCTGGATTCGATCACGGTAAAACTGGGCGCGGGCGGACCGGGCGCCGGTTTCGCGACGGCGGGCGTGGATTACAGCAATCTCCCGGCGTCCGTGACATTGCCCGTAGGAACCAGTTCCGCGACAATTACTGTCACGCCTCTCGCAAATACAAATCTCCAAACACCGGCCATTGCGGAACTGGACTTGTTGGCGGGAACAAATTATACCCTCGGTACGGAAAGCAATGCCGCCGTCGTGATTTATCCCTCGCCCACCGGGTTCGGCACGGGATTGCTCGGCCAATATTACACCAATTCGAGCACTACCTACACAAATGCGGCCAATTTCAATCCTACGAACCTGTTTCTCACACGGGTTGACCCGGACATCGACTTCGATTGGACCAATGGCACGTCGCCGGACCTGAGCAATGGCCTTTACACAGTGCGTTGGACCGGACAAGTGCAGCCGCAATTTTCGGAGACGTATTTCTTTGCCGTCCAAAGCGAAGCCGGCTGCATGCTGTGGGTGAATAACCAGTTATTGATTAACAAATGGCAGTCGCAGGGCCTGACGACCTGGACCAACGATATCACGCTGCAAGCCGGCACGCGTTATAATATCAGGCTCGACTACCTGAAAACCGCCGGCGTGGGCCAGGCACATCTGTATTGGTACAGCCCGACCCAGCCGGAGCAAATCATTCCAAACTCGTGCCTGTACCCGACAAATAGTTTCGTCCCCGGCACATCCAACGCTCCGGCCGTTATCACCAGCGCGTTGAGCGCGGTGGCGTTCCTTGGCCAGCCGTTTACGTTCACGGTCACCGGCGCGAACACGCCGCTCGGTTTCACGGCCGCCGGCCTGCCGCCCGGGCTGGCATTCAACAACACGAACGGCGTCATCAGCGGCATCCCAAACCTCGCGGGCAGTTTCAATGTCACGCTCACGGCCAGCAACCTCGTGGGTGTGGGCGCATCCGTGCTGAACATCGTCGTCCTGAACACCGGCAGTTCGGTCGTGCAGGAGATTTGGACCAACGTGCCCGGGACCAATGTCAGCGATATTCCATTGGACACGCCCGCGAACTTTACGAACATCCTGGGCAGTCTCCAGGGCATCACCAATTACGGCGACAACTACGGCGAACGCATCCAGGGCTATTTCACGGCGCCGGTCACTGGCAATTATTACTTTTGGATAGCCGGCAGCGATTCGGCGCAACTTTGGATTTCGGACGACAATAATCAGGTGAACGGGGTGCTGCGCGCGTGGGTCACGCCGACCAACAATCCAACGGCGCCCGGTCAAAATGGAACGTCGCCCGGCCAATATAATTTGCAATCGTCTCAACAATCCGGCTGGCTTTCGTTGACGGCAGGGCAGCAGTATTACATCGAGATTCTCCACAAGGCGGGCGTTGGCACCAATGACAATTGGTCGGTGTCATGGCTGCAGGACCCGACCGGGACGAACAATAATCCTGCCGGTGTTGTGCCGGGTTACCTGTTGTCGCGTTATTATCCGCCGCTGTCGGCAAACGCTCCCGGCACGCTCTACTCCGCAAACCTGCTCGCGCTGCCGGGCGTGGTGAGCGAAGGCGTCGGCTCAGCGACGTTGCGCGTCAATGCCGCGGGCACGCAAGCCACCTTAAGCTTCACGATTACGAATCTGGTGGGAAATCCCACGGGCGAATCCATTAATTCCGATCCCTATGAGAATGACCCGGGCGAATTGATTTTCGATATTTCCGCGGCCAAACCGCAGCCCAACGGCACTTATTTATGGAACATCAAAAATACCGGGCCGTTGGAGACAAATGACATCCTTCAAATCATCGCCGAAGGCAAGGCTTCCATCGTGATTGAAAGCACGGCGTTTGCGAATGGCGAGATCGGCGGCCATTTCACGCTCGCCGACGGTTCGCAGACCTTTACCCCGCCGCCGGCTCCGCCCGCATGGACGGATGATTCAGCAAACCCCAACGAAGCGGTGCGGTTCCTGACCCAGGCGAGCTTCGGCGTGAACTCCAATGACATCGCCTCGGTCCAGGCGCTGGGTTACGCGGGCTGGATCAGCAATCAATTCCTGATTCCGCCAACCCACGCCCTCAGCAACGTCGTGGCCAATGCCTCTGCAAATCCGACCGACGGCTATCCAAGCGACGATTGGTTTAATTCATGGTGGCTTAACTCTGTGACGGCGCCCGACCAATTGCGCCAGCGCGTCGCGTTTGCCTTGAGCGAAATTTTCGTCGTGTCCGAAAATGGCACGCTGGAAAATCATGCGGACGAGCTTTCCTCGTACTACGACATGCTGGTGGACAATGCGTTCGGCAATTACCGCACGCTGCTCGAAGACGTCACGCTGCACCCGGCCATGGGCACGTACCTGGGAATGCTGGGCAACAACGCCGGCAGCGAAATCACAGGGTTGCATGCAGATGAAAATTATGCCCGCGAGGTCCAGCAATTGTTTTCCATTGGACTAAACCGGCTATGGCCGGATGGCTCGCTGGTCTTGAATTCGCAGGACAATCTCGTGCCGACCTACGGTCAGAACGAAATCGAGGGTTATGCCGCCGTGTTCACCGGCTGGAACTATTATCAAACCAACCAGGCCAACGGCCTGCTGCCATCAAATTGGAATCCGGCCTATAACGGGACCAATCCCATGGTGCTCGTGCCTTCCCATCATGATGTCAACTCCAAGCTGATTTTGGACAATGTCGTATTGCCTCCCGCGTACGGAAACCAACTGGTTCCGTCCACGACCAATGGCGCCTATTGTTCACAGAATTTGGAGCAGGCTTTGGACGGCATATTCAATAATCCAAACGTTGGGCCGTTTATCTGCCGCGAACTGATTCAGCGGCTTGTCACGAGCAATCCCAGCCGTGACTATGTCTATCGCGTCGCGCAGGCATTCGACAACGACGGCACGGGCGTTCGCGGCAATATGCAGGCTGTCATCCAGGCAATCCTGCTCGATTACGAAGCGCGCAGCCCGGACATGATTCCGCAACCGACCTATGGCAAGGAACGCGAGCCATTGATTCGCGCCACCGAACTGGCCCGCGCATTTCCCTCGCCGCCCACGGTCAGCGGGACCTATAGCGAGACCACCAACCAGACCATTACCATCACGACTGCCAGTCCGCACATGATGAATAATGGCGACACCGCCTACATGATTTTCACCGATACATCGGGAAACCCGGCGCCGACTACCCAGGGTTACTCCGTCACGGCGCCCAGCCAGACCACCCTGACAATCACCGCCCCGCAACTTCTGGTCGGGACCTACGGCCAGACCAACGGCGTCATCACCCTGTCATTTTCCGGCAACGGACTGGCCAGCAACAATCCCGTCTACCTCAAGTTTACGACCGGCGAAGCGTCGAGCGGTCTGTACACAGTTTCCAACATCATCGATACGGCGCATTTCACCGTAGGCACGCTCAATTTGGCGCAGACCTCCGGCAGTTGTTTGTTGCCGAAATTGTCCGTGGGCGGCTATACGCAAACCGGGACGAACATCGTTATCACCACGACCGGACCGCACGGCCTGGTGGTGGGCGACAGCGTGTATATCAATTTCACGTCCGGTTCGGCTTCGAGCGGAGTTTATCAGGTTGCCGCCGTGCCCAATTCAACGGAGTTCACGGTGATCGCGGCGACGTCCAAAAATCAAACCGAAGACGGTCTCTCGGTTTATGGTTTGCAGGCGCCCATACTGACGCGTTCCGGAACCGTCGTGATTCAGCAGAGCACCTGGAACATGGATTACACGGATACCGGCGCGACAGCGAGCCTTTCGCAATCGCCGTTGCGTTCGCCGACCGTCTTCAATTTCTTCTATCCCGGCTACGAATTTCCCGGCGCTTTGGCGTCCGCAGGCATGACGACCCCGGAATTTCAATTGACCACAGCCAGCGGTGTCGCCCTGCAAATGAATTTTATCGAAGGCGGCCTTTTGAACAACACGGGAAATACGAACGGCCTCAGCAGTTTTACCGGCGGAAACGGCTCGATTGTCCTGGATATCGCGCCCTGGATGACGACCAATTATACCTCGAATGCGGGCATTCCCTCGCTGGTGAGTGCCTTGAATACTTATCTGGCCGCCGGAGAATTGTCCGCCGCCGCGCAATCGAACATCGTCAGCTATGTCGCCAATACCACGAATTTCACCTACAGCACTCCGCCGACTCAGACCCAAATACGCGACCGCGTGCGGGCCGTGATTCATTTAATCTCCAGTTCGCCAGACTATGTCATTCAAAAATAATATGAGCAGGAAAAACCAGAACGACTTTTCGAATATTTCGCGCCGCCAATTTTTGCGGCGCGCGGCGTGCGCTGGGGTCGGGACCCTCGCGATGACCTCGGCCATCAGCCAATTGCGTTTCATGAATGCCGCGGTCGCGCAATCCGACATTTCCAGTTACAAGGCGCTGGTCTGCATTTTTCTACAGGGCGGCAATGATTCGAACAACCTCATCATTCCCACGATCCAATCTCAATACGCCAATTACGCCGCCATTCGCACCCCGGTGCTTGCGATACCGCAAAGCGCCATCCTGGGCGTCACCTCGCTCAATCCCGATGGCAACACCTACGGCCTGCACCCGAGTTGTCCGGAACTGCAGACGCTGTTCGGGGAAGGCAAGCTGGCGTTTTTGTTCAACACCGGCACGCTGGTCTATCCCATCACACGCGCGCAGTATCTTGCGGGCACCGTCGAACAACCGCCGCAACTGTTCTCGCACGCCGACCAGCAGACGCAGTGGCAGACGTCAATTCCCGATCAGCCCCCGACCACCGGCTGGGGCGGGCGCGTTGCGGATTTGCTGAATTCAGTGCAGCCCAATGCGCCCATTTCGCTCATGGTCACGCTCGCCGGCGCAAACACATTTGAAGTGGGAAACATCGTCTCCCAATATTCCGTCTCCACCAGCGGCGCAGTTTCGTTGTCCCTGCCAGGCACGCCTTCCGGCGGCGCCAGCACGAATCGCTTGCCGACGCTGATGAATATTTTGGGCCTGCCTTACACGAATCTGCAGGCCCAGGCTTATGCGGGCGTCGTGGAGCAGGCCGTCAACAACGCAACGCTGCTCAACGCCGCCATTTCCAACACCGCTTCCGCGACGTTTTGGACCAATCCCTTTCCGGCAACCATCAAGCCTCCCGAAGGCGGCACGGCATTCACGTCCACCTTAAGCCCGCAACTGGAAATGGTCGCGCGGCTGATAGCCGCGGGCAACACGCCGTTAAACAAGGGCGGCTTCGGGATGCTGCGCCAGATTTTCTTCGTGCAGGTCGGCGGCTACGACCTGCACACCGGCCAGACGGATTACACGGCAAACGATCCAAGTGATGTCCTCCTGGGCGCGCATACAAACCTGCTTGCGGAGTTGAGCCAGTCCATGTATGCCTTCGAGCGCGCGATGGAACAACTCGGTTTGTCAGACAGTGTCACCAGCTTTACGTGCAGCGATTTCAGCCGCACGTTTCCCAGCAACGGTGAAGGCAGCGACCACGGCTGGGGCAGCCATCACCTGATTCTTGGCGGAGCGGTTAAAGGGCAAATGACCTACGGCCAATTTCCCGCGCAAGTCATCAACGGTCCGAATGATACCGGCACCGGACGCTGGATTCCCACCACCGCTATTGACCAATATTTCGCCACGCTCGCCACCTGGTTTGGCGTGGATGCGGACAATCTGGCCACCGTATTCCCGAATCTCAGCCGGTTTTCCTCGTCGAATCTCGGTTTCATATGAAGAAATGGGTTGGCCTCGTTTTGGGCGTCGCGGTTGCAATTGCTGTTTGGTTTCTCCTCTCAACCCATAAGTCCGCGCCGGCCGCATCCGCTCAAAAATCCGTCGAAGCGCAGAACGCCGCCGTGGCCCGCGCGCTATCCAGTCAAAACAACAATACGGTGGCCATCATCGAATCCAACTTTGCCCGTGTGCGCCCGCGCCAGGACAATTCGGGCATGGGCGCTGTTTCGATTGTAATTCCGCCCGCCGGGCCGCCCTCACCGTTGCAGTTCACCAACATTGAACCCGCCACCGTCCTGCAAAACGTCAGCCGCGCCATCCGCCAATACGGCCAGATGTTTGGCGGCAATCCCGTCGGCGACAACCAGGAAATCACCAGTGAATTGAGCGGCAAAAACCCAAAGCACATTGATTTTATCAGCGCCGATGCCGGAATGATGATTAACGGGAACGGCGAAATGGTGGACCCATGGGGCACACCCTATTTTTTCCACCAGATCTCCGGCTCCGACACCGAAATCCATTCCGCCGGTCCGGATCGCATCATGTGGACCTCGGATGATATCGTGGTTCATTCGACGCAATAAGGGCAGGGGGGAATCGTCCCCGTCCTCGTCCTCGATAAACGGATCAATTTCCCAGCAGATTTTCCTGTTGCCCTCACGCTCCCCGTCGCCTTATTTTCGGGCATTCGGCAGATGAATACCCCAGACCCGCCTCCCGTTATTCGGAATTCGGTCCGATATTCAATCGACAGATGGGATCTCTTTCGAGCTTGGTTTTGGCTTCTCCTTCATAACAAACCAACGATGGCTTTGATGCTTCTGGCTGTCGTAGTTCCCGTATTGACGTATCAAACCCCTCCCGGCACTGAATTTTCATTGGGCGATTTTCTTGTTGATAGTTTAGTCGGAATGGCTCACATGGCTCTTCTATTGACGGTCGTTATGATTGCTTTTCTGGTAATGATGCTTTTTGCCGTCGGGCAACGCGGAGTCATTGGGGAACACGTCATTGAAATCAGAGAGGAAGGCCTGATGGAAAAGACATCAGTCAATGAATCGCTGCATCGTTGGAATGGCCTGCACAAAATAACTACCTCACGAGCCGCCCTGTTCGTATATGTGTCCGGGTTTCATTTTCATTACATTCCCTTCAGGGCATTTCCGTCGAAGGAAGAGGCCATGCGTTTTGAGACGGAACTGCGACGAAGAGTCAACGCCGCCCAGGGCCCGTAGCCGTAGCGCAGACTTCCAAGTCTGCTGTATCGCGGGTTTCCAAACCCGCTGGTCGTACGACGTCATGCACCGCCGAATTTCAAAAAGATCCGTTTTTACGTCAGTAGTGTTCAGTGGCTGATCGTACCACGCCGCACGGTCAGCGGGTTTAGAAACCCGCGATACGGCAGGTTTGGAAACCTGCGCTACGTTTTTGGCTGCACCAATCCAAAAATCCAAAAATCCATTAATCCAATCCCGCGAGGCTTCTCCCAACTATCCCCACTCCGACGAGCAAAGCCACTACCCCAAAAACACGCACAACCTTTTGCGGCCACGGCAAAAGTTTCTCAGCCGCGATAACACCTGACACTGCAACCATCACCATCAGATTCATCGCACCGAGCACAAGCATCGCAAGCATGGGACCGGCGCAGCAGAGACAACAAGCCATTCCCTGTTTCACTCCATAGCGCCAGCCGCCGGCAACCGCGCCGCCCTTCTGCAACATCCCGCAGTCCGGCGCACGGCATTGCCGCAACTTCGTCAATTTCCACGGGGTGAACTGGACAACTCCGCAGAGAATAAGCACCGCGCCCGAAAGCAGCGGCGTTATCCGGCTCAACCAATCCATGCGCATTGTCTCCATCGCGTACCACACGCCCGCTCCGTACACCACCGCGCCAATGACCATCCACACAAAGAAAAAGCCCGCCGCCGCGACGAGGGCCGGCATTTCAAAATGTCCCGTGGATTGCCGGATTTTCAGCAGCATTGGCAGGGCCGATGGCAGCATCATCGCCACCATCATGACCAGCCACATCAGCAAAAACATCGCCGCCGACCCCGTCCATGTGTAACCGGGCATGGCCATCCACATCATGGACATTGTCCAGCCGCCCGGCATATCCATGCCGCCTGCCATGGAACCGCAGAAATGGACAGTTGCCGCTACGGCGATAACAAACACCGTCGCGCAACCCAAAAGAAATGCCGTTGGAAACCGAAGCGTTTGCATGGCTGTTCATAATGTGGCCCAAAAAATTTATTTGGCCACAGATAACTCCTATGGGACTCAGGCGTGCCGATTACCTTCTTTCGAAGCGGAACGGATGAAATTTGGACCATGGACCTTCCATTGCGCGCTTGCCGTCTTGGAGTGCGGTGGCAAGTCCGCGCGACACCGCTTTCGGACGGCGTTGGATTTTCAAGTGGCGATTGACGCTTTAAAGTGGTCCGACTGGAAAGTTCTGTTTCGATTGGATTCGTATGCATTGGGGACGATGATCCCACTTGTTGCGCCGCTGCCCGCGGCGCTACACGGCGCAGCGCGCCGTGTTCTACCAACGGTCAAAACTCAAATTTCACGCTGCCCAATCGCCGTCCGATTTCTTCCAAAATCCGTTTTTCGTCCGCAAGGTCCTTGGCCGCAAACGTCACGCTGAAGCGTAACGCGGCGCCGGCATCATCCCACGGAACAGTCGAGAGAAATTTTTCTGTGATGAGCCATTGGGACACGTCTTCGGCATTGCCAAACTCAATGTGATTGCCGCCGCTAAGCCGCGCGCTGCGCGGCGCTTTGACGTACAGAAAGAATGAACCACGCGGCTTCTTCGCGTCAAATCCCGCGCCGCGCAACGCCTGGACAAGGCCGTCCATGCGCCGGGAATATTTCGCGGCAATTTTCGCGGTGATTTCCGGATGATCCAGGCAATAGGCCGATGCATGTTGAATCGCCAGAAACTGGCCCGAATCGGTATTGTCCTTCACGTCCCCGTATGCTTTCACCAGCAGCGGATGGCCCGTCACAAATCCGCAGCGCCAGCCCGTCATGTTATACGATTTGCTGACCGAATGCAGTTCGATGCCCACGTCTTTGGCGCCGGGCGTCGCCAAAAAGCTCAGCGGTTTGCCGTCAAAAATCAGTCCGGCGTATGCGGCGTCATGAATCACGATAATGTTGTTCTTTTTCGCAAATTCAACCGCCCGCCCGAAGAATTCCGGCGTGGCCGACGCGCCTGTGGGATTGTTGGGATAATTCAGGACCAACACTTTCGATTTTCGCAATACTTCACCGGGAATGGCGTCCAAATCGGGCAGAAAATTATTTTCCGCGGTCAATTTCAGGTTATAGACAAGGCCGCCGTAATAGCGCGAATGCGTGCCGAAAACCGGGTAACCCGGCACTGTCATCAGGACAAAATCGCCGGGATTGATAAGGGCCGCGGGCAGAATGGAAAGTGCCGCCTTGCTGCCGATCGAATGAATGACTTCGGTGTCGGGATTGATCCCGCTCACACCGAACACGGAGTCCATGTAACGCGCCGCGGCTTGTTTGAGCACGGCGTCGCCGTTGTCCGAATAACCCCGATTCTCAGGCCTGGCCGCTTCCACGCAAAGTTTCGCAACCACTTCCGGAAACGCCATTTCATCCGGTTCGCCCACGCCCATGTCGATGATTTCGGCGTCCGGATTCAGCGCCATGGCCGCGCGTTTGGCTCGTTTAATCTTCTCAAACTTGTAAATATTTTGAGATTTCCCGTATTGACTGCCGCCGATGCGGTCGGCAAAAAGATTTTGGATATACGACTCAGACATAAAGTGACAGCGTTCACCCCAAACACATTCACGGATGGTTGCAGCTCCTGCTTCGGAAAACGTGAATAGTCAAAATATGTCAAAACCGTGACCGGGCGGTCAAATCAAAAAGTCATAAACTGGCAGGGAGCGCACGCGCCCTCGCGTGCGGCGGCTGACGCCTCGTCAACCGCTTAGGCGCGCCACCGCGCTCGATCGACGCGCGGTGGCGCGCGTCCCGTTCGACCGCGAGGCGCGGTCGAACCGCACGCGAGGGCGCGTGCGCTCCCCATTTACCAACCCGTTCGCGTGCATATGAAGTATGAAAATCCGCAACATCCGCTACAACGTTGAACATCAACGACTTAATCCGCAACAAATCTGCAACAAATCCGCAACAGGGTCGCAACATTTTGGAGAATCCACTAACTGAAAGCCCTGGAAGGGCGGCCGATAATAGCCCAGGGCAAGCGAGTCTTCGAGCGCCGCCCTGGGTATATCGGCCCCACGACCTTGCCGCTAACTGCGAAGCCGCGCGATAGTGCGAATCTGATCTGCGGCTAATCCCCAACTCCCATTAATAAAAAATCACACCCAACTTGGTCTCTTTTTATTCCGTAGATTTCCTGGCAAACGCCAGTATCGCAATGACGACCGCGACGATGGACAGCGTGATCCACGGATGCGGGTCCGAAGAGCCATATCCTCCACCGTAGCTGTGAAAGCCGTGAAAGTGACCGCCGCGCGCCAACAACATTTTAACGTGTGATGTTACTGAGGGTTTAATTTGATTGTCTCAAAGCTGAACCTCGGCGCGAATGAGGGCAAGCGCAAAATGGGGTGCAGGAAAGCGTTGAAGCGTTGGGTTGCCGTGACTGAGAGCGGGTATGAGGTGGGAAAAGGGTTAACGACCGTTAACACGGCTTGATGGAACACACACGTAGAGACGTCCGCAGATGAACGCAGATTTATTTGGAAATGAGCCAATCTGCGGGAATCTGCGCAATCTGCGGATAAAAATCTGTGTTTCATCTGTGTTCAAATTGGCATTACCCTCATGAATAAAGGGTTTCTTGAACAGATGGACGGCCATTTTGCCGCCACTGCGAAGTGTTGGCTTGATCGTTCAAGTTGCCCAAAGCAAAGTGCTGGTCGCCATACATAAGATGAATAGTTCACTTATAAGATGAATAGTTCACTTGCGGAAAAACTGTCCTCTCGGGCGCCCGGAATATGCCTCTATGGCTTTGCTCCACCGAAGCAGGCAACGGCGTCGGACCAATTGGAAGGAATCGTGGCCCAACAATTGGCGCGGCTTGGGTCATTGCCGGTCGATGGCCTGATTGTTTATGACATCCAGGACGAGACGGAAAGGATCTCGACGCCGCGGCCGTTCCCGTTTTTGCCCACTCTGAACCCGGAAATTTACGCTCATGAGCATCTTGGGTCTCTCGCGACTCCGAAAATTGTTTACCGGTGCGTAAACCGGGATACCCCTGATGGATTTGTGCGCTGGCTCCAAAGCGTGAACGCCACGCCGCGAATATCGGTCCTCGTCGGCGCGCCCAACCGCCGCTCGCATGTTGGACTTTCTTTGCCCGACGCATACGCGCTGGCACGGCAGCATGCTCCGAACCTTCTCCTGGGTGGCATCGCGATCGCCGAGCGGCACGCTCACAAGCTCGATGAGCACGAGCGAATCCTTGCCAAGTCGGAGCGGGGTTGTTGCTTCTTCGTCACGCAGGCCGTTTACGACGTGGCCTCCACCAAATCTCTGCTCTCCGATTACGCTATCGCGGTTCGAGAGAAGAAGGGCGCAGCTCTGCCGATCATTCTTACGTTCTCGCCCTGCGGCTCTTTGAAAACGCTTTCTTTCATGAAGTGGCTTGGCATTGCCTTTCCGCGATGGCTGGAGAATGAACTGCAGTTCGCCGCGGATCCGCTGGCGAGATCGGTGGAACTGTGCGAACGCATCTTCGCCGAGGTTTGGGACTACGCCCGCGAAAAAGGCATTCCACTCGGTGTGAACGTTGAAAGCGTCTCCATTCGCAAGGCGGAGGTCGAGGCGTCAGTGGAACTGCTTCAACGGCTGCGCCGACGGATCGAAAATTCCTGTTAAGTTTGATGACGCCTTAAAAACAGTACTCAATACTCCGCCGCCAAAAGACGAAATGAGAGCGAGGAGAAAATGACATTCGCGATAGCGATCCACAGTCACGGCCACGGCGGTTCGAATACGTGGCTCGGGCTGCTTCTGGAGGTCGGTCTGCTCGTGGCGATCTTTTTTCTTATTATTGGCTCGTTGGCGAGGCACTTAACGTGGTTTTTTTCATGGCTGCTTTATCGTTCTGTTTATTGCCTGGCTGGGGAAACATCGGATGGTTTGCGGTGTTTCCATTGTGGGTTATCTCCAATATCGTCATTACCTTTCTTCGGACAAAGAAGAACCAGTAGTTTGATGTCTCAGGGCGCAGCCAGCCGGTAGAACATTTGATTACTCGTGGCGGTCACAAACACTTCATTGATTTCGTTGGTGAAAGTAACCGCGTTGGTCGTTGCCGTCCAGTCGGGAAGGCCCAGGGCGGAAGTCTGTTGCAGTGAATAATTCGAGTAAACCGCCAGCCAATAAAGCATGACATTTTGGCCGCCCAACGACTGGATATACAGCGTGGGTATCCCCGGTTGGGACGGATAAATGGTTCCACTGGCTGTGGTGTAACTAAATCCGCCCGTGTTGATATACAATTGCGTCGCCCCGCTTAGGAGCACTTGATTGCCCTCTTGCGATGTCCCTTCGCTCGTATCATCCAGCGCCGACGCCTGGCCTACGGCATAAAGCCCCCCGGTAAAAGTGGTGGGAACTCCCACCTCGATCATCACGCTCGTCGAAACCGACGTGGCATTGCCGTAAACATAATTGGCCGCCGGGTTTTCGCTGTAGGGCGCCAGCGGCACGAAATACCCCGACTGCGAGGTGTTGCCGGCCTGAAAACTTTGTCCGCAGTAGGCGTTGATGTCCGACACATTCAGCGTGCCCACCAATTGCGCCGTCGATTGCCCGCTCGGCCCGGTGACCGAGAATGTGGTCTCATTCGTGAACGCATCGGTGAAATTCACCGAAACGAACGAACCGACGGGATTCGATGCCGTCGGCGTAATTGTGATTTTGTCCGTGAATTGAACCACCGGCTGGCCGGCCGAGCTAAATGTAAAATCGCCGAAATACGCCGTCGAAAGAGACGACGTTTCGGAGGCGTTGCCGCTGGCGCTGAGCGCGCCGTACGCCGCTGTGGCGGTCATCGACGCCGATTCCGTGCAAGTGATGTATCCGATCTCAGAGTTAAAATTTCCGGAGAGGTTGGCCGAAGTGGAATACGTAAACGGGCCAGTTGAAGACGTTGTCCCATAATAATTCGGATTCCCGGAATTCGGCGTGCCATTGGAGACCTCAGAGGTGCCTGGCGACGGAGTGGCATTTTGGGCGCCGCACCCGAAACAATTGTAAAGCATCGGCGGCTGGTAATCTTGAAAGAATGACGTCGTGGGCTGATAGAGCTGGGCTTGAGCGGCAGGGGCCAAAAGCAAAACCGGAACAGCAGAGGAGAGCAGTAATTGAGAAGTAGTTTTCATAAATGCAATTTGATTTCCGAATGACTAAACTAAAAAACGGAGAGAGCATATGCTGGTTCTGAGGGGAATGCAAATGGATTGCGTCATTTTCCAGCCGTCCGGGCGCATCTTGACACTGTTCTTAATTTTGGGTCCAAAGTTCGTCCCAATGGTGATTGCGGCGGGCTTCATCCAAGGCACAGAGGCAACGGAGGCCTTTGGCGGTCCAGAACTGTCCGGGACGTTTGAAACGACATTGCTTTTGTCGGCAGGCTGATTCAACGGCTCCCGAACCGATTGGCCACCCTCGGCGGGCGATGGCTTGGTAATTCATCCGATGGGCATGATTGGCGAAATAGTTACGCTCTCGTTCGATTACGCGTCCGTTGGCTCCGCGACGTTTCTTCAATTCGCGGATTTGTGCGAGCACTTTTTTCTCCAGACCGTGGCGCAATTGATGTAAACGGGGCTCGACCCACTGCGACAATTGCGGTTGGGCCGGGCCACAGCAAGCCTCGCCCAAGGCCCAGAGGTGCTGGCCCCCATGATAAAAGTCTAGCAAACCCGCCGCGTGGGCCCATCGATCCTCTTTCAAATTCCAAACCCAACACGCTCCATCGCCCAAGAACAATGTTTCGCGCGCCCGGCCCAAGCCATTGCGTAATGCTTCCCAGTGCAACCTCCGTCCCAGTTCGCTGGGCTCACCTTGCCAACTGACCACGATTTTGTCTTCCAGCAAGCCACGGCCGCCTGTGGTTTGTGCTGCCTGCTCATGCCGATAGAATATTCCTGTCTTCGATTCGTGCCATTCCACACGGGGTTTTTGCGTTTTCTTCTTTCCCCAGCCGGGCCCGCGTTGACGCACTTGCCAACCGTCGACCATCAGCACCGCCAACGGGCTGGCCGAGCGTTGTGGCTGGCGTTCGGATGGCAGCGTCTTTATTCGTTCTTGGGTTTGGCTTTCGGCCTTGGCGCCTATCCGCTGGACCAGGGCGTGCAACGTCGAATCATCCACTGGAGAGCCCCATTTACTGGCCACCGCCGCCGCTTCCTCGTAGCTGCCGGTGGCCGTCACTGTAAAACAAAGCTTCTCGGCAAAGCCAGGCGTCATTTTTTGGTGGGCACTCATGCCCCAAAGCCGTTGCACCGGGCAGAGCCATTTGCGGCTTTGTGGATCCTGACCGTAATCAACGACCACTTTTACGTCTCCGAACTGGCTGCGCAGACTTAGACTTCGGCGCCTTCGTTGCCTTAGGGGGAAAAACCTCGCCGTGCTGGTCGGCGACTTGTTGCAATCGCTCTTGCAGCCGCTGCCGCGTCCATTCGCGGCCTTCGGCGGCAACCTCACGTTCGATGTCGGCAAGACTGGGGAATTGTTTTGATGTTGGTTCCATTGGTTGACACTGGTTGTGTATTTGGTTGCTGGTGCCGGGTGAGGAACCGTCACCCCCCCTATTTTAAGGACAGTGTCAAGATGCGCTGCAGCAGCGCGCGAAAGTAGCCCATAGCGCTAGCTATGGGATTGAACGACCGACGTATATCAAGCTCCGGAGGAGCGAAAGAAAATTGATTTAACAGGAGTTCCCGTTAAGTTTGAATACGCCTTAAAACAGTGCTCAATGCTCCGCCGCCAAAAAAGCAAAAGAGAGCGAGGAGAAAATGATATTTGCAATAGCGATCCACAGTCACGGCCATGGTGGTTCAATTTCATGGCTCGGGTTGCTTCTGGAGATAGGCATGCTCGTGGCAATCTTTTCTCTTATCTGGCTTGCGCTGTGGTTCGTCAAGCGGTTGGAGAAATACAGTAAACGTCAACGCCGCCGATCGAAAAGAACCGAAAACGGGAAGAAGTCAGGTAAACACTCGGAGCTATATTCTTCGCAAACCCAACTTTTGGGGTTTCTGGTTTAAATTTGGTTCCTGTCATTTCTTTAATAATTTATTCAAAACCACAAGAAAGACGACGACGAGAACGAAAATAGTGACAAATTCGCCTTTAGACATCGTGTCGATGTTCAATCGTATCCGTGTTACTAACCCCGGCTAGGCAGGGCTGCGGAAGTTCTGTCAGAGTGAGGGTATGGAAAATTCGACCAGTAATCGTCCCCATCACACGCCGGAGCAACGCGCGCAAATTCTCAGCGACTATCACCAGAGCG
>DATJTK010000176.1:0-49369 GCA_035503455.1 Candidatus Sulfotelmatobacter sp. | reverse complement strand
TTCTCGCACGCTTCTCCCAGAGTATCCATAAAGCAGCGGCGGTCCTGGTCATCCTTAAAGATGAGTTCACGCCGGTCACCGCGACTCATCACATGATAAATCGCACCTGGATATTCCACGCGCAGCTTTCGGGCCATGCCTCACATTCTGATGGGAACAAGCCCTGGCCGTCAATTCACAAATACTACAATACTAGGAACCGACCCCTTTACGACCCCTTTACGACCCCTTTAGGAATGTTGCTGAGCGATAAAGCTTGATTCTCGGGTGGATGTGGCTCAGAGTTTTGCGTTAGGCCGCAAGCTGCAATAAAGATTTTATGGCACTACGTTGGATTATCTTCGGATTATTCGTAGCCGTTGCGGTAATTATTATCTTTAAAGCATGGCGCGGCATGGTGCGTCGTCGTTCTGGAATCTTGCCACCAGCTGGCCAGGCGACGATGGCAGATGTCGAGCGATTGGTTCGCGCTGGCGAACGCATTGCAGCGATTCACGTCTATCGTGAAATCAACCATGTCGGATTGGCGGAAGCAAAAAAGGCGATAGATGATTTATCCAATGCTGCCTAACATGTTGCCGGAGCCAAACCCTGATTAGTTAGGCAACAGTTCGCCGACGGCGAAAGTGGACAAATTATTTTGAACTGCCATCCCCTGCCCTCGCAACGAATTTGCATTCTTCGCAAAATGGGCGATTGGTTAGGTATGATCTTCGCCTCACGTCAGGAGGCCGGGGAACGGCTGGGTACCCATTTACGGCAACGCGGTATCGAGGCCGATCTGGTGTTGGGATTGCCGCGCGGAGGGGTTGTCGTCGCGGCGCGCGTTGCTCACGAGCTGAAGCTGCCGCTGGACGTCCTGGTCGTTCGCAAAATCGGGCACCCATTACAGCCGGAATTTGCCGTGGGCGCGCTTGCTGAACCGGACTCCGTTTTTCTCAATGAGGAGTGCCTGACCGAATATCCGGTTTCAAGGGGCAAATTGGATAAAATCATTGCCGAGGAAAAAAATCGCCTCCGGGATTATCGCCAGCGATTCCATTTGCACGAAATTCCTGTGCTGACAGGAAAATCGGTTTTGCTGGTCGATGACGGTTTGGCAACGGGCGCGACGGCGGAAGTCGCCGCACTTTCCGCCCACAAACAAAACGCCAGGCGCGTCATCGTGGCCGCCCCCGTTTCCTCGACAAACGCCGCCGACCGCTTGCGCCTTGTGGCCGATGACCTGGAAGTTCTGTTCGAGGACCCCGATTTTCAGGCTGTCGGGCAGTTCTATGACCAGTTCTTTCCGACGAGCGACGGAGAGGTTATTTCGCTTTTGCGCCAGGCTTCGGAAATGTTTGTTTCACATCATTGAGGCCGTGAACCGGAACGCCGTGGTGAGGGCACACGGCCTGCAATTGCGGTCATTGAGGAACCATGACGGTCACGGTGCTCCACGTGAGAGTGTCCCCCAGCATTTTTGAGGATTGGTCAATGCGCTGAAGGAAATCGCCAAATGCGTCTGGTGCGACGGAATCGGCCAATGATTGGTATTCGTATTCCATGACCACTTTGCGTCCGCCGGATTGATAGAGCTTTCGGAAAGTGAAGGCGGGATCGGTGATTGTTTTCTCGTCCGTACTCTCGGTCCAGCCAATGGGCATAATCACTTCAGTGCGCAAGATTTGGTGTTCCGGGAAATCGATTCCCAGTGGCAGCGTTCGGTCCGTATCAACGGGCTTTTTCAACAAACCGGCCATTGCAGTCGGGTAGAATTCGCATTCGACCTTCCGGACGCCTTGTTCCGGCCGCGTCCATGCATTACTAATGGAATAATATTGGGTGGTTTGGAACGAATCCTCGTCCTCATTGTCCTGCACGTCAATGGGCGAGGTCATGGTGATATCCGGGTATGTGTCGGAATAGATGCGCGTATAAATTTTTTCGATGTCGCTCTGTTTGGATGTCGCAAAAAGCGCCCGCATGCCGTCTGCGTCGCGGCCACTGGTGACGGTGACCACTTTAAGCGTTGCCGGCTGGCCCACCATGCCCAACCGGAAATACTCGGTTGTGGTCGTCTCGGGCAACCCGGTGGTTTGGGGAATGGGGGTCAGGCCGGTCGTCCACGGCGAAATCACAAGGCCGTAACCGTAGTCGGGAATAAAATGCGCCGACAGGGGTCCTCGCTGGTAACTGATGGTCGGGTCGAGCCAAAAGATTTGGCCGTCGCATTGGATTTGGGCGATGCAATGGTCAAAAGCGCCCGGGCTGGGCTGCCAATTCGCGATGTCGCGCCCCACCGTGGCATTTACCAGCACCGGGAAGGCTTCAATACCGAGTGCGCGCAGAATCGTCACAAACAACAGGGACTTGTCCTTGCAATCGCCGAATCGCCGAGAGAACACCGTGGATGGATCGGCCGGTTTTACCGTGCTGTCGCCGATTTCAATTCCGAAATAACGGACGTCGTCCTGCACGAATTGCAACACCGCCACGATCTGTTGTTCCCGGTTGGGAATTTGTTTCCACTCGGCAATTTTCCCGGAAAGTTCCTGAGAGAATGCCGAGGCATTGGCGCTTTCGAACAACTTTAACGCCCACTGATTGACTTGCGCCCATGTTTTGGAGTCGCTCAATTGGACCCATTGCTCCGGATCGAACCAGTCCGGAAGGGAATCTTCAACCGGGACCGCCGGCACATCCTGAAAATCCCATGTGCATTCGATCATATCTTTGCCAGTGACCGTTATCGGCTGCACCGAGCAACCGTGTCCTATGGCATAGAGCTCCTTTTTACGGGGCCATAACAGGCGCGTTAACAACCGGCCCGCCGGCTGCTCCATCGCGACGGGAACGGCGGCGGAAAAGTGGCTCGAGAAAACGGGGTTATGCCCTCGTATCGAGTACGCGTAATCAATGATGTCCCCGACTCGGACGTCGTCCAAAACCAATATGGCGGATTTCTCGCCATTCAACATGGCTTCATCCAGGTCGGCTTCGCGTTGAACGACTTCAATCCGATTTGTATCGAGCCGGTCCAAATGTTGTCCACCACGCCAGATGCGCGCCCAGTGCCATGTCAAAGACTGATAATTCGGATCGAATTCGAGTTTCAGCGTGGAATCGTTTTGGACACCGTCGATCGTAAGAATCTGTTTGTCGGAATGAAAAAAGGTTTCGTCATCCGCCGCATTGATCTGCCGTTCCAACAACAATAATTGGTCATCAGCGCCGGGATCGGGAGCATTGGCGCTGGATAGACTGAAAAAGTGGGGCTTTACCCAACTGGCCGGCGGACCGAATTCCAGGCCTGTAAGGTCTGAGCCATATCCCTGGATTGCCACGGCTAAAACGCCCAGGCAACCGAATCGCCAAAGCCGGGAAACGATGGTTCTGAATAGCGATTGAAAAGGTAACCGCCGCATAGCGTGGGGAAGAATAGCAGAAACTGTGTGGTATGGAAAACTGAAAATGGATGGGATGGTAGTTAGAGTTAGCAGAGCCGGGCGTGTGAGCAAGCGGAGTCTGTGGATCGTCCAGAACCAGAAGATTCGTGAGACCTCGCTTCGCGTCCTGGAGTGCGGTGGCAAGTCTGCGCGACACCGCTTTCCGAACGCTGTTGCAGGCCAGCTTCGTAATTGATCCAGGCTCGGCGGTCTGTACTCCCGTTCATGTGCGACGAGCTGCCGCCTCACATGCGTCAATTATCGTTTGAAAGTCCAACGACGTCCGAAAGCGGTGTCGCGCGGACTTGCCACCGCACTCCAAGACGGCAAGCGCGGGCGGACGGTTCATGGTTCTAATGCATGTGTATGGAATCGAAAGAGGGTTTTCCGTGAACCGTATGACATTCTCCTTCGAACGATTCTCCCTCACCCCGGCCCTCTCCCGCTGGGAGAGGGAGAATCATCGTCCGATGGTTTGACACGGCGAACAATCATCCCGGTTTAGGGGGGCAATGCGCGATTTTTTTTGGGAATTCTTTCGTGGTTCGGAAGGTGTTTGAGAGTGCCCGGTGAGGACACCGGGCCTACAAGGGTCCCCTCATGTGACAATATTTGGGCAGAGCGGCAGCTCTGCCCTACCAATGAATGCCTGACGCTACACGCCCAAAAGCTCTTCTTCGCGTTGACGGAAATATTTGGCTGTTTGGCTGACCATTTTATCGAGCAGTTTTTTGTCGGGTTTGCCGTGCATGGCCGGATATGGATCACCGCCGGGCCCAAGCGGTTCCGGGGTCACATAATGGCCTTTTGTATTAAAGCCAATGAGGTAGAGGGCCATGATGATGCAGTCCAGGTCCATCGCGCCTTCGCCCAGGGCGCAGCGATTGCTGTCGGCCATGTGGAGGTTCAACAATTGGTCCCCGGCGTCGAGCAGTGCTTCGCCAATGTGCGATTCCTCGGATTGCATGTGGTAAACGTCCCCGTTGATGTGCCCGATACCGTGATGTCCCACCGCGGCGATGTATTTTTTGGCGTCGGCGATGGTGTGGACGAGACTGACTTCTGCGGAGCGAATGGGCTCGATGGCGGCCTTGATTTTGTTTTTTGAAAACAACTCGGCGACCAATTGGAGGGTGGCGACACTGCGTTCGAATTCCGATTTGTCATAGGCGTTCGGCCTGCCGACCGCGCCGGGAACGACCAGGATATATTCGCCGCCCATCTGCTTTGCGAATTCGAGTTCGCGTTTCAAATAATCCACGGCGGCCTGGCGATGAATGCCGCGATTGCTGGATAAGTCGTTGTCGGGCGAAAACATGCCGCATATACCGGCCGTTTGAATACCGTGATCGCCGAGGATTTTTTTTGTTTCGGCAACTTTATAGCCCAGGTCCGGGCCGTAATGGTTGCCGTGCAGCTCGATGAATTTAATTCCGCTCTTTTCCAGCCGCGCGGCCGAGTCTGATAGCGGCTCCATCCCAAAGCCCCAGTTGCTCCAGGACAGGTTCAGGCGCGTTTTAAGTTTTTCAGGCTGCCTGGTTTTTAATTCGAGGAAGGCGGCGCGGATTTTTTCTGTCCGGGCTTCAAAATTTTGCTTTTTCATGCGGTCAATTATTCGGAAAAGAGAAGAATTGCAATCAAAAAACGCCGCAGATAAAAACAATGAGGAACGCAGGAATTCAGGAAAAGAGGTTTAGAGGCGAATTCCTTTTTTCTCGTGAGAAGCACCCATGTTATGTTTGTTTCGCGATGCTTGCTGGGACAACGTTCGGGCGGCTGCCGATTTGGAAATCGGCGGACCGAAATACCGGTGACACAAAGCGAATCTTTTTGAAATTCGGCGGCGCGTGACATCGTACGACCGGCAGGTTTGGAAACCTGCGCTACGTCGGTGGGATTGGAATTGCAATTTTTTCACGGAAGCGTAAGAATCTGAAAAATCTATGCCAAGCCCAACGACTTCCAGCGCGTCTGCGACTGCGTCTTCATCTGTCAACGGCCAAACCTACCGCGGACCTTTCGCCATCATGACCGTTCTCTTTTTCATGTGGGGGTTCATGACGGTTTTCAACGACATTTTGATTCCGCGCTTCAAGGAAGCTTTCACATTGAATTACACGGAAGCCATGCTTGTTCAGCTCTGTTTCTTCGGCGCATATTTCATCGGCTCCCTGGCCTACTTTGCTATCTCCGCCCTTACAGGCGACCCCATTGCAAAAATCGGATATAAGAACGGTGTTATTATCGGCCTTTTGATTTCGGCTCTTGGGAGCGGCCTGTTTTGGCCGGCGGCCACTCTCGTCTCCTATCCGCTTTTTCTTCTGGGACTGTTCATCGTAGGCGTTGGCTTTGCCATGCTCCAAATCGCGGCAAATCCGTATGTCACCATTTTAGGTCCGGAACGCACTGCATCCAGCCGGTTGAATCTTTCCCAGGCATTCAATTCCGTCGGCACAACGACCGGCCCGATCATCGGCGGGTTTCTAATTTTTACATACTTTGCCAAAGCCGGCGTCCAGGGTGCGGATTCCGTCAAAGTGCCATACCTGATGTTTTGCATCGCCTTTCTAATTTTAGCCGCGATTTTCTTCATGATCCGTCTGCCCCATGTGGGCGAAGGTAAAGTGGAGCCCGGCGTCGGAGCCCTCAAATATCCACACGTTGTGCTCGGTGTTCTTGCCATTTTTATGTATGTGGGCGGCGAGGTTTCGATTGGCAGTTCCATTATCAATTTCCTCGGCCAGAAAAACGTTGCCGGAATACCTGAAGCCGAGGCGAGCAAATATGTTTCGATCTTTTGGGGCGGTATGTTGATTGGCCGTTTCATGGGCGCCATTGAGTTAAGTGAAATGCAGAAGGCCAAAAAACAACTGTTGCTGATTCTGGTGCCCCTCCTGGCCTATTTATTTCTTTGGACGGCTGTCAGCGCGCCGCTGGACGCAATGCATGGAGGTTCGAGCATGGGTGATGTGCTGGCACTGTGGCAAAGCAATTTTGTCCAATATTGGAGCAAGTTCGAAATCTATTTGCCCTTTGTTGCCCTATGCTGGCTTCTATTTCAATTTGGCCGGGCACTGGCCAGCCGCACGCTCGTTATCTTTTGTGCGACCATAGTCGCACTCCTCACCATCGCAGTTATCTTCGGGGGTATGGTAGCCGTTTGGTGTGTCGTTGGCGTCGGTCTGTTTACATCCATCGGCTGGCCAAATATTTTCTCGCTGGCGCTCGACGGCATGGGTGTTCTCAAAAGTCAGGTTTCATCGCTGTTGGTTATGGCGGTTTTCGGCGGCGCGATATTACCTGAATTGGTAGGCCGAGTCGCTGACATGGCGCATGACTTGCGGCCCGCTTTCATTATTCCTCTCATTGCCTATGCTTACGTCGGCTTTTACGGATTGATTGGGCATAAAATCGGACGCGCGGGGCGCACGGTTCCGGCTTAAGAGCGCGCACACGGGCTGTACGTAGATCTCGTAAATCGTAAATCGTAAATCGTAAATTTCGAGGACGAGGACGAGGACGAGGACGATCTAAGAGGATGAGAATGATTTCCAAACCGGCAGGCTACGACCACGACCCACGCATCGTGATGACGCTCGACGCGGGCGGCACCAGTTTCCGTTTTTCCGCCATGCGCGGCAATAAACGCATCACGGATACCGTTACCACGCAGAGCAATGGGGATAATTTGAAACAATGCCTGGCAAACGTCATCGCCGGCTTTACCCAAATCAAAAAACAATGCCCCACGGCCCCGGTGGCGATCAGTTTTGCGTTTCCGGGACCGGCGGATTATCCCGCGGGTATCATCGGTGATTTGCCAAACCTTCCCGCGTTTCGCGGCGGCGTAGCGCTCGGGCCCATGCTCGAACATGCGTTTCGCGTGCCCGTTGACATTAATAACGACGGCGAGTTGTTCGCGTATGGCGAGGCCATTGCCGGTTTTCTTCCCTACGTCAATGGTTTGCTTGAGAAAGCCGGCAGTCCCAAGCGTTACAAAAATCTTTTTGGCGTCACATTTGGCACCGGTTTTGGCGGTGGCATCACGCGCAACGGCGAACTCTTCACCGGAGACAACTCGAACGCGTCGCAAATCTGGCTCACGCGGCACAAATTCCTTGCCAAAACGAACGTCGAAGAAGGCGTGAGCATCCGGGCCATCCGGCGGGTTTATTCGGAGGAAGCCGGGATTCCTTTTGCGGACGCGCCTGACCCGCGTGTGATCGAACAAATCGCGATTGGCGAAACGCCCGGCAATCGGGCGGCAGCCGTGGAAGCGTACCGGCGACTGGGTGAAGTAGCCGGAAACGCCATGGGCAATGCGCTGGCCTTGATCGATGGCCTGACAGTCATCGGCGGCGGTCTCTCGAAAGGCTGGCGGCTGTTTTTGCCGGCGCTCGTGGAGGAGCTAAATGAGTCCTATGTCGCTCCCAATGGCGAAACGTTCCGGCGCCTGCCGCAACCGGCCTTCAACCTTGAGGATAAAACCCAATTGAAAAAATTCCTCAAGGGCGAAAGCCGCGCCATAACGGTTCCCGGCACGAAACGCAAAATCAAATACGATTCGTTGCAGCGCATTGGTGTTGGAATTTCACGGTTGGGCACGAGCGAGGCGATTGCAATTGGGGCGTATGCGTTTGCGTTGCGCAAGCTGGATGGCGGCAAATAAAGAAATAAAGAATCCAGAAACGTCGAACGCCCAACGCCCAACGTCGAACGCCGAATGGGAATAACTAATTTTAACGATGGAACCAGAATACGGAACATCAAATGAAGACAGCGACGCCTGGGTCTTGAACGATGGGAATCAAGCCGGGCAAAAGTATGATTTGGAAGAGCGACTGCTGGCATTTGCAACCGCGGTAATTAGTTTATCGGAAAAGCTTCCTTCATCGCGCGCAGGGAATCATGTTGCTGGACAAATTCTTCGTTCGGGCACATCACCTTATCCAAATCATGGCGAGGCCGAGTCTGCCGAGTCTCGCGAAGATTTCGTTCACAAATTGAGGGTTTGTCTCAAAGAACTTCGCGAGACGCGGCGTTGGGCGCGGTTGATTGCTCGCATGAAATGGACGGATGGTGACCCGGCGCTGCGCTTTGTCTTAAATGAGTCGGATGAATTAATTCGCATTTTCACGTCCAGCGTTAGAACAGCGCGTGAAAATGGCCTTAGGCAAAAGCGTTCCAGCAACAGCGGCTGATCGGTTGATGATCAACATTGGGCGTTCGATGTTCGGCGTTAATGCAGAATCCGGAAACGTCGAACGTCGAACGCCCAACGTCCAACGCCGAATGTCCAGCACAAAGGACTCAAGGGACTAAAGTGACGTAAGGGGCACGGGCCGAGACGGCTCGGGTTGTATCATGATTCGTTTCTATCGGCCCTCGATTTTTAGCAGGCTTTTCTTTCGGTCCAGGCCGCCGGCGAAACCGGTCATGCTTCCGTTTTTGCCGACGACGCGATGGCACGGAACGATGATGCTCAGCGGATTTCTGCCGGTGGCCGCTCCTGCGGCCCGGACGGCTTTAGGCGCATTTGCCCGGCGCGCCAGTTCGCTGTAGCTGATGGTTTGGCCGAACGGAATCCTGGCGATTTGCCTCCAGATTTCCTGCTGGAAACCAGTCCCCTCAAACGAAATGGGAACCGAGAAGCTGGTCCTCTTGCCATCGAGATATTCCTGAATCTCTTCACCGGTTTGCCGGAGAATCGGATGCCCTGGATTCAATTCCCAATCGCGCGGCAGTTTTGGCCCGTGCTTATGATTTGGAAAATAAATTCCAACCAGGTGCGTGGAATTCGCGACCAGCATTAGGTCGCCCAACAGTTTTGTTTTTAGATAAGTATATGATTTCATAGTTCTGTCCTTTCCCGCCTTCGCTCAGAAGCTACGGCGCGGCAGGCAGTCACAGCTTTTTGCAAACTCTCTAGACCCGCCCAGAGATGCAAAGTGGCGTAGGCGCGCCAGGGGCGCCATTTTTCGGCGATCTCCAAAATTTCCTTTGGATTTTTTCTCGCGAGGGCTTTTTTGACGCCCAAATCGGTATGCGGGAACGCGTCGGGCCAGGACAGCGCGCGCATGGCGATGTATTGAACGGTCCATTCGCCGATACCGGGAATTTTATTGAGTTCCTGGAGCGTGTCTTCGATGCGGCTGCCGGGTTCCAAATGCAAAGTCCCGTCCGCAACGGCCCGGGACAAAGAAATCAGCGTTTTTGCCCGTTGCCCGGGGATGCCCAGGCGGCCAATGTCGGCGACAGTTGCCGAGGCAAGTTTTTGAGGCGCAGGAAATAAACGGGTCAGCGATGAAAAGGGCGTTTCCGACGATTGTATAGGCTCGCCATAGCGGAGGGCGAGGCGGCCCGCCAGCGTGCATGCGGCGGCAACGGAGACTTGCTGCCCGAGAATTGCGCGCACGGCCATTTCGTAGCCGTCAAAGCTTCCGGGAAGCCGGAGGCCCGGCCGTTGCGCGGCGAGTTTCCCTAAAACGGAACTGATGGCTTCGGGATCCGCGTACAAATCAAAAAGCCGTTTGAGCCGTTCCAGAACGGGAGCGCAGACGGGCAGAAGCGAATCGGAAAGCCGGACGGACAACATGCGTTTATCGGCGTCATGCCGGACTTCGAGATGGCCAATGACGTTCCGGTTTTGACGGGTCAGTTGAACGGTACGAAAATATTTTCCGTCCTGCACCGCTTCGACATGGGGAATGACACGCTGCGAAAGAAAGCGCAGGAGCCGGTCCCAGTCGAAGGGAGGGCGATAGTTCAGCCGGAAGGAAAATTCCGCGAAATTTTGCGGGGCTTCTTTTTTCTGTTGTTTTCGGAATTCGGTTGGGCTCACGCGATAGCGCTGTTTTAATAACGCATTGAATCGGCGCAGGCTTTTGAATCCGCTGGCGTAAGCGACGTCGGTGACGGGCATGGCGGAATCGGTCAGAAGTTGTTTAGCCAGAAGCAGGCGTTGCGTTTGCGAAAATTCGACTGGTGAAACGCCAAATTCATCGTGAAAGACGCGGCGCATTTGGCGGTCGGTAATGCCGAGTTTGGCGGCGAGTCCGGCGAGGGAATTTTCCGACAGGAAATCCTGGCCGATATGCCAGGCCGCGTTGCGGGCCTGTTGGCTGCTGATTTCCATGAGGCTGCTTCCGGGGGCCAGCTCGGGGCGGCAGCGTTTGCAAGGCCGGTAGCCGGCGGCCTCGGCCCCGGCGGCATAGCTGAAAAATTCGCAGTTTTTGCGCATAGGTGTTTTCACCCGGCAAATCGGGCGGCAATAGATGCCAGTCGACTTGACGGCGACAAAGAAGCGTCCATCGAAGCGGGCGTCACGCGTCAGAACTGCCTGGTAACAATGTTCCGGATTCAAAATCATGATGCATCTTACCTCGGACGCGAAAAAGATGCTCGCCGTTTTCGGACATCAAATTTGCTCCGATTCGCTGAAACAATGAGAACGATTGGCACGCGGAGCGCGGCTGTGTGCGGGGCAAAGGGGTACCAGCCGCAGCGGTCCCGAACGTTGCGACGCGCTACGGCTGGTCTTCGACACAGCCGCGCTCCGAAAGCGATTCATAGAAAGGGTCAATGATTCGGGCATTATCCATAGGGACCGTGAACCCGCTTGTTGCGCCGCTGCACGCGGCGCTACACGGCGCAGCGCGCCGTGTTCCACCACCTTTCGGTTCATGGGACTATGAACCCTTGATCTCGCGATGGTCGGCGTTCGGACGGCCAGCCGATTTGGAAATCGGCGGACCGAAATACCAGCGACACAAATCGAATCTCTTTGAAATTCGGCGGCGCATGACATCGTACGACCGGCAGGTTTGGAAACCTGCGCTACGAGGATTGCCGCAAAACCTCAATAAAAAGTCGCAAATCCTTAATCATAAGAGACTGGCCTTATTACAAGGGATGATTAACATAGCTTGAAATAAATCCACTGGATAATGGCAGCACAGCGCAGCACCGATGAATTTCTGTTAAAAATGGAAGGCATTTCCAAGGCGTTTTCGGGTGTGCCCGCCCTGCATGAGGTCCGGCTCGAAGTGAGGAAAGGTGAAGTTCACGCGTTAATGGGCGAAAATGGGGCTGGAAAATCCACGCTCATGCGCATCCTCTCGGGCATCGTTCAAAGGGACCGTGGCAATATCGAGCTTGGGGGCCGTTCTGTTGAAATTAAGTCGCCCAGGGAAGCGCTTGATTTGGGCATTGCCATGATTCATCAGGAACTCAATCCAGTGCGCGCGATGACCGCAGCCGAAAATATCTTTTTGGGCAAAGAACCCTGCTACCCTTTTACCGGGGTGGTTAATCGCAAAAAACAGCGTGAAATGACGCTCAAACTGTTCCGCGACATGGATGTGACGATTAATCCGGACAAAAAAATGGCGGAACTCTCGCTGGCGGAAATGCAATTGGTCGAAATCGTCAAAGCGGTTTCCTGTCAGTCCCGAATCATCATCATGGATGAGCCGACCTCAGCCATTACCGGGCGTGAAGTGGCCCGGCTTTTTGAAATTATCCGGGGCCTCAAAACCAGGGGCATCGCGATCATCTACATCTCTCACAAGATGGATGAGATTTTCCAGATTTCCGACACCATCACCGTCCTGCGCGACGGGCGATACATCGAAACGCGCCCTGCCAAAGAACTGGACCATGACACCCTGGTTAAACTCATGGTTGGACGCAAGATCAGCGACATGTTTCCAAAACGGACAGTTGCTCCCCAGAGCGAGGTCATTTTTGAAGTGGACCATCTGACCCGGCGCGGCTTATTCGAGAACATCAGTTTCAAAGTGAAAAAAGGCGAAGTCTTCGGCGTAGCCGGCTTGATGGGCGCAGGACGCAGCGAAGTCATGGAAACTGTCTTTGGCCTCCGCCCCGCGGATGCCGGCGCGGTCAGGGTCCACGGACGCGATGTGCGGATTAAATCGCCCGCGGACAGCATTCGGCACCGCATTGCTTTTATCACTGAAGACCGCCAACTCAAAGGATTGAACTTAAAAGCCACTGTCCGGGAAAACATCACGCTGGTGAATTTGAAAAACTTCAGCCTGTTCGGCCAGCTTCTCCAATTCAAAAAGGAAAATGCCGTCGTGGACTCGGAAATTGAGAAACTGCGGATCAAGACGCGTCATCGCAACCAAATTGTCCGTACGTTGAGCGGCGGAAATCAGCAGAAAGTCGTGCTGGCAAAATGGCTTATCACAGAGCCGGAGATCATCATCCTGGATGAACCCACCCGCGGCATAGATATCGGCGCCAAGGCTGAAATTTACAAAATAATTGCGCAACTGGCCGAACAGGGCGCCACGATCATTATGATTTCGTCGGAGATGGAGGAAATTTTGGGAATGTGCGACCGCGTGATTGTTTTGTACCACGGAAAAATCACGGCCGAATTTGCTCGCGAAGCATTCAACCAGGAGAACATCATCAAAGCCGCCATGGGAACCTGGAGCGCGAACTAGTCATAGCATCAGCATGCCGGCACAAACAACCAATTGGCGGAGCGCGGGTGATTTCTTTTCCAAATACGGGATTTATTTTGCCTTTGTAATACTTGCCGGAACGCTTGCCATTTGGAAGCCGTCGTTTCGGACGCTGGGAAATATCGATGACATTTTCCAGCAAGTGTCGGTCAACGGAATCCTGGCCATCGGCATGACGCTGGTCATTATCACGGCCGGCATAGACCTGTCTGTTGGGTCAGTCCTGGCGTTATCGGCGGTTGTGGCGACGTCATTCGCCAAGGCAAACGACCAGGGCGTGCCCTATCATCCTTTGATCATGCCGCTGGCGCTGGGCGTGCTGACGGGCCTGGCGTGCGGCGCCGTCAACGGAGTATTGATTGCCAAACGACGGCTCGCTCCATTTATCGTGACACTCGGCATGATGACGGTTGCCCGTGGTTTGGCACTGGTTTATTCGCAGGGCAGGCCGGAAATCAGCCTGAGCGACGCCTACGATGCCATTGGCGAGGGTCTGGCCGGGCCCGGAGGCATCGTTCTGGCCACGGTATTGGCGGGCATTTTCATTTTGCACTTCACCCGCTTTGGACGTTATGTTTACGCGGTGGGTGGCAACGAACTGGCTGCGAAGGTGTCCGGGGTCAATACCGACCGGGTTTTAATTGGTGTCTATGCCATTGCGGGCGCATTGGCGGGTGTGGCCGGGATTGTCGAATCATCCCGCGTCACGTCCGGTTCACCGTCTGCCGGAGGGGGTTACGAATTAAACGCGATTGCCGCTGTGGTCATTGGGGGCACCAGTTTAAACGGCGGCATCGGCACAATGGGCGGCACGATTGTCGGGGTGTTGATCATCGGCGTCATGAACAACGGACTGGATTTGCTGCAAGTATCGTCCTATTGGCAGCAGGTGGTCAAAGGCGCCATTATTGTCTGCGCGGTGCTATTGGATCGAAAATCCCGAAGTTGATAAAATGCTCAAAGGAATTCCAAATATTTTACCGCCCGATCTCCTGAAGATTTTAATGGAGATGGGCCACGGCGATGAAATCGTCATCGCCGATGGAAATTTTCCCGCTGCCAGCCATGCGCAAAGGCTGGTGCGCTGCGACGGCCTCGGGGCGCCCCAACTTCTTGAGGCGATGCTTCAGCTCTTTCCGCTCGACACATTTGTGAAGCACGCCGCGGCGGTTATGTCCGTCGTTCCCGGGGACAATTACACGCCGGACATCTGGCTGACTTACAGAGGAATTGTCCAAAAATATGAGCCGCATTTTTCTGATTTTGAAATGGTGGAACGACATGCCTTTTACGAGCGAACCAGAAAGGCATACGTCATTGTGGCCACCGGCGAAACGGCGCGTTATGCCAATATCATTTTGAAGAAAGGATTAGTAACATGAAATTGATGAAATTATTTAAACCGGCCGTTGTTGCTGCTGCCGTCGCAGTTACGATTTGCGGCTGCGGCCAAAAGGCGGAGACGCCTTCAACCGCTCCGGCCACGCCGACTGCTCCTGCGCCGAAACAAATCACCATCGGCATCAGTTACCAGAACCTGCAAAACGAGTTCATCATCAATATTCAGGACGCCGTTCGCGCCGAAGCAAAAAAGCTTAACGTGAACCTGATTGAATCTGACGGCCAGGGAAATGCCGAGAACCAGATTTCCCAGGTGCAGGATTTCCTCGCGCAAAATGTGGACGCCATTATTTTGAATCCCTACGACAGGGAAGGTTCTGCTCCCGCGGTAAACCTGGCCGTCAAGGCGCACAAGCCGATTGTGGTCGTCAACGCCATCGTATCGAACCTGGACAAGGCCAATGCATATGTCGGGTCAGAAGATGCCGAGGCCGGGCGAATCGAAGCCCAGCGCATCGCCGACGTTCTCAATGGCAAGGGCAATGTTGTCATCATTCATGGGCCAAACGGGCATTCGGCCGAAGTCCAGCGGTCCGAAGGCATCCGCGACGTTTTGGCAAAATATCCCAATATCAAAGTCATCGCCGAACAAACGGCTAATTGGGACCGCACGCAGGCGCTAAACCTGATGCAAAATTGGCTGGCTTCCGGCCAAAAAATCGATGCGGTCATCGCCCAAAACGACGAAATGGCGCTCGGCGCGCTCAAGGCTATCGAGGAAACAGGCAAGCAGGGTCAAATAGCCGTCATCGGTATTGACGCGATTCCCGATGCGTTAAAGGCCGTGAGCGAAGGCAAAATGGTGGGCACGGTGTTTCAGGATGCAAAAGGACAGGGCTCTCTTGCTGTGGAATTGGCGGTGGACCTGGCACAAGGCAAATCCGTCAAGCATGACAACTACATTCCATTCCAACTTGTGACGACAACGAATGTCTCTCAATTCGTGAAAGCCAATTGAAATGAGATATTTAAAGGTTTCCATGAACAGGCAGATGGGCGAGTGGAAAGAAGAGCTTTCGGAGCGCGGCTGTGTTGAAGACCAACCGCAGCGCGTCGCAACGTTCGGGGCTGCTGCGGCTGGCGCCCCCTTGCCCCGCACACAGCCGCGCTCCGTGTGCCATTCGATAATGGTCGTGCTCCTTCTGGCCATATCGGCGGTTCGCGCGCCCGGCGCGGACACCGTTCCGCAACGATGGACTGAACAGAAGGCCAACGATTGGTGGAAACAAACCGGCTGGCTGGTTGGATGCAATTTCATTCCGAGCACTGCCGTGAACGAACTCGAAATGTGGCAGGCCGACACTTATGACCCGGTTACGATTGACCGTGAATTGGGCCTGGCCCAGGGGCTGGGATTTAATTGTGTGCGTGTTTTTCTCCATGACATTCCCTGGCAGGAAGATCACGCGGGCTATTTGAAACGCATCAATGGGTTTTTAAACCTCGCCCATAAACATCATATCAAGGTGATGTTCGTGCTCTTTGATTCGTGCTGGAACCCAAACCCGCAACCCGGCCCGCAACCGCTACCCCGCCCGTTTGTCCACAATTCCGGCTGGGTCCAGTGTCCGGGCGCGGATTACATGGCGCACCCGGAACGGCTGGATGAATTAAAACCTTATGTCCAGGGCATCGTTGGGCATTTTCGAAATGATAAGCGGATCGCCTTTTGGGATGTCTACAATGAACCTGGAAACATGAACGGCCATTCCTACGGCAGCCAGGAGCCTCCGAATAAACGCGAGTCGGCGCTGCTTTTGCTGCAAAAAACTTTTGTTTGGGCCCGAGAAGAAAAGCCCATCCAGCCATTGACCTCCGGTATGTGGGAAGGCGATTTTGACCCCGCGAAATTCTCCGCATTTGACAGACTCCAGGTAAACCAGTCGGACATCATTACATTCCATGATTACGGCAACCTCGAGATGGAGGAAAGATGCGTCCAAAACCTCCGCCGCTACGGCCGGCCGATTATTTGCACCGAATACATGGCCCGCCCGATGGGAAGCACATTCAATCCCATCCTCGGCTGGTTCAAGGATAACGACGTGGGCGCATTCAACTGGGGTTTTGTATCCGGAAAAACCCAGACCATTTATCCCTGGGATTCCTGGGACAAGACCTATACTGCAGAACCGCCGGTATGGTTTCATGACATTTTCCATACGGACGGCACGCCATACATTGCTGC
The DNA here is from genome assembly GCA_035503455.1 of Candidatus Sulfotelmatobacter sp. Taxonomy (GTDB): domain Bacteria; phylum Verrucomicrobiota; class Verrucomicrobiia; order Limisphaerales; family UBA11358; genus UBA11358. The sequence goes on along the minus strand of DATJTK010000176.1, from coordinate 32,858 downwards.
CGAGGTTCAATACATCCGCAGTGTCACGGGCGTTGCGGCAGCAAAATCCAACTGAATATAGTCGTCACCCATGTATCGAGGCGAGCATTTGAACATTATGAAAAATAGCGCTAAACGAATTGATGAAACATTTGATCAAGGCAAGGGCATCCTGCGGTTAATTCCGGTTTTTGTGCCCCGCCGGTTCAGCAAAGCCGGGCGCCGGCTGCGCCTGCATCCCGACGACTACTACGCGCTGGGCACAAAACGCGGCTCGATCAAGGAACGCTGGTTTTCATCGGTCATTCCTGCCATGAACGGCGAACTGGCGCCGCCCGATGAAGGCATGAGCTACGTTCTGCCCTTCAGCAACAAGTTGTCCGAAAAATTTTCGCTTAAGGACACCGTGGATCAGTTGAAAGACAAGATTGTGGGAAAAGAACTGATGAAGAAATATGGCGGCTGGCCGATGTATTCAAAATTTTTCGATTATCTCGCTCCGTTGTTTCATCACTTGCACTTGAGCTTTGAATCCGCCGCCGTGGTAGGCCGTTTGGGCAAGCCGGAAGGCTATTATTTTCCGCCGGAAATGAACAATTATCCGGGCGAATTCCCGGTTACCTACTTTGGCTTTGATCCTGACACGACCAAAGAAATGGTCCGCGAACGCCTGTTGATGTTTGAGAAAGGCGACAACCGCATCACCGAGTTGTCCCGCGCGTATCGCATCGAACTCGGCACCGGCTGGTACACCCCGCCGGGAGTTGTCCATGCCCCCGGCTCTTATCTGACGTACGAACCCCAATGGAACAGCGACGTCAATTCTGTTTACGAAAACATCACTTCAAACGAAGTGTATCCCTACGAATTTCTCGTCGAAAATTGTCCCGCCGACAAAAAACGCGACGTTGACTACGTCATGAGCCTGATGGATTGGAAAAAGAACGTGGATCCCAATTACAAAAAGCATTATTTCCGCAAGCCACTGGTTTGCAAACATTCCGACGCGCAGCACACCGAAAAATGGGTGCTCTACGCCAACGAATATTTTTCCGCCAAGGAATTGACCATCCAGCCGGGACAAACGGTCAAAGTCAAGGACGGCGCCGCCTACGGCTGCATCATTATTCAAGGCCACGGCAAGTTTGGGGTTTATGACGCTGAAGCGTCTGTCATGTTGCGCTACGGCCAGGCGTCCAATGACGAGTATTTCGTGAGCGAGGCTGCGGCTAAAGACGGTGTGACCATCTCGAATCACAGCCAATTCCAGCCGATGGTCATCTTGAAGCATTTTGGGCCGAACCACCCCGATATGCCGCAGAAAGTGGTGGCGTAGTGATCCATGCAGCACGGTTCATGAAGAGTCCTCTTTCGATTTTTTTCGCATGCATTGGGACCATGGATCTGATTGGAAACATCGAACATCGAACATCGAACGCCCAACATCGAACGGATAGTTCGCGGCAGTTCCTTCGGCGTTCGATGTTGGATGTTCGATGTTCAATGTTTCAACATTTCAAGGCTTCAACGCTCCTGCTCCTCCTGCTTGCATTCTGTGCTGTTTCGGCAAAAGGACAAATTCCACAGTATGAAGATCCTGCTATCATTGAGCCGGGCGCGACAAAAGCGGAAAATTCCCTTTGGCTGGAAAATCCGGTATCGGAACAGTTCAAATCGTCGCGCCACATAGTCGTTGCCCAAATCAGCGGGCCCGCGGAAATCACCATGATGCATTTTGCGTATGCCAGAGCGCAACTTGGCAAGGACCCAAAAAAGCCGTTGCGCGAACAGGTCGGAAATGGCGAGCATCTGAATCGGGACCTGGTCTTGCGCATTTATTGGGACGGTGAATCTACGCCTGCGGTAGAGTGTCCGCTGGTGGATTTCTTTTGCGATCCCGATGACGTCACGGACGCCGTGAACACGGCCCTGGTGAACGTGTGCCGGGGATTTAACGCCTATTTTTCCATGCCATTCCGAAAATCGGCAAAAGTCGAACTGGACTATGAAGGTCCCGTGCCGCCTGGAGACGATTTGTGGCGCATGATGCCGTGTTATTCCTATGTTTGCTACCATCGGGGATTTCCGAAGCACGCCGGTTATTTTCACGCAAGCTGGCGGCAGCAAACTGTGGTGCTCGGACGCGAAGAATACGTTGCGCTGGACACGACCGGCCGGGGAAAATTTATCGGCTGGAACGTCACCGTGCACAGCCTATATCACGACAGCTATCCAGTGGACGAAAATGAAAAGTTTTACGTGGACGGTGAAACGAATGCTTCAACGGAGTTTCAGGGCCTTGAGGATTCATTCGGGTTCAGTTGGGGATTCCCGCCAAAGCCAAATTTCTATCCATTGACAGGCTATTTTAATTTTTTAAATGGCGCGGCGGCTTACCGTTTTTTCGGCCCGGATGCCATTCACTTTGATAAATCGTTAAAGGTTCTCATCGGCTTTGGCGCGACCGAAAACGGCTGGCGCCGGAACTTTTCAAAACCGGAGACCGCCGTGCAATTTTCGTCGACCGTCTATTGGTATCAAACGACGCCATCCGCCAGGCTTCCGCTCATGCCGCCGCCCGGTGACCGGGAACCGACGCCAATGCGACCTTTTTCTTCCACAGATACACCGTGACCGTCACAAATACTATTCGTTATGCGCGTTCCTAAATTTGTTCCCTGCTCTCTCGCTGCCATTGGATTGCTGCTAACCGCCTGTCTTTCCTATGGCCGCCCTGCGGACCAGGAAAAATTCGAGTCCATTCCGCTGGCCCATGGGGAAACATCTCCAAAAATTCTCGTGCGATACGGCGTGCCATTTGCATTTGGAAAACTGCCGTTTTCAAATGGCTCCGCGCAGGTGGATATCGGCGTTCCGGCCAAACGCATGTTCCTCCTGGGCATGGCCGAAGACGCCACCATCCATTGCTGGGCCGACCCCACCAATCATTCAGTCCGATTCTATGTTGGCGATAACCTCGGCCAAATCCAATTGAATTATGCCGACGGTTCGACCGAAATTTATCCGCTGGTTTTAGGTGAAAGCGTCTGGTTCGGCGCTCCGTTTTATAAATATCCGGAGCCGTTTCCAACCGATGCCCGCCTGCGAAAAGCGTTTGCAGATTCCTTGAATCTCTACCCGCCGTCGCCCGTCAAAGATGGCAACTACGTCGCGGTCATCACGCCTAAGCGGGGCTCGATTACAAGCATCACCATCGAAAATTCCACAAACAAGTGGGGCACGCTCATTTTAAATGGATTGACCGTTGAGACGCAGGGCCCGGAAGACGTTCCCAATGGCTCCATTCTCATTCCGGATTCGTTTCCACCCGAATTCGAAAAGTTTATCGCGGAAAAGAACCTTCGCGCCCTGGGCACGGGCGAAGCACGCGCGCACCGGCATTTAACCGAACTGTCACTGGCTCTCTATAACAACGACAAGAACTTTTTTTCCAGCCATGTAGTTGCCGAAACGCCCCACGATTATTCCGGGCCTGAAGTTTCGTTTGGCGGCAGCATTTACGCAAAGGTTTTGGCCAATGCGTTCGAATTCAACGTTCAGGACATTTCCGACAAGGTGGACCAGGACGGCATGTATCATACTTCCACTAAGGACGCGAATTCCTGGAATGGCAACGGCTTCGGAACATTCCGCACCAATGCGGGCATGTACTACGCCACGTCCTGGTCGCGTGACATGGGCCGCAGCCTTCAGGAGTTGACTGAACTGGGTTACACCAATGACGCCTTGCGGTGCGCCGATTATTGCCTGCGCATGGCCAATCTTTGGGAAAATCCGTCGCTCAAATATCGGGGCCAAATTCTTCTTCCCCACTGGAGCCGGGTTGCCAATCGGCCGCAAAATGCCCCGCCGTTCGAGAACGACGGACATGGCCTGGTTTCAATGTTTCTCTATAAACTCTGGCAGCGCCTTCCCGACCGCGACGATTGGCTCCGCGCCCGATGGCCGGATATCAAAAACGCGGGCGATTGGGTTGTTTGGCAATTGGACCATCCGGAAATATCCGGAGCCACCAACGGCGTTCTCCACACTACCGGCGAATGCGCCGGCGGCAACGGCTATTCTGTCTATGGCGATTATGCGTGCATGAACGCGCTGCGCGCGCTCGCCCAAATGGCCGATTCCATCGGAGAGACAAATTCAGCGAACCAGTGGCGGCATTGCGCCGACAAGATGCAAAGGGCGATTCCCATGCAATACGTTGTGGATGATCCGAAATACGGTCTTGTCTGGACCCTCGATGACGCAGGTTGGCCAACTCATCCGACTGTTTTGGGCCCATTGATTTTGACTGCCGATTACGATGGCTTTTCGCCTCGAAACGACAATACAAGCTGGCGTTCAATCGATGAAGCCGCGTTTCAGCGCCTCATCAACACGTATCGGCCCTTTGGTTTTTACGGCCAGGCGATGGGCTATGGCCAGGGATTTGTTACCGAGTCGGCCCTTCTCCTGGATCGGATGCGTGACGCCACCGTTATGCTGGATTGGATAGCCAAACAAATCTACGACCCGCGCATCGGGTGTTTTATTTGTCCTGAAGGCGTCCAGGTAGACCCAACCGGCCATTATTGGTTTCCCGCCGGCGACCTCGGAAACGGGGTCCAGGAAGCCGAAATCATTAAAACCCTGCGGCTGGTCATCGGCGTGGACGACACACATCCGGACCGCCCGCAGTTTTTTCCACGAATGCCATTCAATTGGGACGAAATTACAGTCGCGAGATATCCCATGCTGACCGAAAATTCCGGAAAAATGGAGAGCACGTTTCTACATTACACCTTGAAACGCACTCGTGGCGGAATGGAATTGAAAATTGGCGCCGATCAACCGCTTGGTTTCGTTGCCATGCGTTTGGGACCCTTCGAGCAACCGCCCGACACAGCAAAAGTCCGGGTGAACGGAATGATTCCCCGCAATTCCTTCATCGAACGCAGCGGCGATTCGTGGTGGGTTCGATTTAACATGCCGGTGGGTATTCAGGAATTGAAACAATGAAGGGCCATGCGTGGTAATGTCCCAACATGGTTTGGTGTCCACCCTTTAGGGTGTTCCGGGTTCGCCGTACAGTCCTCAAGATACTCCAGAGCACGCTAAAGCGTGTACACCAAACCAAATTAGGGCATCTCCCACATTTTTTCCTTTTTCCTTTTTCCTTTTTAATTGCTTATCCTAAGTCTTTGCGCGATGCCGAACCCAACGCCTGATCCCGAGTTGCTCCGTTCGCTGGGAAAACTTGCCCGCGGCCTGTCCGCCCTCTTTTGGGGCTTGCCGGCTGCCCTGATCATCTGCGCGGAAACGGCGCGTGTGAGCTTGCTCGAATCATTCGAAATCGTCCCGGCCCTCGTCGTCAATGCGCTGTTGCTGTTCGGCCTTTGGCAAATGAGCAGTTTCCAAAAACAGGAACGGCCCTGGCGCAATGCGCTCGATCGGGCAAAGCTGCTGGGACTTATCAACTTCGGCCTGTGCCCCTTCCTGTTCTGGTTTAACCGCATGCCCGGACAGGACTACTTCAAAGGCGCGATTGTCGTCCTGGTCATCTCCGGATTGTTGTTTGTATTCAATCTAAATGTCGTCCTCAAACAACTTGGCGCGATGCTTCCGGACGAAACGCTGCGCCATGACATTAATCTCTTTACAGCCTTGAACCGCTGGATGCTCACGGCATGGCTGTTTCTGGTCATCGCCGCCGTCGTCATTCCAAACGTCGGCTACTTTTCAAAGGGACAAGGACTGGAACTCCTCTCGTGGCTTGGCCGCGCCGAGGCCGGCATACTGTTGTTTCTTGGCCTGGCGCCCCTGGCCATTACCATGGCGCTGATCTGGAAAACCAAAGAAATCATCTTCGACAGTGTATTTGGCGCGAAATAGACGCAAAACGATTCAACGAATAGGATAGCGCCAGACCCAATCACATTTTCCGATAGTCCCGCCATTGTTTGTAGAAGGAACCAATCCGCCATCATCCGTTTCATTCCAACCGACAGAGTAGAGCATACATTTTCCATCGTCAGTACGGCGATAATGCAACGGTTTGCCATCGATAATATCGTGTGGAATCGCCTGGATGAATTGCGGCGCGAGGGCCTCCAGCGACTCGGGATATCCACCGTGTGCCAGGCGATAGCGCTCTAGCGCGCAGGCAACCCGCGCCAAATCAACACTACTCTGGGCAAACGCGAATCTTTTTACCGTGCCGGCCTCGGGTTGAAACGTCATCGATGCCTCCACTCTGGTGGATGAATAATGTTTCAATTGCCTCAAAACAGCATCATTGGCGTCCCTATATACGCCCGGTGAGACGATGCGGTCATTGATATCTACCAAAGGCAGCAGGCGCTGCTGTACCATTTGGGCCCAGGCCAGTTCGTTTTGATAAAAAAATCCCTCGGGCATAAAATAGTAATGAATGGTGTTCGTCCGCCCAGTGTCGTCAATCACTCTAAACATGCGGGTGATTCTTCGGTTTTCAAACGATTGCAACGCAAATGCGCGTTCGCCGCGCATGGCGAATTGGTAATCAGCTAGAAAATCCAACTTTGCCAATTCTGCGCTTATGCCCGCGAGTTGTTCGTCAGTCCAACGATGTTCTGTCCAACCTTCCCAAATCGGCTGGAGAGTTATTTGCAAAACGGCCATCCGTACAAGATGTGAAATTAGAAACGGCTGAGTACGAATGGTATCATTCAGCCGGCACAGAAGTTTCACATCATCGTAAGCTTCAGCATTCCTGCCATCCGCCAGTTCGGCGACGGCGCGGAGTTCCAGCAGAGAACAGCAACGCTTGAGCGCCGACAGATAGGGGAGCAGAGTTGAGACGGCGCCGAAGCCGTCCTCATAGTTCAGCGGGATGTTTGCATCGGGCCGTTCGCTTGCCTGGCGTAATTCCTCAACATCCGAATCGTATTTGCTCAGGGCAAGCAACACATCGGCAGCCGGCGCCTGCGGTTGCGAAGCGACGGGAAACTCGTTCGTCGAGTTTTGGTTGTCCTGGGCGCGATAATAAGCCTGCCATGCACGCAAATCAGTCACGGTTCCTTCAGCCCAATAAGCGCTCGATTTTGGAGAACTCCCGTCATCCCGGTAAATGCTTGGTTCAATTTGGCCATTAACTATATTTGTAAAAATGGGCGCGGAAAAAAAGTTCTGGTCGGCTGGCACGGAAGGTTGAGCGTAAGCCTGCCAGCTAAAATTTTCACCTTTGGCTTCCCATTGCCGTTTGAAATCTTCCCATTCAGATTTTCCACGCCAGTCTTCCACCGCGTAAATCAATGCAATCACGGTAATCAAACACGCGAAAGAAAAGAGCACTTTGACTTTCCACGACCGTTTCGAAATGGTTTGAACTTTTTCTGTCATAAAGCCGCCTTTGTTTCAAACTCGATACGCTCACTGCGAGGCTTCGGCGGGATCGCCTTTTGCCGGTCCGGATTGCTCGGATCGTCTGAACCGGTTAGCTGAAAACCCATTAGCTGGGCATATAGACGCTGCTGTTCCGGTGATTGCCCGATCACTTCCGGCGACGGCAGCGCTTTTACAGCCATGTTCGCTGGCTTGTCCTGAGTCGAAATATTCACTGCGAATATGAGGGCCCAGACCACCGCCAGCCCGCCCCACGCGACTGGATGCGGCCAGAGAACGGAAGCAAAACGACGCCTCAGTTCCGAAAGGAATGAATATCTGGAGACAATTTCTCCCGGTTGGACCGGACACGCCTCGCTCGCCGCTTCCAGGATTTCCCTGCGCCATTCGGTCGGAAGCGGGCGCAACGGCTGCCGTCTCAGGCGTTGCTCAAAGGATTCGGTTTCTTCGTTCATTGTGTGCGATTCGTTATTTCTTTGTAAAGTGGACGCAGTCGCTCGCGCAATTTGTCTAACGCATAGCGATAGCGGCTGGCGGCGGTGTTTGGGGAAATTTCCAGTATCTCGGCGATCTCTTCGAAGGTCAGTCCCTCCCAAAGCTTTAGGTAAGCGACGGTCCCCTGCTCTTCCGGCAGGTCCGCCAGCGCCACCGAAAGCTCTTTGCGGAAAGTTGCTTCGTCCGGATCGCTTGTCTTGGCAAAAATTGAGACTTGTTCAACCGCTACATTCTCCCTGCTCCGATCGCGAGTGTCACGCCGGCGGATGAAATCAATAGCCGCATTTCGGGCCAGCCGGATCAAATACGCCCGTTCATTGCGAACATTTTCAAGCAAATGCGGTTCGCGCGCGATTTTGACAAAAATTTCCTGGAGCAAATCGCGCGTATCATGCTCATCCCGGGTAAAATTGAGGAGAAAGGCAAAAATGGATTGCGCGTGCTCGTCATAGAGCCGCTCAATTTCACCTAGTGGCCGCATCTATCTTAATGACGCTTCAGGGAGGAATATTTGTCTAGCATTTTCGCACTTCCAATTCTTTTGCCCAAATGCGACAGAGCCAAAGCGGAATAAACCCGAAGATCCCAAACGAACAATCGATCAAACGCCACCAAAATGGGATTCCGCGAACCGCGCCAAAAATAAGGGCCCAGGGAATGACCAATGCGCAGGCGATGAGCCCAAAATCAAACAACCAGCGATTGCGAACCGGATCTTTTAACGCGCCGATAAATGCAATGGCTATCATGAAATGGCCAAACGCCAGCCAATCGGTGCCGTAGAACAGGAATGGACATTGCGATTGTGTCTGGGCTAACGCGGCGTGGACGCGCATCAACCATGGGGTATCTGAAAACCGTGTGAGCCAGTCCGTTTCAATCCGCAACGGGATTGCTGTCGCCCCGCTCAAAAAGAGGCCGAGTATGAAAAAGCTGGTCAGGAGCTTGATGCGGCGGCGCAGGATTTCTTCGCGATTCATAAAAGGGATTTTTGATAAGTCGCTGCCAAATCATCAAAATAGCAGCGGCCAAAAGCAGCACGGGGACCACGATGACGAACGCCAGATACAGCGCGATATAAAAAACTGCCAGAATTGTTGAAAGGTCCCAACCCAGGGTGAGCGAGCCAATCGTTCCATTCAATATGCTGGTGTATTCCCGAAACCCGGCAAGATGTACCACCAGAAACAACCCGCTGATCGCGACAGCGCGCTGGATCATATCTTTGGCCGACAAAAATTCGGCTCGCTGAAAAATGGAGAATTTCTTCTCTGGAAATGTCTTCATGGCTTTGTCCCGGTTATTACCTTTTCCCAAAGCGGGCCGAGTGTCGCGGCGTAAAGGAGGGCGGCATCGCCGACCTGGTTACTCGCGCAGTATTTTAACCGCCCGCCCGTTCGCGAGGGAAATCCAACGGAGTTCAGCGTCGCCGCGAGCGATGAAAGAAATTTGTCATCGCCGAACGCACTGGCGCCGATGAATGCGATGCCGCTTGAGCCGGCGCTCACGTCAAACAGCGGAATAATCGGTCCGGAATCAATATCAGCTTCGCCGCGCCAGGTGGCCGGCCATTCATGCGCGTAACCAAAACCAAGCGTTTCGGCCCCGAGTTCTTTCCGGGTACGCTGGTATTGGTCGCGGGCAAAATCTTCATCCAGCAATTGCAGGCTGTGCGCCACCATCCAAAGGCTCGAGCCTTCCGGACCGATGAGAGGCGCGCCGTGCGTCGTGAAAGTGGAAATCAGCAGCCCCGACCTGGGATCTACGAGTTTCTCCTTGGCCATGGCAATCCAGTCGTGGATCAATTTCGAATGATCGGTGCCGTCGAGATAATCTGCGGTCTTGATGGCATCCAATGCGACGCAATGGTCAAACGTCCAGCATTCGTCCGGATAGCTTTCAAGCAGCATTTGCGGACTTTTTTGGAAGCGCGCGACAATGGCATTCACGCGCTCGGTCAGCAGAATCTTGTATTCCGGCTTTTCTTCGACAACCCGGCGCGAAGCCAGCATCAAGGCAATTTCACCGTCAAGAAATAGGCTATGCGGCGGCTGCATCACGTAAGGCTCTGCCTTGGCATATGGCATTAGAAAGAAATACATTCCCTCCTGCTTTTCCAGGCGGAGGGTTTCATCAATGATTTGATCCATTGTTCGCAGATAAAGCGGCCTGGAAACCGGATCACGCAACGCCATGTTTGCCAAAGACCAGACGAGATAGCTGCGTCCCATAAAATCCCATTCGGCGTTGCTCACGCGCATCTTGTTGAGTTCCGCTTCGCGCAACGCGGGGTCGGTCCAGAGCTGCAGATGGCGGGCCGCGAGTTGACGCGCCTCGGGTGAAAGCCCCTGTTCCTGGCGGAAATTTGAAGCAGGTTTGGCAAAAATGAAGTGCATGCACGGAAGCCAGATAAGTGCCGCAACCGCCAGGGCAGCCAATCCGGCGAAGATTCGATTCATTCGTGCGCTCATAAGAACTGTGGCGTAGCTCATAACGTTTCCTTTCGTTAATAGCTCTTGTTCTGGTCCGGGTTCATGCTGCCACTCAGTTAGACGAACTTGGTTTGGGGTTGCTCCCTTTTTCGTTCAAACAGTCGGCCCAATGCGCGATAAAGAACTTCTTCTCCGCCGGGAAGAAGGTATCGGATTTGCCAATAATCGGACGCAGCGCGGTCGTCATTTGCAAAGCCACTAACAGGAAAATCATGATCCAAACGTTTACTCCCGCTTGTGACTTGGCTTCAGTCCGGGAAAATCCCTGTTTCAAAAAGCGCACGCCAAAGGCCGTGGCAACGCACCAAAAGACAATGTGCAAACCTCCCATCCAGGCCACGGAATTCGTGGACTGGGAAAAGATCCACGCCACCGGCGCAAAGCCGATGAGCAGAATTGTCATCAGCATCAGCAAACCCGCCAGGAGACCGCAAACTTCCGCGAAACGCGCGCGTGAACCACTCAAGCAGGTGAATATATAGAGGCTCGGCAGGCAAATGGCAGCGGATAGCAGCAGCCCGCCCGCAATTTTTATCGGCGCAGCCCAAAGCTGCATTCCGCCTGAAAATGTGCCGGTCACAACGCCGTAAACCAGGCTGCAACCGATTGTGATTAAAAGCATCTGGCCAATGAGCCGGCCGGCGCCGGGCTGCCGAAGATGAAATGACAGGCGCAACGGTTGGCGCAGCAGCGCCTCGATGGCGGCTATGGCATGAGGAATTGGCAGGCGCTCTGCAACGTCGTCAGCGGCGACTGGAATGGCGGGTGTAATAGGATTTTGCTGGTTCATAGGTGGGTGGGTGTTGGTGTGGATTTAGCCAATTAAAATGTGATGAAGTGCGCGAAAGACCGCTTCATAAAAGTTTCCGTGAAATGCGTCGGGCCGGAGAAATTGAACAGGCAAATCCGGTGAGCCGATAAATGGCCGTAAAATCCACGTGAGTTGGCTTCCGAGAAATAAATTTCCCGTTAGCCAGGCGCCCAATACGCGCAGCGCCGTAGCGCGGTGAGGGCTCAAGCTCACGAGCAATTGAAGCAAGCGAACATTGCCGGTCGTGCCGGCCATAGCAATCGCCGCGACGTGGGCCAACAGAATGACGCTATAAGTGGATCCGGCGGAAATTTTTGACGTCATCCCCGGCGCATTCCAAATCAGGAATGCCATGACCGGGCTGAATGCGCCGAGGACGGCCGAAGTGACTGTAAAACTCATGACGATTGCCGAAAAAGACTGATAAAACCGGATATTAATCCCCAGCAGCGGAGCCAGCAGACCATTTAACAATGCATTCCCCACCGTGACTAACAGCATGATCAGCGGAAATTTAATCGCTACAAACAACGCCTGTTGCGGCCCGCGCCACCATCCCATCGTCGCCCCATATAATCCCGCTCCCAAAATAATTACGACGAGATGCAGGATAAACCGGCCGGCGACCCAGCGACGGCTCCATGCCGCAATGGCTTCGGTTTCACCCCGCAGCAGGCGACTGATTTCGGCTGGTCCGGGAATTTCAAATCCTGAAGTCATGATGTTCGGGTCTGTTCACGTGACTTGTTATAGTTAGGCTCATTGTCCGCGGAGAACGTTCAATCTTAGTCGTTTCTAACATCGTGTTTGCCAGTTTTGCCAGGAGCTCCAACGGTTTGATTGCCAGATAGGTCAAATCCGCCAGCCACGGAGACTTGATCAGCGCGGCGATTACCGGGCCGACCCGGTTATAGGCGCAGCGGAAAATGCGATGGCTGCGCGGGGCGAAATTGCGCCAGAGATTTTCGAACTGCCAGAAAGTGATGAGCTGTTGATTGACCAGCAGGCTGCGACCGTTGCGCTCAATCCTGATATTCCTGCCGACCAACGCTGCGTGACCATGCCCTGCCGCGGTGACAATGAAACAGCCTGGTTCGTCGGATGGCAACGACATATACAGGCTGCGTGACCAAAGCCAGCTTGCCAGCCAAAGCGGCAGCGAAAATGCCATTGAGATCAAGAATACCTGAAAATCGAGGCGACTAGTCTTGATCAACTGAACGGCGCGAACGGAATACCAGATCGCAACATAAAACGGCACCAGCAGCCACCATGAAAATGCCGGGTCCGATTGAAATCCAATGCATACTACGCCAAACACGAAGCATAATGACGAAACAATTGCGCCGAGAAAAACTCCAATGACGATCCATGGCGCGGTGCGATTTTCGACGCGACGAATTTCCAACGCATACAGAGCTGCGGTCGCCAGCAAGACAATCGGCGTCAGCGCCAGTTTGCCGGTAATAAAACAGTCCAGCCAGCCGTGAGCGCACCCACCCTTCCATTCTGGCTCCATAAAAGAACTAATAAAAAAGACGAATAACGGCAGCACGACTCCTGCGAACGACAAGACTAGCGCGATGAGAAATTGGGAGCGCGGTTTTACCGTCAATGCAATCGGCAAAGCCAGTACGAACAAGATTCCGAATAAATCGATTAAAAATTCAGTCATGCGAAAAGGCCGTTCGCTAAAACCCGTCAAACGCTCGCCGGAATCGGCGTCACATAGCCGCCCGCAACGGGCGCCAGCTCAAGCTGCTTTTCGAGGCGGCAGCGAAACGCCAGGTGCCGCAGTCGTGACACTTCGACCAGGGGGCTCCAGACCGCGTGGACGAGCCGATGCTTGATAAGCCATCGCCATAGCCGGTTTGATCGTTTATAGAGGTAACAACCCGCGAAATAGGTTGGTAATGCCGAGAACTCCAGGGGCCTGCGCCGCCAAATGGATGCGTGGGAAAAAAGCCGGCGGTAAAGCCAATCGTATCCCAGCAACAATTCTTCCGGCGTCATCTGTTTGGGCCGGAAAACAACGTGCGCCGTGTCATATTTTTCCCAATCCCGGTGCAGCAAACGGCCCTCAGCCTCCATCTGCCGGAACAGCGGCGTACCCGGATAAGGCGTCAATATGTGAAACGTGGCGCATTCCATTCGGTTCTCCTCAATCCATTGCACGAGCATTGTAAAGGTATCGCGCCGGTCGCCATCGAAACCAACCACGAAACTGCCGTTCACTTGAATGCCATTTTCATGAAAAATCCTGACACGCCGGGCGTAATCGTCCGCGCGCGGTGTGCGCTTGCGAGCGTCCGCAAGGTTTTGATCGGTCAGAGACTCAAAACCGATAAACACGCCCGTGCAACCTGCCAAAGCCATTTCGCGCACAAGTCCTGGATCGTCAGTCACGTCGAGCGTCACCGCCGCACTCCAGATTTTTTGAGCCGGGCGCAGTGCTCTGCAAAGGTCGCGCAGATAATCGCGGCGCGAGCCAAGATTGTTGTCAATGAAGACCGCGTACGGCTGCCCGTCAGCCTCGAATTGCCGCCGGATATCATCAGGTTCGCGAACGCGATAAGGCATTCGCAGCCCTTGTGTCGACAGGTAACAAAAACCACAACGGTTGTGGCACCCGCGCGTGGCAATGAGACTGGTCGTGGTCAAAAAACTGCCGCGCGGCAACAATTCGCGGCGCGGCGGCGGATCAAGCGCATAAGGCCGCTCATAGGTGGCCTCGTATCGCGGCTTCAGTCTCCCGGCTTCGACATCGCTCAGGATTTGAGGCCAAACCTGAATGCCATCGCCAATCGCAACTGCGTCCGCATGCGGAACGACCTCTTCGGGACAGGATTGACAGTGCAACCCTCCAAGAACGACCGTGCTGCCCTGCGCCCGGAACCATCGGGCCAATTCGTAGGCCCGTTTAGCGAACGTCAAATGAACCGTGATTCCTACGACCTGCGGAAGCGGGTCACAGGGCGGCGGCCCCTGCAAAAGGTTTTCGTCCCAGTACCGCACCTGCCAATTTTCCGGCGTTGCACCGGCCAGCGAAGTGAGCGCCAAAGTTGGCGTCAAAACGTGTTTGCCGAAGCTGCCATGGGGCGATTTTGCGTAGAATGGGTTTACCAGCAACGCCGTCCGTGGTCGTGGATTGCGCCGCGGTAATGGAGGGGGCAACACCGGTGCAACGGACATTTCCGGCGGCAGCCAAAGCGCCTTGCGCGGCTGGTAAAATGGATCGTCGGGTACCAATTCAAAAATGCTGGAAAACCAATTCATGCTCCCTCCACGATTTTTTTGTTTAACAGATCCGCCTGGATCTGGTTTTCGACTTCATCGATTAGACGGTCCGGCGTCGAGGTCCCAGCCGTAATGCCAACAGTATCCGTTTCAAAAAACCATTCCGCGCGTAAATCCTCGGCGCTCTGAACGTGATGCACCCGTGTACAATACCTGGAGCAGGTCTTGACCAATTCATGCGTATTATTGCTGTGCGCTCCGCCAATCACTACGACCACGTCGCATTGGCGCGCAAGTTCAATGGCCGCATTCTGCCGCTGCTTGGTGGGCTGGCAGACTGTATCGACAAACCGGACTTCCGAGTCGGGAAAACGCTCCCGAATGCCCTGAACCAGGGCGCGGACGCGTTCGATGGGTTGCGTCGTTTGTGAGATCACACCGAAACGCTGCTTGAGCGGCAGTGCCGCCACGTCTTCTTCTGAAAGCACGACGTCAAACTCTTTCAAGTCCTCTGTCAAGCCGAGCACCTCGACATGTCCGCGTTTGCCAATCACAATCGGATGAAAACCCTTCCCCGCCAGTTCTGCCAGGCTTCGATGCGCAACGCCTACAAGCGGGCACGTCGCTTCCAGCACGTTCAGGCCGCGCGCCCGTGTTTCGCTCAGTCTGCGTTCCGACGCTCCGTGCGCCGTAACCATGACAGTTTGCGTGGCTATGGCCGATACGTTCTGCTCGATGCGAATTCCCCTCTGACGCAGTTCCGCAAGGACGGTTTCGTTATGGACCAAATCGCCCAATATCGTAAGCGGGCCGGCCTGGGCGGTCTCAAGAGCCAGCGCGATGGCGTCCCTTACCCCGAAGCACATGCCCAAATGTTGCGCGCGAATGATTTTCATATTCAGATTTCCAATATACTTTGCAGCACAAAGTGAAAGACCATGACTGTGTCCGTTTGTTCAAAAATTATTCAGATTTATTTTGCCGCACGATTTTTTCCAGCAGATCGATGTATTCGGCAAAGGCTTTGCGGCCGCCGGGCGTCAATGAACAGGTCGTCAATGGGCGGCGATTTTGATAGGATTTTGCCACGGAAACGTAGCCCTCCTGTTGTAATGCCTTGATGTGCGTTGTCAAATTCCCATCCGTCATTCCCAGGCCATCGCGCATCTCGGTGAAGGACAGCTCCGCCGAAGCGGCAAGCATGGACATGATGGCCAGCCGCCCTTTCTCGTGGATCACACGGTCGAGCTTTAAAAAAGGTTCCGGGTTCACGCCGCATTCTTCCTCTTTTCAGTGAAAAATAGATACGCGCCATACGCCAAATGCAATACGCCAAAGAAAAAGCCCATGACCCAGTGCGGGCTGAGATGCGGATGAAGTGTCACGAACGCAACGAAGGCGCATGGGGCAAGCACGATATAGATCCAGCCGAACCATTTTACCCCGCGAGCCATAAAAAACCCGGCCGAGTGCAGCGCACACCCGTAAAATAAAGCCCAGACAAACGGTGTTTCGTCTCCGGGCCATCGAACAAGAAAAGCGGATATGAAACCCGCCGCAAGCGCCGGCGCAAGCGCCTGCGCAACACGACGCGTCGGCGGAGACCAAAAGACCTCACCGTCCTTAAGCGCCTGCCTTCGCGTAATCAGCAGAGCCCCAATGACCACAACTACGGCAGTGACCAGCCAAAGCTCGAAAAATCGGTCTGGCGAATCCAAATGAAAGGCCAAACCCGCCGCCGCCGCCAATACTCCCACGATGCCGGCGAACAGCATAATCGGCGCAAGCGCGTGCCGATACAGCGCCGACCGCTCCATTAACGTTCGGATCGTTTGCAGGTTCTCTTCCGCCCAATTTGGATTCATGCGTGTACTTTGCACTGCAAAGCACAAATGCGCAAGAGGAAAATACGGCAGAAAGACGCGAGGCAGTGCCGGTTTGGTGTACACGCTTTAGCGTGCTCCGGAGCAGCCTGGAGACTGGACCGCGAACCCGGAACACCCTAAAGGGTGGCGCATCTTGACACTGTTGTTGGTAGGGACGCCGCGCTGCGGCGTCCAGCGCCGCGTGCAGCGGCGCAACAAGTGGAATCGGACCTCGTCCCACGCATGCTCCAGTCGCTAGATTGTATAGCTATTTCTGAGACACCACACTAAACTTGCAATGTCTGATGCCAACGCCGAAAAAAATTTCCGCCCGCCGCAGCGTTCTTGCTCAATGGCGTGGGATTGACCTTGAGCCCCTTGAAACGGCCAAGGCCGACCGCGCGCGGCCGGTCGACAAAGTTCTCTCCAGGGTCATGATTGACCTGAAGATGGACGCGCGCCGCGCCGAAATTGAAATCGTTAAAGTCTGGAATTCGTTAATAGACCCAAACATCGCCGCCCACGCCCAACCGGCCAACCTGCGAAATGGGACTTTATTTGTAAACGTGGACAGCAGCGCCTGGCTCTCCGAAATCGTTCGCTACCGCCGCAAAGAAATCCTGGATCGCCTCCAGCACAGCTTTGGGAAAAGCTACATCCAAAAAATCTCTTTCCGCATCGGATAGCGTTGGTAAAGCCGGAAGCGTAACAAGGACGAGAACGATCAAGACACATTTCAACGCCCGCGCCCTGCAGGTCCTCCGCGGAAACCTCCACTACGGGAACCCGGCGGTCCTCCACGGAAACCTGGTCCGCCACGGGCAGCCGGTCCGGCGCGGAAACCCGGACGACCACGAATGCTTCCGTGGAATCCACGTCCATAGAAACCGACCCCAACGGGATAATAGAATCCCGGGCCCCACCACGGGTAAGCCCCCCAACCCCAGCCAGGCCCCCAACCCGGGCCCCAGCTCGGCCCGGCGTAAAAGGCGACGTTGCTATCCTGTTCCGGAGGCCAAACATAGGTCGATTGTATGTCCACTACAGGGTAGGGATATTGAAGATTGCCCAATTGTTCGGTCCAAACGCCATCCAGTTGGCCGGCTATCGTAATGAGAGCGTGTTGAGGGAACATTTCGGGGTCGAGAAAATAACTGGTCGTGGCGATGAAGCGTCCTGGACTGGATTCGCGAACACGCGGTCTCCCACTCGAGCGCAACGGCAGACCTACGATGTAGATCGAGCTGCCGTTGGTGTCGTTCACGACGTTGACGATTCGCCCGCCCCAGATGACGATCGCTCCGCGGGAGGCATCGGGGTTGGCTCTCACGTCGCTGATGCTTATGACCTGCGCTTTGTCCCAGAGTTCTCTTGGAAACGGATACGACGAGCAGCCCGAAAATACCGCCAACAAACAGGCTAACGCGAGGCACTTGACCGCATTCAAGCCGCTGCCCCGGATCAATAACTCCTCAAAACCCGGGCAATACCCTCGCTGCCGAGCCGCCAATTCCTTCTCCTTTACCGCTTTCCCATCCATACCCAATGTCAATGTGGTCCGGGAAATCGCAGCTAATTCTCTGCCATTTTCGCGGTGTAGTTTTGCAGCCTGAAGGAAGATCACCGCAGCATTCTGCAAATTATTTTCGGTCGGAATCGACTTTTTGCATGCTTTAGTGCGTCAACCCATTTTCCTCACTGCCTCATTCCACAGCCCAAATCCCGCGGTCAAAAACCTGAAAAACAAAACGGCTGCGGCCTTACGGGATCAAACCCTCGCTCATTCGAATCGGAAAAAAGGTCGGCAAAGGATACTCCGCTGCCGACTTTCGCGATGCGATCGAGCGCTACGTGCCCAACGCTGACCTTGAAGCGCGAATGCAGGAAGTGCAGCGAGAGGACGAAATCTGGGACGAAGCGGGAGAGGAAATGGTCCGCTCCGATGAAACATGAAAACGAAAATAAAACCATGAAAACCCTCGAAAACTTTACAATCTACAATTTGCGTGTGCGGCAGCAGCCACGTCGCGGCTGCCGCTTGCGCCGTCGCGTATTCCGCATTTATCTCCCGGAACCACCCCGCTCACCAAGCCATGTAAACACTTGTCACGCTGGCGTAAACGATTTGTAAGGTCCTTTGTTATTTCCGGCGGAAGGAGTTGCATATTCGCGTGTGGGCCAAAGGCCCAATTCATACCAGCCTCGGGCAACGCCCGAGGTCGATTGAGGTCGATTGAGCCACGAATAAGCGCCAACGGCGCGGCCTAAGCCGTCCGCCCATCATAGGCCCATTGACTTTCTATAGAATGAGTTTGGAAAATCAAAGATTTCCCCGAATCGGTCCGGTTGTGAATAACTTTCTGCAATTTTCGATAGAAACTTTTTGACCAAGCTAACAGTTACTGATACCGTAGGCTGCAATCAGACGGAAAATACTTAGGACGAGCCGGGGCAATTCGGCGGGTAAACAGGCAGGTACGCA
Source organism: Candidatus Sulfotelmatobacter sp. (assembly GCA_035503455.1). Taxonomy (GTDB): domain Bacteria; phylum Verrucomicrobiota; class Verrucomicrobiia; order Limisphaerales; family UBA11358; genus UBA11358. The sequence continues at coordinate 14,114 of DATJTK010000176.1, read as the reverse complement.
GGTTTTCAGGTATGCGTAGCGGTTTGGGACATTTTGCGGTCATGTCGAAAGAGGGAAAGAATCCTTCGGGCCGGCATTTTATTCCGGAAAGTTCAATTGCCGGGCGGCTCCATCATTTCGTTCGCTTCGGATTTTGCGTTTCTATGAAAACTGCAATTAATTTCGGCATTGTCATCCTTATTTTAAGCGCTGCCGCGATTACCCGGGCCCAAACTACCAATCTCCCGTCGCAGACGCAATTTAGTGTCGTGAGCCAGGATGGCAACTCGGAGGTTCTTCAGAAAACCATTTATCAGAAAACTCGCACCGGCAAAACCAGCCCACGTGTCCTATCTGTCACGCGCATAAAATCGGGCATGAATTACTGGGACGGCAAGCGATGGAGTTTAAGTGACCCAAGCCTGCAAGTCAGCTCGGACGGACAATATGTCTATGCCGACAAATTGCAAACCAAAGTTCGGCTTTCGGCAAACTTGGCGACCAGCAATTCGGTCACCATCACGACGCCTGACAGCATCGTTTTAGCCTCAACCCCGGTGGCCATAGGGCTTTATGACGAGGCCAGCGGTGACTCGCAAATTATTGCATCGATCACGAACTGTACCGGGACCCTTATTAGTAGCAATGAGGCGCTTTACGAAGACGCCTTTGATGGAATTTCCGGGAGTATTCTCTATACCGTCAAAGCCGGCTCTTTCAATCAGGACGTCATCTGGCAACAGAATATCGACCCCGCCGATTACGGTTTCCCAACTAACTCGACGCGCATCCAAATCTTCACTGCTTTGAACGGGCCGGAGCCAAAACAAACCGAAAGGCCATTGAAAGCAGGCTTCACAGATCACACGCTGAAATTTGGGCAACTAAAGTTTGGGCCGGGCCGCGCCTTTTCAAGCGCGTCCACGAATAGATTCGGCGGCGCGCCCATAGAAAAGGACATCGAGACGATCAATGGCCAAATGTATCTCGTTGAATCCGTTGAATTTAGAGATATTAAAAAAGATTTGGCCTCGCTCCCGCGCGTATCAGTTCGCGGGACAAAAAATCAGAGCCGCGACCGCATGGCGCGTCGAAGCCGGGCGAAGATGGGTGAGGAAGCGGTACGCCGGCCAAAAGGGCTGGAAGAACTCGCCATACCCGTTCCCCATTCCACCGCAAAGGCGACTTTTGCCGTTAAAAACCGCCGAAACATGCTCGCAGAAGCACTTGAGCCGAAAGGGGTTATAGCCGATTACGTAGCCTTACCAGCGACGGAACCCGATCCAATGGTTTTCGCGGGGGACGAAACATATTTTGTGGATGGCGAGGCAGATTTCGACAATGTTGTTATAGAAGGCGGAAGCTGCATTAAGTATCCTAATGACACAACAGCCTACATAGAAGTGGACGGAAGCCTGACCTGCGAAACGCAGCCGTACCTTGAGGCTGTATTCACAAGCGCCGATGATGACAGCGTCGGAATCAGCATGAACGGGATTTGGAGCGGCTATACCGGGACAATCCAATCCGGGGGGTATGCAAATCCGGCCCTGGCGATCGAGGAAGCCGATTGGGAAGAACCAGGGGTTGGTACCGTTCTAAGCGATCTACGAATCTGTGACGCGGCGACGGCAGTTGCAGGTTATGGAACTGTTAATGCAACGAACGTGCAGGTAAACAATTGCGGATACGGATTTTCTTTTTATATCGAAAACGAAGGAGCATTTGGAAATGTCCTGATTTCTGATGTGTCGATACCATTTCAGGCGTCCATCGGGTATTGGCGAATCCAGAACGCCAGCATCGTCAACTGTAGCTACCTCTATTTTACTAACGACGACGACCTGGCAAACCATCTCTTCATTTACAACAGCATTCTGGCCAACGTAACTAACCTCGTGGTGGACGATGGTTTTAGCTACGCAACCGGCAGCAATAATGGCTTTTACAACTGCGATACAAACGTCTTCGGCGCCGCCACTTTGGGAGGGATCACCACAACCACATGGCCATTCCAAGGCGCGGCCGTGGGCAGCTATTATCTGGCAGACAATACATTCCGAGGCCAGGGCACGACAAACATTGATCCGGCGTTGCTTGTTGATTTGGCCCAAAAGACCACTTGGCCGCCGATGGTGTATGATCACACAAACATTTCCTCTCTCGGAACATTAACCATTCAGGCACAACGCGATACAAACAGTGCGCCAGACATTGGGTACCATTATGCCCCGCTTGACTACATCTTTGCCGGTTGCGACCTGGACACCAACTTGACCGTCACGGCTGGAACAGCAATCGGTTATTTTTTCGATAACGATCCAAACGGCATTTCCGATTCAATAACCCTCAATGACGGTGCCAACCTGTCCTTCAACGGCACTGCCACGCAGCCCTGTATTATCGCGCGTACCACGATGGTGCAGGAAGGCGGGAGCCCGGATTGGTACAGGGATGACGAATGGACGTCCGCAGCGATCACCTTTGACGGAAGTGGAAGTTCCCCTTTGCCATACCTTTCGGCGAATTTTACGAAATGGGCGACCGATTACAGTGTGAATTATATCCAGGACTATTGGGCTGCGGGTGCGGGCAAGTTGGCGAACTGCGAATTTTACAATGACGGCCTGTCTACGTACGATGTGCAATATCTGAACTTCACGAACTGCCTGTTCTTCCGCGCGCCTATTACATTTTGGGACCAGGACAGGGTAACGGCCTTCTGCTTTGAAAATTGCACATTTTTCAATGGCGGCCTGGCAATGTGCCGTTACAGCTATCAAACGCCGGAACCCTGGACCATTGAAAATTGTTCCTTCGACGGAACGGCCTTCGTTTGGGCGGACGGTTTCAATGCGAGCACCAACTATACCTTCTTCAATTACAACGCCTACAATACGAACAATTTGAGTTGGACAAATTATCCATATTTTTACCCCACCTACGGAACCAACGAGGCCATCGGCCCGGATGACCTGACGGTGACGAATTACGGCTGGAGCAGCAGCTTTTTTGGCAATTTCTATTTGCCGCCGGATTCACCATTGCTTCAAAAAGGCAGCACAAATGCCAATTTCCTCGGGCTTTACCATTTCACGACGCAGACAAATCAGTCGATTGAAGGAACGAACATCGTGGATATAGGAGTCCATTACGTCGCCACCGACGCCAACGGAAACCCGTTGGACAGCAACGGCGATGGCATCCAGGACTATCTGGAAGACCCATTGGGCAATGGTTTGCCGTACGATGGAACAAATTGGGCGCTGGCAATTCTGATCCAGCCAACAAACCAGACAGCCATTGAGGGGACCAGCGCAAGCGTCAGTGTCACAGCAGGAGGCGTCCCACCCTTAAGTTATCAATGGTACTTTGGCTCAACAGAACTCGTCGGTCAAACAAACGGGACGTTAACATTCAATCCTGCAGAGACGAACGATGCAGGCAGTTATTTCGTTATTGTCGAGAACGGTTTTGGCGCCATAACCAGTTCAGTCGCTACATTGACCGTTCCCGCGCCGCCAACAATTCTCATCACAAATCCCGTTAATGATACGACGATGATTGCGACGGAAACCAACGTGGCGCTTATGGCTGCAGTGAGTGACTTCGAAGCAATCGTTACCCAGGTCCAATATTTTCAGGGAACAACGTGCCTGGGCACCACAACCAATCTGCCTTATGACCTGCTTTGGAGCAACGCCCCGGCGGGAAATTACGCGCTGACTGCGGTGGCAATGAATAATTACGGTCTCTCATCAACCTCGACCGTCGTGAACGTCACGATAATGCCTCTGCCAACGGTTGCAGCCGGAGGAGAACGCATTATGGAATTGACCGGCCTCGGTGATGTCGTCTCATGGGGTGGAAATTACTACGGCGAACTTGGAGATTATACCTACCTGGACGACACGAATCCGGTGCATGTGGTTGATTTAACGAATGTGATCCAATTTGCCGCGGCAGTGAATGCTTCATTGGCATTGGATTCGCAAGGGACGGTCTGGGCATGGGGAGACAATAGTTACGGGGAATTGGGCGACGACGAGTCGGAGCCATACTCAAACGTTCCTTTATCCATTCCAGGCATGACCAATGCGGTCGCAATTGCTGCTAACGGCGATACCCTCTTCGGCGACTCCGGCCATTGCCTGGCCCTTAAAGCCGACGGTAGCATTTGGGAATGGGGTTATTCTGACCTGCAATCGTTTGGGACGAAACCGGTCAATACTGTGGACATTTCGAACGTTGTAAAAGTCGCTGTGGGCCCAGTCCACGCCATCGCGCTAAAGAATGATGGAACCGTCTGGACGTGGGGCGACAATTATTACGGTGTTTTGGGTAATGGCACACCAACAATTGACAGCACCAACCCCGTCGAAGTGTCGGGGATCAGCAATATCGTCGCCATTTGCGGCGGCGACAGCTTCACACTAGCCTTGGCGTCCAATGGCGTAGTCTGGGGCCTGGGGTATAATGAAGACGGTGAATTAGGTAATGGTTCAACCGCGGATAGCGGCGTACCGGTCATGGTTAAAGGCCTGACGAACGTAGTCTCAATCGCTGCCGGCACCTACCACGCCCTGGCGGTGGACAGCAACGGACAGCTATGGGCCTGGGGTGACGATTCTTATCAGCAACTGGGTGACGGCGGTGCGATCGGCGATACCGACATTCCAATGAAGGTGTCCGGCATGACCAACATCGTTTCAGTTGCGGCTGGACAATACGCCTCGGTTGCCGTGGATTCAAGCGGTCGTATATGGCAATTTGGCAATGGTATCAGCTACGAGAATTGGCAGTGGGGCGATGCATCTGGCCTGCCTGCGCTATCTCCTCAGTACGCGGACTTCTACGACGGTCATCTTCCTGATTTGGTGATCTCGAACGGCAACAATCAAGTGACATATAGCGGCTTTGAATTTGCCCAGCCGCTTGTTTTCCAAGTGACTGACACAAATGGCGTCGCCATTACCAACGCGCCCGTTTCGGTACAAGTGATCTACGGCGACATGACGATTCGCACCAACAGCGGTGGCACCGACTTTACCGGGCTGAGGCTCACAACCGATGCGAATGGGGAAGTCTCCCTCATTGGATACAGTGAGCCCCATGTTTATAATACGAACTGCCTCGTCAGGGTTTTAGCTGCCAGCGGTGCAAACGTGCGTGAGATTGACTTTTTTGAAACGGTCCTCCCAATTATCGATCCGACGATTACTATCACAAATCCTGTGGACGTCACTTACCTCATCCAAACAAACCCAATCCTGCCAATCGTCGTTGGAGCACAAGCTGCCCCGGGCAATGCCATCCAACAAGTGGATTTCGAAATCTCAACAAATGAAGGCCAAACATACCAGCCATTGGCCACGTTAACCAATTCCCCATATTGCTTTATCTGGACAAACGAAACATGGCTAAGCAACGCATTTTACGGGCAATACACTCTGCTGGTCGAAGCGACGGATAATCTGGGATTTCAGTCCACAGAAACCACGAATTTCGCTGTCGCATTGGAGGATGCCGACGGCAGCGGCCTGCCCGATTATTGGGAACTCGAATATTTTGGGACAAACGGTCTTGATCCAAACTCGTCGCCGGACGGCAATGGTCAAACGCTCCTGTACGATTATCAGAACGGATTCAGTCCAACGGATTACTATGACGGACAACTGCCAACCCTGGAAATCGTTGGCGGCAACGATCAAGCTGGAAATTATGGCGCATTTCTTCCGCAGCCGGTCGTGATACGGGTCGAGGGCCCGGAGACCAATGCGCCGCTAACCTGCACGGTCACCAGCGGCGCTGCTCTGCTTGCCACATCGACCAACGATGTGCCCGGCACATCGTTGGACCTCCGCACGGATACCAATGGCGAGATTACTGTTTGGGTTTACTTTCCGCCGGAAAGCACAAACCCGCCCGACAGCACGATCGTTTTCACGGCGGTCAGCGCTTCAAATTCCACAAGCGCGGTTGTGAACGAATACGTGCCCCTGGCCTTCTGGACTTTCGATGACACAAACACCTGGGTTGGCGGGCAGGGCCAGCTTCCTTTGGTCGCGACAAACGTCGGCGGCGTTCCTGATTGGAGCAGCAACGCAGTTCAAATAGACACTCCTAATCCCGCAATGCTTTCATATAATGTAGTCGAAACGAACGGCAGCACGAATATCGATTGCCAGAATGGCTCGCTGTTATTCTGGTTCAAACCGGATTGGAGCAGTACGAATCTTGGCGGGACTGGCCCTGGCTCCAGCGGCAGATTAATCGAGATCGGCAGTTATGACCCGACCTTTACCAACGGTTGGTGGTCGCTGTTTGTTAGCCCCGACGGTTCGCAATTATCATTTGCCACCGCAGCCGATGGTGCTGGAGAGACAAATTTGTCCGCGTCCATTTCATGGAATTCCAACGAATGGTATCAGATTGCGCTGACCTACTCGCCGACGAGCAGCGCCTTGTATGTGGATGGACAATTCCTGACCAATGGGAGCGGTGTCAGTTATTTTCCAAGTGCCGCCGATTCGGCAAACGGATTTAGAATTGGCAGCGATGAGAATGGAAACAATCAAGCGGCCGGGACATTTGATGAATTGCTGACATTCGACTACCCATTAAACGCAAACAATACCGCGACTTTTGACAGCGCATTGCCCGAGTGGTGGGAAGTGGAATACTTTAACAGCAATCACATGGACCCTGACTCGACCTTTGGGAGCAGCCAGGATCTATTGTACGACTATACCTATGGTTTCGATCCGGATGCGATCAGCTTTACCCTCGCCAATTCCAGCCCTTATTTTAACAAATCCTCAATAACCATTCCAGTGCTTGTCACATCTGGTATTCCTTACTACGAAGCTGTGCTGATCGACGACACGAATGCGGCCTGGGGGGACTATTCGGACGCGGTTTGGTTGCCTTATACATCGTCGAACATTCCGGTAAATTTGAATGCCGGCCAGGGTCCATACAATGTTTGGATTGGCCTTCGTTCGTCCGCCCCAAACGCAACCCAGGCATGGCAAGGAACCCAGATATTCCTGATCACCAACCCGCCCGTGATTTCAGTCACGAATCCCATCAGCGGCACCGTGACCCAACCAATGATTCAGTTGCAGGGCCTGGTGAACGAGACGTTGAGCAAGCTGACCTACGATATTAGCAACGCTCAGGGTGTATTGACCAACCAGGTCGGCCAGTCCGCTCCGCTCTTCTTTGATACGAATTTCATGGATTTCACGACAAACTCATTTCAATGCTATGACGTGCCTTTGACAAATGGCCTAAATACTATTACTATTCATGCTGTGGACTTGGCGGGCAACTGTTCGACGACCAACGTCAGTTTTGCGCTGGATTACTCCAGCGCCACACCGCCCAATTTAACGATTCCCTGGCCACCTGATGGAACGCCCATCAGCGGCACGAGCTTCACATTGCAGGGGCAGTTGGACGATGATACCGCAACAGTTACGGCTCAGGTTGTTGATACCAACGGCGACACAAATACCGTCCAGGGTCTTGTAGAGCGCAACGGACTGGTCTGGGCGCAAAATCTTCCATTGGTGCCCGGCACGAATATACTGACGATCACAGTTACAAACGCGGCGGGCCTTTCGATGACGACCAACGTGATACTGACGCAAAGCCCGGTTTTGGTAACGATGAATCCGTTAAGCACATTTAATCAGGCCAATGTGTCTGTCACCGGTACAATGAACGACCCAACATGCACGCTGACAGTCAACGGGGTGTCAGCGTATCCGCTCGATACCAATGGAGATTGGAAAGCGGACAATGTGCCGGTGAGTCCGACCGGAACAGCGGTATTTAATGTGCAGATTTTCAACGCCGATTCAGTCCAAATTGGCCTGCAGCAATTCTCCCAGGTCCAACCGCCGATGGTCGTCCTTGAAAGCGACTCAAGCAGTTCCAGCAGTGACGCTACCTTGACCTTTCAATACATTTTGAATTATTGGGAATCCTGGGGTTTCTATCCAGCTGGCCCGGCCAACAGTTTCCAAACTGAATCAGTGGATTGGTCATATTTGTCCGGAGGGACATCCTCTGCCGCCGGCGGTGGCACTTTTGGGTGGTACTATTACCAATGGGTGGGCGGACCCGAACCAACGAGTGGCAATGATACCAACAGTTCATCGCCAATTCCAGCAGGCATTGGAGCCTATTCAGCACCTTGGGAAGAGGCTTCTTATACGACCTCCTACGGAAATGCGAACTCTGAAGGCAACAGTTCTTATAACAACCACGTGCAACTCATGATTGTGCCTTCAGGACAGGCGCCTATTGGCCAAAAGGTACTTTATCTCGTGCAGGCCCAAGTCTTGGGCGAGAACGGCAGCCCCAACCCACCTATCAACGCGTCGCAGATTCAAGGACAAACCCTAGCGCCTGCAACAAATTCCGATGGTTCCGTGTGGGGACAAGTCTCCATAACCGCCCCAGCGGGGGCGTCCGAAACTGTGACACCAAGCGGAGCCTCAGGCAATGTGATCATCAACGAACAGGCAGCGACGCTTTCGCTGACAGTAGTTTCGAACAGCGCTACACAAATCGGCGCGACGACAAATTGGGCAACCGTGGAGAACGCGAGCAACTATGTCTATATTCAGGCCGTTTTGAACGGCGGCGGCAGCGTAGCCCAGGCCACCAACATCCAATGGAGCGGGGGTCAGGCAGTTCCGGGCAATCCGTTGGAAAGGGAGGTTTCAACAGCCGTCTCGACCAACACAGTGGTCACAGCCACGCTTGGCTCGGTCAGCAGTGGCCTCGAAGTCTGGGTGATTTGGAGCACAGTGCAAGTTTTGTCTAGCGGTCCGAACACTTCGCCATTGTCAGAGCCATCATACGCGGGAGACAACGATCTGGGTCCCGCAAACTTGTTATCCAATTCTCCGCCATATTTAGGCTGGAAAGTTGAAATGGTGGGAACGATCGCTCCTGCGGGAGCTTATCAAACAATCCAGAATGGGTGGCGATTTTATCAGACCGACACATTCATCGATTTTTACGATGATGAATATGTTCCATCGGAAAGCGGCACAAACGCTCCAGATGCAATATTCAATGGTTACGGTTCCAACCTTGAAGATGACACACCCGACACCAATAACAATATTTACGCACTCGATGGCCCCGGATGGCAAGGCTCATTTACGTTGTACCAATCCACCGACAATTTCCAAACTTGGGTTTACTGGAATGGCCAGCCTGCTTCTAGTCCTGCTCAATGGTGGATTAGTCAAAAAGCCTATAACAATGGCAGCTCTTACATCGTTGTTACAAATGCTGGCGGAAATGGAACAACGCAAATTGAGCAGACTTATTAATTTATATGAAACAGCACCTTATGACAATTGTCGGCGCCATCATCACCTTATGTTGCCTACATTTACATGGACAATCCACGGGTTCAATTGATCCTTTAAAATCCAACAGTTTTGCGCAACGAAAAGCAGAAATAGAACTTCTCGAAGAACAACGGGATCAATCCATTAAAAGCATGATCGCAGTTCTTAATGGGAATTCTTCTCCCGACATAAAAGATAGCGTTGCCATTGTATTGGGAAATTGTCGCGCCGCGCAAGCTGTGGATGCTCTGATGCAAAACATTCACTTGGACGTTCGAGGGCGCATCATAAAAGGGTTTTTAACAGAAGATGAGATGTTCCCAGTGACAACATCTTTGGAGAAAATTGGCAATCCTTCGATTCCGGCCATAATTAAATACTTAGGAGAGAAAGGCCGTTTTTTAGAATCTGGAACAGAGGAACAGCGAAGAGCCACTGACGCCAGCGCATTATTGCTAAGGGCGCTTTGTCACATTGACGGCGACAAAGACATCGTGCGATTGCGTTTGCAAAAGGCACTAGCGGCACAGCATGACCCGCAGGAAAAGGCCCGGCTACAATCCGCGCTGGACGCATTGGCAAAAATGTAGCAGCGGGGAACTATATAGCTATAGAAAGCACGCCAACGGCGTCGTTTCGTTTATCGTCAAACGGGTCACCCTCATGAAAATCCTGCACCTACTCGTACTCCAAATGCTGACCGCTTTTGTCTGCACGTTAGCAAACGCACAAGACGAAACGGTTGACGGGACCTTTACAAATGTGGTATTTGCAATTCAGGTTGGAACGAACGTCGTCACCACGAACGTGGACGTGTCTCTAACGGCGGTGATCACGAATTCTTCGAGCGCTTCAATTAGCAAGACAGATTGGGACGAAACATTTCTCACCTTAACTGATAATGCAGGGCACGCATTTGAATTTTCTTTAAAGCGATCCGATCGGGACAACATGATAAGTCACAGGATTTCCGACGCCATCCCGCCAAATTCTACTTATGAATTATGAATGGCCGCTTTACCTCGATCTTAACGAAAATATTTTCGATAAGAAAGTTGTGCCCGGAACGTACCTGCTCCAGGCGGAATGCGAGTTTTTTGCGCCCAGCAAAACGTATCGGGTGATTTCCAATCCCGTTAAGATAAAAATTTTGACGGAACCATGAACCCTCGGAGGCATTAGACTGAATAGGACAAATCAAGGAATCGGCAGGATATTCGAAAGCACTGATCATGACAAGAAATGCAATCATCACTTTGGCACTCCTCTCATGTTTTGTCCGCGCTTTTGGAACGGAATTATCCGAGACGAACAATGGATTCTTCCTGGCGATCGGAGGAGCGAGGAGCGGCACGAACGAGCTAATTCAATATGACGAGGAACTGGTTTACCTTCCATATTACACCCTGTATAAAAGTAAAACCCCAGACCCTAACAATCTGATCGACCTGCAATATCCTGATGTTGAGCATGGCTTAAAGCTTAACCTGCTGGGGCCGGACGGCAAGGAGCTCCCAAGAACGAGCATCGGGAAGCGAATAGGCTCAATGTGGGACAAGCTCCATGACCGCCGGAATAGCAAAATGTGGTTTGACGTTAGTGCTGGCTATAGCTATGATCCGAGCGTCGGCGCCGATGGAGGGAGGCTGATATACCCGATGAACATGTTTTTTAAAATGAAAGATCCCGGCATTTACACGCTCGAAATTCAGATGCTGATGCTTCGCTATACTCCCTCTCTGGACCCAGACGAACAATATCGCAATCTAATTCGCTTTTCTCCAATTAAAATTAAAGTTGTAAAGCCGCCTGAGGCGAGATGAGCCGACTTCTCATAATTTTTTGGTCCTTTTTATTCTTGCAACGAGCTTTAGCGGCCGGAATTTCGGAAACGACGAATGGCATTTATGTAGTCGTTGCAGCCGTAAGGGACGGTACACTAATTACAAACGAGCCGGTTCGATTCGACGATGAGCTTGTCTGGATGCCGTTCTGCGACACCGGCAAGGTTATGTTGTCATATCCGGACGCCAGATATGGCATAAGCATGAGAATGACTGACTCAGCCGGCAAGGAAGTTGCAAAAACCACATTCTGCAAGCAATGGATTGGTTCAAAGTTCGAAAGCCTGCGTCTGATTACGGATTCCAAGGTCGCAAACACAGTGGCCCAGGGTTCATACAAAAATAATCCGAACGGAGAGGGAGAGACGATTTTCCTCCGAAAACCAGACGAGTTATCCCTGACGACAACTATTCTTCACCAGCAGCGTCAATTAAAAATCACCACTGAGTCCGGTCGTTAATTTCATTGTTTCATTGTTCTGTAACGTTTGTCCAGCCCCTTCGGCGGAACGGAGTCTTTGGAGCGGAGCGACAAAGACGCAGTGGAGCCGAAGGGGCTGGATGGCGCGACGTTACCGGCCGCCTTTTTCCTCTTTTTCTTTGGGCACTCGCAGACTTTCCCCCTGGAACTCCAGCAGGATGGCGTGATGCACCAACCGGTCAATGGCGGCCATCGTCGTCATCGGATCCTTAAAAATCTGGTCCCATTTGGAAAAGACCAAATTGCTGCTGATCATGACGCTACGCCGTTCGTAGCGCTCGGCCAGAAAGGTGAAGAGCACTTCCATTTCATCGCGCTCCTGTTTGACGTAGCCGACGTCATCCAAAATGACCACGTCAAATTGATCCAGTTCACGCAGGTGCTCTTCCAAACGCAGCTCGCGCTTGGCGATCAATAATTGCTGCACCAGCTTGAATGTCGGCACGAACAGCACGGCGTAATGGTGCCGCAGGATCAATTCCCGTCCCAATGCCGCTAAAAAGTGGCTCTTGCCACGGCCAGGCAATCCGATGGCGATGACGTTTTCGGCGTGTTTGACAAAGTGTCCTTCCAACAAACTGGGAAGCATTCGCCGCACTTTTGCCGGCAGTTTGGCTTCCAACAAATTGCCCAGGTCTTTGCCTGTGGGCAGACCCGATTGCTTGAGCAATCGTTCCAGCTTGCGCTGCCGACGGTCCTGGGCTTCGCTCTCGCACAGGTGTAGCAGGAACCTGCGATAGCCCCAGTTTTGCTGTTCTGCTTGTTGTAGCGTCTCCTCGTAAATAGTGGCCATCGTACCTAGCCGAAACGACTTTAACAGCAAGGCCAACGGATCGTTACTCATGGTCCACCTGCCTTTCCAGCAAAGCGTCGTAGCCACTCAATTCAGGCACCAGGGTCATCTCTGGCCAACGGTTGCTGACATCCTGGTTCAGATAGCGCCGCACCTCGCTCGCACGCCATCGCCCCATGTGATTGGGCCCGGCCCACTCGCTGATGAGCGCACTGATCGCCGACTCTCCCAGTTCGCTGGCCAGTTTGAGCAAATGTAAATATTCGATCTGGCCCGCGCGCAGTCCGTGATCGTTGACCAGCCGGTCATAGGCCAGCCGAAACGAAGAATCGGGGAAAAACTCCTGACGATGCACATAATGAGTAAACGCGCCGGGTTTGCGCAACAGATGCTCAATCAAATGCCGGTAATCAATCTTCACGCCCCGATCACCGGTGGCCCGCGCCAACTCCAAAAGCAGTTGCCCTCCGTAATAGATTTTTAAATGGCTCTCGTACACCTCGACTTTGACGGTTTGCCCGATCAGCCGCGCGGGGACTGAATAGGTCACCCTTTTTACCCGAATGGTGCTGTTTGAACTGACCGGGCAGTGTAATTCGTCGTATTCGCTCAAGCGTGTCAGAGGCAACACCCGCATCATCTCCCATTCTTCCTTCAGCTTGAGAACGCACTTCTGATTGGCCTTGTGCAAAACGCCCGCCAGAAACTGATCATAGGCGGCCACCGTCTCAAAATCCCGATAGCCCCGCAGCAACAAATGCTGACGCAGCCGCCGCTTGAGATGGCCGTTTCTGGACTCGACATCGCCATTCTCATGCGGTTTTTGGATGCCGATGGTTTGCGGTTTCAAACCATAGTGCCCGGCCAGCGTCAAAAAATCCTCATTGAACTGCCGCCCTCCGCTGCCGATGCGATGAGTGGCCGCACTGCTGTTATCGATCTGCAACCGCTCCGGCACACGGCCCAATTGATGCAGCGTTTCCTGCAATCCATGGCGCAAACTCAAAAGCGACTCAGATTGACAGCGCGTGGCCCACGACCAATTGGAATAAGGCAGCACTGCATGGCAGAGCAAATGTTCCATCGGCGCACCTCGAACGGTGACGGCCAATTCGTTGGCATTGGTCCAATCCACTTGCAACACCCGTCCGGGTTGATGTTCCTGGGCGAAAAACACCTCCTTGTCCGGACCATGCTTTAAACGCCATTGCAACACTCGCCTTTGGAAAGAGCGCAAGGTGTGCGCCTGGACTTGATCTGAATAGATGCCCCGCAAATACTCAAACAACTCTTTGGCTTCCAGTTCGGGCGCTTGGGCGAGCATTTGTTCGGCAGTTGGCCAAATCGCGGCCAGCGGATCGGGCCGCGTCCGCCAATCATGCTTGCGCTGCAGTTCTGCTGGTGGTTTGGCTGCCTGGATGTACTTTCGTGCGGTTTGCGGATGAACATCCGCTTTCATCGCACTAACGACAATTTTTCCTTCTTTTTGATATTCACTCATGAGCTTTCGGTATTGTTGGTTTGTGATCATCTGCGGCGGTTGAGATGGCCTCCGGCCATCCCGCCGCCGCAATAATCATTACCGGCTCAGTAGTGAATTTTAATTGTCGTCAGTGGTGATTTTTAATTGTCGTTCCACA
>DATJTK010000175.1:0-69669 GCA_035503455.1 Candidatus Sulfotelmatobacter sp. | reverse complement strand
TTGGGGTAAACCCGAAGGTCGAATCAGACTCGGAAAGCCGGATACGGGAAATCCGTCCGTCCGGTTTGATGAGGGGTCGGAATGCGACGGTCATTGGCTCTGCCTTTCAACCCGCCCATTCCGGCCTACTCTACTTCAGGGAAGATTCATGGTCCCAATGCATCCGAAAAAAATCGGGAGAGGGCTTTCTGCGAACCCGTGTTCGGAGCGCGGCTGCGTCGGAGACCAGCCGGCGCGTCGCAACGTTTTGGGCTGCTGCGGCTGGCGCCCCTTTTCCCCCCCACAGCCGCGCTCCGGGCGAGCTCAATTTTGGTCCTGCTGCTTCTGTTGCAGGTTTTTGACAATATTCTGTAATTGCGGACGACTTTGAACATCCAACATCGAATGAGGAGTCGGACCACTTCAAGCGTCAATCACCATTTGAAAGTCCAACGACGTTCGAAAGCGGTGTCGCGCGGACTTGCCACCGCACTCCAAGACGGCAAGCGCGAGCGGACGGTTCATGGTTCTAATGCGTGCAAGGAAAAATCGGGAGAGGGCGTCCTATGAACCGGTGTGGGGCGTGAAATGAGAGCCATGAGTGTGAGTTCCGCCGTCCCTTCAGGACGGAGAGTTTATCGACGGTTAACCAGACACTCCGTGTCTGGCTAATCTCCGGTTGTGCCTCCGGCACGAACAGAATCGAAGGCCAGCGGCAGCGCGTCGCAACGTTTTGGGCTGCTGCGGCTGGCGCCCCTTTTCCCCCACGCGGCCTGCAAGGATCGCGAGGACGAGGATGAGGATGATTGTTATCGCGCGCCGATCGAATCGGAAATCTGTGTCTCCAGATGATATTGTTCGACGACGTGGCCTTTCTTATCCGCGCGTGCGGCCTTTTGAAGTTGCCAGGGACCGTCGAGTGATTTTTCTACCAGCGTATAGATATATTGGGAATCATCGATGGGAGGGTCCGGATGCAACGGATCCAGGCGTGTCCCGTAGGGATAACCATAGTGGACGCGGATGATTTGAGCGCCGGCGGGCAGGTAAATGGTTTGGCCCTCCGTTACCACGGCCATTCGCCGAATTTTGCCAACGGAATAATCGATTCTCAACTTTTTGGAATAACCGTGCGCCGGATCGCAGCCGGCCATGGCATTATCGGCGCGAATAAAGCGCGCGCCGTTGGCCACGAGAGATTGGATACGGGGCGTCAGGTCAATCCAATGTGGAACGGGACTTTTTTTCAGGGTGAATGTCACGGTAATGGGAAAGTTTGTTGGAAACGCAGTCGTTGGCTTGAAGCCGCCACTGGCGCAGTCGTTTGTGGATAAACCCGGAAGCTCGTTTTTGTCGCCGAGGCTTTGGAAGTAGTTTACCGCTTCTACAGCCTGAAAATCATCCTCGAGACGGGGCACGCTGGTTTCCTGTTTCAGATACATCATCCGTTTCGGGAAATTAAACGTAACCAAATGCCGCGCCAGGAATGGCAAACCGATCAGGTCGCCGTCCGGCCATGGGCTGTACCATCGGTTGAAGGTGAGATGAGTATAGCTTTGGCCCGCGAAAATACAGTTAGTGAAACCGGCCAGTTCGGTGGAATCGCCATTCGGAAGCGGCATATTATATGTCCAAAACGGCCTTTCTTTGAGTTTGCGGCGGAAGAGCGAGGGCTTAATCGTGGCGTCAAATGTTGTATCGCCAGTATCCGGACAAAAAAGCATGTTGCCGGCGCCAAAACAATCGCCGCGCGCGATGACGAGGCCAAAAATAATCGTTAGCGGAAAACGCGTGCCCAGGTTGCTCGAGTCGAGGTGGTCGGGATCAAGGAATCGTATTTTATTTTGGGCAAAGTCGAATTGGACGCAGTAGTGCCTCAAACAGTCCATGCCCAGCACGCCCATCATTCCCGGATAGTATCGGCGCCAATCATACGCGCATATCCTGGAATCCGTGACAAGTGGCGTGTCGCCAAGGTAGAGTTTGGGCGCTTTATAGACGTCAGCGAACGTGAGGCCGTCCACGAGCGGTTCAAAGAACAGGGTGTGGCCGAGGCGTTTTCCCAGGAGCGGTTCGAGAGATTTGTCAAACGATGTGTGTGGACGCCCGGTATCGACCAGGAACAGCAATTCCTTGCCGTTTTCCATGCGAAGTTTCACGTAAATGCCCGGACCGTCGTTATTCGTTGGGATGAACGTATTTTCGATCGGCGCGGCGGGATGGACAATGGTTTCCGCACCGCATGGGAGCAAGAACAGCAGGCAGATAAGGATTGCCAGTGCGGTAAACGGTTTCATGACGCTGCTGTCGGGAGTCGGACCACTTCGAAGCGTCAATCGCCATTTGAAAGTCCAACGACGCCCGAGCGGTGTCGGTGGCAGCGCCACTTGCGAGCGTTGACTTGCCACCGCACTCCAAGACGGCAAGCGCGTTCTCACGAATCTTTTCGGTTCTGGACGGCTCATGGAAAAGTTCATCTCATTTGCGTATAAGATGCCGATGATTTGGGAAATGTGACAGAATTTATTGCGGTGGAAGGAAAATGGGACGGATGGGACATATGGGAGGCAAGACGCCGCGTGAGGGCACGCGGCCTACAAGCGGGTCAGGTGAAGTGGTTCTGAATCGCGGGGACAGGCTGTCCCCGCCCCGTGCAGAGCGGGCGGAACATGCGTGGAATGATGTCCGATTCCGCTTGTTGCGCCGCTGCACGCGGCGCTGGACGCCGCAGCGCAGCGTCCCTACCAAGAACAGTGTCAAGACGCCCCATCCCCGCCCCCGTGCCCATTTTTCCTTTTTCCTTTTTCCTTTTTCATTGGTATGTTCTTCGGATGTTCGAGACCATTTCTGTTCAGTTAAAGACTGCGGCTGACAAACTTTCGCATTTGCGGAGGTTTCTTTGACGTTGCCGCAGGGCAACAACGCGCCGCAGAACTGAACTCCTTGATGGCCGAAGAAAGCTTCTGGAACAATCGCGAGCGGGCGCAGCAGATCATCGACGAGTCCAATTCTCTCCGAAACAAAATCGAGCCGTTGCTGGCCGCGGAAAAACAGCTTGGAGATTTCCGCGACCTGGTGGAACTGGGCCAGGGCGAACCCGAGGCAGCGCAAGCGCAGTTGCAGGCGGAACTCGAACGGGACGTCGCCAAATTCATCAGCGGCCTGGACGCCCTTGAACTGAAGGTGTTCCTGACCGGCCCTCACGATTCCAAGAATTGCATTTTGAGTATTAATGCCGGCGCTGGAGGTACCGAGGCGCAGGACTGGGCTGAGATGCTCTCACGGATGTATCAACGCTGGGCGGAGTCACGAGGCTGGGAAGTCGAAGTGACCGATGCGCTTCCGGGCGAAGGCGCAGGGCTTAAAAGCGTCACAATGCTTTTGCAGGGCGAGAATGCCTACGGCTTTACGAAGGCCGAGCGCGGCGTGCATCGTCTTGTGCGCATTTCGCCGTTTGACTCGAACAAACGGCGTCATACCAGCTTCGCGAGCGTGGACGTGATTGCCGAAATCGAGGAAGAAGATTCGGATATCGTCATTCCGCCGAACGAATTTCAGGTTGATACATTCCGTTCGGGCGGCAAGGGCGGACAAAACGTGAACAAAGTGGAAACCGCCGTGCGCATCACGCACATTCCCACCGGATTGGTCGTCGCTTCGCAAACGCAACGTTCGCAGCATCAGAACCGCGCCACGGCCATGCGCCTGTTGCTCTCGCGCATTTACGCGCAGCGTCTGGACGCGCAAAAGGCCGAGATGGAACGTTTTTACGGTGAAAAAGGCAGTATTTCCTGGGGCAACCAAATTCGCAGCTACGTCTTTCAGCCGTATCGGATGGTCAAAGATTTGCGCACGGGCGTGGAAACCAGCGATGTTCAAGGGGTGATGGATGGGAACCTGGATCCGTACGTGAATGGATGGTTGCGGGCGGGGTGCCCGACGAAGAGAATGCAGGGAGTGAAAGACGAGGAATGAGAAAAGCAGTTAGTGAGTGCGCATGAGCGCCGTGAGTGACAGTTCGTTCGGGGATCGTTTAAACTTCAGGCAGGAAGCACCAAATTCCAATATCCAAGCTCCAGGGAAGCTCCAAAGGTCCAACATCCAATCTTAGCTTTGGCATTTACTTAATCATTTTCGCCGGAATTGGAAATTGGACAATTTTCTTTCAAAACGAAATTGTCTCTTTCGGGAAGAAATCCCGCTTCTATGAAAACAAACGATTCGCAATCGAAATAATGCCGGCGAAATCGTTGCCAGATCAAAATTTATGGACAAATTCAAAAACGGGCGTATGTATAGGACGCATGCGGCGACGGTCATGGCAGGGACATGACCGTGGGTTCCAGGATGAAAATCAATGACGCCAGCCGAAAAACCACAATCTGATTCCACGAACAAAGGCGCAGAGCCCCAGACACAAGCTGCTTCCGCTGCAACCAAACCGGAACCACCGGCGCCTCGTCCACGCCGCCGGCGCCGGCTGGCTATCTTTTCGATTTTGATCCTGGTCATTCTCGTGATCGCAATCGTTTATTTTTTCAGGCTGGACATTCCTTTTCGGTGGACCGACGACGCGTACGTTCACGGCAACAAAGTTTTTCTGGTGGCCCGCGAGACGGGCACGGTAACGGCCATCAATGCGGACGATACCGATCTCGTCCGGGAGGGCCAGCCGGTCGTTGTGTTGGATGACGATGACCAGCGCGTTGCACTATTGCAGGCCGAGGGCGCACTGGGAGACACCATGCGCAAGGTTTGCCAGTTCTATCTCAACGTTGCTGAATTGAAAGCGAACGTCGATGCGGAAAAAGTGGAGTTGGACAAAGCCGAGGATGATTATCACCGGAGAATCACGTCGCTCCCGGGGACTGTTTCGTCCGAGGACATCATCCATGCGCGTCAGGCCAGGGACACCGCCCGTGCATTGCTCATTGTCGCCGAACAGGAATTGGGGGCAGCACAGGCGCTGACCGCGAACATTGACCTGGAACATCATCCACTGGTGCTCCAGGCCGAAGCCAATGTCTTGAACGCAGACCTGGATTTGCAGCGAACCATTGTCAGGGCTCCGGCAACGGGATATGTCATGCAACGGACGGTCGAGGTCGGGCAGCGGGTCACGATCGGCACGGACTTGCTGGCGATCATTCCGTTGGATCAAATCTGGGTCAATGCGAACTTCAAGGAAGGAGAGCTTCGGTTTGTCAGGATTGGCCAGCCGGTCACGTTGAGGTCCGATTTTTATGGTGACTCCGCCAAATACAAGGGCCATGTCGTGGGGCTGGCTCCCACCACGGGCGCGGCGTTCTCGCTGTTGCCTCCTGATGAAGGTTCAGGCAATTGGATTAAGATCATTCAACGTGTTCCGGTGAGGATTATCCTGGACGATGACGATGCGCTTGAAAAACACCCGCTCAGAATTGGCCTTTCGATGCGGGTGACTGTTGATACATCCGACCACCGCGGCGCAATGTTAGCCCAGGTTCCTTCCGAGCAACCCATGTACGCGACGGACATTTATTCAAATGAATGGGCGCAGGCCAATGAGCTTTTGCGGAGCCTCGTAGCAACCAACCTCCAGGCTTTGGCGAAGCTCACCACTAATGCCGCGGCCACAACCATGCCGGAATACGACAAATCGGAAATCATCCATGAGTAATCTCATCACAACTCTGAATGCTAAACAGGTGGAATCATTCGCCGGCAGGTTGGGTGTGGAAAAAACCGGATTTTTGTTTGCGTCGGCCTTTCTGGTTTTGCTGGACGGTGTCAACGGCGCCGCGGCGTCGACATTAAGATCATACCTGTCGGGCGGCCTGTCCGCGAATCCTGACCAAATTACCTGGGGATCAATTTTCTATTACGTGGGAAAACTCTATATGTTGCTGCTGGCGGCAAAATTGCAGCGGCTATTTGGACAACGACGGTCAATCCTGACTGCGTCCACCGTCCTGGTGCTGTCAACGGCCGCGGGCGCGTTTGTGCCCAATTTTCCAATATTCCTGGCGGTGCTGCTGATTCAGGGTTGCGCCGGCGGCGCAATGATTGCCCTCGGCCAGGGCACCTTGCTCGCAATATTTCCCCGCAGAGATCAGCCGATTGTGCAAGGCATTTATGCACTGGCATCCGTCATGTTTCCGGCAAC
Source organism: Candidatus Sulfotelmatobacter sp. (assembly GCA_035503455.1). Taxonomy (GTDB): domain Bacteria; phylum Verrucomicrobiota; class Verrucomicrobiia; order Limisphaerales; family UBA11358; genus UBA11358. The sequence continues at coordinate 63,545 of DATJTK010000175.1, read as the reverse complement.
GATTGTGCCCGTGTTTCTGGGCGGCTGGGCCTATCATTATGATTGGCGCCTGGCTTATCTGGCGATAACGCCGTTCGGGCTGCTCGGTTGCGCATGGCATTATTGGAAACGGAAATGGTTGAGCGATACCGTCCCGGGCACTGTGGTGATGCCCCGAAGGATCATCCTGATGGTGACCATGCTTTTTTCGGTTGTTTATGTCCTGCAACAGGGCGAGCGCAACCGCTGGTTCGAATACCCGCCCATCGTATGGGCGTCCTTGCTCGCAGTCACCTGCATCGTTGCCCTTGCTTTTCTCGAAACCCGCGGCGGACCCACTTTTTTACCGTATGGGGCTTTTCGTTACGCGAACTTTACCTTTGGCGTGGGCATGGTCCTGCTCGCGGGCGTTGCTCTCTTTGGAAGCGGTTTTGTCATTTCAGGGTTTGCGACCACCGTCCTGGCATATCCGGTTTCGGTGAGCGGGTTGGTTCAGCTCTCAGGCACAACCCTGGCGGTCTTTTCATTTTTGGGGGTGGGTCTTCTAATTCGGTTCGCGAAAATGCCGCCGGTATTTTCCATCCTTACCGGCCTGCTATGTTTTGGCACTGCCATGTGGCGTTTCGGCTATGCGCCCTCCAACCTCGATTTCGACGGTTTCGCTTTCTGGCTGATCGTTCGCGGATTTGCGTTGGGCTGCCAGTTTATCCCGCTGACGTTGCTGGCGCTGATCTGCCTGCCCCCCGAAGAAGACGTGGCGGCGGCGGGTATCTTTAATTTTAACCGGAATATTGGGGCGCTGGCCGGCATCGCCTGGTTGCAAACGCTTCTCGAGACAAAAACGGACAACAACCAATCGATATTTGGCAATGCGGTGTCATGGACAAGTCCCAATGCGGTGGATTACAACCAGTCCGTGCAATATGCGCTTTTATTAAATGGAGGGGAACCGTCGCAAGTTCCAGCCTCCGCCACGGCACTGACGTTGCAGGAAGCGCACCGACAATGGGCCAGCATCGCATTTAATGGATGCTTCGAGTCGCTGGCCCTGGTTTTTGTGTTCGCCTTTCCGCTGGTAGTGATCGTCCGCATCCTCACCACACGTTTTCTCAAACCACCGGCATGCTGAAAACCCACAAATATATTTCGTCGCATCTCCGAGTCTGCCTGTTCCTTTCGGTTTTGGCATTTCTTATCGTAATGCAATCCGGCTGCATGGTGGGGCCAAACTATCAGCGGCCGAAAACCAGTACGCCATCGCAATGGATCTCGCCCCTGCATAATGGCGAAACCAACGCAACTGTGGACCTGGCCCATTGGTGGCGGAACTTCGATGATACCAATCTCGACGCCCTCATGCTCATCGCCATCCAGTCCAATCTTACCCTCCAGGTCGCGGAGGCTCATGTCCGTGAGGCCCGTTTCCAGCGCACCGTCATTTCCGGCGCGTTGTGGCCGTCCCTCGGCACCGAGGCCAGCTACAGCCGCAATCGTTATAGCGCGTACCCGCCCCTGAAAGGCTTTGGCATACCGCTCGATTACAACGCTTACGACGGCAACTTCGACGCCGCCTGGGAACTCGACGTTTTCGGAGGCACCCGCCGGGCCATCCAGGTCGCCAGCGCACAAATCGGCGCGGCGGAATACGGCGAGCGGGACGTGCTCATTTCTGTCATGGCCGAAGTGGCGCGCGACTACATCAGCGCCCGCGCCTATCAACAAAGGCTGGACATCGCCTGGGAAAACATTCAGGCCGAGCAGAATATCCTGAGCTTCACCACCAACCGTTTTGCCACCGGCCTGGGCAACGAATTGGATGTGCAACAGGCCAAAGCCCTGTTGAAAAATACCCAGGCGCAAATTCCCTCTCTCCAAACGGGCTTTGATCAATCGGTGTTTGAATTATCCGTCTTGCTGGGCCAGCCGCCGGGAACGTTGATGAATGATATGTCCGCCGAAAAAGAAATTCCCATCACCCCTCCGGCAGTACCCGTGGGGTTGCCCTCGGATTTGCTCCTGCGGCGGCCCGATGTGCAGCAGGCGGAGCGGCAACTGGCGGCGGCTACGGCACAAATTGGGGTGGCCACGGCGAATTTGTTTCCGCAGTTTTCGCTGACAGGGGTGGCGGGGTTTCAGAGCATCGACGCGGGCCAATGGTTAAACTGGATGAGCCATTACTGGACCGCAGGACCGACGGTGCAATGGGAAATTTTTGAAGCGGGAAGCCTTGTAGCCAATGTGCACGCGCAAAACGCGCGGCAGCAGGCGGCGCTGGCGCAGTATCAACAGACGGTATTGGTGGCGCTGCAGGACGTAGAAAACGCGTTGACCGCGTATGCACGGGAGCAAGTGCGCCGGGAATCGCTGGAGGAATCGGTGGCGGCAGACCAGCGGGCGCTGCTGTTGGCAACGCAGCTTTATAAAAGCGGATTGGTGGACTTCCTGCACGTATTGGCTTCGGAGAGCGCGTTATACAATGAACAGGATACGCTGGTGCAGAGCGACCAGACGGTTTCCCTCGATTTGGTCCAACTCTACAAAGCCCTCGGCGGCGGTTGGGAAGAGGAAAAGGAGTTATCGCTACGAACCGTGGACCGTAAATGAACCACCATTCCGCAATCCACAATCCGCTTAAGCCACGTTCGATTTCACGGCCACGGTATCCACAAAATCCGGTTTTGGCAGCGCTTCCGTCGCGGGTTTGAGCGTCAGTTCGCCGGTCAACGAGATATTGGCTGAAGAATTGCCAACCAGAATTTTTGCGGTTCCGGGCTGGACGACAAATTTCCGCGCGTCTGCGTCCCAATACCAAAACGCCTGCTCGCTGAAAGGCAGCTCAAAGGTCACCGTTTTCTTTTCACCCGGTTGCAGTTCCACGCGCTGGAACCCGGCCAATTGCTTGATGGGCCGTTTGACGGGCGAGGACGGGGCGGTGACGTAAAGCTGGACGACTTCCGCGCCGGCGCGGCTGCCTGTGTTTGCGACGTCCGCTGATACTGCAGTCCTATCGCCGGGACCGAGCGCCGCGCTCGCGATATTCAGGTTATCGAGTTTGAACGTGGTATAACTGAGGCCGTGGCCGAAGGGATACATCGGGTCGCCCTCAAAATACATATACGTGCGGCCGTTATGGATGTTGTAATCATGGAAGTCCGGAAGCTGGTCCACGGAGCGATACCATGTGCAGGGAAGTTTTCCGCCGGGGTTGTAGTCGCCAAAGAGGACTTCGGCGATGGCCGTCCCTTGCGCCTGGCCGGCACACGTGGCGCAAAGAATGGCGGGAATATTTTGTTGTTCCCATTCAATCGAGACGGAATTGTTTGTCGACAATACCAGCACGGTTTTGGGGTTGGCCGCATAGACGGCCTTTATCAAATCCGGCTGCGCGCCGGTCAAACCGATCGTGTCACGGTCATGGCCCTCGCGGCACACGGCTTCGTTCACGCCACAGACCAGGACTACCAGGTCGGCATCCTTCGCGGCATCCACCGCTTCCTGGAACAGGGCGTCGTCTTTGTTGCCGGTTACGGAGCAACCGGACTTCGACACCACCTGGATCCCGCCGGGCGGCATCTCAGGAGCTGAGACAGGATTCAACTGCAATCGCTCGACATTCAACAGGTAACCGTCGCCGCCCCCGAATTTCAGGAATATCGAATGTTCACCCGCGATGCCCGACAACGGGGCGGTAACATCAGTCCATTTTTGCCAGTCACCCGTGTTGGGCACCGTAAGCGTACAGGCCAGCGGCCCGTCGAATTTGTCCAAATGGACCTCGATAGTTCCGCCGGGTCCGTCGCTGGAGACACGCGCCTGGAAGGCAGTTTTACCGGTGAAATCCGCCTTTGGAAATTCCGCCCACGTGCCGTTGCTAATAAATCCCAGGTTCATTTCTCCTTCAGAAGAGGATTGCAGCCGGATTTCCCCGTCGCAGCGAACCATTTCCGAAGCCTGGATATACGGGAGTTTGATCGTGATGCCGAATTTTTCGGCGATACCGCGATACGGTGAAATGGAAATTCCGGGCGTGCCGCTATAGCCGCCGAGATGACAAATGCCGGCCATTGGGCCAATCACCGCGATTTTCTTGATCCCGTTCTTGTCCAGCGGCAGGAACTGGGAATCGTTCTTAAGCAGAACGAGCGATTGCCGCGCCGCTTCGATCGCCAATGCGCGATGTTCCGGGCAGTCGACGACTTGAAATGGGATTTGCGTGTAACGAACCTTCGCCGGCGGATCGAATACGCCGAGCAGGAAACGCACGGTAAACACCCGCGTCACGGACAGAGAGATTTCCTCTTCGCCGATCAGTTCCTGGCGCACGGCTTCCCGTAAATTGTGCTGCAATGTCCCGCCACAATTTAGATCGCATCCGGCCTGGACGGCCATTGCGGCGGCGATGGGCTGCGTGGCCGCGTAATGGTGCGGATTGTAAATATTGTTGATGGCGTCGCAATCCGAAGTCACGTAGCCGCGAAATCCCCATTGGCCGCGCAACAATTCCGTGAGCAGGAAATGGCTGGCGCTGCACGGAACGCCGTTGATGCCGCTGTAGGCGCTCATCAAGGTAAAGACGTCGCCATGCAAAATCGTGGCGCGATAGGCGCGGGTGTAATATTCCCAAAAACTGCGCTGGTCCACCGGCGGCGAAATCGCGGTGCGATCGTGGTCGGTATTGTTGCAGATATAATGCTTCGAGCAAGCGGTGGTTTTGAGGTAATCGCGGTCATCGCCCTGCATGCCGCGGACTATGTTGACCGCGAGGGTTGAAGCCAGGCATGGATCTTCGCCGGGCACTTCGGAGCACCGGCCCCAGCGCGGGTCCCGGTGGAGATTGAGCGTGACCGGGGAGTAATAACTAAGGCCCTTGTGCATCCGGTTGTCGTACGCGCGCGCTTCATCCGAAACCGCTGTATAGGTTTTGAGGGCGAGTTCAGGGTTCCATGCGGCGGCAAGCGCCAGGGGCACCGGGAAAGATGTGGCCGGCGCTTCCTGTGTCAGTCCATGCAACGCTTCGCCGGTGTAATAATTATAGAACGGAATATTTAAGCGCTCGATGGCGGCCGCGGACGAGCCGAGTTGGCTGATTTTTTCGTCCAATGTCATTTGCGCAACGATTGCTTCGGCCCGTTTCCACGCGCGCTGGTACGCTTTGTCGGAAATTCCGACTGTCCGGCGGTCGTGTTCGCCAAAAAGCGCGAAATCTTCGGCGAACGCGCCTGGCGTTCCCAGCGCCAGCAAGCCGGCGGCGGCGGTGACGGTCGAGAGGAACTGTCTGCGATTGAGTGCGTTGTTTTGTGATTCCATAAATTTTTGTGTGCCTATGAGTTCTGCGGCGATGGGGTTGGATAGTAGCGATTCCGCTACAACCGGCAAGGGTGAAAAAGCGGGGATAAAGCGGGGATGCGCAAAGGGTGGGATTAGTGGATAAATGGATTATTGGATCGGGCGAGAGTTAACCCGGCTTCGGAACTCGCTTGCTTAAACAGCTGTGAGAAATAGCCTTATTTCCGTGTTGCAAATGAAGATAGTTTTTGTCGTTGCGATCCTCACGTGGGCGTCCGGTGTTGCGGAGGCGATGGATCCCACCGCCGCGGACGCTGCGTTCAACGCGTACAATTCCAGGTTTTGCTGTGGAAATTTACAGGCGGCACCAACTATTTCGACGATGCTTTGCTGGCGGTAAATTTTACGCGATGTGTCCTGTCGTGGGACAGTACCCTGCCCGCTTCTGGCGACGCGGCCGGATTTAACGGTATTTTTATGCGTTGGACGGCGCGGTTTCTAAGCGACGCGCGCCTCTGGCCGCAATTTTATGGCTGGATGTCCCTGAACGCGGATGCTGCCTGGGATGTTCGGCGCACGGATAATTTATCATGGCAGGATTGGACTTCGCCCAGGTCGTTGGAACTAAAGCGCCATGAGCGGGCGCGAATAGTCACGGCGCGTCCGTGGCGCCCGTATTTTGAGTTGCAGCGTCCTTGTTCGTTCATATTCCCTCTTTCCTGATGGCTTCCAACCACTTGGCAAAGAAACTGCTTCCAGCCGCGTGAAATTTGGGCGGTCAAATTAAGCCATGAAAAATCTAATCACTATTGCTGTTGCCGGTTTGCTTGCGACAGTTGCTTTCCAGGGGCGGGCGCTTATCGTTGTTCCATCACAAACCGTGTCATTTGAAGGCGTCTCGGACGGCCACACACTTCCCAATGACCGTCTCTATATCACCTACGAAGTGAACGAAATCCAAACCGGGGTGTACGAATACAGTTATGGTTTGACCACCTATGTCCCGGAAGCATTGACGTCCTTTACAATCGGCGGCAACAGCGACCCGCTCGATACAACCGGCATGAAAATGCTCGATTACGGTTGCGCCGAGCAGGATGCCTCCGGCTTTGACAGCAATTCGGTCGGTTGGGTCTGGGGCTTTGACTCGGATGTGACCGACGACGACGTGAGCTATACATCTCCCATCGCTCCCGGAGACGCCAGCTTTACAGTCAACGACGACGGCATCGAGTGGAGTTCCCCGGCGTTGATTCCGGCGCCCGTTTCTGACTCGGCGCCGGTTCCTGAACCGTCCGCCCTGGCGCTGCTGGTGGCGTCGGCATTTGCGTTCTGCCTGATGAAGGACCGGTTGAAACTTTAATTAGTTTATGCGCAATGCATAATGGCCATGCATAATGCGCGGTGCGTTCTGTCTCGCGAAATCCTTCTCTTCGATCCAAATTATTGCAGCTTTCCACTCCCCTCGATTGGCCAGGTCGCGACGACTTCGCCGTTTTTGTGAACGACAAATTCACGATATAAATTGCTCGTCGTACATCCGTGCGACGGAATGATTTCCATGCGATCGCCCACGCTCATTTCCCGGCTGGCCGCCAGTTCAATGGTCATGTGCTCCTCCGATGTGTAGCTCAGGACCCGTCCATCCGCGGGATTTTTTAGCCGGGGCGGTCCCCATTCGGCGCCGACGCCTTTCCGTCCCACATCAATAATGACGATGCGCGGTTTGGTATGGCTGACCACGGTCGTCAGGATGCTCATGGCCTGCTTAAACTCGGGGCGAATGTCCGTGTACCACCAATCCATGGCGGCATACGAACCGGCCTGCACTTCGTCAATGCCGTCTGTATTTCCGTTGATGTCATAGCTGCCGGTGCCGCCGCCGCTGACGATGCGGACCCCTATGCCGGACCGCTCAATGAGACGGCGCGTACTGACCAGCAGTTCAATCGCCGCCCGTGTTTGCCTGACACGTTCGACATCGTCGCGCAGGTCCACACAATGTCCTTCATATCCCTGCAATCCCTCAAATTTCAAGCCCGGCAATGACGCGACCAGGGCCGCGAGTTCCGCTGCCGGTTGCCCGGGCGCGACGCCGCAACGGCCCATGCCAATGTCCACTTCCACCAACACACGAAGCGTCACACCGGCCGCCGCCGCATGAGCGGACAGCATTCGGATGTTTTCCGCCGAATCCACGGCCGCCATGGGATTGGCGCGCGCACACAGGGCGACGAGCCGCCCAATCTTCAGCGGACCCACGATCTCGTTGGCGATCAAAATGTCGCGGATTCCGGCGTCCGCCAGGACCTCGGCCTCGCCCAGCTTCGCGCACGTCATGCCCACTGCCCCCGCACCCATTTGCAGCCGCGCAATTTGCGCGCACTTATGGCTCTTGAAATGTGGACGCAACCGGCATGCCCGCGTCGCAAAAAATGACGCCATCGTATGGATATTGTGCTGCAGAGCTTCCAAATCCAGAAGCAGGGCGGGGGTGTCAACTGTGGCAAGAGGTTTGCTTATGATCATTGTTTTCGGCAGGGCAGAATGAACGAAAAATGGAAAATGAAAAATGAAAAAATGGCAGACCGACAGATGTGAACTGAGTGAAGCAAGCAAATGATAACATTTAAAAGTGATAAATTAGAGGCTGAAAAATCGGAAATTCGCTTGGTTGAGCCTCCTCGGCGCTCTCAATTGTGGCCGTGGCTGTTTGTATTGCTGGTCCTCTTATTGACCGGCTTCATCCGCTATCGCCTGCTCGATATGCCGTTGGAGCGCGACGAGGGCGAGTACGCATGCTCGGGTCAATTTATCATGGCGGGCATCCCTCCCTATCAGCAGGTGTGGAACATGAAATTGCCCGGCACCTATCTGGCCTACGCCCTGGGCATGGCGGTCTTCGGCCAAACTGTGGCCGGAATTCACGCGACGCTCATGGTGGTGAATTGCCTGACGATTATACTGGTATTTTTGCTCGGGGAACGGTTGTTTGGCACGATCGCCGGCCTGGCCGCATGCGCCACGTATGGCGTATTGTCGGCGAGCCCGGCCGTGCTGGGATTGGCCGCGCACGCAACCCAGTTTGTCGTCCTGTTCGCCGTCTGGGGGGCGTTGCGATTGTGGAAGACGGAGGAATTCTATCGCTGGCACGCCATGTTTTTCAGCGGGCTGCTGTTTGGCCTGGCGTTTCTTATGAAGCAACAGGCCATTTGCTTCTGTGTGTTTGCCGTGGCGGTTGTCTTTTGGAATGCCATTCAAACCGGAACCATTTTCAAGCCGGTCTTTATCCAGAAATTATTTTTCCTGGGCGTCGGGATGCTGCTGCCGTTCGCGCTGCTGTGTGTTTACCTGCGGCAGGCCGGGCTGTGGCCCAAGTTCTGGTTTTGGACGTTCAGTTACGCCCATGCCTACGCCGCGGAAAATACCCTGCACGATGCCGCCCATTGGTTTCTTTATTATGCCCACAGGCATTGGCTCGTCTATTTTCCGTTTGCGGGTTTCGTTTTTGTCAGCCTCCCGTTCGTGACGCGCGACCGCGCCCTGCGGAGCCAAATCATTTTTGCCGCCACACTTTTATTTTGTTCGGCCATTGGAACCTCCATCGACTTCTATTTTCGCCAGCATTATTTCATCCTCGCGCTTCCCGCGCTGGCAATCCTCGTCGGCCTGGCTATTGTTTCGCTGCAATTTGCGACCGAAAACAACATCTTCAAAATTGTTCCGCCCCTGGTGTGCATTTTGATTTTAGGCTGGTCCGTGTATTTGCAACGCGACGTCTTTTTTAAACTCAGCCCGGACGCAGCCGTTCAGCAGATTTATCCCGGAGAATCGCCCTTTACCGAAATGCCCGCCGTGGGCAGCTACATTCGCAACCATTCCGGCGCGGGCGCGAGCATGGCCGTGATTGGCTCGGAACCGGAACTTTATTTCTACGCCCAACGCCCGCCGGCCACCGGTTATCTCTATACCTATCCATTTACGGAACACCAGCCATTCGCGGCGCAAATGCGGGCCGAAATGATAAGTGAAATCGAGACCAACAGGCCCGAATACATGGTTTTTGTGAACAACCCGGGCTCAGGGCCGGACACCAACCTGTTCAACTGGTTTGCCAATTATTCCAAAGCGCATTATACGCGCGTCGCCGTCGTGGAACAAATCGCGAACGACAAAACGAAATTTGTCGCGGACAACAGCATCACTAATTATCACAAAATGGGGCCGGAATATGTGGGCGTCTTTCGCCGGGCGAACTGATCAAAATGGCGCTGGTTATTTTCTCTTTGCGCTGCGCACGCGGTAAAGACGCTCGGTAAACCCGCCTTCTTGTTCAAATGTTGCCGCTTGGGCCGCCAACTGCCGATCCAACAGGTAACAAGCAGGATTGAGGAGCGAGAGGGCTGCATTTGCGACCAGTTGAGCGGAGGACACGGACTTACACGGACCTTCACGGACGGTCACGGACGATCGAGCGCCGGGCCGTTTCCGTTCATCCAAAACCCACGACCGTACCTGCTCTGTGGCACAACGTCTGGCTTTGAAACGTATCAACGCCGGATGTTTCGGCGTCCATTCTTCCAAACCGGATTGCCGCAAAAAATCCTGATAATCCAACCGTAATTCCTCCAGACTTGCCCGCGCCACGTTTGTAAGTTTAAGCTCCATCTTCCTGGAGGTACCGCTGGCCTGGCTGCCCTCGGCAATGTTTTGCACCCCGCTCCGCGCCGCCTGCACCATCTGATCATGTGTGCGACTGCGTGGATCTATGTACCGGTCACAGAAGCGGGCTGTCACGTCATAAACTAATTGCGCGACCTGAAAACTCTTCAATTTCCGGTAGCCGCCATGCAAGGGAATTAGTTTTTTGGGGTCGCTCATCGTTGTCCGTGTCAGTCCGTGTTCGTCCGTGTCTGCTCACGTCCGCGCGATTGTGCCGCCAGAAGTTGCCTCGGTCAATGAGGTTGAGTGGTGGTGCTGAGGCTGAGGCGCCAAGGGCCAAGTTCCCCTTCAATGCTTTGAGGTTTCGTTGTAGGTTATTCAAATGTCGGATATCAAATCATTGTCGCGCGAGGAGCTTGAGGCCCAATTTAAAACGTGGGCACAGCCGACTTATCGCGTCACGCAATTGCTTGAATGGCTTTATGTCCGCCGGGTGACGGACTGGGACGCCATGACGAATCTGCCGAAGGATTTGCGCGCGAAATTGCGCGAGCAATTCACGCTTCAAATCCCGGAACTGATCCGCAAGCAGGGGTCGCCGGACACGACGGAAAAATTTCTCTGGAGGCTGGCGGACCATTCGCTCATTGAGAGCGTTTTGATTCCGGCCAATCCCGCGCTTTATGGCGATGCGAGCGACCGCCATACGCTGTGCATTTCCACGCAGGTCGGCTGCGCGTACGGCTGCCGGTTTTGCGCGAGTGGACTGGAAGGATGGAAACGTAATTTGCAGCCGCACGAAATCATCGAGCAGGTGTTGTCCATCGAACGGGCGCATGAACGGGACACGGCGGAGCCGGCCCGTGTCGGGACGCCGCGCGTGGTGGACAACATTGTAGTCATGGGCATGGGCGAGCCGCTGGCCAATTACGACAATTTGATGCGCGCGCTCCGGATTTTGAATGCGCCCTGGGGCGGCGGCATTGGCGCGCGGAAAATCACCATTTCTACGAGCGGTCTGGCGCCGCAAATCCGGAAGCTTGCCGCGGAACCGCTGCAATTTCGGCTGGCGGTTTCGCTGCACGGCGCGACGGATGACGTACGCGGCAAAATCATGCCGGTGAATAAAAAATATCCGCTGGCGGAACTGACCGCCGCGTGCATGGAATATCAGGCCCAAAAAGGCCGGATGATTACCCTGGAATACATTTTGATCGCGGGCGTGAATGATTCGTTGGAACAAGCCCGTCCGCTGGCCGCGCTGGCAAAAAAGATTTTCGCGAAGGTAAACCTGATTCCCTACAACACCGTGGAGGGATTACCCTGGGAACGGCCGCCCGAAGACGTGTGCGAGCAATTTCTGGAAGCGCTTGAAAAACAAAATGTCACGGCCACGCTACGGCGTGAAAAGGGGCATGACATAGACGCGGCGTGTGGGCAACTAAGGCTCAAGACGGAAAGAGAGTTGGCGGCGTAAGACACGGACTGACGGAACGAACACAGACGGGCACGGACGACGATGTTCGCTCATGGCAATTTCTGCTCCGCCACCGTAGGCGCGCAGCGAGGCCCATTCGGCGTCCATTTCAGTTTATCCACGCACATTTGGCGTTCGGTCATTTCGTGATTCCACGCGTGATAAACGACGAACTGCGTTTTTCCATCCGGCCCGGTCACAACAGGTTCAACGCTTTCACCGTGCCGGTTCCAGTTTGATAGACCTTATATTCATCGGCTGCCACCCATCCTTAACCGGATGAACGGCGAGCGTGACATCACCGGCAGCAGGGATTTGAAACCTGCCCATCGTCACGGTTTTATAGTCAAAGTAACCTTGTGTGATATCCGCTTTCCCAATTTGCTTCGTTTCGTTCAGTAGACTCAACGGCGCCATGGGGTGCCGACCCCCTTGCGCGACCACGGAAACTTGAAATGAAGTCGGACCAGGCGCGGCAATTTCAGCCGTAATCCTGAATTCGCCGGGATGACTCACTCGAAAAGTCCAATCGGCCGAATCATCCGGATTGAACCAGTAACCAATGTTGTCATGGCCCGGACCGGGTTCATATTGAATCTGCGAACCGTGCAGGGCGGCGTCGCTGGCGCGAAGCAGAATCGTGCCGTCATTGTTTTGAAGGATGGGAACCGTGATTACTTCCGGCGCGCCATCCAATTTTACAACGACTGTGGAAGAAATCTCATCGGGCGCATGCTGCGGCAGAAAGATGGTCACGCCATCTTCGCCATTTTCCATTCTGAGCGGCGTGGACCGGTCCACAAGGAGCGAGGCCCGTCTTATTTTGTTCGACAATGGAACCACGAGCTTGTCATCCGCAGGCCAATCAAAAACGTGGAGGTAAAGTATGGTGTTGTGTCCGGACGTTCTTGATGTGCATCTGCCCCACGGCAATTGCCGGGTGAACGGGCTGGCGCTGGTTCCGTAAATCGCGACGCCGTTGACTTTCATCCAGCGGCCGATTTCGGTCAGCCGTTCGATTGAGGCATCGGGAATCAAACCCTCGCCAGTGGGCCCTACGTTGAGCAGATAATTGCCGCCTTTGCTGGCAATATCCACGACATTGCGAATAAGGGTTTGGGTGGATTTCCAGTTGTTGTCATCCCGTTTGTAACCCCACGTGTCGTTCATGGTCATGCACGTTTCCCAATCGCGGCCAGGCAGGCCGTTCGGCGGAATGTATTGCTCGGGCGTCTCATAATCTCCCGCGCCTTTGATGCGGTTATTAATGATAAGTTTCGGATCCAGCGCCCGCAGATAGCCGTACAATCGCTGCCCGTCTTCATCCGTCCAGCCGTTCATCCATTGGCCGTCAAACCACAGAACCGCGGGATGATATTGGGTAATCAGTTCCTTAAGTTCAGTCTCCATGTATTGGATATAAGCCTCTTTTTGGCCCGGAACGAAACTGGTTGGATTATAAGCCGGCGCCTGGTCCGGGCTGTGCCAATCCATAATCGAGTAGTACACGCAAAATTTGATGCCATGACGGCGGCACGCTTTGCTGAGCGCCTGGAGCGGGTCCGTATGCCAGGGCGCGGCATCCACGACGTTGTAATCCGTCGCAGCGGTTTTAAACATGCAAAAGCCCTCGTGATGTTTTGACGTAATCACCAGGTACTTCATCCCGGCGTTGTGCGCCGTCTCAGCCCATTGGTCCGCGTCAAACTTTACCGGGTCAAATCGCGGAGCCAGCGTTTCGTATTGCGCCCTCGGAATGCGCATATCGCTCATGATCCATTCACCCGCGCCGGATGTTGGCTGGCCATTCCAATAACCCGCAGCCTCGGAATATAGTCCCCAATGGATGAACATTCCAAATCGCGCATCGCGCCACCATGCCATGCGCGCGTCGTGTTGTTTCGCGGTCTCCCGGGGCAAACCGGTGGTGTCAGCCGCACGGGCTGGAATTAAAACGCAAAGGGCCAGCAGCACCGAGAAACTGGTTTGTTTGAATAAGTTTGTGTTTGTAAGCACGGTTTTACCTCGTCTGGATTTTTGCATGAGTGCGGCGCCCCATAGATAACATAACACTTCGCGTGGGCGTCAATATTACATCCATCCTCACGTCATTGGGTTCGGACGGGACTGCTTCGACAACTTGTTCGTCAAAGGCGATACCAACTTTCATTCCTGAAAAGTTTTGCAGCAGGCGATCGTAGTATCCCTTTCCCCGGCCCAGCCGATGTCCGTCCAATCCAAAAGCCACGCCGGGAGCCAGGACCAAATCCAATTCATTCGGAGGAATGGCAAGGCAGGTTTCCACAGGTTCGCGTATGCCGAATTTTCCGGACAAAATTTCGACGTGTAAATCCGCGATACGGCGGGGCTGATAGACCTGGCTATCCGCGTCGAAACACGGAAGGGCCACCAATTTCTTTCCGGCCAGTGTCTCATTCAGAAGCGGCCACAGGTTGGGCTCCTCCGGCAAAGGGGCGAAAAATAAAATTGAGCGCGCAGATTGGAAAAACGGCTGCGTCTTGAGCAGGGCGCAGAGCTTTTCAGAGTCCGATTTGCGTTTTTCGGGCGACAAGCTTTTGACTATCGCGCGGATCTTGACACGCAATTCGTTTTTTTGCGCCTGTTGGTCAGTGTTCATTTGCATTCGTAGCGCAGACTTCCAAGTCTGCTGTGTCGCAGGTTTCCAAACCTGCGGGTCGTTCGAGGTCGCGCGACGGCCGATTTGTAATGGAACCATAAACTTCGGATCTCGCAATAAACGACGTTCGCACGGCCAGCCGATTTGGAAATCGGCGATACGGCAGGTTTGGAAACCTGCGCTACGACGACGTCACGCTTTTTCATTTTGTGGTTTGTTCTTCGCTTCGGCCCTCAGCGCCCGCCATTTTTCCAGGCGCTCTTTGATTCGTTTCTCAGACCCTTGCTCGGTCGGTTCATAGTAGGTCCTGTCCGCACCCAGGTAATCCTGCGGGACAAAATGGCCTTCATAATCGTGCGCGTATTTGTAGCCGGCACCGTGCCCCAAACGCGCCGCGGCTTTGTAGTGGGCGTCCCGCAGGTGTACGGGCACTTCCAGCGTGCGGCCGGATTCGACATCTTTCATGGCCGCGCCAATCGCTGCGACTGTGCTGTTGCTTTTGGGAGCCGTCGCAACGTAAATTGTCGCCTCGGCCAGTGGAATGCGCGCTTCCGGCCAGCCGATGAATTCCGCGGCTTGAAACGCAGCGTTCGCCAGCACCAGTGCCATGGGGTCGGCCAGGCCCACGTCTTCCGCCGCGTGAATGACGATGCGGCGCGCTATGAAGCGAGGGTCTTCACCGGCATGCACCATTTTAGCAAGCCAATACAGGGCTGCGTCAGGGTCGCTGCCACGCATTGCCTTAATGAATGCCGAAATCGTGTCGTAATGCGCGTCTTCATCGGCATCATAGACGACGGCTTTTTTCTGGATGCTTTGCTCCGCCACAGCCAGCGTGATGTGGACGGCGCCGTCGGATTCCGGCGCGGTGGTGAGCGCGGCAATTTCAAGAGCGTTCAGCGCCTTGCGCGCGTCGCCATCTGAAATTTTCGCCAAATGGGCCAGGGCATTGTCATCGGCGGAAATTTTCATATAACCCAGGCCGCGTTCTTTGTCGTCCAGGGCCCGTCGCAGGAGCAGGAGCAATTCCTCTTCGCCCAGCGGCCGCAGCTCAAAAATTTGCGAGCGCGAAACCAGCGGCGAATTAACGAAGAAAAACGGGTTGTGCGTGGTTGCGCCGATAAGTTTGACGACGCCGCTTTCCACGTCCGGCAGCAAAACGTCCTGTTGCGCCTTGTTGAAGCGATGAATTTCATCGACGAACAGGATGGTTGGCTGGCCGGTATTTTCGAGGCGGTTTGACGCAGCAGACAGCACGCGGCGCATCTCGGCCACGTTGGACTCGACGCCGCTCAGGCGCTCAAACTTCGATTTGGTCTGAAGCGCGATAATTTGCGCGAGCGACGTTTTGCCGGCGCCGGGCGGACCATAAAAGATGAGCGATTGGATGCGATCGGCTTCGATGGCGCGGCGCAACAATTGCCCCGGCGCGAGAATATGTGTTTGCCCGGCATATTCCTCGAGAGAACGCGGACGCATGCGCGCAGCGAGCGGGCGGCTGCGAAAAATCTCACTTTCGGATGGCGATGACGATGGTGTCGCGGACGGTTGATGTTCAACCGGGTCGGAAAACAAATCGTCGTGCGGCACGGGAGAAGTCTAGTCCAATTGGAATGGAACTGCAATTATCGGTAGCGTCGTTTGGTGTCCACCCTTTAGGGTGTTCCGGGTTCGCCGTCCAGTCTCCAGCTACTGCGGAGCACGCTAAAGCGTGTACACCAAACCAATTTAAGACACTACGCAATTGGCGGAGACGTTGAAGCGGTTTAAATCGCTTTGAGGATGAGGATGATATAGAAAAAAAACCCCACCCTTGCCGTGTACAACGATAATCCTTTGAACATGTTTTACAACATGTGGGACTCGCGCAACGGCTTTCGGCTTCCAGTCAAGGCATGTCGGCCACCGCCGCAACTCATCCCGGGATTCGTTTAACTACGGTTCAAGGACTGTTGCAAATCACGAACAGGGTAGGGAAATTCAAGTTCAACTTGTCCAAAGAGCCAAAGAGCGAATCACTTTCTGCCTCCTATATCGTCCCGCGCGGAAAAATTCTCAAGAAAAAAAGTTTGTTAAATTTTTCCAGCACCTCTTGACAAACAACGTCCGACGATTTGCCGGTTAGTGTTTCAGGCGGAAGAACTGCTGCCGGCCGGACGCGGGAACTATTATAACGTTCTGGCCGCCAATGATGATCGGGGACAGGGACACGTTAATCCATTCAGATGGACGAGCGAGATTGGTCGAGGATTGCAGGGCAAAACCAGTGTCATTTGTCGGCCACGTCAGGATGGCATTTCCGCTATAGGGAATGAGGACCAGTTGAGGCACACCGGATTGTTGTTCCGAAAGCATCACAGCGGGAAGCCCCTGAAACGGCGAGGTCCAGCCCGTGGCTCCCTGCAGATAATAAATCGTCGCGTCGATGTAACCACTATCATTGTTTCCCTCGAAAGCAGTTGGATCGGTGGCAGGCGCGCTGCCCAGGAAATAGAGACTGGCCAGGCTCGCGTACGCAAATGCGGCAGGCCCGATCGAATTCACACCGCCGCCAATCGTGACGCTGACCAACGAATCGCAGGAATAGAACGCATTGGCCCCGATGCTCGTAACGCCGGCAGGAACAGTGTATGTCGTCGCGGGGTTGCCCTCCGGGTATATAAGAAGAGACGTCAGACTGTTGTTAAATAAAACGCCGCCAACACTGGCGTAAGCCGGGTTGCCTGAAGCTGCATTTATCGCCGACAGGCTGCTGCAGCCGATAAATGCGTCGTTGTAAACAGTCGTGGCGCTGGCGGGAATCGTGATGGTTGCCAGGCTGGAGCAAGAGTAAAAAGCCGAGTCTCCAATTGTGGCAACGTTTGTTCCGAGGGTAATGCTGGCGAGATCGTAGCAGTATGCAAAGGCAGAATCTCCAATGTATGTCACGCTGTTGGGGATGATCACGGAGGAGAGAGAAGCATCCTCGAACGCGTACTGTTCGATGATTGTGACGCTGTCGGGGATTGTGACCCCGGTCACACTGCTGCTGCCAAGGGCATCATACCCGATGGTGGTGACCGGCAGGCTGTTAATGGCGCCCGGAATCGAAACGGCGCCGCCGGGGCCAGTGTAGCTGGTAATGGTGACCTCGTTATTCGCCTCCGAATACCTAAAGTAACCGCTGGCGCCATCTATCGGAATCACAAAATCCAGTTCGCTGGAATCGCCACAGCAAATGTAAGTCTCTTCAGTGCCGGTACATTGGTAATTCGGGTTCTTTGCCTGTAACTGCCCGCAATTCACACTGAGTTCCCAATCCCCATCCGTCACGAAAAAAGAATAGTAGCCGGTCGAGTCGGTTGTATTTGTGTAAGTGGCTGAGCCGTCAGACGCATAGACGTCGACGCCGGCAATAGGGTTGCCGTTACTGTCAGACACATAGCCGTAGAATTCATCGTCACTTCCCACCGGCGGCACTGTGAAATTGACAACCACGTTGCTGTTATTAACGCCGACCGTGACACTATTTGGGCAATCGAAGCCGCTGCCGATGATGTTCTCAAGGCTGTCACTGCCGCCGTTGCAATTTACACCGACAGTCCAGGCGCCATTGGCGACGTTCAACGAGTAGGTCCCGTCGTCCGCGGTATCGACGTAGTTGTTGAAGTTGACGTCGTTGGTTGTGGCGCTGGCATAAACGCCGACACCGGCAACCGGGCTGCCGTCAAAATACACGGTCCCGGTGATCTCATTGGTCGCCAGAACACCGGTGAGATTCACCTGAATTGCCTGGCCCGCGTTAATATTGGTGCCGTTGTTTTGATCGATTGCCGGCTGTGAATAAATGTAGTTGGCCGGGCCGCGCTGGTCATACTGGACCTGCCACAGGTCGCCGCCGCCGCCAACAGCGCTCGCCACGTAATACCCGTTTGTGAATGCAACGCCATCCGACTGATACAGGTCATTATTATCGGCGGTATATACATTCACGCCAGTCAGGGGGTTTCCCGAAGGATCTTCAACTGTCCCGTAAAATACCGCCGTTTCTTTGGTTAAACTTTCCGTCACACCTGAAACACTGCCGGTGGTGGTATTCACATTGATGTTGTTTTGGACCGTAAGATAACCTTTGATCAACAGGCTATCGCTATTATTGTCCACTTTCCAATGATCGCTGGTGACTCCCGCACCGAAATTGCCGTTGGTGTCCGTAAACGCTACTGCCAAAAGACCATCGTCCGATTCCAGGGGCACAAGGTATCCGGCAACGCCGGCGTCTGAACTCGCGTCAACGACACTTCCGGAAATGCTTTCGGTGGCATTCGTGAGCGGCACGTTCGTGGTAATAGTTGTGCCCGTGTTTAAAACGACGTTGGGCGAGGCGTTCAGGTTTGCCACGAAATTCGTCTTAATAGCGGCAAGCAGGTAAGCACCGGTCGGGGCGGCAACTCTATAGGCCCCGGAATTGTTTGCCACGGCCCCATACTGCGGATTCTGGCCGCCACCAGGGGTGGGTTGGAATAAAAACACTACCGCATTCGGCACATTGGTTCCGTTGTTGACCACGTTGCCGGAAACGGATTGGGCAAAGGGGAAATTGGTGACGGCGAAAGTATTTGTGATGGGAGTAAAATGGCCCGCCGGACTCCAAAGCTCGAAAAGATACTTTCCAACCACCAATTGGGCAAAGTCCTGGGCGGGAATCAACTTCGCCGTGATGGCGCCATTGGCCGAACCGTCGGTATCGCTTGCCACGTTAAAATTGGTTATAGACGTGGTTCCGTTGGTGAAAACACTGGCCTGTCCGTCCGTCATTTGAAATTCCTGCCATAAGATGTCGCCGGCATCCACCACGCCATTCGTATTCGCATCCAAAAATTTCCGCACCACCACGGTATCGCCGTCGGACAGGCCGGTAATTTGCAGGGTGATGATGCCGTTGTAGGTATTGCTGATGGCCGTCGGCGTGATGGTGAACGAGACGGCGGCATTGGTCTGGTGGACACTGGCGAGAACCGCCAGGACGGTAAATATCTTCTGAAATAGGTTCTTCATGACGCTGCTCCTGATTTGTTGTTGAGCGGGCATAGGGATTGTCCATGGCCCAATCTTATGCTCAACGAAAGGTTTTTAGCAAACATTCGTAAAATTGTCAATAACAATAAGATGGATGCATGGCGGCATGGCGGCATGGCGGCCCCAATCATTACGAAATGCTTTGAGCTTGCATTTTTTGGTGAATTTATTTGCCAACGGCAATATCTTCGTGGCCGATACGAATAATCACTGCGTTCGAAAAATCGCGGTGAAGTGAATTTTCAATGGGACGGCCAGCTCCAGCAGGAAACGGTCAAGCCACCGGCTGGAGCCGCGATAGCGCCAATAAAATCCCGGGCAGGGGTGAATTCAACGAGCGTCCGGGAATCGGTCAATTTGGAATGATCGGGAATTTGCAGGCCTGCCAGTCCTGAAAGTCCTTCCCCGCTTGCTTTGAGGCAGGCTTCTTTGCGGGTCCAAAGCTGATAAAATGCACGTGGTCGCCGCTCTTCTGGCAGGGCCATAAGTTCGGCCGCCTCGCGCGTCGAAAAATATCGCGTCGCAATATTTTCCAAATCCGGTATTGGGCGGACCCATTCGACGTCGATGCCAAGGGGGCAAGCTCGTGTCACCGCAATCAAAATTAAATCCACCGAATGACCGAGATTAAAATGAAGTGGCGGGCGCGTCGAACTGGCCTTCAACGTCGGCTTGCCATGCGGGCTGTAATCAAACTGCAGGCGCTCCGGACGAATTCCCAGGTACGAGCCTAATATTTCCCTAAGAATGCCCCGTCCGGCGATAAACCGGTTGCGATCGATCTCAAAATGAAATCGCGCCGCCCGTTCCAGTTCATCGGGAGCCAGTGTTTCCTTAAAGGCAGAAACGCGTTCCGGCGATGGATCCAGCCCGGCTGCCCAAACGTGGATGTCCATTTCCGCCAATGGCCATTCATGCGAAGGCGGTGCCCACAGTAAATTCGATTGGCGCATTTTGCCGGTGCCGAATTCCCGGCGTTATCGAAGGGCCGGCTTTGGCTGCTGGTCCTGGCTGGCCCCGTTTGGCTTCGTGGACCGTGTCGATGGGGTATTTTGTCGGATCCTTTGCCAGATCTGTTCAGCCAAAAATTGCAGGTGCGGCGCTTTGAGCATGGTCAAATGGTCTCCGGGGCAGTCCATGATTTCCATTCCGCCAGTGAAGGAGCCGGTCCATCCCATCGCGCCGTCCATTTCATAGAAAAATTTGCGATCCGGCGCGAGTTCGCGAGGACGAAATAAAAGAGCGTGGCTTTGCAATGGCGTGATTTGGTGAATCTGGCGAACATGTCTGAAAATTTTCCCAATGACCAGGGGATCCAGGAGGTTGAGCGTTTCCGGTTCGCCGCCATTCGGCGAGTCGGTTCCATGTTGTTTGCCATTCACGTTTGCCGGTTGGGAGAGCGCCTCTTTCCAAAATCGTTTTGCCCTCCGTTTTAGGGTATTTCCAGCACCGTCCGTTACTATGCGCCGCAACCGGTCCCATACGCTCAGTGATGGAAGCCTGGCCCAGGAATCGAGCAGGAAAATCAATTCAACGGGCTTCCCTTCATTCTGAAGCTGTCGCGCCACCTCGAAAGCCAGGAGCCCGCCCACGCAATGGCCGATGAGCCAGCACGGACTCGAATAGCGGCTCCGGATCAGCGCGGTGTGCGGGGCAGCGATCTCTTCCAGGCTCGGATAATCTGTGACACGGTTGTGCATTGCCGCCTGATAGGCCTTCGGAGACAGCGGCGCTACGGTTGCAAACGTGGCCGGGCCGCCATGAAATGACTCGACCAGCCGGCACAGTCCCATGCCCAATCCCGCTTCGAGCAAAAACAGCGACCCGGCGGAATCTCCCGCGTGCAACGGAACCAATTGAGGTTCCGGACGGATATTATGCTCCTGCTCCAGGACACGGGCCACCCCTTCTATCGTTGGGTTGTGAAAAAAGACCGGGACATTTAGATGCACCTTGAACGTTCGGTTCATTTGTTCAATGATCCGGATGGCCGTCAGGGAATCGCCGCCCAGGTCAAAGAAGTTGTCTCGTATTCCCACCGCTTTCAAATTGAGCCATTCACGCCAAATATGACACAACACCTGCTCGGTATAGCTCTGCGGCGCTTTTCGCTCCGCGTCCAATTCGGCTTTCGCCGAATCCGGCGCCGGCAGGGCCTTGCGATCCACCTTGCCGTTTGGAGTCAATGGAAACGCCTGCAGGGCGACAAACGCCGCCGGCACCATGTAGCCGGGCAATTTGTCGCGCAAATAGTCTCGCAACGTTGCGGTGTTGACAGCTTCCGTTCGGCTCACGAAATACGCCACCAGCCGTTTTGCGCCCGGTGAATCCTCGCGCGCTATCACGACGCTCGTTTGTACTCCGGGATGTTGATTCAATACTTCCTCAATTTCTGCCAGCTCCACCCGGAAACCGCGAATCTTCACCTGATAATCCAGTCGTCCGAGATACTCGATGTTGCCATCCGGCAGAAAGCGCGCCGAATCGCCGGTTTTATAAAGCCGCGCCCCGGGCTCCTTCGAGAATGGATCCGCTATAAATTTTTCCGCGGTTAACTCCGGACGGTTATGATAGCCTCGTGCCAGTCCCGTGCCGCCAATGTGCAATTCTCCCGGCTGACCTGCGGGCGCCGGCTGCAGTTGCTTGTCCAATATATAGATCTGCGTGTTATCGATGGGTCTTCCAACAAATACACCATCGCCGCTTTCCACTTTGCAGGCTGCGGACCAAATGGTCGTTTCCGTCGGCCCATACATGTTCCAAAGAGAAGCGCATTTTTTAAGCAATTGCTCCGCCAGTTCTTTCGACCAGGCCTCGCCGCCGCACAATATTTTGAGATTCGGCGCGCCGCGCCAGCCGCTGGTCAACAACACCTGCCACGTGCTCGGTGTCGCCTGCATGACAGTTGCGCCACAGCTCTCCAACAATTGGGCCAACGCTTCACCATCCCGGGTCGTGTCGCGCCTGGCAATAACGGACTGGCCGCCCAAACTCAGCGGCAGCCATAGCTCCAGGCCGGCAATGTCAAACGACAGCGTGGTCACCGCGAGAATCGTGTCCTGCGCCGTGAAGCCCGGTTTTTTGGCCATCGACTGCATGAAGTTGACTGCCGCGCTATGTGGAATTTGTACGCCTTTGGGTTTCCCTGTCGAGCCGGAGGTATAAATCACATAGGCCAGGTTCTGCGGCTTCGGCGTGTTTGCGAGGTCCGACTGTTCCTGGTCAGCGACTTTCGGCCAATCGGAATCCAGGCAAAAAATCTGCGCTTTGCTTCCGGCGGCCAAAGCCGACAAATGCTGTTGCGTCAGCAAAACGGCCGTTTGAGCGTCTTGAAGGACAAATTCAATTCGTTCCTTCGGATATTCCGGGTCCAAAGGCAAATAAGCCCCGCCGGCCTTAAGAATGCCCAGCAACCCCACAACCATCTCCAGCGAGCGTTCCACGCATACACCCACTAAAACGTCCGGCCCAACTCCCAGGTCCCGTAAATGCCGTGCCAACTGGTTCGCGCGCGTGTTCAACTCGCCGTAGGTCAATGCCGCGCCTTCAAACCGCAAGGCAATCGCTTCCGGCGTCCGGCGGGCTTGCTCTTCAATCAATTGGTGGAGGCACTTGTCCCTGGAATATTCCACTTGTGTGCGGTTCCATTCCACGAGGATTTGATGGCGCTCCGATTCGGGCAACATCGGCAGGTCAACGAGACGCCGGTCAGGATTGGCTGCCGCCTCGCGCAGGATGGTCCGGTAATGGCCAACCATGCGCTCGATCCGGTCCGGGTCAAACAGATCGGTGCTGTACTCCATTTCCAGCCAAATCTCATCCTCATCATCGGTCAGCATGAACGTCAGATCGAATTTCGAGGTCCTGGTTTCTGCCAGAAGAGATTCGACCGCCAGCCCGTCGATGCCGATAAATGTCAATTGCTGGTCGCGGTCGCGCCAGTTCATCATCACCTGGAACAAAGGAGAATAGCTCGGGTTGCGCTCGGGCTTGACGCGGCTGACAACTTGATCAAATGGAGGAGAACGATGAGCGTACAAATCCAAAACGCCTTTCTGGACCCGGGCCACCAATTCCTTGAACGTCATTTCCCCGGAAAGCTGTGTTCGCAAAACGTGGACTCGAAGCAGGAAGCCGATAATCGATTGCAATTCCTTGCGGTCCCGGTCCGCCATCGGAATGCCTAACGAAATATCATTGCTGCCCGTGTACCGGTAAAACAAACAATCAAGCGCGGCGGTAAACAGGGTAAATAAGCTGGTTTTTTCACGCCGGCTGCATTCGCGCAATGCCTGCACTAATTCTGCTCCGATTCGAAAACGTTTTCGAGCGCCACGATAAGTAATCGTGGCGGGCCGGGGACGATCGGCCGGCAGTTCCAATAAGCCGGGCGCTCCCCGAAGGGTCTTTTCCCAATATCCCAAATCCTCCGCGTAGGCGCCCTCCTCCATTACCTGTCTTTGCCAGACTGCATAGTCCCCGTGTTGAATGGCCAGCGGCGGCAATATGGGCGCTTTGCCGTGAATCAGGTCGCGATATGACGCCGACAACTCGCGCCAAAGTACGCCTTCCGAAGACCAGTCACAAATAATGTGATGCATCATCAGGATGAAAACATGCTCGTTGTCCGCAAGTTTGATCAGTGTCGCGCGAATTCCCGGCTCGGATTGGAGATTATACCGGCCGCGCGGCTCTTCGATGAGCAATCGCTCCACCTCGGCGTCGCGCTGTTCACGAGGCAAATGTTCCAGGCTGATGCGCTTCAATTTCAGGGACCAATTCTCGTGAACGACACACGCAGGTTTTCCCCTGGTTGTCCGGATGGTCGTCCGAAGAATTTCGTGGCGCGCGACGATGATATTGAGCCCGTGCTCAAGCGCTTCAACGTCGAGACTGCCGGTCAAACGCACGGCCTCAGATTCGTTATAGGCCAGCGCCTCCGGCGCCAGTTGCTCCATGAACCAAAGACTTTCCTGGGCAGGGCTCAACGGACAGGCAACACTGCGATCGCGCAATGGAATCGGCGGCACATCAAGGGCCATCGCGCCGCCGCCATCCTGCCCCGGAGACTCGGACAACCTTTTCCGCGCCAGTGCCGCCAGTTGCGTGACCGTTGCATTCTCAAAAAAGTCTGAAAGCGATAATGTGACAGGAATTTTTTCGCGCAGACGCGAGAGGCATTGAATGGCCAGCAATGAATAGCCCCCCAACGCGAAGAAATTGCTCTGAATATCAATTTTGGGCTGCGTCAGAAGCTCAGACCAAATGCCGGCAATGATTTGTTCGACCGGAAGCTCAGACGAATGGGCCCCGCTTGGCTGTGCGTGGCCGTTGACGGCGGGGGTTCCGGGTTTTTCAGCCAAGGAACCTGACCTCGCAAGCCCCGGCTTGGCGGCCTCTTCGACCAAGCGCAGCCGCTGGACCTTTCCGGAGGGGCCTTTGGGGAGATCCTGGACAAAATAAATGCGCGTGGGCGTCTTAAAGTGGCCCAAACGGCCCTCGCAAAATTGAAGCAGTTCCTTTTCCTCGCACCTCATTCCCTCCCGCAGGACGGCAAAAGCCACGACGTCTTCCCCCACATACCGGTCGGGAACACCCACAGCCGCTGCTTCCAACACAGCCGGATGCGCCTCCAGAACTTCATCGATCTGGCGCGGCGCGATATTCATTCCGCCTTTGATGATTAATTCCTTCGAGCGGCCAACGACAAAAAAGTAACCGTCCGGGTCCCGATACGCCAAATCGCCCGTGTGCAGCCAGCCGTCTGCGTCCACGGCCGCAGCCGTTCCCACCGGATCTTTGTAATAACCCTGCATCATGGCGTCCCCGCGCAGCAATATCTCTCCGGGCTCTCCATCGGGCACCTGAACACCGTCGCGATTGACGATCCTGGCTTCGATGCCCCAGGGCAAACCCGGCGAACCAATTTTGTTCGTGCCCGGGGGAACCGGATTTGAGAAGACGTTGCCCAATTCCGTGCATCCCATGGCCTGGATGAGAGGCAACTTGAATTTGTCCAGAAATTCCCGGTGCAGCGACGGCGAAAGCGGCGCTGAAGAGGAGCGCAAAAAGCGGATGCGTTTGAACGCGGCGGCGCGGCTGCCCGCCTTTGGATCTTTCCAGTCCAGGAGTTGCGAGACAATCGTCGGCACCATGGCCGACCATGTGCAGCGATGGTCATCCATCCAATCCCAAAACCGGCTGGCGTTGAAGTGATGCGGCACGACAATCGAGCCGCCGCTGAGGAGCGTCGGGACCAGAGTCACACATTCCGCGTTGATGTGATACAGGGGAAGAACCAAAAGAGACCGGTCCGCGGCCGTCAGTTTGTGAGCCAAAACAGAATTCCGGCCATGGGCAAACAACGATTTGTGGGTATGGACCCCTCCTTTTGGCTGGCCCGTGCTGCCGGAAGTGTACATCAATAGCGCGACGTCCTCCGGTTTAATCGGCGGCGCTTCTTCTTTGGCGGCTGATTCAGGCAGATTTACAGGGCCATTGTCGGCGTCGCAAGGAATGACCGTTATCGACCGTGGAACGTGAACCAGGATTTCCTTGACCAGGTTCTGGTATTCACCGCCCGCAAACACGACTTTCGCATCCGAATGATCCAGGGTGTAGGCCAATTGAGAGGCGCCGGCGCGGACATTAAGCGGGACCGACACAAAACCCCCGTACATCGTGCCAAGGAATAGTTCAGCCGTGAACAAACCGTTATCCAGAAGGAACGCAACCTTGTCGCCCGGAGCCAGACCCAGTTGCCGTAACTGTGCGCACAACTTTGCCGCCTGCTGTTGCAATCCCTTGAAGGTAAGCACGCGCTCCGTCTCCGGGCTGATCAGGAATGGCCGATCAGGCTCGGAACCAGCTTTCCAATCAATTAAGCTTAATATTGTTTGCGCTTCAGGTCCCATTTACGAATATCCTTAGGGTAAACCTAAAAAAACTTCCGAATTGAGTATCATGATTATCACTTGCGGCTGCGCAAGAGTCTAGAGATTTTTCCGAAAAAAGACCTATTACTGTCACCATTTGTCCGGAATATGCAGTGTCACCTAAACAGAACAAAATAATACAGACGTCTTTTACGCCATTGGCATTGGCAAAGCAGGAATTGTCCCTTTCGATGGTCAAAAAAATGAATTTTAAACACGGTTTTTTCGCCAAAAGCGCTCCAAATCACCGAAAAAAACGGCCTGGCCAATGCCATCGGCGTAAGAGATGGACATAAAATATGGGTTTTTGAAGGCGTTTCAGCGAACTGTCCCCCCATCAAGGCGGAATGTGGGGACAATTGCAGGGGAGTTGTGAGTGCCACGAGTGCCATGAGTACCATGAGTGCCATAAACGGCATACGCAACGTGAGGGACGCAAGGGATACAAGGGTGAGGATCTTGAGGAATAGCCCGGCGTCTGATGAATTCTCCGTTTCCATATTTTGACTTTGATACAATTCGAATTTCTCAGATGTACGGGGCAGCACAAGAACTACATTTGGAACCCCAAAAAAGTTCAATGTTGGCGCGGGGATTTAGGGACAGAAATTTTTCGATTTCATTTTTTGGGAAATCTTTTGGGGGACCTTTTACTACAAGTATTGCGCTCTCCTGCGGAGATGGAGGGCAGCGTCGCCAATGCCATCCGCGTAAAAGACGGCTAAAAAAGCGACTCATTCCACTTCTGCGGTCACGCTTTCCAGGATTTTGGTTTCGCGTTTTTGCAGCAGACGGCTCAGGGGATTGAGCGTTTGCCAATAAACCAGGACCATGACAGCACAGAGAGCTACGGAAAGAATGAGGTTCACCGGAACTAAATCCGGCAGGCTGTTGCTGCGCCACACCAATTCCGAAAGCGCAGGCAAAAATATCGGGGTCATGGCCGCCATCAAAATCATTTGCAGGGCCAGCATCAACAGAACGATTTGGAGTTTTGGCCTGGTCGGACGCAATGAGCCCGGCACGATGTGTTGCGGGGCGAGGATCGAGATCAGGTTTCCCACCGTGCTGACGGTGAGGAACAGCGTTAAGAGTTGAAACAACGTGGCGATAACGGTCAGCGGCGACAACCGAAGCGGAATGCAAATCAACCCGAGCAAAAGAAAGCCGGGAAAAATGCCGACGGGCAGACAGGCCAGGTTTTTGCCAAGCAGGATAAAGCGCCTGTCCGCCGGGGAAAGCATCAGGGCACGGAACCCATCGCGATCGTAACCGAACTGGTTTGCGAGGAATTGGATTAACATTAACGTGGGCAATACGGCCGCGCCGGTGGCCGCAAATGCTTTCAAGCCCTCGGGAATATGCGCGGGACCGCGAAAAACAAACGTGGCCGCGGCAATCACGGGGAGGATGAACACGGCGGCCAATGCCATTTTTACTTCCGGCGCGCGCAACATTGAGCGAAACGTGGCCAATGCCAGCGCGGCGGCTTGTTCGGGAACATACGGCAGGCGCAGTTCAAGCAAGCCGGCATTTTGATTCGTCCCGGGCGCAGCCATTGCTTTGCCGCCCGGAATTTTGATTTTTGCGGCTGCTTTGCCGCCAATTTCGCCGTGATAAAAACGGATAGTGCTGCGATAAGCGCGGCGCAGGCCAAGCGCGCCAATGGCAAGACAACCGAGAGTTCCCAGGAGAGCCGGCACCGGGTTGCCCATGGCCAGCGGGCGGGCGCCGCACGGAAGCCACAGTGGCGGAATGTATTCTTCCGCGACCAGAAGACGGTCCATGAGCTGGGTCTGCGCGCCGGGGCTCATTTGGTCTGAATGACGATGGTAACGGCCGAAAACATTGAAATACAAGTTTGGCCCCTGTCCCAGAAGAACCACCGCTAAGGTGAGGCACATGATGACCGTGCGACGCCGTCGCGGATTCGTCATCAATTGGGCGATCCAGCCCCGGAAACAATAGGTCCACGCCGAAATCATAAAAATCATGCTGGCGGCGAGCGGGATCAAAAGAAGCATTTCAAAGCCGCGCCCGATGGCCAGTCCAAGTCCCAGGCCGAGCATCGCCGGCACGGCAACGATGATGCTCAGGGTAAAGTGGGACACTAGAAAATTGATGAAGAACAACTGGCCCAGCGCAACCGGCAGATGCATCAATTTTTGCAAATCAATGGTTTCCGAACGCTGCAGTTCGGTGACCAGGCCGATCACCCAGAAAAAAAGAAACGCGAAAGTAAAGATAAGCCACGTCAGCCAGATGGCGGTTGGCGATGCGCCGCCCAGTCCCAGCATCCCGCCGAAAAAACCGCCAATGAATGAACCTAACGAGAAAAAGACGGCGCCAACGCCAATGAGAATGGAAACCGCCAGCCCCAATCCGTGACTGCGCCGCGATTGATTGCAGATGAGCCGCCAACGCAGCCAGAGAATGGTTTTGATCTGTTCCCAATTCATTCGAGCCAGCTTAGTTTTTGACTTTCATGTCCCGCTTCACCGACCACGGCGAGAAATTTGTCTTCCAATGAAGAGCCGTCGCGCCGCAATTCCTCCATTGTGCCCTGATGGACCAGCCGGCCGCCAGCAATGATGCCGACATCCGTGCACAGTTTTTCGACGATTTCCAAAACGTGCGACGTGAGAAAAACGGTCGCGCCACGGCTGACGCATTGCCTGAGTGTATCGCGGAGCACACGTGAGGCCACAGCATCCACGCCTTCAAACGGCTCGTCCAAAAAGAGCAGTTCGGGATTGGCGATCAGCGCCGCGGCCAGCGACAATTTCTTTTTCATGCCGTGCGAGAATTCGAGCGTCACCTTCTTGCCATCCGTGGGCAGTTCCATCATGGCCAGCAATTCGTCGCGCCGACGGCGCACGACGTCGGCGGGCAGCAGATACATGCGCCCGATAAATGTGAGATATTCGCTGGCGGTGAGGTTGTCAAAAAGCGCGAGATTTTCCGGGACCACGCCAATGCGCCGTTTCACGTCCAGCGCGAGTTTGGGATTGGCCATGTCCTGGCCCAGAATATGGATGGAACCGCCCGTTGGTCCGAGCAGCCCGGTGAGCATTTTGATGGTGGTGGATTTGCCTGCGCCGTTTGGACCCAAAAATCCGTAAAATTGCCCGGCCTCGACCCGCAGATTCAAGCCATCGACAGCCCGCAACGACCCGAAGTCGCGGGTTAGATTGACAGTCTCGACAACGGCATTCATTGCATCTGATGCGCCGAGGCTAATCCGCAGCGTGTTTAGGGGCAAATTAAAACATCGAACCTCGAACCTCGAACGTTTTGAAACGCGACCGCCGGGGGCGCTCGCCTGGCGGACGGGCACGTCCGCCCTACCAGGTTCGATGTTGGAATTCGTCGCTTTTGACGCCTTGAATCCTTCGCCCATATTCAACTATGTTTGGGACCGCACAACATTGACCATTTAAACGGCGAGACTCATTTTTTGAAAAAAAAGACCGGACAAACGTTCGTCGCTTTACTGGCACTGGCTGCGTGCATCACAGTGCCGCGCCAGGCCGCAGCCGCTGATACCTTTTACATAAACACGTCATACACGGGCCGCAACCATTTGGCGATCGGTGTGGATGGCGGCAACGGCGCCTACAGCGTTCGTCAAACGCATCCGGCGTGGACATTCAGCGGATCGATCGGGCAGCCGCTGTCGAACCTGAAAACGGCGCACGGGAACGACGGCCTCGGCTCTTACCGCGAAATCTCATTTTCATCGACGGACGGGACGGCGCCCATGGACGGAAGCATCCGGCTTTACGAAAAAACTCCAGCCGTCATTTTTTCCGAAACTTGTGAAAGCGCAACCGAGACGCCGCCCAAGCCGTTTCCTTCCTTTGACGGTGTGCCTCACGATTTGCACGTTTTCAGTTATCAGGAGAAAACGTTCGCCCCGCCGCGATTTGCCGCCAGCGATTGTTCCACGCCATGGCTTTTGTTTGACGATGCAGACGATGCCATGGTCATTTCGCCGGCATCGCATTTCATGGTCGCCGCCATGAGCGGGGACGGCCAACAGACAATTGCCAGCGGATTGAACGACGCGCTTCGCAATCTGCCCGCCGGGTTTTCACAGCAGACGATTCTTGTGTTTAACAAGGGAATCAATCACGCGTGGGATTTGTGGGGCAAATCATTGCTGGCCTTGCAAAATCTCAAACGCCCGGACAGCGAGTCGGACACCGTTTTGAAATACCTGGGATATTGGACGGACAATTTTGCGTATTATTACTACAACTACGATTTGGACAAAGGTTACGCCGGCACACTTCAATCTCTGGTGGCGCACTATCGGCAGGAACAGATTCCCATCCACTATTTGCAGTTGGATAGCTGGTGGTATTACAAGTCGTTCATGGGGCCGGATGGAAAAATGGGCAGCACTAAAGTGCCGAAATTGCCGGAAGGAGAATGGAACCGTTACGGCGGCTTGCTGGAATACAAGGCGCATCCCGCGGTGTTTCCAAATGGCCTGGCGGCGTTTCAACAATCCGTCAACCTGCCCCTGGTAACGCATAACCGCTGGATTGATCCCGCCAGCCCGTACCATGATGGCTACAAAATTTCCGGAGTCGCCGCCGTGGACCTGAATTGGTGGAACAACGTCGCCAGCTACCTTAAGAGCAGCGGCGTCACCACATACGAACAGGATTGGCTGGACCGCATTTACAAATACTCTCCGGATTTCAGCGGCACCGTGGATACCGCGGATACTTTTCTCGACGACATGGCGAGCGCGTGCGCCGCGCAGAAAATGACCATGCAATACTGCATGCCGTATCCCTGCTATTTTCTTCAAGGCAGCCGATATCCAAACCTCACGACCATTCGGGTGAGCGACGACGGGTTTTGTCCGGCGCGATATAACGGCTTCCTCTACGTGTCGCGCCTTGCAGTTTCGATGGGCATCTGGCCGTGGGCGGATGTTTATCGGAGCACGGAAACGAATAACGTGCTGTTGTCCACTTTATCCGCCGGCCCGGTCGGAATCGGGGATGAAGTTGGTACGGAAAATAAGAACAATATTTTTCAGGCGGTCCGCGCCGATGGTGTCATCGTCAAGCCTGACGTGCCGGCATTGCCGCTAGACCAATGTTACATAGCCGATGCGCGGCAGGAACACGCGCCATTGATCGCCGCGGCGTATACCGACCACAACGGCCTCAAAACGGCTTATGTCTTTGCATTTAACCGCTCAAAGTCAGACGATGAGCAATTCAGCTTCACGCCTGCCGAACTCGGCTTTGATGGTCCTACTTGCGTGTACAACTATTTCACGGGAACTGGCTGGCACCTGAAGTCCGGCGATGCGGTTTCAGCGTCGTTGGGAACGGATGGCACGGCCTTTTATATCGTCGCGCCGTATGGCAAGAGCGGGATCGCCTTTCTTGGAGACAAGGGGAAATTCGTTTCGACCGGCAAAGAACGCATTGGGTCGCTAAAAGACAAAAGAGGCATGCTGACCGTGGGCGTCCTGTTTGCACCGCCGGAGACTTCGGTGGTTCTTCACGGCTATGCGGACCGCGCTCCGAAGGTAACCGCGCAATCCGGTCAGGCCCGACTTTTAAACTACGATGCCGCCAGTGGATATTTTGAAATCGAAGTGAGCGTTGACTCGCGCATTTTCTCCCAAAACATCGAGGGAAACACGGTGCTCCCGGCGGAGGTAACATTGGAAACAAACTGAAAATGAAATTCCTGAAATCGCTCAGCATCTGTTTATTCGCCGTTGCGATGGCACTACCCGCCTTATGCGCGCCGGAGGATGTTCAACAATTGCCCTATGGTCTGAAGATTAGCCTCGGCGAACCTCAAGTGGAGTTGGTCGCCATTGACACAAACATATTCCGATTGGACGCCTACCCGGACGGCGTGTCGGAAATTTCGACTTCGACTTTTCTTAAGGACACTATAAATCCCAACTTCACCGCCTGGCATGAAGTCAAACGGCATCGTATGGTTGGGATTAAAACGGCAGGCGGTGAATTGTTGATGAATCCGACGACCGGCGAATGGACTCTGGAAAACGGCGACGGCAAGATATTGATTCCACGGCATGCCCTCGGGAATTTCAATGCAACGGACGGAGCCGACTCCGTCAATCTCGACCTCGGCTGGCCCGGGCATAAACCCATCTATGTCTATGGCAGCGGCAACGGCGTAAACTCACTCAAACAGTCCAATGTAAAAACGCATGTCGGCAATGGCGTGGCCGTGCTTCCTTACTATTGGTCGAATGCCGGTTACTCTGTCCTCGCGGTAACGGCGGATGACAATCGGCCTGCATACTGGACCGCCGCGACAAATGGCGGCGCGGTGACATGGACCTTTCCCGGCATACAAGGGAGCCTTTTCCTGATGCCGTCCGCCTCCTTGAAAGATGCCGCAAAAGAATATGCGCGATTGACCGGCTGCGCCCCAGTCCCGCCGCGCTGGGCGTTTGGTTATCTGCAAAGCCGCTGGGGCTGGGCCGATCGCGCTTACATAGAAGATACGCTTTCAAAATTTCAGCAATTCAAACTGCCGGTGGACGCCTTCATTTACGATTTTGAATGGTACACCAGGACGCCTGATTACACTCTGCCGTCGTCTGGCTTGCCCGATTTCAAGGACTTCAGCTTCAACCCCGCGCTTTTTCCCGAGCCGGCAAAGCAAATCGCCGCGTACAAGGCCCAGGGCGTGCATTTTGTGGGTATTCGCAAACCGCGCATGGGCAATGCCGCCACGCTGGCGATGATACGACATAATCATTGGGACCTTGCCCGGGTGACGGGCCGGGATAAATTTGAATCGCGTGATGTGAACTTTGCCAACCCGGATTTTCGCGAATGGTATATCTCGCAAATGACGCCGCTGCTGGCTGCCGGGGTTGACGGCTGGTGGAACGACGAAGGTGAAGCCGCATACACACTGTACTATTATTGGAACCTGACCGAAAAAGACGCGCTCGCGCGATACCACCCGGGCGCGCGGTTATGGACGTTAAACCGTGCCTTTTCGCCCGGTTTGCAACGCCTGGGCGCGGCCGCATGGACAGGAGATATCAAAAGCACCTGGTCTGTTTTACAAATGACACCGACATCTCTGTTGAATTGGTCGCTGGCCGGCTTGCCATATGAAACGTGCGATATCGGAGGTTTCCTCGGCAATCCCACTCCCGAACTGTTGTCGCGCTGGATGGAAGCCGGCGTCTTTTTCCCAGTCATCCGGTCCCATTCAGAATTGCACGATACGCCCAGGTTTCCCTGGCTTTATGGCGCGGACGCCCTGGACGCCATCCGCAAAGCGCTCGATTTGCGTTACCGCCTGATTCCCTATTATTACAGCCTGGCTCACGAAACGTCCGAGACAGGTGTTCCGCTCATGCGCCCGCTGATTATGGAATTTCCGAACGACTCGATGGTGGCCAACATGTCTGACGAATGGCTTATGGGTCCGTCGCTTCTGGCTGCGCCGGTTTTGCAGCCCGGCGGTGCGCGCGATGTTTATCTTCCGCACGGCCGATGGTATCCCTTTGAATCCAACACCCCAGTGAATGGCGGGCGAACTATGCATGTCACAGCCGCATTGGATGAAATTCCCATCTATGTCCGGGCTGGAACCATTCTGCCGTTGGGACCGGTCATTGAGCACACCAGCCAAATGCCCGGTGGTCCGCTGGAACTGGAGATTTATCCGGGCAAAGACGCGACGTTTACGCTTGTTGAAGACGATGGTACGACAACCAATTATTTGAACGGACAAATGCTCGCCACCATGTTCAAGTGGAATGACGCCAGCGGACAATTGAGTTGGACAACCGAGGGCAATTACGCCGGCAATGACATTTATAAAAATGTCCACGTTGTAGTGTTTGACCGGGCGGGAAAGAAACAGGCGGAGGGTACGCTAGGCTCTACCGGCAACCTCACACCGGCACCGTAACAATTCAGAGCGTTAGAACGGATTCAGGGGCGCATTTCGTGTCCCGAAGGGACAATTGGAAATAGCCCGGCATTTTAATGCCGGGCAAAATTCGGAATTGCATAAGTCCCGAACGGGACGACTGATCGGCTCCCGCCAGATCATTCATATTCCACACGCTCCGTTCAGCCGTCCCTGCGGGACTCGTATCCTTCCTCGTTCCTACCCGGCGTTGAAACGCCGGGCTATTTCCATTTATCCCTTCGGGATAACCGAAGTCGGGTTGTGAACTTGCATTCGCTCCTGGCCATCGAATATAAAAGCAAATACGTTCATGACAACTTACGTCGCAATCTTGCGCGGCATCAACGTCAGCGGCCACAAGATAATCAAAATGGAGCGCCTTCGCGCGGCTTTCGAGGATCTTGGATTCGCAAGCGTCAAAACGTACGTCCAGAGTGGAAACGTCCTTTTTGAAACGAGCGAACCTCCTGCCGTCCTGGCTGCCAAAATTGAGAAACACATCCTGACCGAATTTGGCTTTGACGTGCCGGTGTTGACGAAATCGTCCAAAGAACTTGCGGACATCGTAAAACGAAATCCGCTTGCGAAAGACGCGGCCATTGACCAAAGCAAATTGCACGTGACTTTTCTTTCAGACGATCCTCCTCGCAATGCGCTTGAATTGCTGAAACCGTTTGCCGTGGGTGCCGAGCAGGTTCATATCGTTGGACGGGCAGTATATCTCTATTGTCCGAACGGTTATGGCAATACAAAGCTGACGAATACGGCCATCGAAAAGAAATTCTCTTGTCGCGCGACAACGCGAAATTGGGCTACAACCAACAAATTATTGGAACTAGCGGGCGCATAAATGTCCCGTCGGCCATAATGGAATAACCACGCGCAGAAGCTGGACTTGCCAGACCGGGCTTCGTTCCGTAAGTTTGGCGCATGAGAGCGATGGGTGAAGTACCGCAAGATTTGCTGGCCGAGTTCGAGGCAGCGGCGCGGCGGCCTTTGGCGCAACGTTTTCGTTACGCCTTTGTCCATACCTACAAGCCGGTGCTTGATGACGCCCGCTACCGCTCGTTTGAGAGCATGGAAGAATACCGCCGGTGGTGTGAGGAAAACCTTCCCGACTGGCTCGGCTATGGGCGCGTTTGAATACCGCCAGGCCCAGGAAATCCGCGACTCTTTTGCCCGCCACGGGGTGCGCTATCTTTTCATCGGCAAATCCGGAGCAATCATCCTGGGCTTTCCCGACACCACCCAGGACGCCGATATTTTTCCCGATCGCACGCCGGAAAATGGACGCGCTCTCGCGGCGGCGCTGCGGGAATTGGGATTCCAACTCACAGATGCCCAGTCGGCCGAAATTGAACGCGGCAAAGATTTCGTCCAATTGAAAAACGGTCCCTTCGACCTGGACCTGGTTTTTGCCCCCGACGGCATTGAGAGGTTCGCTGACGCCTGGCGACGGCGTGTTATAGTGGACGAATTCCCCGTTTGCCATCCCGACGACATCATCGCCAGCAAGGCGGCCGCGAACCGCGCCAAGGATAGGGAATCGCTCGGACGGTTGCGCAGCTTCAGAGACTATTGGCTGAGGCAACACAAACCTTGAGTCGGACGTCATCCATGAACACCGAAATCAACGAGGGGCTAACCTCCAATACTAAAATCCGTTCCTGGGTTGCGGAAATGTCCGCGCTATGCCAGCCGGACACTATCCATTGGTGTGATGGTTCGGAGGCCGAATACCAGGGGCTTTGCGATTTAATGGTTCGTACCGGCACATTCATCCGGCTCAACGCGCAACTGCGGCCCAATTCATTCCTGGCACGCTCGCATCCCAGCGACGTCGCGCGTTTGGAGGACCGGACATTTATTTGTGCCCGGTCCAAAGACGACGCCGGCCCTACCAATCATTGGGCTGATCCCGTCGAAATGAAGGCGCAGTTGCTGAACAAATTCAGAGGCTGCATGAGAGGCCGGACGCTTTATGTCATTCCTTTTGCCATGGGACCGCTTGACTCGCCCATCTGCAAGATTGGCATACAATTGACCGATTCTCCTTATGTTGTGACGAGCATGCGCATCATGACACGCATGGGAAAGGCGGTGCTGGACAAAATGGGCGACGACGGCGAGTTCGTGCCGTGCATGCATTCGGTCGGCGCGCCGCTTGCGCCCGGGGGTGCGGATACGCCCTGGCCCTGCGAACCCGATCCAAACAACAAATACATCGTTCATTTCCCGGACGAACCGTCCATTTGGTCTTATGGTTCCGGTTACGGCGGCAACGCGCTTCTGGGCAAGAAGTGCCTGGCGTTGCGCATCGCCTCGGTCATTGCCCGGCACGAAGGCTGGATGGCCGAGCACATGTTGATCCTGTGCCTCACGTCACCGGCTGGCAAAAAATATTATATCTCCGCCGCATTCCCGAGCGCGTGCGGCAAGACAAATCTTGCGATGATGTCGCCCACGCTGCCCGGCTGGCGTCTCACCACGCTCGGCGACGATATTGCGTGGATTCGCATTGGCAAAGACGGGCGACTTTACGCCATGAATCCGGAAACTGGATTTTTTGGCGTCGCTCCGGGCACCTCCGAAAAATCGAATCCTAATGCCCTCAAAACCTGCGCGAAGAATACGATCTTTACCAATGTCCTGCTTACGCCTGACGGAGACGTGTGGTGGGAAGGAATGGACCCTGCGCCCGAAGTGGGCATTGACTGGGAGGGAAATGAATGGACACCCAAAAGCGTAAAAAAGGGCGCGCACCCCAATTCGCGCTTTACCGCGCCTGTGTCACAATGCCCTGTCATTGATCCGGACTGGCAAAATCCCGAAGGCGTGCCTCTCTCGGCAATTTTATTTGGCGGCCGCCGTCCCCACACGATTCCTCTGGTGAACGAGGCATTTGATTGGGAACACGGCGTCTTTCTGGGCTCATCCTGCGGCTCGGAAACCACGGCCGCCGCTTCCGGCAATGTGGGCATTGTGCGCCGGGACCCATTTGCGATGCTGCCGTTTTGCGGCTATCACATGGGCGACTATTTCGCGCATTGGCTTTCGTTTGCACAGCGCACGGACCGCGCGAAACTGCCAAAAGTTTTTTTCGTGAACTGGTTTCGCAAAGGGGGCGACGGAAAGTTTTTATGGCCGGGCTACGGCGAAAATTCCCGCGTCCTTAAGTGGATTTGTGAACGGGTGGACGGCTCTGGAAAAGCTCGTGAAACGGCGATTGGGAACCTGCCCGCGCCGGGCGCGCTTGACCTGTCCGGCTTGAATTTGCCGACGGAAAATATGGAGGAATTGCTCGCGGTGGACACCGAAGGCTGGAAGCGCGGGCTGGACGAAATTGAGGCCGCTCATGCCAAACTGGATGGCCGGGTCCCAGCGGAATTAAGAAAACAGCTTCAACAAATTCGCGCGCGGCTAGGCGGACCGTAAGTAGCCGGTGTATTCTGGACAGAGAGTTTCGGCCTGCCAGTGTGCCGGCTGCTTAGGTGCGAACGCAGGGCGAGGATGGGGGATGGAAAATGGAAGATAGCCATGCGCAATGCGGGACGGTTAAGCACCCGCATTTCCAAGTGATGGACCCGTGTGCGGCGGTTGCACGTCGTAGAAGATGGCCGCGCGAACTGCCATTTGCGGCGAATCCACTGGCCGCTTTCCGAGGACGGTAATCAGCCGCATCGTCTCGCTGTTCAGGACACTGCCGTTGGCGCCTCTTTCGCGATGCGACCAGGCGTAACACGTTGCCGCTTCGGCATGTCCATCCAGTTCAAATACTTCAACTTCGCCGGCCCAAATAGTTTTGTCGTCCATTGTTTCATGCACGTGCACGCTTTCACGATGAACAGCACTGCATTTATGCCGTTCCTCAATCGCCTGCTGCAACAATGTCAGATAATTTGGTTTTGCCTGTTTTTTCGTCACACTTCAACCGCGGTAGAATTTTGAACTTACCTGTTAAGCAAACGAAGTGCCGCACATTTGCTGGCATTTTCAGATGGACAACCCTCGTTTTATCGCATTTTGCACTGGCAGCGTTGCATTTTACATGGCTGCGGCTGGCGGCGTAACGACCTGCCAACCCGCTAAAAACCATCAGGCGGAGGGCAATTCGATGCTCATCCCTTCGCGCGCCGCATTGATTTTCAGCTTCGATTTTCGGGCGGAGGCGAGGTGGCGCGCGTGTTTTAAAAGTTCGTCCAATTGTTTGTCGGTGCGGTCGGGGTCGTGATGGAAGAGAAAAAGATTTTTTACATTGGCCGCAATCGCCAGCGATACCGAGTCGTCCACGCAGCCGTGTCCCCATCCGATATGCTGTTTGTATTCAGGGGCGGTGTATTGGGAATCCAGAATCAGGGCGTCCGAGTCGCGCACGAAATCAATCAATTCCATGTCCTTGCCGGCGCGCGGTTCGGCGTCGGGAAAGAAAGTAATCAGGCAGTCCGGCGCGAGCAGGCGATAGCCGACACAATTGCCGGGATGGTGGGCCCGAAGGGTCCTGATGCTCAGCGGTCCGACCGTGAAACTGAAATTTTTGAGTTCCTCGATTTCGATGTTGCTCGGCAGTTCGGAAAACGGCACCGGAAAGTACGTGCTTTCCATCTGGCCGGTCAGCGCGTTAATGAGACCGGTGCGCGCGCCTTCGCTGCACACGAGCCGCAAACGGCAGCGGGGATTGTAAATAGGCCCGAAAAATGGCAGTCCCTGAATGTGGTCCCAATGGGTATGGGTGATGAGCATCGTCAGGTGGAGCGGGCGTTTTTTAAATTCGGCCGCCAGGGCGTTGCCGAGACCGCGCAGGCCGGTGCCGGCATCCAAAATGATGATTTCCCCACCGCTCCGAACTTCCACACAGGAGGTATTGCCGCCATAACGCACCGTGCCCGGCCCGGGAGTGGGAATCGAGCCGCGCGCGCCCCAGAATTTCAACGTGGTTGCCAGTTTAATGGCTTTACTGTGCCCCACTTTTGGGAAAAAGAAAGAAAAAGTTGCTTGCGCCGTCGTTAAAGCGTTGAAGCGGATTGAAAATGATCAACAAGCGCCAATGGGCCTGACCTCAAACATTGTCGGCTGCCGCCCATTTCTCCGACCAAGGGCCGAGTCCAAACCCGCTTCAACGCTTCAACCCTTCAACGCTTCAACGAATGACACCCCGCATGTCATTTTGGTTCGCGGATCGTTTCCCTTCTGCTAATTTGAAAATCGCATGGCGTTTGAATTTACATTTTTGGGCAGCGGCACATCCCAGGGCGTACCGGTGATCGGCAAGGAATATCCGCCGGAGTTTCTCGCCAATCCAAAAAATTGGCGCACACGCCCGGCCATTTACGTCGCGACTGATAAAGTCAAATTGGCCGTGGACACGACTCCCGAGTTTCGCATTCAGTGTCTCCGCGAGAAAATTTCATGGCTTGATGCGGTCATTCTCACCCATGCGCATGCCGACCATATCATGGGCCTGGATGATTGCCGCCGCTTTTGCGATTTGCGCCAGGGCCCGCTTCCCGTGTACGCCAACGCCGAAACCATGGAAAACGTCAAACGCGTTTTCATTTACGCCTTCGACGGCCGTCCGATTTCCAAAGGCTATTTTCAACCGGAACCGCGCATCGTTGACGGTCCGTTCATGCTCGGCGATTTGGAAATCATTCCGCTGGCTCTGCCGCACGGTTCGATCATCACCAACGGCTATTTGTTTGTGCAGGACGGCAAAAAACGGCTGGCTTATATGAGCGATTGCAAAGAAGTGCCCGCCGACGCGCTCGAAAAAGTGCGCGGAGTCGAAGTCGCCGTGCTGGACGCGCTGCGCCCAAAACCGCATCCAACGCACATGAACCTGGATGAAGCACTCACAACGGCCCGGCGCATCGGCGCGACAAAGACGTTTTTTACGCACCTAACCCATGACTATGACCATGACAAAGCGCAGGCAGAATTGCCTCCGGACGTCTGGTTTGCGTGGGATGGGCTTAAGGTTGCAGGTGAGTGAAAAGACGAATTTATATATCGATTTTGCTTCTCTGCGCAATAGGCGTATGGATTTGGTTGCCTTTTCCGCAAATGCATCCGGCGCCTCAGGAACGTCCCGAGGCCGTCAAAACTAACGGGTCAGCATCAGTTAG
Organism: Candidatus Sulfotelmatobacter sp.; assembly: GCA_035503455.1. Taxonomy (GTDB): domain Bacteria; phylum Verrucomicrobiota; class Verrucomicrobiia; order Limisphaerales; family UBA11358; genus UBA11358. The sequence goes on along the minus strand of DATJTK010000175.1, from coordinate 23,438 downwards.
CGACAAAAAGCAACATGATCAAACCCAGTCGGCGGCCGCTTCTACGGTGCAACGTACAACCAACAATCAAGCGCAAGTTGGCCGAATCGAGGACATGAAACAAGAGCTTCGACTGTGGCGCACTCCATTGCTTTATTATGGAAAGGTCGTTGATGAGAGCAATCAACCGATTGCCGGTGTTCGAGTCTCATATTACGGCAACGCAGCGGACGAATCGCTGACCAAAGAGGCCTATAATGAAGGCGCAGTTACGACGGATCAACGTGGATTTTTCAAAATCGATGGACTTTACGGTATAGGGTTGATGTTTCAACTATCGCACCCTGATTATTATCCGTACCCCGATAACTCGACCGGTTTTGACGTCCGCAGCCCTCCGAGGGATGGAATCGTGGAAAATAGCGAGGCAAATGCTCGAATATTTCGCATGTATCACAAAGGGCATCCCGTGGCGCTGGTTCATCGTACCGGAGGCGCCTATGTGCCATTGGACGGAAAGCAGAGCGTACTTTTCTTGCGCGGAGCTGACGGAATGCAAAAAATAGGCGAACTCGATATTGAAGCTACTGGAACTCCACCATCACAATATAGCCGAGAGCCGTTCGATTGGAACGTCAAATTCAGCGCGATAGGAGGTGGGTTTGTTGAATACACTAATCAGTTTGATTTCATTGCGCCGGACAGTGGTTATCAGCCATCTGTTGAATTTTCTTTCCCGAAGGACGCGTCCGACTGGACAGATATAATCACAAAAAGCTATTTTGTCGAATTGCCGTCGGGTTACGCACGTTTGAACGTCTATATCGCAGCAAGAAGCCCCCTCTTCTTTTCAGTGCAATATGATTACAATCCCGATGGCTCAAGGAATTTAGAGCGGCAGTGAGCAGGCAATTCCAAATCGCAATTAGCTTTGCGGTACGCGTTGTCCTCCGGACACCGATATCTGCCCAATTATGAGATCAACAATCTCAATACTTGCTGTCGCTGGCCTGGTTGTGTGGGTTCTTGTTTTGGCGCAACGGCGGCGCCAGCAAGCATCGGTGACGGCTTCAAGCGCTTCGACAAACATATCTTCCAACCCTGCGACGGCAGTGCAAGGTATTACAAATAATAACAGGACCGGACCCGTCGCCGGCTCGCCTTCGCAGATGACGAACGTCAACAGTGATCACAGGTGGGACGAATATCGAAAGGCCGTACAAGCCAATGTTGCTATGGCGCAGTCTCCCATAACCTATTTTGGAAAGGTGATTGATGAAAGCAACTGGCCTATAAGCGGGGTGACGGTTTCCTATACAGCATATTCTCTGAACGCATCGCTTGAAGACGTGTACAATAGGGGAACGGTTACGACCGACGGGCGCGGAATTTTCAAGGTAGACGGCGTACAAGGAATCAACCTGATGGTTGAGCTATCGCATTCAAACTATTACCCATATCCTGACAACTCGACGGGTTTCGATAAGCGGGGCCTGCCGCGGAAGGGATATTTTTCAGACACCGAGGAAAAGGCGGAAATTTTTCGAATGCACAGGAAGGGTCATCCGGTTCCGCTGGTCCATCGGATTGGCGGCGCCGATGTTCCAGTGAATCGTGGCAGCGCGACGGTTAAATTTTACGGCGGACGGGACAACAGGTGGGTAGTCGGAACACTTCAAATTGAAGCTTCGGGTAACACTCCCCCAAATTATAGCCGCACTCCTTATGATTGGTCTGTGCGTTTGACTGTGCCGGATGGCGGATTGGTTGAATTCACCAACCGATTTGATTTTGTTGCGCCTGATTCAGGTTATCAAGAGTCCATCGAGATCGACATGGACAAAGACCAGCCGGGCTGGTCAGATACCGTAACCAAATCCTATTTCGTGAAGATTCCCGGCGGCTATCTAAGAATGGGAATATACATAGCGGCCAAGACGCCGCTGTTCACTTCGTTGGATTATTTTTACAACCCTGACGGGTCACAGAATCTAGAGCCCAAGTGATCTAAAGACAAATCGTCCATTTGGCCTCGACCAGACACTCCGTGTCTGGCTAATTTCCGTCGTCGCCCCGCGACAAGTTAAACACGGTTTAAGCCACCGCCTCGCTGTCCTTGCTTTCCAATTTCTGCCAAACGGCCCCATAAACGGCAATCACGACAAAGCAAATCAACGGAATCACAAAGCCAATGCGCATACCGCCGATATCCGCAATTTTGCCCATGATTGGAGTCATAATTGCGCCTCCGACAATGGACATAACCAGCAATGAGGAGCCAAATTTGGTGTGCTCGCCCAGGCCGCGAATGCTCAGCGCAAAAATAGTCGGGAACATGATGGACATGAAAAAGAAGCTCGCCATGACGGCAATGACGCCGGGCCAACCGCCGCCTGCCATCGCCAGGAGAACCATCACGGTATTGACCGCAGCGTAGATTGCCAGCGCCTTGTGAGGTTTGGTCAAACCGACGACGGCGCTGCCAATCAACCGTCCGCCGGCAAACAGCGCAAAGGCCACGGACTGCAGGTTGCTGGCTGATTGATCGCTTAAATTATTGATATTGGCGACGGCATAATTGATAAAAAAGCTGAATATGCCCGTTTGCGCGGCTACGTAAAGAAACTGCGCGACAACACCAAAGGTAAAATGCGAACGAGCAAAGAGCGGCTTCACGGCTTTGCCCTGTGCCTCTGCCTTGAACTCTTCAGCCGCGCGCAGGTCAGGGACTTTTGCGAAAACAAATATGAACAGAAGAACGGCAACAACCACGCCGATGCCGAGGTAAGGAATGTACAGCTTTTCGTTACTGGTGTTTACCACTGTCGTCGCCGACAAAATAACATGTCCGCCGATGAACATGCCCAAAATCCAGCCCAGGCCGTTGCACGTTTGCGCCATGTTAATGCGAGTGGCGCCACTCTCGGGCGGTCCAAGGACGGTCGTGTAGGGATTGGCGATGGTCTCCAGGCAGGCAAGCCCGCTAGCCAAAACAAAGAGGCCCAGGAGAAATGCCCAATAAGCGTTGATTCCCACTGCCGGGATAAACCAAAACGCGCCCGCGGCAGCCAGGGTCAACCCAACGATGATGCCTCCCTTGTAACCAAATCGCCGCGCGACCAGCCCGGCGGGAAGCGCCATGAAAAAATAGCCCATATAAAATGCGTTCTGAACAAAGCCTGACTGAAACTTCGACAATTGCAGTGTGTTCTGGAAGTTCTTATTCAGATTATCGAGCAAGCCGCTGCAAAATCCCCAAAGCAGAAACAACGAGCACATCAACAAAAACACGAGGGCGTAATTTTTTCCGTCCGCGGTGGAAAACAGTTTAGCCGGCGCGGCGTTGGGCTTTGTTTCGATGGAGGGGGTTATCATGGCGGGTTCGGTTTGTTAACGCATGGAATGGTTCGACATCCAGGAATGGGAGCACACCGGTCCGTGAACCGTAGCGCAGACTTCCAAGTCTGCTGTATCGCAGGTTTCCAAACCTGCTGGTCGCACGGCGTAGTACGACGTCGGAGTTCAGAAAAGTCGCAATTTGTCGCCCCCTTCGGCTGGCGCGGCGGACGTACCGCGTTCGTCCCCAGGTTGTACGGGCGCATGACGCCGTACGGTCAGCGGGTTTGGAAACCCGCGATACAGCAGGTTTGGAAACCTGCGCTACGACGTGCGGGTTCATAAATCAGCGCCCGTAAAGCGGCCCGAAATTGGCGCAGGCGCGAAAATCGGCGCCCTCGCGGTCGGCGGTACCGAAGGCATTCCAGGCGTTCGGGCGAAATATATTTTCGTCGGGAACATTGTGCATATAAACCGGAATTCGCAGCATGGCGGCCAGGCTGATGAGTTCCGCGCCGATATGGCCATAGCTCATGGAACAATGATTCGCGCCCCAGTTGTTCATCACGGTATAGACGTCACTAAACGCTCCATGTCCCGTGGTCCGCGGCACAAACCACGTCGTGGGCCAGGTTGGGTTGGTGCGTTCGTCGAGGATGGCATGGACTTTGTCAGGCAGTTCGATGGTTTCGCCTTCGGCAATTTGGAGCGCCGGTCCGAAGCCCTTGACGAGGTTTAACCGGCATGCGGTGACAGGCATTCCGCCGCGCGTCCGGAACCGCGTGGACCAACCGCCGCCTGGAAAATACTCCGTTATAGACGGATGCCACGTTGTCGCGTCGAGACATTTTTTGATTTCAGCTTCGGTGATGTTCCAAAACGGTTTCATCGCCGGCTTGCCGCCAACTGTCTGTTCGCCCGCGCCGTCCAGAGCGGCGGGGCCCGAGTTGATGAGGTGCAAAAAGCCGTCGGCGGCTGCTCCGGCCAATTTATGGCCGGTGACACGTTTCACAGCGGCGGCGCTCCAATACGTCCGCACGTCGGCGAAAACCTGCGCGGTGTTTGTGAGCAAATAGCCGAACAACATGCACGCGCCGTTGAGCGAATCGTTTTCCGTGGCGACGATGAAGGGCGCGCGCGCGCCATTCCAATCGAACGACGTATTCAGAATGGCTTCCATGAAGTCGCCGTTGGGAAGATGGTCCGTCCACTGGCGCTGGCCCTGGAAACCGGACGCGATGGCGTTGTGCCCGAGCGATTCCTCGCCAAATCCGCGTTTGGCGAGGCGTGGATTGCCAATCATCAGGTCGCGCGCGATGAGGGCCATCTTAACGGAAATTTCCCATTCGCGATCCAACTGCGCGCGCGGGCGCGTAGTTTTGGGCGAATTGTAATCCTTACCCTCTTTACAATTCGTCTTTACCCACTCAAAAGCCTTTCCAAATTCCTTCGGGTCAAAAATTTTGCGTTCCATGCGGCGCACAAACTCGCTCATGTCCACCGATTCGACCCTCATGCCCAGGTAACTTTCGAAAAATTCAGGACTGACAATGGAACCGGCGATGCCCATCGAAACGCCGCCCATGGCCAGATAAGATTTGCCGCGCATGACGGCCACGGACAGACCGGCCCGGCAAAAACGCAGGATCTTTTCGCGGACGTCGTCAGGAATAGTTTTATCGCTACTGTCCTGCACGTCGCGCCCGTAAATGCCGAATGCAGGCAAACCCTTTTGCGCGTGACCGGCCAGCACGGCGGCAAGGTAAACTGCGCCGGGCCGTTCGGTGCCGTTGAACCCCCAAACGGCTTTGGGGATCCTCGGGTCCATATCCATGGTTTCACTGCCATAACACCAGCACGGCGTGATCGTCAGTGAAACGCCGACGCCTTCGCGGGAAAATTTTTCGGCACAGGCAGCCGCTTCGGCGACGCCGCCGATGCAACTGTCGGCGATGACGCATTCAACCGGTTTGCCGTTGGGATAGTACAACTCTTTTGAAATCAATGCGGCCACGGATTTGGCCTGGCTCATCGTCTGCGCCTCGAGTGATTCGCGAACGCCTCCGAGCCGCCCGTCAATGGCGGGACGGATTCCAATTTTTGGCAGTTTTTTGAACAAGGGATTTTCCATAGTTTAACGCTATTTCAAATTGTCGATGACGCGGCGGCGGTAATGTTCGTCCGGCCGGTTTTCGATGCGGTCGGACAACGTTTCATCCAAAAATCGCGGGCCGCTGACCATGTAATTGCCAACGAGAATCCTCGCCCATTTATCCAGCATCAGCATCGAGTTCAGAACATCCCGCGGACTTTGCCCCAAAACGACCGGACCATGATTGAGCATCAGAATGACCTTGGGCGGAACGCTATGTTCAGAAATGAACTGACGAAGAGATTCGCGCAACGCAACAGCCAGCCGAATGCCGGGGTCCACATACGGAACCACTGCCATGTGCCGGCCGCAAACAACAATCGCGTCCGGAAAAATGTGATGTCGAAAGGGTTCGGCGCCCAGGGTGCTGCAAAGGATATTCAGGACTGAAACCGGATGAGTATGCCCGACCCATTTCGCGCCGCCCTCGCGCAGACAAACGGCATGCAGGAACGTTTCGACCGAAGGGAGCCGCGCGCTTTTATCGGCGCGCGATTTTTCGAGAATCTTGCGGACTTCCTCGTCCGTTTTGTCCGGAGATTCCAGGGCGTCGAAAATCGGCCCCATCCGCACGCGGGTAAACCCGCCGGCATCAATCGTCGCCAACTGGCTGCCCGAGGCCTTGACGTAAAATGCGCTGCCGTCCAAATCGGCGCTGACATTGCCCTCGCCGAGAATGGCCAGTTGCCGGTCTTCGTGACCCAGTTCGTGAGAAAGCTGAATCAATTGCCTCAAAATGCCGGACGGTCTCATAGGGCGTTGAAAACTATTGTCATAGGCCGGTGCGATGGCCGTCGAGGAAAAAATGGAAGCAAGCCATAGAACAAACGTTCAGGTTTGGAAACCTTGACAGTCCCGGCCACGTCAACTTCACTGGAAACAGCACCATTGTTATGAAAAAACGCATCGTACCATTACTTCCCATTTGGATGACCACCAGCGCCGCCCTGGCCGCGGCTGTATGGCTTCCCGGGGCAAATTCCCACGCAGCGGACACCGATGATCCGGCGCTCGAGATGTGGAAACAGGACTACGGCCCCACGCACGACGAGCGCATGCAATGGTGGCGTGAGGCGAAATTCGGGATGTTCATTCATTGGGGTGTGTACTCGGTCCCGGCTGGCACTTACCACGGCCAAACGGTGCCGCATGCAGCCGAATGGATCATGCGCTGGGCCGACATTCCGGTCGCCGAATATGCGTCCTACGCGAAGCAATTTGATCCGACAAATTTTAACGCCGATGAATGGGTCAGGATTGCCAAAGATGCCGGCATGAAATACATCGTCATAACGGCCAAACATCACGACGGCTTTGCGATGTTCCATACCCACGTGGACGGTTACAACATTTACGACGCCACACCCTGGCATCATGATCCGCTCGCGGAACTGGCGGATGCCTGCCGAAAACAAAACATCCGGCTCGGGTTCTATTACTCCGAGGCACAGGACTGGCATCATCCCGGCGGCGCGGCCGCGAGCAAACATCCCGAAGCGGACGTGGACAAACAACATCACTGGGACCCCGCGCAGACGGGCAGCTTTGACGAGTACGAAGATAAAGTAGCCGTGCCGCAAGTAAGGGAGTTGCTGAGCAATTACGGACCGGATACGCCGGCGGTCCTGTGGTGGGACACGCCGGTTGGCATGACGCCCGACCGTGTTGAAAAGCTGTTGCCGCTATTGAAGCTCAAACCCGGCATCATCACCAACAATCGCCTGGATGAACATCATCTCACCGGTGATTACCAGACACCCGAGCAGAAAATTCCGGCCAACGGTCTTTCGGGCGACTGGGAAACCTGCATGACCATTAACGGCACATGGGGCTACAAATCCTCGGACACAAAATTCAAAAGCGCCGAGACGCTCATTCACAACCTCGTGGACATCGCCAGCAAAGGCGGCAATTATTTGCTGAACGTCGGCCCGACAAGCGCCGGCGAAATTCCGCAGCCGGAAGTCGAGCGGTTGCAGGAAATTGGAGAGTGGATGAAGGTCAATGGCGACTCCATCTATGGGACCACCGCCAGCCCGTTTGGACATCCCTTTGACTGGGGCCGCTGCACGGAAAAAGTCCTGCCGGACAAAACGATCTTGTACCTGCACGTGTGGGATTGGCCCGCCGATGGCAAATTGTCCGTGCCGAATCTGAAAAACCAGGTCGCCAAAGCATATCTGTTGAAACCCAGTCTTTTTGGTGAACGGAAACAATTGCAATTCGCCAGTGATTCCGATGGTCTGAACCTGACTCTTCCCAGGACCGCGCCTGATAAAATCTCTTCGACTGTAGTTTTGGAATTCCCCGGCACGCCGCAGATTGAATGACTGTCTGGGCGCGCGGCATAGTACAACGTCGGACGGCTGGCCAATTTGGAAATCGGCGATTGGCTCGCTCGCTCCCGCTCGCTCGGCCCTTCGGGCCTTGCCTTGCCTTGCCTTCGCTTCGCTCCGGCAATCCCTTTCGCGGTTTCCCAAACCGCTCAAGTCGGCAGGTTTGGAAAACTGCGCTACGGCGCCCGGCCAGCCATCATCCGCCAATCGCCGTCATTGGCCGCTGGGGCTGATATTGATTCCGGAACTCGTGTTCCAGCGGTTTGATGCGAAGGGCTTCGAGGAAGACGGCTCGCAGGGCTTCATCGTTCCCGCCTTCGCGCAATACGGCGCGTAAATCGAGTTCGCCGTGGTTGCCCAGGCAGGGACGAATTTTACCGTCCGAAGTCAGGCGCATTTTATTGCACTGATCGCAAAAATGGAGATTCGTCAGCGCGCCGATAAAACCGACAAGGGCGCCAGTGTGCCGCAGCAGGTAATACGCGGCCGGACCGTGGCCAATGCGCGCGCCCGGTTGCGGAACCAATTCGTCGCGCCCGGACAAAAGCCGCATGGCATCGCCGATGGGAAAGAAATTCTCCTCAGTCAATACTTCCGTGCGGGTCAACGGCATGAGTTCGATGAACCGCAAAGGAAATCCATGCTCAGCCGCAAAGAGGACGAGCGGCCAAATTTCGTTTTCGTTGACGCCGCGCATCAGGACGCAATTCAATTTGATGCGTTCAAAGCCGGACGTCGAGGCGGCGCGGATGCCGGCCAGGACCAAATCCAAATCACCGCCGGTCACCCGGCGATAAATCCCCGGGTCGAGCGCGTCGAGGCTTACATTCACGCTGCGAACACCCGCCGCGCGAAGCGGCCCGGCCAGCGGACCGAGTTTTGTCCCATTCGTCGAGAGACCGACGTCCTCGACGCCGGGGACTTGTTTCATTCCCTGGACGACGTCCAGGATATCGCGGCGGACCAGCGGCTCGCCGCCGGTGAGTCGGAACTTGCGAAATCCGATTCCTGCCGCAATGCGGACCACGCGAATGATTTCCTCCGCTGTGAGATGGTCGCGCGTGGTTTCCCAGCCTTTGTAGCCTTCCGGCATGCAATAAAGACACCGCTCGTTGCACCGGTCGGTGATCGAGATGCGCAGGTAATCAATATTTCGTCCGTGAGCGTCCACAATAATGTCATTTATATTCTGTCATGTGGATCGTCGCCGCGCAAGTGCGCAACGCCTTCACGGATGGCCGGGGCGAGGATTTCCAGGCATTCGCGCACGGCGGTTGGTTTGCCGGGCAGGTTGATGATCAGTGTCCGGCCGCGCGTGCCTGCCAGGGCGCGGGATAAAATGGCCGTTTTCACTTTTGCCAGCGATTGCATTCGCATTGCTTCGCCGAAGCCGGGCAATTCCTTTTCGAGAACAGGCCGCGTGGCTTCCGGTGTCACGTCGCGTGAGGCAATTCCCGTGCCGCCCGTTGTCACCACCAGGTCACACTTCATTTCATCCGCGAATTTCCTGAGCGCCGCGGTAATCAACGGGACTTCGTCCGGCACAATGGCCGATTGAAATTTGACCGCGCTGCCTAAAAAGTCACACAATGCCTTTTCAATTTCCGGGCCGCTCCGGTCTTCGTAAATGCCCGCGCTGGCACGGTCGCTGATAGTAATGCGGCCGATTTTCATCCTTTGGTTTTTTCGACGACGCGAATGCCGTCAATGCGCATTTCCTTGTCCACGGCCTTGCACATGTCATAGAGCGCCAGGGCCGCGACGGTGACGCCGGCCAGGGCTTCCATTTCAACTCCGGTTTGTGAAACTGTCTCCGCCGAACACAGGATTTCAACGGCTCCGGCACGAATATTAAAGCTCACTTCGACGTGGCTGAGCGGGAGTGTATGGCAAAGGGGAATCAGTTCGGCCGTTTTTTTGGCGGCCTGAATGCCGGCAATCTGCGCGACGGTCAGAACATCGCCTTTCGGGAGGGCATGTTTCTTGAGCGCTTGAATGGTAGAAGGTTGGCAAATGAGACGCCCTTCCGCGACGGCCGTGCGTCGCAAGGCCGGCTTGCGTCCGACATTGACCATCCGTGCCCCGCCGTGCTCATCTAAATGCGAAAATTTTTCTTTCATGATTCATAGCCCGTTGGCCGGCAAAAATTCGATCCCCGCGCCTGGTTCCATTTCGTTGCAATTCGGCGGGACGCGAAGCAAAGCATTTGCTTCCGTCAGGCAGGTGACATCACCGGAACTGGACCACGCAAGCGGGCGCAAGCGCGCCTGGCCGCCTGCCAACTCCAGCCGCGCCGGCCAAAGCGTTTCGCGCGGGTTTGCGGCATCATCCAAACGCGCCGCCAGCGTGCCGCGCAAAAACCCTGGCGTCCTGCCGCCGGACAATAGTGCCAGCGCCGGCGCCACAAATAAATAAAAACAAACGAAGTGGGCCAGCGGATTTCCCGGTAATCCAAAGGCAATTTGCCGGCCATTCACTCCAAAAATAGTCGGACGGCCTGGTCGAATCGGCACGTTCGAAAATACGATTTCAAAACCCAATGACACAAGCAAAGGCCGGGTGAAGTCTTTGTCGCCAACGCTTGCGCCGCCAGAGAACAACACCACGTCGGCTCTTTCCAGTTCTTCTCTTCGGTTGGAAATTTGCGTTGTCGCTAATTTAAAATCTTCCCGCAAATGGTCCTGAAACAAAACGCACCGAAAATGTCGGAGCAGACCGCGAATCAGGAACGAGTTGCTGTCACGAATCTGGCCGGGTTTTGGCGTCTGATAGGGAGGGACAATTTCGTCGCCGGTCGTGAAATGAAAGACGTGCAACCGGGGGCTGACCACAGGCCGGACACAGCCCGCTGACGCAAGCAAGGCGAGTTTGCCGGCGTTCAGATATTCGCCGGCCTGAACGAGTGGTGCGCCGGCTTTTATTTCTTCGCCACGCCTGCGAATATTGAAGTCCGTTTCACGTTTCAGAACCCGAATTTGTTCCCCGTTGCGCTCGACATTTTCCTGCATGATGACCCGCAGGTTGGCGCATGGGAGTGATGCCCCAGTGGCAACGCGAACGGTTTGGCCGGGTTCCAATTGCCGCGGTTTCCAATCGGCGGCATGAATGGCATCAACGATTTGAAAGCTTGCGGAAGAATCGTTTTCCAAAATGGCGTAGCCGTCTCGCGTGGAACGGTCGCAGTCCGGCAAATCCGTCGGGGCGAGGACTGTTTCGCGCAGGACGCGCCCAAAGCCAAAGCTTACGTCGAGCGGCATGGCCACAGCCGGGAGCGGAACGCAGTGATCCGAAATCCTTGCCAGAGCTTGATCCAGAGACGTCACGGGGGAAGCGGTGCGCTTTGCCGTATCGCCGATTTCCAAATCGGCTGGCCGCCCGAACGCATTCCCTATCTGGGACTGGACTGCCCGGCCTGTCGGTTCGATCGGTGCCTTCTCCGCCGAACTTTCCCCAGTTGGCACAGCGCGGCTTTTCCAAATTGGCACATCCTGTTTGAGCTTGTCCATGAATTCGCCCAAAAGCGCAATGCCCTCAGCGCGATGGGCCGATGCGATGCCGACATAGATGGCCGTTTCCCCAACTGGAATAATTCCGAGACGATGAATGATTTCGGCCGCCAGACAGGGATGACGCGAGGATATTTCTTCAAGCAACCGGCGGATTTCGCGCGTCGCCATCTCAGGATAGGCTTCATATTCGAGCACGGAAATTTTCTTTCCATTTTCTTCATCGCGTACAACGCCGCGAAATTCCAGCCACGCCCCATGCGCGCCGGCCGGAGGCGGATCGATGTGTACCGGTATCGGGTTTCTCGTTAGCTCGATTTCAATATTCATTGCAATGATCCGCTCTTGATGCATTGGATTGATGGATAGATGGATTTATGGATTGATGGAAAAAGCGCCGTGCGATTGGCATCTTCCAACAATCCACTAATCCAAAAATCCAATAATCCATGGCTTTATCCTCCCGAAACCGGTGGAATGAGCGCGACTTCGTCGCCGTTGGAAAAACGGGCGTCAGCGGTTATGTACTCGAAATTCCGCGCCAGACGGACGCTGGAACGATGCCCTCCCAGCGCCGGAAATCTTTTGAGCAATTCAGCCCACAATTCCTCAGAGCTCACGGGCGATGAAAACGCGATTTCAATGAAATCGCATTTCGTGGCGTCCTTGAGCTGGGCAAAAAATAGAATGCGCACGGCCTCATCGTGTTGCGTGGTGCGCCATGCGTCAAGTACGAGTGAACACACTCGTTGCGGCGCAGCGCGCCGTGTTCCACCACCCGTGACCACGTACTTGACGTAACACGCACCACGTATCACGGCTGTGATTACGGAATCGGCACGCCGTTATACGTCCAGTTGATGTCGGGATCTCCGGCATCGCCGGCAGAGGTGCCCAGATTGGCGCAGATATAGGAATATTTGAACCATGCGACGTGGCCGTCGCCAAATGTAATGTTTGCGCCGGCGTTATGGCGGGATGAAATTTGGGCTGCCCAGCAATGAGAGCAGCCAACTTCATTTGACGGATTCGACCCGTAGAAGGGCTGCTCGCTTGCATGCGCCCGAACGTCGGACAGGAAAACAAACGCCGACGGATGCGAAACCATTGTCTCTGTGAAATTGGTGCCGTAACCGATGCCATTCAATCCGTAGTTGCCCTTATAGTTCATTCCGTAATTGAACACGATACGGTCCGGGTTGGAGGCAAAATCAGACGGCAATTCCTGGGCGGTACCACAGTCAAAAATTTTCCTGGCGCCCACGAAACTGGTCGTACCATTTGCCTGCGCAATCTGCCAGAGCGGCACGCCGCCCGCGTAAGATGGAAGCGCGTTGTACCAGACATCGTCGCCCTGCCCGGCGGCGTGAAAGGCAATGAGAGCACTCCAACTCGGATCATCCTCGTCGTAACCGGAGGGCGCGCCCGGCGTGCCATTGGGGATTTTCGCCAATGGAAAAATCTTGTTGTCGTCCAGGTACATGGACAGCGCCGTTCCCCACTGCCGCAAATTGCTCAGACAGGCGGCGCGAACGGCTTTTTCCCTTGCCTGGGCCAGCACGGGCAGCAGAATCGCCGCAAGGATGGCGATGATGGCAATGACGACCAGTAATTCGATCAGTGTAAATCCGCGCTCAATTTTTTTCATAGCAAGAGTCTCGCAGAATGGATTGTCCACCGCTTTCGACCGCTTGCTATTTTTTGACGGTGAATTGCGGTCCTCTTTTTCCTTTTTCCTTTTTCCTGATTCATTGATATGTTTCGCCCGTGAAAACCGCGACAAAACTTTCCGCTGCCGCAGCGTTAGCCATTGCTCTTTTGGTTCTCGCAGGCTGTCAAACTACGCCGACGCCGGAGAAAACCGCAACGATCGAACTCTTTAACGGCACCAACCTGGATGGCTGGAAATTCTGCATGAGAAACAATTCCGACCCGGCCAACACCTGGAGCGTGAGGGACGGCGTCATTCACTGTACGGGCCAGCCTTACGGCTACGCACGGACCACACAAACCTATCATGATTACAAGCTGACTTGCATCTGGCGCTTTGTGAAGGTCGCGCCGCATGCGGATAATTCGGGGATTTTTGTTCATATCCAGTCCCCGGACAAAGTGTGGCCGGAATGTGTCGAGTGCCAGGGATTATTCCAGCATCAGGGCGACCTCATTTTGCAACCGGGCGCCGGGGCGGATGGCCACCCGGCGGGCAAAAAGGCCATTTTTGTCTATCAAATGGGGCCGCCCAATGAGAATCCAGCCGGGGAATGGGACACGAATGAGATTGTTTGCAACGGCAGCGCCATCGGCCTGTTCGTCAACGGCAAGGTGATGAACCAAATCACCGGTTGCACAATAACTTCCGGCTACATCGGCATCCAGGCTGAAGGCGGCGACATCGAAGTGCGCAAGTTAACTTTGGAATCTCTGCAATAAACTATTTGGATCGATGCACAAGCGAACTGCCCTTTTTAAGGCGCATAAAAAACTGGGCGCCCGGCTCATTAACTTTGGCGGCTGGGAAATGCCGGTGCACTATTCCGGTCTTGTTGCCGAACACACGGCCGTGCGAACGGCGGCTGGCATTTTCGACATATCCCACATGAGTGAGGTCACCGTATCGGGCTCTTGCGCGGAGGCGTTTTTGAACCATGTTTTGACCAACGATCTCCGAAAATTGACGTCCGGCCATGGCCAATACACGCTGATGTGCAACGAGCGCGGCGGCGTGATTGATGATTTATACTGCTACAAGCTTTCCACCGAGGTGTATCTGCTCATCATCAATGCGGCGCGCGCGGAGGCGGACGCCGAATGGCTCAAGAAACAGTATCAGCAGTTTTCCGAGCGCGCCAACGTGTTTCTCACGGACACCTCCCACAATTATTCCGCGGTGGCCGTTCAGGGTCCGCGCGTGAAGGAGTTTATTGACGACTGCATTTCCGGGGGGTCCATGGCCTGCGTGCGCGTCAACCGCGTGACCGACCTGCATAAAAATCAAATTGGCGAATTTTCCTCCGAAGGCGGCGGTGTGCTGGTTTCCCGCACCGGTTATACCGGCGAAGACGGATTCGAAATTATTGGCGGCGATTGGGCCATTAGCCGCTTGTGGGAGAAAATTCTCAAAATTGGCGAGCCCTTCGGAATCAAGCCGTGCGGCCTGGGCGCCCGCGATACGTTGCGTACCGAAGCTTGTTATCCGCTTTACGGCAATGAATTGGACGAGCAAACGACCCCGATTGAGGCCGGCCTGGGCTATTTCGTCGCGCTCGACAAAGGCGATTTTGTGGGACGCGAAGTTCTTGCGAAACAAAAGGCCAACGGCACAAACAAAAAGCTCGTAGCGTTTAAGATGGCGGAAAAATCCGCGCCGCCGCGTCCACATTACCCGATCCTGGCCGGGGGCGCTTCGGTGGGAATGGTTACGAGCGGCACCCAAAGTCCATCCCTGGGCATTGGCATTGGCATGGGTTATGTGCCGCCCGGAGGCGCCAACGGGCACATTGATATCGAAATTCGCGGCAAACCATTTCCCGCGGTAATCGTGCCCAAGCCGATTTATCGAAAGCCGAAGTAGTTGGGCAGGGACATTTTTAATTTTGAATTTTTTATTCCTGGGTTAAGCTGCGATACAATGTTATGAGCAATATTCCTTCGGACTTGAAGTACACCAAATCGCATGAGTGGGTCCGCGCAGACGGCGGCACGGCGACCATCGGGATTACCGACCACGCCCAGCAGGAACTGACGGACATCGTCTTTGTCGAATTGCCCGAAGCCGGACGCCAGGTGAAATCCGGGGACGCCTGCGCGGTGGTGGAATCCGTAAAAACGGCCAGCGATATTTACGCGCCCCTGAGCGGCCAAATCCTGGAAACGAACAAATCGGTCGTAGACGAACCGGCCAAGGCAAATACCGAACCCTACGGCAACGGGTGGTTTTTCAAGATCAAATTGAGCGATCCCGCCGAACTCAGTTCGCTCATGTCCGCCGAGCAGTATAAAGCTCTAGTCGGCGCCTGACTCCAGTGGGACAGGCGTCTTGCCTGCCAACAGGGCGAAATTTTTCCAGGAAGCCAGACAGGCTTGAAGCCTGTCCCACTATCAATTACTGCGTTGACCCGGCGGGCGCGTTCGGGCTCACCGAGGGCACCGTTGGCCGCGTCATATGGCTCGAGTGAGTCAACTTTTGCCATTTTTGGTATTGATCCGGGGTAAGAATGCCCTTCATTTTCGTGTCCAAACTGTCGCGGATGTCGCTCATTTTCGACCGCCTTTCACCCGTGGATAGGGTTGTGTCCTTGTGCACATCGCGCATTTGCTCGCGTTCAGACGAGAAAACGGACTGCACCTGATGTTTTTGAGAGTCCGTCAAACCCAGCTCCTGCGACAACTTGTCCATGCTCGAACTCGAAAACATGTGAGAAACATGAGAGGTGGCATTCGTGGTCATCGACGTGATCTCGTGAGTCGTGGTTTCCTGGCCAAACACTGAACCGCAGGCGACCAAACCACCCGCAGCAAGCCCCGTTAAAACAAGCATCCTATTCAATTTCATAAATCCTTCCTTTCCCAGTTTATGGTCCAATGGGTCACCCGAGGCGCATGGCATCGGATTACTTTTTATTAGACGGATTAGATAAATGAAAGTTACAGGCGCGCCAAAACCCTCGCCGCTGCGCGGATAGTTGCATCCACGTCGGCCGGCATGTGAGCGGTGGAAATAAATCCCGCCTCAAATTGGGACGGCGCCAGGTATATCCCCTCGTGCAGCATTCCGTGAAAGAATTTTGAGAAACGGGCGCGGTCACTTTTCATGGCATCGGCGAGGTTCCAAACTGGTTCGTTTGTGAAATACGCGCAAAACATCGAGCCGCAGCGATTGAACTGGACTGGAACTCCCGCCGCTTTGGCGGCCTCGCGCATGCCGGTTTCGAGATGGCGCCCGGATTTTTCGAGCGCCGTATAAACGCGCCTGCCCAACTCCGCGAGGGCGGCAAGTCCCGCCGCCATGGCGATGGGATTCCCGCTCAACGTCCCCGCCTGGTAGACCGGTCCCAACGGCGCAAGACAATCCATAATGTCCGCCCGCCCGCCAAACGCCCCCACTGGAAGACCGCCGCCGATGATTTTGCCAAAGCAGGTCAGGTCCGGAGAAATTCCAAAACGCTCCTGTGCGCCGCCCGGCGCAAGCCGAAAGCCGGTCATGACCTCGTCAAAAATCAGGAGCGCGCCACGGGCTTTTGTAACTTCGCGCAGAAACTCGAGATATCCTTCGCGAGGCAAATACAGTCCCGCATTGCCCGGAACCGGCTCAACAATGATGGCTGCGATTTGGTTCCCGTTGGCGGCAAAAGCGGCGTTGACGGCGTCTGCGTCGTTGAAGGGCAACACAATGGTGTGCTTGGCGAAATCGGCGGGCACGCCCGCGCTATCGGGATTGCCAAAAGTCAGCGCGCCGCTGCCGGCCTTGACCAGGAGTGAATCGGCATGGCCGTGATAACAGCCGTCGAATTTTATGATTTTATCGCGCCGCGTAAATCCGCGCGCCAGCCGGATGGCGCTCATGCACGCTTCCGTGCCGGAATTGGTCATGCGGATTTTTTGGACCGAAGGCACAAGCTTGCAAATTCGTTTCGCGATTTCCACTTCGTAAGGGTTCGGAATTCCGAAACTGGCGCCCTTTTGCGCGGCAGCCTTGACTGCAGAAATGATATTCGGGTGCCCATGGCCAAGAATCGCCGGCCCCCACGTGCAGACATAATCAATGAGTTCGTTGCCGTCCACGTCCCAAACGCGGGCGCCCTTCGCGCGATCCACAAAAAAGGGAATTCCTCCCACTGCGCGGAACGCGCGCACGGGCGAATTCACGCCGCCCGGAATATATTTCAAAGCTTCCGCGAAAAGCGTTTTGGATTTAGATCCTTTCATTATCAATTAACCTTGTTTTTCCGACAAACACCGCCAAGGCCATTTGGCTGCCCGTCGAGACCTCGGCCACAGGCATGAGCGTATCCGGTTCGAAAAATTCCACGTAATCCAGTTTCGCATCCGGCTCGGTTTCGATGAGCTTTTTGACGTCCGCTTTCAGCGCGTCCGCCGAAATTCTCCCGGATTTTTTGACCGCCGACTGGACAGCATCCAGCGCGCGCCGCAGTACTACCGCCTGCCGCCGCAAATCGCCTTCGAGATATTTGTTTCGCGAACTCATCGCCAGGCCGTCAGCTTCACGCACCGTCCGCGATACAATCACCCGCACCGAAAAATTTAAGTCGCGCTGCATTCGTTTGATGATTGCCGCCTGCTGGAAATCTTTTTGGCCAAAAACGGCCACGTCCGGCTGGACAATGTTAAACAGCTTGGCGACGATGGTCGTCACACCGCGAAAATGTGTTGGCCGCGACGCTCCTTCCATGCTGCGCGACAATTTTTCCTCGACGACATAGGTGCTGTAGCCTTCGGGAACATCGCGCCGGTCCGGATACATTTCCCGGTCGTCCGGCGCAAAAACCACGTCCACGCCTTCTTTGCGGAGCAGATTTAAATCACGTTTCAGGTCGCGAGGATATTTCGAAAAATCTTCGGTGGGCGCAAATTGTGTGGGGTTTACGTAAATGCTGGCCACCACGCGGCCGCCCTTGCCAACCCGTTTGCGCGCTTCGCGCGCCAGGCTCAGGTGTCCCGCGTGCAGGTATCCCATTGTGGGGACCAACCCAATCAGCGCGCCCTCGCGCCGCCATTTGTTTGCCAGACGCTGCATTGAAGCAATGGATGAGACAGTTTGCATCGACATGAAAGTGACGGAGGAGTGTAAAAATTAAAAGGGAAAATGAGGAAGGCAGGAAATAAGGAATCAGACCAACGACTGCCCTATCCGACCCTCACCTCACCCTTACCCTCTCCCCTCCCATCAGAATGGGAGCGGAGAGGGAACAGCAATCTGGCATTTCGGACAACGGAAGCACAGGGGCCAACGAAATGGTCGCGCGAAAGACACTTTCACATTTTGTGTCTATAGGTGAGTAAACGGGTAAACGACGGGGTAAAAACGGTAATGGCGACGGCAAACGGGGCCGTTTTGCTGGAAAATTCGGGATTTTTCGAGCCGGGGGGTGGGTGTAAATGGCCGGCCTTGAATTCAGGTCAAGGACAGCCTGTTCGTGTGGGAACGGACGACGGAAGCGCCGGGTGAGGGCACCCGGCCTACAAGATGAACATCGAATGCCGATCTAATCCACGTCCAACTTTTTAATCTCAAGAAATCCGTGCAACTGGCGGATGCGGGTGGGATGCCGCATTTTACGGAGTGCTTTGGCTTCGATCTGCCGAATGCGTTCGCGTGTGACCTGAAATTGGCGCCCGATTTCGTCGAGTGTCCGGGCATCGCCATCGCCCAGGCCAAAGCGCAACTCCAGGACTTTCTGTTCGCGCTCGCTCAAGCTGCACAGCACGTCGCCCAATTTGTCCTTGAGCAGGCTGAAACTCGTGAGGTCCAGGGGATCGCCAGCACCTTTGTCCTCGATAAAATCGCCGACGTTGGCGTCGTCGCCGTCGCCGACCGGGGAACTCAGCGATATTGGCTGCTGCGCCATTTTGAGGATCTGCCGGACGCGGTCCACGGGCATCTGCATTTCCTCGGCGATTTCATCGGCAGTAGGTTCGCGTCCGAAATCCTGCAGGAGGCGCTTTTGCGAACGCATGAGTTTGTTGATGATGTCGATCATGTGGACGGGGATGCGAATGGTGCGTCCCTGGTCGGCGATGGCGCGCGTGATGGCCTGCCGGATCCACCATGAAGAATACGTCGAAAATTTATAACCGCGGCGGTACTCGAATTTTTCGACCGCCTTCATCAAACCGATGTTGCCCTCCTGGATCAAATCCAAAAAGGAGAGCCCGCGATTGGTATATTTTTTCGCGATGGCGATGACGAGCCGCAAATTTGCCTCGACCATCTCGGTCTTGCCCTGGAGCGCACGGGTTGAGGACTCGCGCAAGCGGTTGAACAATGCCAGAAAATCCTGGTGCGGCATGCGGACAAATTCCTCGAGCGCTTTAATTTTTTGCCGTTCGGCTTCCACCAGATGCTGTTGGGCGCTGGATTCGCGTTGTTCGCCCGCTTCGACCAGCGCGCGGAGGCTGTAATGGATTTTTTCGTGGATGTTTTCGGCTACCATCGCCATTTCCTCAACGACCATTCGCTTGAAGCCAAATTCCCCGAACTGCGACTCGAGCTTTTCCTCCGTCTTGCGAAATGCCGCTTCGTGCCCGGAGCGGTGGGAGGGGCTGGAATCACGCCACGCCACAAAATGCATGTCCGCTTCCGCGTCCAGGTCGCGCACGCGCGCAGCCAATTTGCGCAAGGCTTTTAAATAGGCTTCACGGTCTTCGGCCAGATGGTCAAGGACCACGCGGTCAAAGCGGTCCTTGGGAGGGTCAGCCAACAGGCGCTCGGCGATGGCAATGTGCTCCTTGCCGACAAACCCGAGGCGATAAATGATTTTGCGGATGTCCTCCTCGGCCAGTTCGATTCGCTGTGAAATTTCAATTTCCTGCTGCCGCGTCAACAGGGGCACTTGTCCCATTTGATTGAGGTAAATGCGCACCGGATCGTCGAGGGCGTCCAAACGGCTGCCATCTTCATCCGAATCCTGGGGCTTGCCCCGGTCCACGTCGGCCTGATCCACGACTTCCACGTCCAGCGCATGGAGCTTGGCGAAGACTTCGTCCATCTCCTCCGGAGCGGCGCCGTCGAGCACTTCGTCAATGTCATTGTAAGTAAGGCGCCCCTGTTCGCGCGACAGGCGCACCAGTTCTTTGACTTTGTCCTGAAGCGTGCGTGGGCCGCTATTGGGTGACGGTGCGGAATCGTTTTCGGCGGAAGCCAATGGCTCTTGTTCCCGCGCTATGTCCGGCTGGGATTTGATGACCTTCGATTTCGACATACAACTCAACTTGCCAATACGAGTGTCGGAGAATATCCGCCCTTTTCGGAAAACCGTCAAGGGGAATCACGAAAACTTCAATCAAATATTTTTTCTTTTTTTTCTTTTGTCATTGACGCGATAGAAATTTAAGCGGGAGGGAGCGCTCCATCCACCGGCAACATCACACGCACGAGACCGTGCACTCCGGGGCGCGGCGCGGGAATTTCCAGCCGGCCATGATGGGACTCGATAATCTTGCGGCTGACGACCAGGCCCAGGCCCAGGCCGACGTTGCGCGTTGTGTAAAAGGGCGCGGGCGCTTTTTGCGCGGCTTCGGGCGAGAATCCGTCGCCGTTGTCTTCGATTTCGACTTGAAGATTCGGCAAATTGGTTTTGTCCGAAACAATTTGCAGCCGGCCGGTCACGTTTGGCTCTTTAAGATTGGCCTGGAGCGCGTTGAGCATGATTTCAGCAAACGCGTGTTTGAGCGAAATGCGGTCGCCTGTGATGATGATGGGCTTGCCGCCATTGTTGGAGCACTGCCACTTCGAATTATCGGCGGGCAAATGCTTGCGCGCCTCCTGATAGGCTTCCTCGAGCAGCGGTTCGATGGGAAAAGCGACAGGCTCGGAACGCTCATCCCGCGCGAGGAATCGCATTTGATTCAACAGCCGGGTCACCCGTTTGACTCCATCCGCAAGCGCTTCGGTGAGCGATTTGCGAAATTCCTTGTCATTGTATTTTTCGGCGAGCAACTGCTGGTGCGTGGAAAGCGGCACCATGGCATTACCAATCTCGTGCGCGAGGCGGTCGGCCATCGATTTGATGAGCCGCAAATTTGCCGCTTCCACTTCCAACCGCCGCAGGTGTTCGGTCTGGGTAATGTCCTCGGCCGTCAGCAGCGCCGATACCGGCACGGGAGAATTGCCCCGCTGGAATGGCACGACACTGATGTTGTAAAATGTGCCGGGCGAATTGTCCGGCTCGTAGCGGTACGGCCCCATGGCGGCGCCGGTTTTGAGCACCTGATAGATTTTTGCTCCTAACTCCTGCGGCAGATCGCTGAACTCCAGGCCGCCCGTGCGGCGATTCTTGCGTCCAAAATGGCGGCGCGCCGCCTTGTTGGCGTGCAGCACCTTCAAATCACGCCCCACAACAATGCACGCGCTGTTCAATTCGCGCAGGACGTCTGCCATCATTTCGTTGTTGTCGGCCACCTGGTCGTGCAGCCAGATATTGCGCAGGGCCAGTCCCACCTGCTCGAGCAGGTGGAAAATCATTTCCAGTTCCACGTTGACGAGCGATTCTCCCGTGACGCGCCCGTCAAAAACGGCTACGCCCACAATCATTTCACGGTCGAGAATCGGAACGGCCACCTGGGCGCCGAGCAGTTCAAACTCTTTTTGCGATTCTCCGTCCGCGCGCGCCTCATCGCTGTCGCGCCGTAAAATGCGTCCCAGCCGGGCCAATTGCCCGCCAATGCCGGCGTCGAGCGACAATTCAAAATTCTCGAGAAGCCCCGATGAAAGTCCTATGGCTGCCGCCGCTCGCAGACCCCGGCTATTGTCGCCTGTACTCGTCTCAACGACCATCGGCGCGACCGGCCGGTTCAAGAAAATCGCCGCACGGTTTACGCTTAAGATTTCCCGCAGAAACGACAAAAACTGTTTCAGCATCGCTTCGGCGTTTAAAGAGTGAGTGAGAATCGATGAAAAATCGCGAAGGACGTCCAAGGTCTGGGCGGCGTTTACGTATCGGCTCGACGGCGGTTCGACGGGCCGAAATGAGGGCGGTGGTTGCGGCGTGAAGGACAGTGGCACCGGCGGCGCTTCCCGGTGTTTTGGCGCCAGCCATAAACGGTCCAGGAGCGAATTGAGCAGTTTGGGCCGGACCGGGGTTGTCAAAATGTGGGTAACCCCCTGCAGGAACGCTTCTTCCTCCCAATCTGACGCTGTGGTAGAGGTATAAGCAATTATGGGGCACTTTGCGTCCCGCCGACGAAGGCGTTCAATGACCCAGACGCCCTGCATCCCCATCAGATCGATGTCAAGAATGCAGACGCTGGCGATGCCGTGAACCAGAAGTGGTTCAGCCTCATTTACATCCATCCGGTGGACCACACGATACTCATCCGCGCTCAAAGCTGAGCGTATCGTTTCCACAAAGTCCGGGTGAGGAGACAACACCAATATCGTCTTCATTCCCCTAAATAGCTAAAGTTGTTATAGTTCCCGCCTGTCACCGAAATCATTTTCACACGCTTTTAATATGAGTCAACCGAATCTTGTTCACAGGTGTGACAAACGGGTGCAGTTATGGGACACATTCTGTTGAAAGGTAAGAAGTTAACGCGTCAAAAGGTTGAAAAGTTGAAGCAGGGCACGGGTTGCGTGTTGCGTCAAGTATGACGCGGCAGCATTCGACGGTTTTAACGTTTTAATATTTCAACGCTTTACCCGCGATTCAATTCAATTCCGCAACTTCTTTTTTCGGCCCGTCCTGCTTGTCCTGCGGCCAAAAGGGTTTGCGAAAGGCGGTTGTGAAGTCGTATCCGTTTTGGAAGTGCTCGCGACGGTCCTGGTCTGTGAGGCCCAACAGGCCGACGTCCACCATGTTGAAAACAATTTCGCCAAAATCGGGACAGCTTGTGACGCCCCATTCTTCCAGGACAGTGGCGGCCATGGGGCCAAACTCCTTAAGGGCAAACTGGCGGATGCCATCGAGCAATTGCTGGCCGGTCACGTGCCGTATGTTTTGGCGGTCTTCGCGGCTGATGAGTTTTCTTGTAAAATCCAGCGCCTCCCTCACAAACACATAAGCTTCCCGCCGGTAACGCTGGTCCCGAACCATAATTTGGTTCACTTTTAAATCAAAATTCAGTTCGTGCATTTATTTTGCCTGTTGGGCGGCTGCCGATTGCGCCGGATGCGTGCTCCGATAATATTTCGTGCACAAGCCTGTGAGCAACAAACCCAAAACGACTGCAAGAACCATTTGCTCCTGCCGCGTTAAAAAGTTCACGCGGTTAGTGTAACGGGAAAGAGGGCGGAAGGCAATTGAATTCGTTGAAGCGTTAAACCTCAAAAATGCGTCTTGCGCTCAAATTTTGGAGCCGATTGCCAGTAAAATCGTGGTGTTTTGCGACATTTGCTTCGGTGTCAATAAGTTCACATTTAGTGAGGTTATTGACACCAAGCCAAAAACG
>DATJTK010000174.1:0-69950 GCA_035503455.1 Candidatus Sulfotelmatobacter sp. | reverse complement strand
GCGCTTGCCGTCTTGGAGTGCGGTGGCAAGTCTGCGCGACACCGCTTTCGGACGTCGTTGGACTTTCAAATGGCAATTGACGCTTCGAAGTGGTCCGACTCCCAAATCGGGGGACCTGCGCCCTGACCATACGGTGTCGTTCGCCGTGCAAGCGTCCAACCATCGGCCAACGATTCTCCCTCTCCCAGCGGGCCCAGCGGGAGAGGGCTGGGGTGAGGGAGAATCGTTCGAATGAGAATGTTGCGGTTCATGGGGAGAATTCTCCCAAGGAAAACTTCGCGCATTGAACCCCTGAACCGATTGGCACACGGAGCGCGGCTGTGTGCGGGGCAAAGGGGCGCCAGCCGCAGCAGCCGCGAACGTTGCGACGCGCTGCGGCTGGTCTTCGACACAGCCGCGCTTCGAAGCAGGTTCATGGGGAGGGAGAGTCGTTCGAAGGACAATTTCATAGGTTATGGAAAGTTCCCCGTTCCTTTTGGACCCGATGCAAACCGGTTTTCCAAAACAAACATCAGGATCGCTGCGGCCGAGCCGTCCATGGTTGGTTCGTTGGAGGAATAATCATGCAGGTCATCGTGATACACGGCCATTCCCTGGAACGGAGCCAGCGGGTCGGGCTGGCTGATAGTGACACCTTTCAATGACTTGAAAATGCGGTCATAGACCGGGCCGTCCACCAGCGCGCCGCGCACACTGCGGCCAAGCAGATGCGTCATCAGGTGGACGTCGCACGGATACATGCTGCCAATTTCGGTAAACATCGTCATGCCCCAGGGATTGCGTCCCAGCAGCCAATCGCTTTGCGCCATCGCAAATGAATGGTAACGCTTATCGCCCGTCATGCGTTCGTACATCAGGCATTGCGTTACCAGGGCGGCGACGAGGTTATCCGAGCACCAAATGAACGGCACGCCGATGTGATAGGGATTTTTATCCCCGGCGCGGACGCATCGCTCGATTCCGGCGCGGTAATAACCGGCAAGAACACGTTTGAAATCGTCATCCACGAGGTCATATAGCCGGAAGTGCCCGGCGTTCAGGAAAGGATAATATTGATAATGGCCGGTTTGCTCGCGGCCCATCCAATTCTCGTCGACAGCGAGTTTCGCGTAGCGTTTGGCGTCGTCGAGAAACTTGTGTTCGCCGGTTGTGCGATAGAGTTCCGCGGCGCCCCATTCCATGTCCTGCGCCCAGATGGTGGGAGCATAGCGATAAGGCGCACTGTAGGAATTTCCCTGTTGGACGCCGGGACTGGCCCGTCCCAGCGCATAGACTTCGCGTCCGGCTTTGAGGCAACGTTCGGCGAATTCCTTTTGCGCAGGATCATCGTGCCAGATTTGATACGCCATGGCCATGGCCGCGGCGTAAGTGCCGGCTAAATTGGCAATGCCGGTCGAATCGCTTTTATATTTCCCCAGGCCCTGGGGCTTGCCATCGGCGAAATAGACTACGCGAGCCCCGCCTTTGCCCCAGCCATAATCGGCCGTGTCATTTTGCGGCAATCGCCAGCCGATGTGGTCGCGGTCGTCGCCTACCTGAAAATAAAGCTGGTCGGGCGCCGGATGCATTTTAAGCATCCAATCCAGGCCCCATCGCGCCTCATCCAGAATGTCCGGGACGCCGTTGGATCCCGGATTTCCAAGAGCGTCAACGCGATCGCCGAATAACGTAGGGCAGGCATCTTGCCTGCCGGTTAAGGCGGCTTCCGGCCGCCTGTTTGATTGGGCGCAAGATGCGCCCGGAACTGGCAGGCAGGATGCCTGCCCTACAGCCACCTGATACGCCAAAAGCATATCGGCGGTCGCCGTTTCTGACGTGACGAGATACTTCAGCGTATCGCCGGCGTCATGCCAGCCGCCGGTGACATCCAATTGCGTGCCGTAAGGCATAGGACCGTAGGCGGTGCGGCCATCCAATTGATGGCAATTGGTCCCGAGCCAGGGGTTATACCCGCAACGCTGCTCGCGCATGAATTCAAGAATCTCATCGGGCAACGAGTCCAGGCCGCTGGCGCCGCCACCGAGAGCCCGGGAACCAATCTGGAATGGAAGCGAAAACGACTCGCCGTATGCAATGAAATAGGTTCCGGGATTTGTCAGCGATGAAAAATCCAGTTCTGCAAAGTTCGTGATTTGGCCCCAATGCGAGCCGTGAATGAGTCGTGCTTCGCCGGCGAAGACCATCCTTTCTGATTTCGCATCCAGGACTGAAAACGTTTCTGGAATCGCCGCCTTTGGTATCAGCAAGATTTGCGGTAACGATGCCGCCGAAAACGCGATGGCCGATTTAGGCTCATAGACGCCGTAGCCGACCTGATTCGCGCGGATATAAACGGTGTTCGAAGTCGCGAGCAATTCATCCACGCGCACGAATTGGTAACCGTGCGCGGCAAGAGTATCCAGCAACGCGCCGAAACGATTGGAGAACTTGTCCACGCGGCCCGGGCCGCTGCCAAGATGCAGCAAAAGAATAAATCCGTTCAGTCCGTGCGGGTCCGATTGCTCGCGCCTGATAATGCTGTCGAAAATCGCCTGTGACGAAACGAAATTCCGGTCGGATTCGCCGGTATAATCGGCATTGGCGCGCGTGCCCGGCGTGAAATCGATGAGTGTCAGGCCCATTTCAGCGCTCCAGCGTGAAATGTCGCCATTAAAATGCTCAAATGCCGGCAAGAAATAACGCGCCTCCGCGCGCGTGACGCCAAAACCTGCAAGCTTGTCCAGGTTGGCATCGAGGTCGGCTCGGAACTCCTCGTGCGTCACCAACGTTTTCGGTGGGTTATTCCAGTCACAAAACAACAGATGTTTGTCCGAGTGCGGGCCGACGTAATCGCCCTGCGCAATCATGCGGTGGACGAGCGGCGCAAATTGGGCGTTGGTCAGAAAGTTGCCGGTAAGGAAAAAAGATGCCGTGGCGTTGTGGCGTGCCAATTCGTCGAGAATGGTGTCGCCGCCTTCTGCGAAAGTATCCGCGGTAAAGACCAGGGCGATTTTCTTTTCCGAAACAGGCCCGCGTATGATGCCGCCGTCACGAATCGTCCAGCCGTCCGCATTGGTTTGCGCCAAAATCGGAATGGCCGAAAGGCACAAGACCAGGAAAGTCATCGCTGCCGTCAGGATGGATTTGTAAAGATTGTGGCGAGCCATTTTTCACGGGACAAAATGCCGGAAATGAGGAACAGCTCAAACAGAATTTGGTTCGTTGTTCAGCCCCGAATGCGGAGCTGCTCCGGAGCACGCTAAAGCGTGGACACACCAGGCTCGCTCCACATTTTGTGTCTATAGGTGTGTAAACAAGTAAACGATGTCGAAAAAAGACAGAAAAACCCATTTTTATTGGGAAAATCGAGGGTTTTAGGGGTGTAAACTCTGGACTCTACATTGGAAACCACGAAATACACGAACCACACGAAAAATCGTGATAAAATCCGCGAAGCGCAAACTGAAGCCCTGATAAGGGCGGCCGGTAACAGCCCAGGGCAAGCGAGTCCGCGAGCGCCGCCCTGGGTTATTGTCAGTTGGTGAGATGAATTCCTCCTTTCGTGCTTTCCTCATTCAATTATCCCATTCCACGGGGTGCCAAAAAACGAAATAAAAAAATTTCTGTCTCTAAATCCCCGTGCCAACATTGAACTTTTTTTGGGTTCCAAATGTAGTTCTTGTAATCGTCCAAAAGCCTGAGAAACTGCTACCATGACCGTACTAATAATCCTAACAATCGTAATTGCCGGGCTGCGCACGAAAAGAATCGAAAAAGGCCCTTCCACGAACCAAAACATGCGCCCGTTGATTTCCAGGCACTTACGCGGCGAATTGTCTCCGCATTCCGCCTTGATGGGGGGACAGTTCCCCACGAAAAAATGCTATGGCACTTTCAAAAACCCCTTATTTTACGCGGGTAAAATTTTCGCAATTTTGCCAAAAAAGCAATTGTCCCTTTCGATGGTCAAAAAAACGGGTTTTAACGCGGTTTTTTCAGTTTTTTCACCAAAAATACGCCGAATTGCCAAAAATGGACAGGAACCGCCTGCACAGAGGTTTTATCCTGTAAATCCCGCCTGTCCCGCCATAGCTTCTGAGCGACGGCGGATTCATCCTGTCTCGTGTTTTGTGAACCACATATCCTGTAATTTTTTTGAAGTAAAAATCCGCGGACCCCGTCAAATAGGGCGTGGAACCCAAATGTCATAGTAAAAGCCGTAGCAGCCGGTTGTTTCGGTCATTTTGTTGTCTTGACAATGGATATTGTAATCTGTATAACAAACGTCAGAATTTCAGTTAACTCCTATGGGATTTATGCAACACTTCAAAACTATACTCGCGATAGCCAGGTCTCGCTGGATCAGGAAAGTTATTTGTTTTGTCAGCCTGATAGGGCTGCCGTCTGTTCTTTACGCCGGCCAATATTTCCAAAACTTTCCCGACTTTTCGAATGGCACAACGAATTTTAACGACGGTTCGACGCTCTCAAGCACGGCCCTGGGGACCGTTGCCTGCCTGACCAATTTGGCTGAAAGCATCGGAATCGGTTCGTCTTACGGTGAGTTACAATTGACCGAATCGGGCATGACAAATGTTCAAAGTGCGTTTGAACTGCCGGATCTGGACTCCGGCGCACCGATTTATGCGTTCTCGGCGAAATGGAATTCGGATGTGTATGGAACTTTTCCCGCCTTCGGCAAGGGTTTTTCGTTCAATTTTGGCCCGTTTTCGTCCGTTAACTTGATCACCAACAACGCGGAGGAAACAGGGTATGGAGCCGGTCTTTGTTTCAGCGTGCAGACGGATGCCGGAACCAATTCCGGTTTCTATTTGCTGGCCAATGGCGCTGTCATCGCCTCATTGACCAACAATCCATCTGTTGAATGGGGCACGAATAGCACCACCCGCCACTTCTGGGAAGTGGACTGGAACTATTACAGTGGCATGAGCGTGCGGCTCGATGGCCAGCCAATCTTTACCAACGTAGCGACGACCGGCTTCGTACCGGAAGGCGGAGATGTTTTTGCCTGGGGCGCGCGTTGCGACACCAATACCGAGGAACTGCGACTGGACAACATTGTCGCCGTGACCGGCGGCAATCTCGTGCAATTGCCACCCAGCGGTCCTTATTTTGCCGAGGGCGGCCTCGGAGGGGTTGATGGGCATTCGGTGACCAATGCTTTTGACGGCGCCAATAGCACTTATTACGAGAGTGAGGGGCCGTCAACTGTAGGCGCCACGTTTTCCCCGCCAAACACTGTGTTGGTGTATGCTTTGACGTCGGGTGAAACCGCTGCCGGGACACCACACGCGTGGTCCCTTGAGGGCAGCACAAACAGCGGCGAATCCTTGACTGAAATCGGCATCGGCGCCGGTTATTTTGTAAATGGCGCCGAAACCCGGGTCTGGCTTGTAACCAATTCAATCCCATGCGACGCTTATGAATTATTTTATTCCGCCGGCTTTGGCGCCGTCAACACGATAGGCGAACTGCGCCTTTACGCTTTAAGCCTGGTCGCGCCGCCTTATGCCGCATGGGTAAAAACCGGCGCGCCTGACGAAGATTGGACTTCCATCGCCTCTTCGTCGGATGGAACCAGGCTGGCGGCCGCTGGCGGGATTGTTATGCTTTCGACGAACTCGGGCGCAACCTGGACCCGCGCGAATGCCGCCTCAACCGCGATCGTTGTCTCCTCCTCTGACGGCACTAAATTTGCGGCGGCTGGCCCCAGTGGCGGTTCCCAAATTGAGACGAATGTCGGCGATATATTCTATTTGGATTATTCAAGCCCGGACGAGACCTGGGAATCTCTCGCTTGTTCATCGAATGGCGCAGTTTTGGCCGGCGCCGTTTCTGGCGGCGAGATTTACATTTCCGCGGATTCGGGAATTACCTGGGCAGCGACGGCTTCCACTCAGACCTGGCGCCGAGTCACTGTATCGGCAGACGGGTCCACTTTGGCGGCGGTGGTTTATGGCGGCGGCATTTATGTTTCCACGAATTTAGGAAGCCTCTGGACGGCGACAAGCGCTCCGACCAATGACTGGATTGGTATTGCCGCGTCGTCTGATGGAACCAAACTCGCCGCAGCCAGTACTGAGGGTATTTATGTTTCCGCGAATTCTGGAAGCACGTGGTCGTTGATCGGCGCGCCCCACATTGAATGGGAAGCTATCGCATCTTCATGGGACGGCAGCAGGCTGGCGGCAGGCAGTTCCGATCCGCCGGGTGTTTATCTTTCAATGGATTCAGGGAATACCTGGATAAATTCCGGAGCGCCCGAGGCTGATTTTGTTTCCATCGCTTCATCGTCTGATGGAACCAAACTTGCCGCGTGTGATGATGGGAGCATCTACACCTACGGTTTTAGCGCCCCTCCGTCAACGTCATTGACAGCAAAGCTTTCTGGCGGTTATCCGGTTCTTTCCTGGAGCACGACCAACGCAGGCAATTTCGTCCTTCAGGAAAGCACGAATCTTACTTCGACCAACTGGCTAAACGTCCCCTGGCCCGTCACCACCAACGGTTCAAGCTATCAGGTCACAGATTTGCCGGCGACCGGCCAGAAATTCTATCGCCTCATCGCGCAATAAATCGGGCAAATTTGAAGACGATGTTGGAAGTGTTAAAATCGAGGAGATTCGCTTCGGGAGTCGGACGACTTCGAAGCGTCAATCGCGATTTGAAAGTCCAACGACGCCCGAAAGCGGTGTCGCGCGGACTTGCCACCGCACTCCAGGACGGCAAGCGCCGGGTCCAAAGGTTTATGCTTCCTATGGACTTGATGCCTTGGCGGCTTGATGCGCGCGCTTAAAAAAGGGAAAATGCATTGATGGCTGATTTGAAATCAAAAGCAAATATCGAAAGCGTCGGAGACGCCGCAAGATCAGATTTAAAAAATGGAACGGCTGGAACGCCGAATTTAAATTGGAGCGCAATTTCCCACGATTATCTGCGGCATCGTCCGGGATACCCGAAACAATATTTTACGTTGCTGCGACAGTTGGGCATCGGTTCGGCAGGACAGGACATTCTTGATCTTGGTTCGGGCACGGGTGCGCTGGCGATTCCGTTTGCGGGGCAGGGGGCGCGGGTCACGGCTGTGGACCCGTCGGAGGGGCAGATCCGGGCTCAAAAATTGGCGGCGCTCGATGCTGGGGTCAAAATTAAATTTAAGGTGGGTCATGCGGAGAAAACGGGTCTGCCGGATCATTCGTTTGATGCCATTACGGCGAGCATGTGCTGGACGTATTTTGATGTTGAGCAGATGAAGGTGGAGGTGCCGCGTCTGCTTCGTCCGGGCGGATTGCTTTTGGTGAGCACGCTGATTTGGGACAGGTGGGAAGAGGGAATCTTTCGTCAGACGCTTGAATTAATCGGAAAGTATAATGTGGAGGCGCGGCGCAGGCAGCGCAGGTGGGATAAGGACGTGGTTCCGAAGTGGTCGCGGGACTGGCTCAAATTAAAAACGTTTCATGAGTATCAAATAAACGTGCCGTTTAGTCGGGAATCGTGGCGTGGACGCATTCGCGCGTGTCGCTGGATTGGCCCTGCCCTGACCCGGGAACAAACGGAGGCATTTGACCGCGAACATGCGGCTTTGTTGGAACGAATCGCGCCGGCGAGATTCGCCATCCCGCATAAGATCACGATACGAATCTTTGTTAATGCGAATTGCGGAATGACCAGACAAAGGGGATTGAATAAAAAAGGCGCGAAGTTTTTATCCGCAGATTTCGCAGATAGGCGCAGATTAAAACTATGAGGAATGCAGGAAATCAGGAAACGGATTGTGGATTGGTGGATTATTGGATGCATGGATTAATGGAAGTCAGTCCGCAGTCGGGGATATGCGGTATTAGATGTTCGATGTTGCATTTCAATTCATTCCTTTGTTCCTTCCTTCCTCATTTATTATTTGCTGGCCCGGCCATTTTGGATTTGCAGCATTCGCCTACGCGGATTATGGTTTCATTGTGAAAAAGTTAATCAGCTTCATATTATTCCTGGCCGCGTTTCTCACTGGTGTTGCGGTATCGTCGGCATCCGCCGATCAAATAACGCTGCGGAATGGGGATGTATTGAATGGGAAGGTCGAGACCGTGACGACAGATGCTCTCGTGCTCCAGGACGATAGCCTGGGGACCTTGACCCTGCCGCGCGTCAAAGTCGCCAACATTGCATTCGGCACGGCGACAGCGACAGCGACAGCGTCGGCGCAGGGAGCAGTGGCGTCGGGCGCGAACACTGGAATTCCCAACCTTGCCACCGAGGCGAATTCCGTTTCGGACGCCGCCGCCAGCGCGCTCGCGGCCGCCTACACGGCCCAGGCAAATCCGCAAACGAATTCCAATGCCGATGCCAATTCCAGTGTCGAGACGGGCCTCGAGGCGATGGCTCGTGAAATCCAAGGGCACAGCAATCTTGTTCAGGAAGTCACGGCGCAGGTCCTCGGCTCAAGCGCCAGCCCCGAGGCCGTCGGTAAAATCAACGAGTTATTGGATGGATTGAGCAGCGGGCAAATCGATATGAACGGGTTGCGGTCGCAAGTCCAATCCGCGGCCGACCAGTTGCAGGAGTATAAGAAGCAGATGGGGTCTGATGCGGGTGAAGAAGTGGACGCTTATCTGTCTATTCTCAATGCCTTTCTTCGCGAAACCGGCACTAATTCAGTGCCATGAGTGTCATTGGGGCGGGGGGGCGGGAAATGAACAATGAAGCCGCGAAGGCGCGATTAGAAATTAAAAAGGAATAAGGAATAAGGGGAACTAAAACCATGAGGAAATGAGGAAATCAGGAAGGGAATTACAAGCCTTGCTCACCGCTATGCTTGACCGTACTTTCAATTGAAAATTATGGAAAAGAAGCCTGTCAACATATCTGAACTCATGGATGCGCTTGAATTCGATTCCACGGAGCACATGACGAAACTTGATTTGCAAACCGGCCGTTTGGTGATGGTGGAAGACGCTGTGATTGGGGCCGTGGAAGAAGGGGATGATGAAACCGTGGATGATATAGCAGAATGGCAGAAGGAAGAATTGAAACTCGCGCGGGCCATTGCGGAAGATTCGGGTGAGCGATTCGTAGATCCGCCGGACAAATTTGAATTTCATGAATATCGTCACATGGAACAATTCATCGGGACGCTTGATGATAACGACGCTGCCGAGCAATTGTGGCGGGCCATTAAAGGCAAGGGCGCATTCCGCTATTACAAGGACACAGCCCATCGCCTGGGCCTGTTGGACGACTGGTATCAGTACCGTGAGGACGCCATGAAGGAGTTTGTCAAAGATTGGGCCGAGGCAAATAAGGTCCAGGTTGTGGACGACGTAGGACGCAGCGAAAGGAGTGAGGAGCTGGAAATTAAAAAGGAAAAAGGAAAAAGGAAAAAGTAGAGATCAAGATAATGAGGAATGCGGGAAATCAGGAAGGAATTCTCTATTCAGGTTTTTTTTGTGGGCGCAGGGCGGCGGCGAATTTTTTCAGGAATTCGGCGCGTTCCTTTTGAAATTGGGGATCGAATATGGATTTTCCGGTAATCAGCCGGGTCAATTGAGGGAACGCGACTGGAAACATGGTCAGGGAACGCATGGTCAGCATCACGTGGCGGGGATCAAACTCGGATGAAATCTGGCCGCGCTCCTGCCGCTGGCGGATGCGCTCGAGTCCGCGAGCGGTGCCCTCGAGTCGATCTTTTTCATCAATGACTTTTTGCCAGTTGCCCTGCAAAGCCTCCCATTGGAACAGGCGGACCCATTCGGGATCCCGGCAGGCCGCCTCAAACCAAAATGGCAACGTTTCCTCCGGGTCGCCGGACAATGTCTCGGCCCACGCCCTCCGCTGGGAAATTTTTCGGCGGAGAACCGCTTTAAACAGCTCTTCTTTGTCGCCGAAATAATGGTAAAGCATGCGCTTATTAATGCTGGCACGGCGGGCGATGGCGTCCACGCGGGCGCCGGCGAATCCTTTGGCGGCAAATTCTTTCAGCGCGGCGCCCAGGATGCGTTCACGCGAACGGCTGGGATTGCGCGGCGGAAGGTTCTTTTTTGAGGCGGCGGGCATGCGCAAATAAGTAACCATCAAGTTACTTTCAGAGCAAGCTTATTTTCGCCTTCGGCGCGTGATTTGTTGAAACGTTGAAGCGCCAACCTTTCAAACACCGGCACATTATTGGACTCCGCCGGGGACACCAAACGGGACTATTTGGCGACGGCGTTTTGGCGCGCTTCCATTTCGTGAATCATTTTGACGGCGGCTTCGCGGGAAAGGCCGTGGGAAACCGAGAGGCCGAAGCGGCGTTCAAGATATTGGTCCAGGCGAATCCAATCCTCGCCATCTTTAACCTGGCCGGTCCAGGCGCAAATGGTGACAAACTGCTGGAGTTTTTCGAGGCGCACCAAAATGAAAATAATAAAGATGAGGGCGATGGCGACGGTGCCGATGAGGATGACGGTGGCGATGCGCCCGGAAATGGCGTCGTTTTCCGTCCGCAATTCGCGTTCGTTCAACCGGTCTTCCTCATCCTGGCGCACTTGGAAGAGCACGCGATTGATTTCATCCATCGTTTGTTTCCCGTCGGCGGTGAGCGAAACAGCGAGCATATCCGGCAGGTTTGCCGATACTTTCATTTTCTCCGGGTCGATGCCCAGGCGCACATTAATCAGGTCCTGCAGTTGGGAAATGTTTGTCTGCTGGGTGGTGCTTTTGCCGAGAAGAGTTTGCAGTTGGACGATGTCTTTTTGGACGTCGCCCATCGCGGCGCCGTAGGAATCCAGGTAACCGGAGCCGCCGGCCAGCAGGTAGCCGCGGCGCTCGGTTTCCGCGTCCAGGAGGTGCAATTGCGTCTGCTCGACGAGGTTGACGACTTTGTAGGTGTGTTCGACCTGAAAGAACGATTCCTCGAACCGGCCGCTGGTTTCGCGCACGAGCCAGCCGATGGTCAATAAAGCCAGCAACGGGAGTGACAATCCGAGAAAGAACAAAATTTTATTAGGGGTTTTGACTGCATTCATACATATCGATTAGTTGATACCGGGCTTCTGAGTGTGCCACTGAGTACTGCGTTCGTACGCGCGAGCGACGCGCAACAACAGTTCCTCGCCAAAAGGTTTGCCGAGCAATTGCAGGCCAATGGGCAGTTTCGGGTTTTTCGTGAAACCGCACGGCACACTAATGCCGCATATTCCCGCAAGATTGCAGGAAATGGTGAAGATGTCCGACAAATACATCTGCAGGGGATCATCGGCTTTTTCGCCGATTTTGAAAGCCGCTGTGGGAGACGTGGGCGTGACGATGGCGTCCACGTTTTCAAAGGCGTCGAGAAAATCCTCTCGAATGAGCGTGCGCACTTTTTGGGCGCGCAGGTAATAGGCGTCGTAATAGCCGCTGCTCAAAACGTAGGTGCCCAGGATGATTCTGCGTTTGACCTCATGACCAAAGCCCGCGCCACGGGTGCGGCTGTAAAGTTCGCGGACATCCCCCGCCTCCGCGCGCGCGCCATAACGGACGCCGTCGAACCGCGCCAGGTTGGCCGAGGCTTCGGCAGTCGCGACGATGTAGTAAGTCGCCACGGCATAATCGGTGTGAGGCAGTGAAATTTCCACGGTTTCCGCGCCGAGTTCCTGAAGTTGTTTTACGGCGGCGTCCACGGCCAATTTAACTTCCGGGTCCAGGCCGCCAACCATGTATTCTTTTGGCAAACCGATTTTGATTCCGCGGATGTTCCCATCCAGGGCTTTCCTGTAATCGGGCACGGGACGGGGCACGCTGGTGGAATCGTGCGGGTCCTGGCCGCCTAAAACGCCGAGCAACGTGGCGGCATCGGACACATTTTTGGTGAATGGCCCGACCTGGTCGAGCGAACTGGCAAAGGCCACGAGGCCATAACGCGAGACACGGCCGTACGTGGGTTTGAGGCCGACCACCCCGCACAACGCCGCAGGCTGGCGAATGGATCCGCCGGTGTCCGTTCCAATCGAGGCGATGGTTTCATCCGCGGCGACCGCCGCGGCCGAGCCGCCCGACGAACCGCCTGGGATGCGGTCCACGTCCCACGGATTGTGGGTAACGCCAAAGGCCGAATTCTCAGTGGAACTGCCCATGGCAAATTCGTCCATGTTGCACCGTCCAAAAACGATGGCCCCCGCTGATTTTAATTTTCTAATCGCGGTGGCATCATAAGGCGAAATAAAGTCGCCCAATATCTTTGAAGCGCAATTCAAAGGCTGGTCTTTGACGGCCATAACGTCCTTGATAGCAACTGGGATACCAAGTAGCGGCTTCTCGGAATGAGTTATTCCGCGGGATATATCGCGGTCGGCAGCGTCGGCCTGGGCCAGGGCGTCTTTTTCGTTCCAACTGATAAAAGCGTGGATTTTTCCCTCCACGCGGGCCATGCGGTCCAGGCAGGACTGCATGATTTGGCGGGCGGAAATTTCCCGGGCGGCGAGCCTGGGCGCGAGTTCGGAAATGGTTGATTCGTTTAACGACATACGAGGTGCTATTCAACGATCTTGGGCACAATAAACAGGCCATTGGTTTTGGCGGGAGCGTTTCGGAGGGCCTCTTCCTGCGACAGCGATTCGCCGACCTGGTCGGGACGGGTCACATTGATGAGGGGAACGGCATGGGCCGTGGGTTCTACGTTCGAAACGTCCAGTTCGTTCAATTTTTCGATGTAGCCGATGATATTGCCCAACTGGGTGGCCAGTTTTTTCTCTTCATCCGGCGAAAGTTCGATCCGGGCAAGGTGTGCGACATATTTAATGTCAAAATCAGATGACGCCATACGGACAAGGGTAGGGTTCGCGGGCTCAAAGAACAATTGGATTGTTGGATTAGTGGATAAATGGGACAGAGAATCCAAGAACGTGGAATTTGCCATGGTCCGTGTTCGACAGGCGTGTGACGTCCTGCGACCAGCGGGTTTAGAAACCCGCGATACGGCGCGATACGGCGGGTTTGGAAACCTGCGCTACGGCGCTATTCCTCGTCGAATTTTCGCTGGACGAGGGCTTCGAGTTCGGCGATGGCCGCCGCGGCATCGGCGCCGCGGACGTGCAGGGTGACTTTGCTCCCGGGCCCGGCGGCGAGCATCATCAGGCCCATAATGCTTTTGCCGTTGATTTTTTCGCCGTCCTTTTCGACGAAGATTTCACAGGCAAAGCGGTTTGCCGTTTTGACAAAAAGAGCAGCAGGCCGGGCGTGAATGCCCAGTTTATTGGAAATCGTCAACTCTTTTATTAAAAACTCGCTGTTCGGTAATTTCTTAGCGCTCATGACGGCCACGGATTGAGGTTAAACAAGGGAGGGGCGCTAGCCAAGCCTTTTCGAATGCGGATTTCGAAATGCGGAATGCGGAACGATTCTGGATGGCTGGATTATTGGATTTGTGGATTGGTGGAAGACTCGCAGGCGCCGGCGGCGCGTGCCGTCACGGCAGGCACCAATCATCGCACTCTTTAATGCCGCAACGCTTTAACTCTTCAACGCCTCAACGTGTTGGGCCTTACGAATGGGGCGTTGCTTCGCCAGTACTCATGTGGGCGATCAGGCGGTCGTTCAATTCCTGCGCGGCGTTGTAGCCGGACATTTTCAATTTGGTTTGAAACGCGGCCACCTCGATGAGCCGCGCCAGGTCGCGTCCGGGACGGACGGGAATAACCATGTGCGGGATTTCCACGCCCAGGACTTTAACGAATTCCTGCTCCAAACCCAGCCGGTCCACGTCGGAAACGTCGTCCCATGGTTTGAGCATGACGACGAGGTCGAGCGTTTTTTCCTTGCGAATGCTTTTGACGCCGAACATAGCGGCGACGTTTATGATGCCGATGCCGCGGATTTCCATGTGGCTGCGGGTCAAATCCGAACTGGTGCCCACAATGTCGCGTCCGTCCACAAGGGTCATGCGCGTGACGTCGTCGGCCACGAGGCTGTAGCCGCGCTCGATGAGGGCCAGGACTGCTTCGCTCTTGCCGATGCCGCTTTCACCGCGGATGAGGACGCCCACGCCGAGGATATCCACCATGCTGCCGATTTCCGTTGCGCGCGGGGCGAACATCATTTCCAGGGCGAGAGTCGCGGCGTTGATAAATTTCATCGTCACCAGCGGTGTCTGAAAAATGGGCACGCCGGCGTCGATGGCGGCCTGGAGAAATTCCTTGTCAGGTTTGAGGCCGCGGCTGAAAACGATGCAGGGAATTTTGAAAGCGAACAAGTCTGCCAGGTGCCTTTCGCGGTCGGCGCTGGGCAGGGACTGCAAAAAATAGGATTCAGCATGGCCGATGGCCTGGATGCGTTTATGGGCGAAGTAACGGGTAAAGCCGCTCAAGGCCAGGCCGGGCCGATTCACGGTTGGTTCGCGAATGGCGCGTTTGAGGCTGCCGCCGTCCGCGATAAGCCGCATTTGCAGGGCTGACCCGTGCTCTTTAAAAAATTGTTCAACGGTAACGGATGGATGCGCCATATTCAGCAATCACATGTTAAATTCCGGTCCCAGGTAAATTTCCCGGGCCTTGGGATCATTGGCCAAAAATTCCGAACTGCCGGCCACCAATACCTGGCCTTTGTGAATAATGTAGCCGCGGTCGATTAATTTCAAGGTTTCGCGCACATTATGGTCCGTGACCAGGATTCCCAGTCCGCGCTCGCGCAGGCGGCGCACAATCTTTTGCACTTCATAAACGGCAATGGGGTCAATGCCGCTAAAGGGTTCGTCGAGCAGAAGGAGCTTTGGGCTGGTGACCAGCGCGCGGGTGATTTCCAGCCGCCGTTTTTCGCCGCCGCTTAATTGATACGCCCTGCTTTTTGCGACGGGCGTCAAATCGAGTTCTTCGAGGAGATACTTCAGGCGCACGGCGCGTTCGTCGCGCGATAACTTCAACGTTTCCAGGATCGCCAGGATATTTTGTTCCACCGTCAACTTGCGAAACACGGACGGCTCCTGCGTGAGATAGCCGATGCCCAGCCGCGCGCGTTTGTGCATGGGCAGGTTTGTGATTTTGCGGCCTTGAAAGGCAACAAACCCATCATCCGGCCTTACGACGCCGACCACCATGTTAAACGTCGTCGTCTTGCCCGCGCCGTTAGGGCCGAGCAATCCCACGATTTCGCCGGCGCTCACATCCACGGAGACTTCGTCGACCACGCGCCGTCCACGATATTGTTTGACGAGTTTATCCGTGAGGAGCAGGGGTTGTTGCCCGGTGGCGGCCGTGTCGCCAGCCGCCAAAACGACTTTTTTCAATTCGGATTTGGGTTGGGTTTCGTTCACTCAGACGTCCTGGTTATTTCGGGAACGAAAAAATATCGTTTCCCCTGGAATTGGTTCCTGACGCGTTGTTCGTGGTCCAATAGACAACGCTCGGCTGCTCGACACGCCAAATTTTCGTCATGGGGTAATAAACAAATTTGCTGCCGGTCAGGGTGTTTGTGTAATTCGGGCCTTGCATAACTTCGGGAGGATGATCAGGAAGATCGCCCGTCAGCGTGACGGTTTCATTCGTCACGCCATCCTGGACCTGAAAATTGTACACTGCCTTGTCCCCGAGGGCGCGGTCTTTCTGGCCCTTTTGATCTACAAAGTCAACGACGACATTTGTTTCGGCCACAATGTTTGTGGGTGATTCTCCGCTTCCGGCGAAATTTGCCTTGAGCCATTCGCAGGCCAATTTCGTTTGTCCATCGGTTACGTGCACATTGTCACTGTAAGTGGCCCAGTGATTTATCATATCAATGATGAGGGGGCCGGTTGATTTAATCGTGAGCGGCTCGCGCGGAGGAGTCGCATCGGGCTTGTTGGTGGCCGGCGGCGCGGCAGGCCTGTTTGTCGTGACGAGCGCCAGGATGGAGTCGACGCCATTCGTTGCGGTGTTTGTTTGCGCGGAAAGCGTCGTAATGCCGCAAGCGAGGCATAGAAGGACAAATGCAGGGAATTTCATCGTTTAGACGCGGGTTCTTCAATGACCGTTTCCACCTGGTTCGAGATGGTGAATAAGGAATCATTTTGCCGCCATAAAAAACCTTCTCCATCAATTTTCGTTTTCCCGTCGCCCGAGCGCACGTGTACTTCCCCCGCGGAATTGGCGATTGCGTTGACGGGATCGTAAACGCATTCGGGCGCTTCGGCAACGAGTTGCAGTTTGCCGGTCAAATCGAACTTCTCAATTTTGGCCTGTTTGATGAGCAAAAGCCCGCCGGGGAGCGGGTCTGCTTCGGCCCCGGAAAACAGGCCTTCGATGTCCTGTTGGTGCGGCGCCTTGAAGTATTCCACGGAATTAAAATCGCTTGCGCCGCCGGCGATGGGGAGTTGTTGCGCGCGGCCGGCTATCGCGGCCAATGCCATGGCAGCGGTCAACAGCAGTGCGAAGCGCTTTGCCCGCCGCGCATATGTCATCTTTTCATTCATCACGATCCGGAAATCATTCTTTATAGGCGGCGATGATAGAATCCCACTTGCCCTGGGCCTTTAAAATCATTTCCGCCATTTCGCGCACCGCGCCATGTCCCCCACGGGCCCGGGTCACGAAATCCGCCGCGGCCTTCGCCTCATCCACCGCATCGGCCACCGCCGCTCCAACGCCTGCTTTTTCCAGCGGCGCAAGGTCCACGATGTCATCGCCCACGAAACAAACCTCGTCCCAAATTAGCTTTTCCCGGGCCAAAATTGTCTCGATGGCTGCCGCCTTGCTCAACTGATCCTTTTGTTGGACAAGAAAAGTGATTTTAAGTTCGCGCGCGCGCATCGTGGTTGCCGGGGAGGGGCGGCTTGAAACCCATGCGATTTTGATGCCGGCGCGCCGGAGCAGCACGAGACCCAGGCCGTCGTGAATGCTATATCGTTTGAATTCATCGGGTCCGCCGATATAAATCGAGCCATCGGTCAGCACGCCGTCCACGTCGCAAATGAACAATTTAACGTTTGCGAGGCGCGAGTGAAGGTTTGGGGGCAAACGCTTCATTCCTGGGCCGCCTCAAAGACCCTCATTAACGATTTTAACA
The DNA here is from genome assembly GCA_035503455.1 of Candidatus Sulfotelmatobacter sp. Classification (GTDB taxonomy): domain Bacteria; phylum Verrucomicrobiota; class Verrucomicrobiia; order Limisphaerales; family UBA11358; genus UBA11358. The sequence goes on along the minus strand of DATJTK010000174.1, from coordinate 52,964 downwards.
GCGCGGACATTTTGCTCAAGGGAATCATATTGGGTCCGTCGCTCAAAGCTTCGTCGGGGCGGGGGTGCGTTTCGATGAAGAGGCCATTGGCGCCCGCGGCCAGCGCGGCCCGGGCCAGCACCGGCGCAAATTCCCGCTGTCCGCTGGATTTGTCTCCGCCGCCACCAGGAAGCTGGACCGAATGGGTCGCGTCAAAAACCACAGGGCAGCCGAATCCCTTCATAATAGGAATGGAGCGCATATCTGCGACGAGATTGTTGTAGCCAAAGGTCGTGCCGCGCTCCGTGAGAAGCACGCGTTTCGACCCCGTATGTTTTGCCTTCTCGGCGACGCGTCCCATTTCGGTCGGGGAAAGAAATTGTCCCTTTTTCAGGTTCACGATTTTGCCGGTTTCAACCGCGGCCTCAATCAGGTCGGTCTGCCGGCAAAGAAAGGCGGGTATTTGAAGAATATCGACCACTTGAGCCGCCGCCCTGGCCTGGACCTCACTATGAACGTCTGTCAGGACCGGCAATTCGAATTCCGCGCGGACACGCGCCAGCGTCTTCAGTCCGTCTTCCAGTCCCGGTCCGCGAAATGATTTTGCCGAGGTGCGGTTGGCTTTGTCGAAGCTGGCCTTGAAAACATAGTAAATGCCATTTGCTTTGCAAACGGTCTTCAAAGATGAGGCCACTTCCAGGCAGAGTTTTTCACTTTCAATAACACACGGCCCGGCGATCAAAAACAGTTTTCGCGGTGAACTCAGGTTCTTCCAAATTACGGCATCGTTGAGCACAACTGATAGGTTACCAATTACAAATTGAAAATGGAAATCATTCCTTGAAAATCATGACGGAACACGCAATACGCAACACGCAACGTGTTTCTTGACAGACCACATATTGGCCGAAACAATTTGGGAAATCTTAAGAACGGGTTGTTGTCTATGACCAAAAATAAACCGCCTCTTGACGTCCGCAAAAGCCTTCGAAAGGCGCTTTTCAAAAGTTTGCTTATCCCGGTGCTGGTATGGGCGTTCTTCGTTATGGCTCCCGGCTGGTTGGACAGCAGAATTCATTCGGAACTGGCCTCGGAGATAAATTCGAAAGTGAATCTTTCACCCGTTCAAAAAGAAGCGGCAGTGGAGAAATATTCCACAGTGGATTTCGGGCAGGTCTCGCTGAATTGCCCGCCGGGTTTCGAGGATTTGCATGCCCGGCTTGAGAAAACCGGCATTGCCGCCCGGTTCCGCAGATTGAGGTGGGGATTGATATTGTCGTCTGCGCTACTGGCGGGGCTCATGGTTGCCAGCGCAGCTATTTTCGCGCTGAATGCAAAGGCCAAAAAATCCCAAAACGATCTCATTGCCTGTTACCGGCTGGGTTGGACGGTTGCAATGGTTGCGGCCCTGGCCAAGGTCTTTCTCCTGGTTCCGCTGCTGGCCTACGGGACATTCGAACTTATGGTTTTGCTGATGTCCGCATATTCCATAAAGATTCTCGCGATCATCATTATCGGCGGTTTGTTCGCATTATTCATGAGCGCGAAGGTCTTGTTGAAAAAAGTGCCGATGGAGTTTAAGGAACGTTTTTGCAGGGAAGTGACGCCGGAAGAAGCGCCGGAATTGTGGCAAGCCATCCGGGAAGCCGCGAACAAGCTGCAAACGGCGCCGCCGGACCGGATCCTGATAGGCATGAAGCTTAATTTTTTCGTTACGGAACTGGCCGTGCGCTATGATTCAGGGTGCACCCAGGGCAAAACGCTGTTTCTGTGCTACCCGCTGTTAAAACAGCTTTCCGGCGATGAAGTGCTGGCAATCATCGGCCACGAACTGGGGCATTTCATTGGCGAGGACACGCGGCTCACGCGGGAGTTCTATCCATTGAGGTTCAAAATCCACGGAACGATGGTGGCCCTGGCGCGGTCCGGCTGGATGGGCTGGCCGAGTTTTCAATTTCTCAATTTCTTTGGATTGTCTTTTGGGGAGACCGAGCGGGCGACTTCGCGCGCGCGTGAATTGCTTGCCGACCAAAAAGCCGCGGCGGTCACGTCACCGGAAATCGCCGCGCAGGCGCTCGTTAAGTTCCAGGTGGCTGTCGAGGCGTTCACTCGCAATTTATCCGAAACGATTAAGAACAAAGAAGGAAATTTTTTGGATATTCCTTTGCAGGCGATTGTGCGGGACACATTGGCCGCTGATGCGACTTTCTGGTCCCAGCTATTTGAGAAAAAGCTGCCGCATCCGCTCGATACTCATCCTTCACTGCACGTGCGGCTTGAGGCCCTTCAGCAGACGATTGACGCCGACAAGGCCCGGTCCATTGCCCTGGCGGAATCGCAAAGCGCGTACGCAACCTGGTTTTCGAATCGTGACGCTCTCTTTTCCGGTCTTGCGCAGCAGGCTGAAGCCCAGATTGGCAAATTGCGCGCCAGAAGCCAGGTCGCACAGGCGGATTACAAAACGGATGAGGGCAGGGAATTGCTTGATAAACATTTTCCGGAGAAACGGTGGCGTTACAAACAATCCCAGCTATGGGTGGCTCTTGTGTTCCTGGTGCTCATTTTGGCCGGCTGCGTGGTGGCCGTTATTTTTATTGATAATCTGATTGGGACCCTGTGTTTCGCCGCGTTCGCGGTTATTGTTGGGTTTGTCTTTGCGATGACCTGGAAACGGAACCGAAACGCTGAATTTATTCTGACCGCAGAGGGCATTTCCTACACCGGCTGGAACCGTCAGTTGAAGTTTACGGACATCGAAAAAATGCTGGTGAGACGCTCCTATTCGACGTTCACCCTCATGTTCCGCCTGAAGCAAAAACAGTCGCGCTTTCCGAAATTCATCCTGCTTAAATATCAGGCCAAAGCCGTCAACTTTTCGCTAAATTCCCTGGATGCGAAACCCGTGACAATCGCACAAACCGTTTATCGGTACTACACCCGCCAATTGGAACCTGAAAAAAAGCCGGCCGCAGCCACGAACAAGTTGAGAGCCGACGCCTGAAGCCGGCTACGCCACCGAATCCGCGGGCACAATTTTGATGCTATTGACGCTGACCCGCTCGATCGGTTTGCTGCGTTCGCCTCCTCCTCCCTGGCCGACCGGGGTGCCGGCGATTTTTTTCAGCACATCATCGCCTTTAATCAATCGGCCGAACGCTGTGTACTGCCGGTCCAGAAATGACGCGTCGCCATCGCAAATAAAGAACTGTGAACCCGCCGAATTTGGGTCCGAACTGCGCGCCATGGACATGACGCCGAATTGGTGGGAATGATCGTTAAATTCGGCCTTGATGGTATAACCGGGACCGCCTGTGCCCCAGACGTTTTCCTTGGAAGGATCTTTGGTGAGCGGGTCGCCGCCCTGAATCATGAATCCCTTAATGATCCGGTGAAAACAGGTGCCATCGTAAAAGCCCTGTTTGGCAAGTTTTACAAAATTGGCCGCGGTATTTGGAGCGACGTCCAAAAACTCAATGACCATGTCTCCTGCGTTTGTGTTGATAACAGCGACTTCGTTCACAAAACCTCCCTTGGTTATAGTTTTACTTTTTCTCCGTAATAACGGTCACTGATTTGATATAGTCAAGTTTTGGAAAGTTCTTTTTCAGGTAGGCGTTGCCTTGCGACGCGATGCCTCCCGGGTCCGGGCCGGTCCCGCCCTGCTCGGGCATGTCACCGTATCCGCCGTAGATTTTGTCCACGACGTCCATCCCGTCTGTCACTTTGCCAAACGGGGCAAAGCCCATGCCGTCAAGGCGGCTGTTATCTCCGAAGTTGATGAACAATTGGGTTGAACGCGAGTTGGGAGCGGAAGACATGGCGTAAGTTATGGTGCCGCGCGTGTTGCTGCCTTTGACCGGATCATCGGGAATGTTCGCGTCGGCCCATTTCGCAGAAATGGCAGGATCACCGTGAATGCCAAACTGGACCATAAAACCAGGGACTACGCGGAAAAAAGCTATGTCCGTGAAGTAGCCGGATTTGGCGAGGTTATAGAAGCGGTCCGCGCCATTGGGCGCGAGCGAGCGCGTGACTTCAATGGTGAAGTTTCCTTTGGTGGTGTTGAAGACGGTCTTGAAAGTGTCAGGGGCCTTTTCAGTGAGCTTTGAAGGATCGGCATAGGCCGGTGAACTCGATTTGGTGTCCTGGGCGTTTACTGTCAGCGTGCCGGCGAACAGTCCCAGTGCGCATAATAAATTGATGATTTTCATGGGGCGAAAAATGTTCCACGAGCGCGGGCAAAAGTCACGACTGAAATTTTATCTTTTTTTCAAGGATTCGGTGATGAGACTTGGCGAAGTGCGGCTGCGGGAACGGCGAAAAACCAGATAAAGCGCTCCAACAGCCACGACCAGAAGCCCCGCGCCCGCGGCAACCAAACCATCTCTGCTTGTGCCGGAGCTTTCCGGGGGTGCGACCGTTGCCGTTGCGGGAGGACCGGGACGGGCAGGCGGCACGATTGGATTCGTCGGTTCGATTGAGGCGGTTGGCGGAGGCGGCGGGGGAGCGGAATTGGTTTTAGCGAGCGGGATGGCCGGGGCTGGGGATGCGGCTGGCGGCACGGAAGCGGAAGCCGGGGGAGCACTTTGGGCATGCGGCGGAGGTGCGGGCTGTTGTTGGGGAGCCGCAGGCGGCGCGGCGGCATTGGTTTCGGCATTCGTGCCGACGATAATCATCGGGGCCAGGGGCGGCAGCGGCGGTGGTGGCGGCGGCGGCTCTTGAACCGGAGCCGGAGTTGGCGCCGGCGGCACGGGCATCGGCGGAAATTGCGGGATATTGATGGAGTCTGCGGAGTTAATGGTGCACCCAACGTATCGGCCGAACCCGGCCGGTCCGAACTGGCTTCGCAGGACAATCACGAATGGCACGCGCGCCTTTTCCATCTGACGGTAGTGCTGTTTGAAAGTAGTGTTAATGGCATCGATGCCCGGAATGTCTTTCACTGTTCCATTACCGTCGCAAAAAATGAGGGTGGTCAATCGCGGGGAACCGCGCACCACCTGGTTCAGTGTTGGGAGCAAGCCATCAAAGCTGGTTTCCTTTGTATAATGCTGCTGTTTAAGGAATCCGACGATTTCGTCGGGAAGCGTCGCAATTTTGTCATCCGTCCATTCCTGAAGCGGGAATTGTCCAATGTGCAGGTCCTGGTTGAATGTCCACACACCGACGGTGTCGCCCTGGTGCAAGTGCCCGTTCAAAGTTATTGCGAAAAGCTGGCGGATGGCCTTTTCTTCAGCCGGCAGGCGCTTTTTCATCGCGGACGACGTGTCAAAAATCAGCAGCACGCGATTTGCAACCGGCGGAGTGCTGACTTGGGCGCGCAACGTTGGAACAAGGACGAGTCCGGCCAGCAGCGCCGAATAAATGGACAGACGAATCGGATTTTTTCGAACTTTCATTTTTTATCGCGGCCGTTTAAAACGGTTTTTTTCCATACGATTATAACTTCTGAGTTCATCCTGCAGTTCTGTGAGCGCCTTTTCAATCGAATTGATGAAATTCGCGCAACTGGAGGCCACGGCGCCCAGCGCCTCCACGGTGTCGCGTTCGGCAAAATCATCGGTCACAACGAGCACCTGGCCGTATTGCTGGAAACGATGGGCCGCGCGCTCAATCAGGTCGTCAGCCGTTTGCCCGGCTTTGGAAAAGAGGACCTCGACGTCGCGGCTCGATTGGGCTTTTTGGGCCGACACCGGCGCTCCGGCGCCGTCGAAAAAGATCGTGATGGGCTCGCCAGTGGCGTCGTGATATTGCGTCAAAACCCGAATCAATTCGTCCCGCGCCCGCTCCGAATGCCGTGGCTGGCCGGGTGCCAACTCGGGCCAGTTGTGCAGGAGGCTGTAGCCATCGATTAATATCCGGACCAGCGCCATAAATGCAGCATATCGGCGCTCCACACTTGCGTCAATGAACCCAAACACCGGGGAGCCAGTAATTATTTTGCCGGTTCCACGGTGAGACCGGGCCGGGCCATCTTTTCCTCGTTCTTATGTTCTCTCCCGTTCATCCATGACATCACGCCAAACGTCATTGCTCCGGAGGCAGCTCCCGATAATGTGAGCCAAAAAATGCCTGTCCCTGCGCCGGAAACCGGCCCGGCGTACAGGGCAAATGCCAAAGCAAAACTGATCAAGAGCCCGATGACCGCGCCGAAGGGAATCGACACGTAATATCGCCAAAAAACCGCTCTTGAACGCAGGAAGACAAAAAGGGGCACGGCTATTAATATCCAACAAGGCACAACCAGCGCGCCCGTAACCAGGAGGAAGAACAACCATGCCACATCTCTTATATCGGCATGAGCAGGTAAATGAGCAGACACCGCCATCGGAACTGCGGCGGCAATCCAACCTGCGAGCAACGCAAAAATACATTCTGCGAGCTTCAAGAAGACAGTCTTCATGCGCTTCTGAGAGCTAGTCGGATGCCAGACCGGGCACAGCCATACACTAAAATCCGCGCCAAAGGCATGTAAAAACGTATCCGGCTCCGGCCCTTTCGTCCACCAAACAAAACAAAAAGATAGACGGCTTGCGAGCGAAAGGATATGCGCTCGCATCGGCTAAGGAGGCCGCAAAAAGCGATTGAATATGGCTTCTCTAAGCGCGATATTAGTCCTGCGATGACAACAAAGGCAGACAGTCAGAAACGCGTCCGACTTCCTTCGGCCAAGCCGGGCCAGGTGTATTCCGTTCAGCAAAATGCGGATGGTGGATTCACGCTTTTTGTTATCCAGGCGGGGGCGCCCACGAACCCCAAATGTCGTATCGTCAAAGAGGACGGCTTTACTGTTGTGGCGCCGGAACAGCCGATTGACGAAACGGCAATCAAAGAACTTCTGGCAGACTTTCCGTGAAGCATTTGCTGGATGTAAACCTATTGATCGCAGGCATCGTTCGAAGCCATTCATTGCATGTCCGGGCTCATGACTGGCTGGCGGACAAGGAAATCGTGCTATGCCCCATAGTTGAACTCGGTTTCCTGCGCATTAGCACCAACACCAAATCCGCCATTGGATTGACCATGCAGGAAGCAAGGAAGGTCCTGGAGCGGTTTGCGTCGGAGCGAAAAGCGGAAAGAATTCCAGACGATCTACCTGCCCTGGAAAGCCATCCGCGGGATTCGGATCAGGTAACAGATCATTATTTAGCAAATTTGGCAGCCAAGCACGGATTCAGGTTGGCCACATTTGACACCAAGCTTAACCATTCGTCTGTGCAACTTGTTTCCTAAACTGTGCCCGAATCAAGGACGAAGATTAGTACCGCCAATGGCCGCCCACATGCCGCCAGCCGCCAAATGGGCCGCGATACCAATAGCCATGCACCCATATCGCGCCCGGGTAGGGCGGATACGCCCAGCGGCCACCAGCCCAAACCCATCCAACGCCGTTCCACTCCCATTCGCCGCCGATCCAGACCCAGCCAGGGCCAGGCGCCGCAGCCACAGTCTCATCGGGCACTGGGGGAGGTTGGTCAGAGGTCACAACCGTTGTTGGCGGCGGCGGCGGGCCGTTCACCGTGGCAATCATGAAATTGACTACGCGGTCGCTGACGCCCGCTGTGTGCAGGTCAATGATGTCCTGCGGACTCAGGTGATAAACCGCATGTGAATTTTGAATCTGGGCAATGATAACGTCGTCGCTGACTTTGGCCCGCACCAGCGCCTCGACGTCAGAAACCGCCAGCGGCTGGTTTTGCTGCACGCGAACATAGGTGACGGGAGCGCTCGCCTGCAATTGTGCGGCCTGGTCCCGGTCGATGGAATTTCCGATAAGGGCGCCTGTGAGGGCTCCAAAAGCGGCGCCTACGAGCGCGCCTGCGCCGGCGTTGCGTCCGCCTAAAGCAGCGCCCAAAGCAGCGCCGCTGCCCGCGCCAATCAACGCGCCCGTGCCCGTATTATTTGGGTCCCCGTTTGGATATGTGCAGCCCGTCAAAACGACCGCGGACGTGGCTGCGGCGATAGTGAAAACCTGTATTCTCTTCATAAACTGTTAGACACTATAGCATGGCGGCTATTTCAAAAAAAAGCAACCTTTTGTAATGGTAGGAGACGAGGTAACGAGTCTCTGATTGAATGTGAATGCGTGGTGCGTCAAGTACGTGCACCGTGATACTTGACGTGCCACGCAATACGCAACACGCCTGCGCACTCATGGTCACGCCCTCGGATGGGCCGCATCATAGGCTTTCTTAAGCCGTTCGGTGGTGACGTGCGTGTAAATCTGAGTCGTCGTCAAATGCGCATGGCCGAGCAATTCCTGGACGCTGCGCAAATCCGCCCCGGCATCGAGCATGTGCGTGGCATAGCTGTGACGCAGCTTGTGGGGCGTCAAATTTGGGTCCAGGCCCGCGAAAGCGAGATATTGCTTTAACCGTCGCGATAATTGGACCGGATGCAACGGCGCGTGGCTTCTCGTTTCGCTGAAGAAAACCGGCGATGCTCCCGCGGGCGGCATTTTCAATGTTTTCCAATAGTGCTCGATGGCATCCAACGCCGGTTTGCCGATGGGCACGAGCCGCTCCTTTTTGCCTTTGCCGCGGACCCGGACGATTTGTTGCGCCCAATCCATGTCATCGGCGCGCAGGCCGCACAATTCGCTGATGCGCAGGCCGCAGGAATAAATCGTTTCCAGGACCGCTACGTCCCGCAACCCCACGGCCATGGACACGGGGCGTCCCGCTCCTTTTTTGCCCTGGCGCGACTGTGCCAGTTGCAATGGCGCAGTCAGCAAAGCTTCCATCTGCTGAATGGTTAAAAATTTAGGCAGCCGCTTTTCGGGTTTGGGCAGCGATAAATTTTTTATAGGCGAACTGGCCAGCATGCCGTGCCGGATGAGGAATTTGTAGAATGTGCGCAGCGCGGAAAAGCGCAGAGACGTCGCCGCGCGGCTCAAATTGTTCCGTCCCAGGTACCGCAAATAACCGCGAAAGTCGTCGCGCTGGAGCTTGTCCCAGGCCGGCGCCGATTGGCGTTCCTGGGCATGCCACCGTGAAAATTCCTCAAGCGCCTGCCGATAATTTTTTTGCGTATAAAGCGACGCGCCCCGGTCTGTGGCCAGGTGCGCCAGGAATTTTTTGATCCAGGGGCTGGCGGCAGCAGGGGATGATTCAGCATTCACACGAGACGAGAATAAGTCAAAAATGGGAGGCGATTCAAGGGAAGATCCGACGGATCGGACGGATCCGACCGATGGCCCCGCGAAACCTTGAACGTTAAGCGCAAACTTGTTTCAATAGACCGATGCGAGGATATTTCGCCCTGGTATTGCACGCGCATCTGCCGTTTGTGCGCCATCCGGAACACGAAAAATTTCTGGAGGAAAGCTGGCTGTTTGAGGCCGTGACGGAAACCTATATTCCGTTGCTTCAAATGCTGGAAGGCTGGCGCCGCGACCGGATGACCGCGCCGGTCACGATTTCCCTGTCTCCGCCGCTCTGTGCCATGCTGCTGGATCAGCTTCTGTGCCGCCGTTACGAAGCGCACCTGGACGGTTTGATCGATCTGGCTGAGAAAGAAATCCGGCGGACGCATTGGGACCGCCAGTTCCGCGAATTGGCGTGGATGTATCACCATCGCTTCAGCGGTGTCCGCGATACCTGGCGCAATTGCGGGGGCAACCTCATTCATGCGTTCAAACAGCTCCAGGATGAGGGGCGCATCGAAATCATCACCACGGCAGCAACCCATGCGCTGCTGCCGTTGCTGGCGAACCATCCGCCGTCCATCCGCGCGCAAATCCTCACTGCGCGTGACGACTACAGAAATTGTTTTGGACGCGATCCCGGCGGCATCTGGCTGCCCGAATGCGCTTATGTGCCGGGAGTCGAAACCTTTTTGCAGGAGGCGAACATCCGATGGTTCATCCTGGACACGCATGGGATTTTGTACGCAAACCCGCGTCCACGGTTTGGCACGTTCGCGCCTGTTTTCACGCCCAACGGCCTCGCCGCTTTTGGACGCGATTTCGATTCGTCGCGCCAGGTTTGGAGCCAGCGCGAGGGGTATCCCGGCGACCCGCGGTACCGTGATTTTTACCGCGACATCGGCTTCGACCTGGATTTTGATTATATCAAACCGCACCTGCCATCGCCGGAAACCCGGGGATTCACGGGCATCAAATATTACAAAATCACCGGCGCCGGCGAAAAACAGATATACCAGCGCGAGGACGCCGTGCGGACGGCTGACGAACACGCTCAACATTTCCTGAACGAACGGGTCGGCCAAATCGAGCGGTTGACCGGGCTTTTGGACCGGCCGCCGCTCGTTGTTGCGCCGTATGACGCTGAGTTATTCGGGCATTGGTGGCATGAAGGCGTGGAGTTTCTGAATTTCTTCGCGCGAAAACTGGTTCATGACCAAAAAGTCGTTGAACTCATCACACCGGGAGATTATCTGCGACGCCATCCGACAAATCAAATCGCGACGCCCAGCGGCTCGACATGGGGCGAAGAAGGCTACATGCGCGCGTGGCTGAATGACAAAAACGAATGGATTCTGCCGCACTTGCAAATCGCGCAGGAACGAATGAGCGGCCTGGCGGAAAAATTTCAAAAGACGCTCGTGGGCAGTCCCGCCAAAAAAACGTCCAAAGCGGCCGACCTGAAAGGCCGGGCCCTGCGCCAGGCTGCGCGCGAACTATTGCTGGCGCAATCCAGCGATTGGCCGTTCATTTTGCGGGCCGGCACGAGCCCGGATTACGCCCGTCGCCGCGTCAAACAGCACTTGTTAAATTTTATCGGCCTGCACGACCAATTGACGTCCACAAGCATAGACGAGCGCTGGCTGCACGAGATCGAGTCGCGCGATAATATTTTTCCCAACGCGAATTGGAATTATTGGCTGTAGCGCAGGTTTCCAAACCTGCCGTATCGCCGATTTCCAAATCGGCTGGCCGCGCGACGTTGCCCGGTCCCTCGATCGTTCTTAAATCGGACGAGCGTCCGACTTCGTACGATCAGCGGGTTTAGAAACCCGCGATACAGCAGGTTTGGAAACCTGCGCTACGATTCGAGCTAATTTATTTTCTCCGCCACCTTAATTTTGAACATGCGCTTTTTCATCCAGCGCACGGCCAGCAGATCGTAAAACGAAGCAAATAACCGGTTCCAGACGCCGTAATTGCTCTGGCCGGCGAAGCGTGGATTGCTCGAGATGGGGATCTCAGTCACGGTAAAGCCTTCCATTTTTATGAGCGTGGGCATGAACCGGTGCATTCCTTTGAAAAACTTCAAATCGTCGATGCACTCGCGTTTGAAGGCGCGGTAACAGCAGCCGGCATCGGAAATATTTTCGTCTGAGAGTTTATTGCGCACCCAATTGGCGATGCGCGAAGATGCGACTTTCACAAAACTATCCGATTGCGCGCGCACGGCCACGCGGGAACCGCAAACGCAATCGTAGCCTTTGAGCGCTTCCAGGAATTTGGGCAGGTCCTTGGGATCATTTTGCAAATCGGCGTCCAGCGTGACGATGTATTTCCCCTTCGCGGCTTTCATGGCGACCCATTGCGCGGCGGATTCACCGCGGTTGATCTCCAGCCGAAAGATCCGGACGCGGTTGTCCGCCGCCGCGAATTCCTTTAAGATTTCCCAGGATTTATCGGCGCTGCGATCGTCGGTGACCAGGATTTCGTAGGAAATATTCAGCGGCTCGATGACGGCGCGGATGGCCTTGAAAAGTTCGCGTAAATTGCCTTCTTCATTATAACAAGGAACGACGAAACTGATTTCAGGATGCGATTCGTTGACCATTTAAATTTCTTAATGTGGCCGTTTGGCAGTGTGTCAGCCAGATTATTTTTCGGAGAAAGGAATGAGGAAAGGAGGAAGGGAAACATCGAACATCGAACGCCCAACATCGAACGCGCAGAATGAATTCGATGTTCAGCGTTCGATGTTCGATGTTCGATGTTTTGGAGGGTCTGATGTTTTGGAGGGTCTTGACTTTAACGGGATTTTCGCCAAACCTGATATCCAAAGCTAATTGTTCCGGGTTGATCGTAAACAGTTGAATCAGAGTCAGTCACTATGGCTGCTAAATCATTAAAGCTTTCTGTCGGTGGCAAGGAAATCGCCGCCACTCTCGAATCCAAAATTGGCAAGGACGACCTTTACGGGCGCGTGGACCATGTCGTCGAGCAAAACGGACAGCGGCTTGAGCGCGGCTGGCTGTTGCCCGATGGCGCGACTCTTCGCAAAAGCCAGGTGGCGATGACTTCGGTGGACAATGACGGTTCGCCCGCGGAAACGCCGGAGATTCATTGCGCCGGACAGAAACTTGAGTTGCGTCCAAGTTCGTTCGATGGCGGCGAACCGCTCGAAGCCGTGCCGCTGGAGACGCTCGCGCGTTTCCTGACGACGGATGTTTATCCCGTTGACGCGGGCGGGCTTGCTCCTGGCCTCTATCGAGGAACTTTCAATTATCGCAAGTCGGCGCGCCCGCGCGATGTCCTGCTGCTCGTGCGCGATGATGGCGCGTTTCTTCTCGTGGGCCAGCTCAAAGCCTGCCCGATGGCCGGGCGCACTGTGGCGTATCAATTTTTTGATGCCCCGGCGGGCGGCGCCGAGGAAGCGGCTGATCCGCTGGATTTCAGCATGATGTAACGTAACGGAGGAAACATGTTCACGCTTCATCTCGAAAACGAAGGCCGTAGCGCGCGCGTGGGCCTAAGTTCGCCCATGGCTGAGAAGAACGCCGCGCCGCTGGAGCAGGTGACCAGCGCAGGCAAAGTCAAACGCGTGCAGGCGTTGAATGGGCAAAACTTCATGGCGTCCGCGAATTCCGCGCAATTGATTGAGGGCGATCCGGAGTTGGATTTCCAGCTTGCGGGTCGATTGATGCGCGACGCAACAGCGGTTTACCTCGATACCCGCAGCGCGCAGCCGGCGATCGCGACTGAATTCAAGGAGGTCGAGGTGGTTTACGCGCCGGACGGACAGGAGAAGGAGCGGCGCAGCCGCGTATTCCGCACGGCGAACGTGGACACGACGCAGCCGCTGAAAATCGTTCGCCGCATGCCGGTGAAGGAATGCCTGACGAAATTTGTCTTTCGCGGGATGCAACAGCTTGTCCATACCGACGGCTTGACGTTTGATTTTCTTCATGGCCTGGCGAAGTCGCTGCAGGAAAGCCAAAGCATGGCGCTCGTGGGCGCCGGCCCGAAAGGCGCGGGGCCGCTGGTGCTGCGTGACGGAGGCACGCCGTTTCGCGGATTTCTTTATGGTGAAGTGGAGGGTAAGGGCGACGATGCGCGTTATCGTCTGCTGTTGTTGTTGTCGGATCAGGAACTCAAACGGCCGGCAGCGCCGGCGTCCGCAACATGATTGACCTGGCCAGATTGACCAAAAAGAGCGGCGACTACGCCTTCGGGCCGCGCGCCGCCGTGACCGACCGCGTGCTCATGGAAGTGGCCGAGCAATACGACGTCGAAGTCTCGAATCGTTTCATTGCCATCAAACCCGCGGACCTGCCCGCGCGTTACGGCCCGGACAGTCGCGTGCTCGAAACCACCAAATACGATGGGGAAGGTGTGTTCGTATATTTTGAAGCGGGACGCAGTCCGGACATCTTCACATTCAATGCGCCATCGGGTCGGGCTCGTGTCGGACTGCCGTGTTTGAAGGAGTTGGCGGCGAATCTCAAGGCGCACGGTACGAAGAAAGCGCTATTGCGCGCCGAACTTTATCTTCGCGAGACTGTGGATGGCCGCCGTTGCGCGAGCGCTGACGTCACGCGCGCCAGTTATTCCAATGACCCGGCCGATGCGGGCCGCTTCCGCCTGGCCGTGCTCGATGTAATTATGCACGACGGACGCGACCTGCGCGTGCATCAATCTGATTTTCTCACGATTTGGAAATTAATCGGCGAATTGGCCGGCACCAATATGGACAAGCTGGTACATCGCGCCGAAGGTGGCGAGGTGAGCGGCGCGGACCTGCCGAAACTGTTTGATCAGAAGACTTCCGGCGGGCTGGAAGGTCTCGTCATCCGCCGGTTGGATCGGCCTGAAGTCTGCAAACTTAAACCGCGCCGGACCGTGGACGCGGCGGTAGTTGGTTTTGTGGAAGGCGAGTTTGAAGGCAATTACGGCATGATGTCGCTTCTGACGGCCTTGGCTTATCCGGCGAGCGAACGCGGGCTGCAATTGCAATCGATCGCGCGCGTCGGCTCGGGTTTCAATGACCAGGACCGCGTAGACTGGCTGGGGCGGTTGTCCACGCTGCGAGTGGATGCGCCGCTGGCGATGAGCGACAGCGATGGCCGTCCCGTGCGCTTCGTGAAGCCCGGTTTCGTCGTGGAAGTGGAGGCGGAAGACATTCTGCCGCCCGACGAGGAAGCCAGCGGACAGCAGGTCTTTGGCTGGAATAACCAGCGCTGGAGTTTTGACGGGCTCGCCGCGAGTCCGAGGTTGTTGCTGCCGACGTTTCATCGCCTGCGCGCGGACAAGGATTTCACTCCGCAGGCCGTGCGGATCGCCCAGCTTTCCGGCCGCGAGATTGCGGCGCCTGAATTGATCAATCGGAATCTGCCGGTCCTCGAAGTCGTGCGCCGCGAGGTTTATAGCAAGGAAGTCAAAGGCGCTTTGGCCGTGCGCAAACTGGTGGTCGGACGGCGGCCCGCGACGGCTGGGGCATTTCCCTACGTCATCTTTTGGACGGATTTTTCCGCCGGTCGCAAGACGCCGCTCGAAGTCACAACTCTGTTCGCCCACACTGAGACTCGGGCCGAGGCGCTGACGAAAAAGTTGATCGAAGAAAATATCACCAAAGGTTTCGACCTGTACGGCGGACCGAAGGCGGTTGCGGTTGCGGCTCCAGTTCCAGCGGAAGCCGAAAGTGCGGAGGCCAAACCGAAGAAGAAAGCGGTGAAGAAGAGGGAGTCGGAGCAATAGCTAGAGCGGCGGGATGATGGGCCAAAGGCCCACTTTATACCAGCATGGGGCAACGCCCCATGTTCCTGGCGAAATGGGATAAGCGCCAACGGCGCGATTTATAGCATGGATCAACCTGTGGATTTTGACGCGTGGAATCAAACGTTGGTTCGCCGGGTGCGAATTGATAAGACGGGCCTTCAGCCCTTGGGGTGCTCTATGCTCGATATCCTGGGGCGAGGCCCCAGGCTGGTATGGTGGCGCGCGCCTTTGGCGGTGCCGGAGAGTTCAAGGTATGAATTTGGACGATGGCATTGACAGAAGTTAAATCGTCCAAATACTTTTGGAAGACAACGCAACACAGATAACCGCCAACCCTCAAATATCCATCACCCATGCCCGACCTACAAGACGGAGAATCAACGGAAATGCAGGGCTCGGGAGCGAAGCCTTACGTTTTAAAAAATACCGGTGGCGTTTATTCATGCACTTGCCCGGCCTGGCGCAACCAATCCATCGGAATCGAGAAAAGGACCTGCAAGCACCTGCGCAAACTGCGCGGAGATGCGGCGGAGGAAGCGCGCATCGGTGGCGCATTGCCGCAACGTCCTGTTCGCGCAGCGCAGACTGCGGACGGTGAAGCGGACGCTGATTCCGGCCCGCCGCTGTTGCTGGCTGAGAGTTGGGACAACGCCGCCGATTTGTCCGGCTGGTGGATGAGCGAAAAACTCGACGGTGTGCGCGCCTATTGGGACGGCAAACAATTTCTTTCGCGCCAGGGCCACATCTATTACGCGCCGGATTGGTTCATTGAGGGTCTGCCCGCGGTGCCGCTTGATGGGGAACTTTGGATTGACCGCAAGAAGTTTCAACGCACCGTCAGCATCGTCCGGCGCCAGGACAAGAACGAGCTTTGGAAGGAAGTGCGCTTTCTCATCTTCGATGCGCCCGCGGCGAATGGCGGTTTCGAGGAGCGTCTTGCCTTTCTGAAGGATGCGCTTGCAAGGGCCGTGGCAAAATTCGCCCGGGAGCATGTCCACGAACGATGCAAAAACCTGGATGCCCTGCGCGCGGAACTGAAGCGCGTCGAGGCACTCGGAGGCGAGGGGCTAATGCTCCGGCAACCGGGATCGAAGTATGTTGCCGGCCGCTCAACCACGCTGCTGAAGGTCAAAACGTTTCATGATGCGGAAGCCATTGTCATTGGGCATCAGGCCGGCGCGGGACGCCATAAGGGACGAATGGGCGCGTTGTTGGTGCGCCTGCCGGATGGCGCCGATTTCGCCATTGGCACGGGTTTCAGCGACGGCGAACGCGAGAATCCGCCGGGCATCGGCGCCACCGTGACCTTTCGCTACCAGGAGCTTTCTGACGCGGGCGTGCCGCGTTTTCCAAGTTGGGTCGGCGTGCGGCATGATGTCGCCCTTAAAAGTGTGCAATCGCCGGTGTCCACGAAACCCGAAGCGCCACCGGCGGTTTCGATTTCGGGTGGCAGCGATTCCAAACCCCGCTACTTCGAGTTTGTCGAAGGCAGCTCCAGCAAATTCTGGGAAGTTTCACAATCGGGCAACAACATGACTACGCGATGGGGACGCATTGGTTCAGCCGGCCAATCCAAGACGAAAACATTTGCAGACGAGCAAGCCGCAGCCGATGCGATGGCGCTTCTCATCGAACAAAAGACGGATGAAGGTTACGAGGAGAAAACGCCGGGCCAGGTTTGATTTTAGCCACAGATGGGCACAGATGAAACACAGATGCTGCAGCCGAACGACGATTTGATTTGGGCCAGCACCTTATGATGAAATGTGAATCCCGAATTTCAAAAGCAATTGGTCGATTCGCTGCCGAATCGGGCAAGGTGGCAGTTTCGGGAAACATGGGTTTCATTTAATTTCTCAAGACTCATGTGGCATTTGCGGCCAGTGACCACAGAACCTGTTGTCGGCGGGCCCCCTTTACCACCGGACTGGCTCCGATACCGAGTATTTGGTGAGGAGAAATTCCCGAATGCTGGCAGCGCGTTCGTTTGCGCCGACGAGATAGGCGGTTCCGTTGTACGGATTGACGTGGAATTGGAACAGCCGCTGAGCGTTCTAAACACGAGTGTTGATCGGTTTGCGACAAGCTTTAGACTGTTGAACGAATATTTTTCTTCCGCCAAACAAGACCTTGAAGATTTAACCAGACGGCTTCGGTTGATCGATAGAGAAGCATTCGACGCGGGAAGCCACTGGCGGGCGCTGACGGATTTTCTAAAATGAGACGTGCCAACGATTATTGAAATTTCACATGGCAGAGAATAAATTTACAGGCTGGCAAAGTGTGCGCCGACAGCTGAATGGTTGGTCGAAGCCGGCGTTGATTGCGCTGGTGAAGCCTCTATGAACTTTCGGCGGGGAATCGCGATTTTCTACAAGCTCGTTTCATGGCCGATGAAAAGGCCGGACCGGGTCTGGAAAAATATCGTCGCAAGATTGTGGAGCAATTCTTCCCGTCACGTGGCTTTGGAAAACTCAAACTCGCTGAAGCGCGCAAGGCCATTCGCGATTACCGCAAAGCTACTGGCAATTTGGAAGGCACGATCGATTTAATGCTGACCTATGTGGAAAATGGCACCGAGTTTACAAAACAATTTGGCGATATAGAGGCGCCGTTTTATACCAGTCTGGAGTCCGTGCTGAACGAAATGGCTCAGCACCTTTGGCGCGAATGTCCCGAATCATATCCTCGCTTTCGGGAGCGCATTCAAAAATTGGGCTCTAGTGCCCAAAGAATCGGGTGGGGCTACGGTGACAACGTACAGTATCGAGTAAGCGAACTTGAAGCAGAGCTGGGCCATGAACCGTAGCGCAGACTTCCAAGTCTGCTGTATCGCAGGTTTCCAAACCTGCTGATCGTTCGTGGTCGCTCGACTGCCGATTTGGAAACCCACGCCACGGTGTTCCGGGAGCTTGCGGTGGTCCGCGTTCGGACGGCTAGCCGATTTAGAAATCGGCGATACGGCAGGTTTGGAAACCTGCGCTACGGGCCGGGAGGCCACCATTTTGGTTTGGAGAACGCAGCGATGCTGCCCAGCGCGAATAATATAAAACTGCCGATGACGGCGAGCATTCCAGGCGTATCACCGTTAAGCCACTTTCCCACAATCATGGCTGGCTCCGAGGCCAGGACAGACGCTGCGCTAATCGGAACGATCAAGCGTTTCCAGCGTCGAAATATGGTCGCGTGCAGCAAATAGACCGCTAGAAGTACCCCTGCAGCCGAGTCAACGAGAAGCCGCTCCGGGTGGACCGAGTCAAATAACCACGAACACGACACCAACGACCATAGCATGCTCGCGACAAAACAAAGTATCGTCGCGCCCTTGTGTACTTGCTCTTCCCAGCGCAGGCTGTGGGCCAGCAATGACACCAGCGCCACCTGGAAGGCGTACTGCCCGAATTCCGGGGCATACCAAAAACAGAGGCCGATTAGACTCAACGCGCCGAACAACGCTATGCGAGGATCGCGAGACCAGAATATGAGCCAGAAGAAACACGCAAATACCGAAAGCATGGCCCATTCCGGGCGCTCAACGCTCGGCACGATGTGACTAATCCAGGACATTGGCAAAGTGCCGGCAAGAATCGCAATGGCGCCAAGCAATCGGGTCAGGGCCAGGAAATTTCGATCCTTGCGAATAAACAGTGACCCGTAAATAACGAGATTTAACCCCGCAAATACCGTTAATATCCCTTCCGATTGGACGGCCAGTAAAGGCGGCAACAGAGGCACGGACAACACGATTTGTTCAATGAGCCGGTTTGGCCTGGTGATGAAATCCGTGATTCGAACATAGGCTGTCCATGTTACCACCCAAGCTATTGGCACCAGCAGCGGCCAATTCCAAACGTAACTGTTCGAGTATCCGATGCCGCCGAAGTGAAAAGCGGTAACGATCGTCCAGCCGGAGAAAATCGCAGTGGGCAGCCATTTTTCTCCTCCCGGCGTGCCACCGCGAAACGGTAGGGCGGACCTCCCGGTCCGCCATGCCTGACGCGGAAGGAATATTCCGAGTCCAGCCAATGCCGGGAGGAGAAATTCCCAGATGAAGTTAAGCCACTTGCTAACATGGTCCAGGTCCAGTGCGATTCTTTTGAAAAGCAGCGGGGCCGAAGCGTTCACAAGCAGCAATAACACGCCGAAGAATAGAAGCCTTCGTGGCAAATTAAGCTCGGGCGCATATCGTTTGAACGCCCAAAATTTGGCGACCGCCAGCGCAGCGCCGCAAATGCTCATGGCCAGCGCGAGGTGCGAACTGAGAAACACTGCCCGACTGATCAGGCTGAATGGCACGATGACAAAGAGATTGGTCAGGCCAAATAACAACAGGGCGTCATACCAAATCCTGCGGCGAATCAGCATTATGGCGGTGCCGACCAGCATGATTTCGTACAGAAACAGGGCGCAGAAATTGAACCGCAACATCGGAAACTCCGCGCCAACCAATTTGGAATCCGTAGTCAATTGGTTGATGCCGTAGAGGAGAAGTCCGGCGCTCGCCAAATAGAATGGATTGCCCGCCATGATCCGTTTGCACATCGAATGGAGCCAGCCGAAAAATGGATTCGCGGCTGGTTGAGACCTGACCGCCGGACTTGTTGAGGTTTCCATATCAAAAATCTTGTTTTCTGTTTCGGTCAAACCGAATGCGCCGTTAGTCAGAAAACACCCGGGCTCCTGAAAAGTTTCTCGATTTCGGCCAAATTTGCGTTCCTGCGTTTTTCGGTTATAGTCAATGCCTGGAGGTGATTGTTATGCACAAAGAATGGCTCAAACATAAGGTCACACGAGAGCAAGCTGAGGCAGAAAACACGTTCGAAGATTCGCGGCTCGGCCCGGCCGGTATTCCATTTGGATTTCAAAACGCTCAATGGCGCAAGATCGTTATGATGATGCAGGACGGAGATGAGCTATGGACATTTTCCAGCGATGGTAAAAGTTGGCAGATGCTTTGCGGTCGCGCGGGTATTTCTTTGGTTCGGGGCGGCGAGATTGTTGATAGCATCGTGACTGATACCTGCGCGGATTTTCTTCCGTGTCTTACTTCTCCTTCTTCGTCGCCAGGCGCGCGGCCAGGGCTTTCAAATCATGCTTCTTGAGAACGCCCTCAATGAGTTCGGGGAGTTTGTTGGGAGTGCAACCGAAACAGGGCACTCCTCCGGCGGATAGTTTTTTGGCGACTTGTTCGTCAAACATTGGGATGCCGCTGTCTGACAAAGCCAGCAGCGTGATGACACGCACGCCCGAGGCCGCCATTTCATGCATGCGGCGGATGAGTTGGGACTGATTGCCGCCTTCGATAAGGTCGCTGATAAGGAAAAAAATGGTCTGGCCGGGGTCGGTGATGAATTGCTCGCAATATGCCATGGCTTTGTTGATGTCCGTCCCGCCGCCGAGTTGGACGCCGAAAATCATATCCACCGGGTCGTTGCCGCATTGTTCAGTCAGGTCCACGATATTGGTGTCGAACGCAACCACTCGAGTGTCGAGCGCGGGCAGTGAGGCGAAAATCGAGCCGGTCACGGAGCCGTAAACGACCGATTCGGCCATCGAACCGCTTTGGTCCATGCAGACGATGACGGTCCAATTGTTCGAGCGCTGGGCGCGCGAGTAAAAGTAAACTCGCTCCGGCACGATCGTTCCAAGCGCCGGCTGGTAATTTTTCAAGTTGCGGCCAATGGTCCATTTCCAGTCGATGTTCGCGGAGTTGGGCAGGGGCGAATGTTCTTTTCGATTGAGCGCGCCCAGCACGGCCTGGCGGATGCGTTGTTCGAGCAGGCGTTTGATCTTTTCGACCACCGCGCGCACGACCATGCGCGCCGTTTCCTTCGTCCGTTCCGGGATGCGGCCTTTCAGCGACATCAACGTGCCGACGAGTTGCGGATTCGGATCGACATTCTTCAGCAATTCCGGTTCAAATAGGAGTTGTGTGAGTCCTTTGCGCTCGATGGCGTCGTTTTGGATGACGGTGACGACGTCTTCCTTGAAATAATTGCGGATGTCCCCCAGCCACTTTGCCAGATTTGGCGCGGAAGGGCCGAGGCCTGCGCTTCGTTGCCGGCCACGCTGTCCGTCGGCTTCGCCGGAAGATTCGTCGTAAATGGCCGCGAGCGCTTCGTCCATGCCAATTTGGTCAGGCGAAAGTTCGAGTCCGCCGCCGCCCATCTGGGCAAGGGAATCCTGCGCGTGCCGGCCGAGAATCAGCCGCCAGCGCTTCAATTGTTCCTGGTTCACCGGGTTTGGCATTACAGTTCCTCAAAATTGAAATCACTCAGTTCATCGAGCTTTTTCTTTTCGTCTTCGTTCAGTTCCGCGCTCAACACTTCGCTCGCCGCATCCTTGTTCACGCCCCAGATTTCGCCGAGGTTTTCGGTGATGCTGTGTTTTTCCTGCGGCGAAAAATCGCCAAACGCGCGGCGAAGAAACACGAGCGCGCGCTTGAATTCCTCCTCCGTCAATGCGCCGACGTAACTATCGAGTTGTTCCCAGAGCGCGAGGCGCGTCAGCAACGCGTAACGATTTCGCTGCGCCAGGCCCTCAAACCATCCTGCGCCCAAATCGGCGGCGATGCCCGGCGACAGCCGGCGCGAAACTTCCTTCGCCAGTTCTTCGTTCGAAATCAATCCACGCTCGACGAGCAGGGCGCAGGCGTAACCGGACAGCATTGGATTCAAATGGTCGGCCTGGGCGAGCTTTTGGAGTTCGGATATCCAGAGCGGTTCGTCAATCAACGACGTGTAATCCAGCGCGACTTTGTTCATTTCGTTGACGCCTATGAGCATCGCCTTTGCGGCGGCAAGATCGCAGTTCGACGCGCCGACGAGCCCGAGCGCGCCTTCGAGAAACAACTGTTCGAGCAACGGTTTGAGCGGCTCGGCGTCGAATTGGCGGACGTCGCCGTAGCGAATCACCAGACCCAGTTCAGCGGCCGCGCCGGCCAATGCTGTGAATTCCGAAGAATCGTTCGCGAGCCGTTGCAGGGTCTGGCGCGCGAGTTCAATTGAGCCGCTCATCCCGCATTCGCATGCGCGCCGAATGACCTGGGCGGCTTCAGCAATCACCGTGCATTTCTCAAGCTGCTGCTTAAACTTGAAGGCGACCGCCAGTTCGATCGTCTCGCCCAGCAACACCGCTTCGACAATCGCGATTTCGGCCTCCGGCGTCCATTGCAGCGCCCAGCGTTCGGCCCAGGTTGTTCCGTCCTGTCGCACCGCCTGCTTTTGCGCGAATGGCACTTCGAGCACCGCAAGCCGATGCAGAAAACTGGAGCGATGCAAATCGAGGAACGCAGCTTCCGCGCTCTTGACCCGGCGATTCTCCCGCAGGTCGAGATCGAGATCGCGCTTCACGCCCGTCTTGAATTGCTCCAATTTCAGCCGGCTCAATTCACGGTAAAAATCGTCCTGAATCGAAGTTTGACTGACGCCCTTGGCCAGCGCGCCGATGGCAGTGCCCACTTCCACGCGCAACAATGATTCGCGAACGACCGCCGGATCACCCTGGCCGAGCAACGTTACTGCGGCATCCTGGAGTTCACGCAAGGTCGGACGCGAACTCTTCATCCCGGCCATCGTCTCGGCCAGGCGAACGCCATCAATGACCTCGGCAGTTGAACGAAAAGTGCCGGATGACCGCAACTCGCGGGCGACGCTCGTGAGAAATAATTCGGGCAACTCGGGCGCTGTATTCTCGTTGAAGGAATTCCATACGAGTTCGAAGTAAGCGGGCGCATGGTTCCCCGCGCCGTAACCGGATTGCGACGACAATTTGAAAAATGAATACGGCATCAGCGTCATTTTGGACGCGCGCTTGCGGAGTTTGGCGAATTCCTCATCGGTCATCGGCGGCAAATCGGCGCCAAGGGCAGTGGCATGAAATGCGCCGGTCACTACCACGATTTGCTCCGGTTTGAAGCCTTCGGCGATTGCTTGTTGAATCTTCCGTCGCATGTAGGCCTCGCGCACCAGGTTTTCGGCAGCGTGACGCGTGGAAAAATCCTCCATCTCTCGCAATTCCGCGCCGTAACTGCGCGCGGCGTTCAGGTAACTGTCATTGGCGTGCAACTGCTCGAAATGACGTTCCCAATAGGTTTCGTAGTCGGGTTCGCCGGCCAGTTCTGCGAGGCGGTCATAAATAGATTCCCGCCTGGGTTTTTGTTCGACAACTTTCTCGTCCTCGTCCTCGTCCTTAACGAGTTGGGCCAACGTAGGCTTATCCTTTCCTTTTTGTTTTTCGTCGGCTTCCTCAGGTTTATCTTTTTCAACCGGCGCCGTCCCATCGTCCCGGTCCATCAGGCCGAGAAAAACAGACGACGGCAAATCGATGAAACGGGCCTTCGCTTTGTTTTGCTGGCACCAGACGAGCGCCTGGTATTCCGGGCTATAGGATGCCAGCGGATAAACAAACGTCCGCACCGGCGCGTCGGCGGTATAGGCAAGAATCGCAATCGGCAGTTTCGATTGCGGGCTGACGATGTGATGAATCAATTCGTCCGCGTCGTCCGAACCTTCGATCAACACGAGCTTTGGGCGGACGCGATCCAGCAACTGCCGCAAATGCCACGCTGCCGCCGGTGAAAGATGGCGGACGCCAAAGATATGGGGCGCGGCACTCATCAATTGAGGATACTATTCCCCCGCGTGTTCTGTACATGCCGAGTACAGCCCGCGCCAGGTTGCGCCGCGCTTCTTCATCACGTTGGCCAGATAATCTTTCCAGACGATCAGGTCCTTGTCGTCATCCTTGATGACCGCGCCCTGCAGGCCGGAAGCGAGGTCGTTATCGCTGACATTGCCGTCGCCGAAGTTGCCGGAGAGCGCCATGCTGTTGGCGAGCAATGAGATCGCTTCGGCGGTTGAAAGAACGCCCGACGGTGTCTTGACCTTGTTCTTCCCGTCGAGCGTCTGGCCGGCGCGCAGTTCACGGAAGATGGTCACAATTTTGATGATGGCGTCCTCATGCGGAATTTCGGCGCGCAATTGCAGATTGCCGGCGAGTTCCTTCACGCGTTTGGTGACGATGGATACTTCGGTTTCCAAATCCGCCGGCGCGGGCAGCACGACGATATTGTAGCGGCGTTTCAAGGCGGCGGACATGTCGTTGACGCCGCGGTCACGCGTGTTGGCCGTGGCGATCACCGAGAATCCGCGTTGAGCGGGGATTTCGGTGGCCAGTTCGGGAACGGAGAGCCGTTTTTCGGATAGAATGGAAATCAATGCGTCCTGCACTTCCGAAGCGCAACGGGTGACTTCCTCGAAGCGCGCGATGCTGCCCGATTCCATGGCGCGGAAGATGGGGCTCTTGATGAGCGACTCGTTGCTCGGGCCGCGCGCGATGAGCATGGCGTAATTCCAGGTGTAACGAATTTGTTCCTCAGTCGTGCCCGCCGTGCCTTGCACGACTTTGGTGGAATCGCCGTTGATGGCGGCGGCGAGATGTTCGGAGAGCCACGACTTGGCCGTGCCCGGTTCGCCGATGAGCAGCAATGCGCGGTCCGTGACGAGCGTCGAGATCGCAATTTCCACCAGGCGCTGATGGCCGATGTATTTGGGCGTGATATCGAGCTTGCCGCATTTGCCTCCGCAAATGTAGGTGAGCACCGAGCGCGGCGACATCCGCCAGCCGGCGGGCACTGGATTCTTCTCGGCTTTAATCAACGCGTCGAGTTCTTCGGCGTAGAGGGTTTCGGCGGGTTGGCGGAGGTCGTTTGGAGTTTCCTTGGGCATAATGAATAGGGTCAGTCGGGTTGATTGGGTCGGCGTAACGGCTCGATGGCGACGAGGTATGCGTCTGCGAATTTTTCATCCAGTTTCGTGGCGAACGCGTCGAGTTTCGGCAAATCTGATGCGGGTAAGTGTTTCGCTGATTCGAGAAGTGTTTGTAATTCGTAATCGAGATAGTTCGCGCCTTTTGATTTTCGGGCCACCTGTCCAATGAAAAAGTCTGTCACGTTTGGATGTTGGCATCGAGCGAGGGCCCGGACGGTCAGCGCCGTGTGGTTGGCGCTCTTGGGCGTTCCAAGTTTCCACAAATAGTTTAACGACCCAATATGATTCGGCCGAGCCAGCCAGCACACTATTACTCGCGAGTCGGCCTTGATGGCAGCGTCCAGCCAGCATGGGTCCCATGTCAGGCTCTCTGGCATCGATTGCCGATCAGCGTCTTCGCCTGCGTCTGGTGGCTGTTCCAACCTGGCGTGGCTCGTGTTGATAAATCCCTCCAACATTTCGCGCTTTTCTTTTCCCGCCCCCGTTTTTCCTTCGAGCAAAGGCGAAAATTCGGAATAAACTTTGTCCGGAGGCCATGTCCGAACAGCGCTCCGCAACACATACGGAAATACCGACGTTGGAAGGTCCTCGCGTCTTTCCAAAATGGCCTCCAGTGCTGCGCGAGAACCAATCCCGTAAACCCGCTCGACCAGACGCTCCATCAAATCAGCCCCTTGTATCGGGGCGTTTTGGACCGCATTAACTTTAACGGAAAGGTTGTGCAAGGCTAGCTTTGTTAGTGCGACTGATTTGGCGAAAATCTCCAGGAAAAATTTTTCTACTTCGCTATCTCTCCGCGAGGCCAGACAGTTTAAAATCTCGTGAAAGAGTAAGATTTGCTGTGAATCGCCTTTGAGAATCAGATCAAACTTCGTTCGACCTTCATCCAATAGGGAATTCAAAACCTGCCGGTTGCGCAACCGACGGAACGGGCGGACGAGAATGTCGAACGCTTTGCCTCCGATCAGTTCGCTGAAAATCTTCGTAATCTCGGGACGGTCATGTTCGGCGAGCGCTTCCAGCGCCGCGGCGCGGACTTGTTTGTTCTTCGCGCTGGCCTGTTCGAGCACGAGCGGCAGGCAGTCTTCGTGTTGCCCGAGGCAGGCGATAGCGGCGATTTTGACTTCGGGTGACCCATCCTCCAGCGCATTTTTGCAAAGATCGAGCGTCCCGACGGGATCAAGCCGGTGCATCACTTCCAGTTTTCGCGCATCGTGTTTCTTGCCTTTGAGATCGAGTCCGGTCTTGAGGCGCGGAATGATTCCCGGGCCGTAGGCGGGAAGAATTTTTTCCGCAACCAGGTCGGCGATTTCCGGATAATTGTCACCCAGCGCGCGGATCGCGGGATCGATGAGACGCAGATCGTTGAACGCGCCGCGTTCGACAGCGGATTTAATGATTTCAAGTCGTCCGCCGCCGGACGATGACAGCGCTTCGATCAACGGTTTGAGCACGCGGGCGGTGGTCCGTGTGGTGGAGCATTTGGAGGGAAAAATTTCGAGTTTCTGGAAATCTCCGGTCGTGCTGGTTTGGCCCTGAGTATAGAGGATTGCATTGAGCAGCGTGCTTAAGTTTAGCAGGCGCGCGGCGGACTCCGCCTCGGTCGCGTTTACGACGTCGTTGATCGCTTTGGCGACTTGCGCGAACACGGGAACTTTCGCGCCGGCCTGTTCCAGCGGCGGGATGAGTTTTTTCAGCCGAAAATCTCCGACAGCAAGCGGGCTGCCGGCGATGGCAAGTCGGCGAACTTCTTTCGCGGATTCTTCAATCAAGGCGATGCTCATTGCGCAGGGCAGGCATCTTGCCTGCCGGTTAAGGCGGCTTCCAGCCGCGTGTTTGACTGGGCGCAGGATGCGCCCTGAACCGGCAGGCAGGATGCCTGTCCTGCGTGACGGTTCACACTGAGTTTAAATAATTCGCGAATCGTGCGTTCGCGCAATGAACCCGCGAGGGACCATGAACCGTCCATTCCGCGCTTGCCGTCTTGGAGTGCGGTGGCAAGTCTGCGCGACACCGCTTTCGGACGTCGTTGGACTTTCAAATGGCGATTGACGATTCGAAGTGGTGCGAGTCTCGGAAGCGGGTCATCCCGACGCGTCGAGACACTCCAAGACGGCAGGTCAGTTCTCAAGAGTCTTCTCGGTTCTGGACGGTCCATACAATGGGAGAGCTTTAACATATTAATATGTCAACCTCACTACATCCGTCGCCGTGACGATACTGAGCGGTTTGGCGCGGAGCTTTTGGGTGTCCAGGTTGTGATGAAAGCGGACGAGCATCGCCTGGTCGTGATGGATGTCTGATGACAGCATCGGCAGCAGCGGCAGCGTGGCTGGATCTCCGGGATAGCCGTCGTCGGCGAGCACGAGGCGTTCGCCGGCAGCGTCTTCTATGATGACATCTTCACCAGCTTTGCCGAGCGCGCGATATTTCACCAATGCCACCGGACGGCGATCGCCCAGGGGCGATTTCAATTGGGTCTTCACGTCCTTGATGACGGCCTTCAGGTCGGGCTTTGCGAACTCGCGGGCGCGGGCAAAGTCGGCCACGACCGTTGGCCGCGGCTCGCTCGCTTCCCATCGGATGCGCGGATTCAAGTTGCCGGGGTAAATGCATAGCTCGGGGCAGATCATGACCTGAAAACACGAATCGTCTTCGCGAATGTACTTCGCCGCGCGATACGGGCGATAGTTGCGAGTCAATTGCACCGCCCCGGTCTGCAAATTCATCCAAACGCCGGTCTCGACAAATTCGCCGCGCGTCCAGTCATCGTGCGAGTTGAAGGCAAGTTGCAGGAGTTCGACATTGGCCTGCACGAGGCCTGCATCCTTCAGTTCGCGCAATTGCCATGCGTGCCCGAGCCATGCGGCAATGTCCGTCTCCGTTTCCGGCTTAAGTTCCGGTTCATCGAGCCGGTTCTGCAAATATTTTCGCCCTTGCTTGCACAGCGATTGCAGGCGATTCAACTGGTCGAGCGCGGCGCTGTAAACCTGTTCGCGTTCGGAGGGTTTCAACTCGTCCTGGGAACTGATTTGCGTGCGGTAGAAAAGTCCGGTCAATGCGTGGAGGGCATTCTGCGCGCCGGGCAGGTAGGCGTCGCCGAGTTGCTTCGCCTGATCCTCCATTTGGCGCGCGGACTTGGAGTTGAGCGTGCCAAGGCCGGAGCGGACGAGATCGTTCACCAGCGATTCAAGCAATTCGAGGCCGCCAATCTGTGTTTCGATTTTCTTTATTAGCGCGCTGGTATTGACCTTGTGAGGCTTTTCGGGTTTGTCAGGCTTTTCGGCTTCGACCTTCTTTTTTTCAGTGCGTTGGACGATCTTGGCGCGCTTTTCAGCGATGTCCGCCGGCACCTCCTTCTCGGTAAATTTCTGTCCCTGGGCATAAGCGTAGAGCAGGGCGAGGGAATGTTTGCAGGGAAACTGATGGCTCGGGCAGGTGCAGCGATAGACGGGTTTGGTGCTGTCCGAAAAATCCGCGGAAGGCCGGTAGTTTTCCGCGCCGCTGCCTTTGCAGTCGCCGAACAGCAGCGAGCCGTCCGAGGATTTGAACAGGCCGACGAGTTTCTTTTTGATGACGACCAGGCGCGCGTTTTTGATTGCCGCCGCATTGGTCGCCTGGGAATCCACAAATGCCTCGTCGATTTGCATAGGTTAGTTCATTTGAAATGGCGGCGCGGGAGCGCCGCCCTGCCACATTCGTGCTGCGCATGCATAGGCGTCGGCATGGCTTTGATTGTCAGCGGTTTAATTCAGCATGTCTGATGAATGGAATGACACTAAAAATCGGTTGGACTGGTGGCAAGGCAAAAAGCCTTGATTAACACAATTTTAACATGGCCTCAGACTCTTCGCTGTTTCCAGTGGAAGGGTCGCCGGAAAACCTCCGTAGGACTTGAATCCGGCGTGAAGGGCGTCGGTGAAATCGGTTTTTATCCAATATTGACGGGCAGTGTATTAAAAAATCGCATTTTTACGGAATTGCGTTATTGTAACCGCCTATGTCTGACAAAGTGCCTTATTTGGATTTGCCCGCGCAGATTCGCGGGCTGCGGAAGGAACTCGACGCCGCGCTCGCGCGCACGCTGGACAATTGCTCGTTTTGCCTCGGGCCGGACGTCGCGCAATTTGAAAAAGATTTTGCGCAGTTTTGCGGCGCGAAACATGCGCTGGGCTTCAACAGCGGGACGTCCGCGTTGCATGTGGCGCTGAAGCTGCTCAACATCGGCGCGGGCGACGAAGTCGTTACCACGCCGTTCACCTTTGTCGCGACGAGTTGGGCCATTTCCTACGTGGGCGCAAAGCCGGTGTTTGCGGACATTGACGACGCGACCTTCAACATGGATCCTGCGCTTGTTGAAAAAGCAATTACCCCGCGGACAAAAGCGGTTATGCCGGTCCACTTGTACGGCCAGCCCTTTGACGTCGATCGTATCCTGGAGATTTGCCAACGGCACAAGTTGCCGTTGATCGAAGACGCCTGCCAGGCGGTCGGCGCAAAATATAAGGGCCGTGTGGTGGGCACATTAGGCGTGATGTCCTGCTTCAGTTTTTATCCGGGTAAAAATCTCGGCGCATGCGGCGAGGGCGGCGCACTCGTGACGAACAATGGCGACTTCGAGGCGCGCGGACGGGCCTTGCGCGAGCACGGTTCGAAGGTCCGCTATTACCACGACGAAGTGGGTTTCAATTACCGCATGGAAGGTTTTCAGGGTGCGACTCTGGGAGTGAAGCTGCGGCATCTGGACAAATGGACTCGCGAACGGCAGCGCGTGGCAAAACGCTACAACGAATTGCTGGCAGGAACTCCATTGCAATTGCCCCGCCAGGCCGAATTCGCCGAGAGCGTCTGGCATTGTTATGTGGTGCGCCATGCGCGACGGGACGAACTGAAGAAACATCTGGAGGACAATGGAGTTGGCTGCTCGATTCATTACCCGATTCCGTTGCACTTGCAAAAAGCGTATGCAGATTTGGGACACAAAAAAGGCGATTTTCCGGTCTCCGAAAAGGCCGCGCTCCAGTGCCTTAGCCTGCCGATTTATCCTGAATTAACCGAAGCGCAAATCGCTCGCGTTGTTGATGTTATAAAGAAGTTCCCCTTCTAAAACGGCAAAAAAACACGCAAATTAGGCTTGTCCGGTTGCTGTAAGTGGAACAGCAGCCGTTGTTCTCATTTTTCAAAGTACATTGCAAGGGATTCACGGTGCGCCTTGATGACAGGGCTTAAAATAGAGGGTAAATTGCCTTTAAATCCGACGAATCAAACCTATGAAAAAGGCGATTATCTACCTTCTCGCAGCCAATTGCGGCCTGTTAGCTTTCATCTCATCGGCGTCAGCCCAAACGACCATCTTTAGCGACGATTTCGCTTCAGATAGCAGTCTGGGGCCATCATGGTATAATTTGAATAACACCAGCGCCGCAAGCTATGCCTTGAATCCCACCGCGGGCCAGGGTTTGGCGCTGACCGTCAATTCCGGAAGTACTGGCAAGGTCAACGAGATGTTCTCAGAATTCAATTCGGTTACATTAAGCGACGGCGATTCTCTCTCTCTAACTGCCATCTTCAATTCGCCCAGCGGCATGTCCACAGACACGGGCGGTCTATTGGTCGGCCTGTACAATAATTCCACGGTCAACTCGACAAATGAGCAGGGCAGCTCCAACGGCAGCACAGGCACTGGCGGCGAGACCGCCGCCAGCCAGGGCTATTTCGGAATTATGGGATATAATACCAGTGCCGGTACTTCGACCAAATTCTATAGCCGCCAGGGAGGCGCGACGGACGCCAATGAGTTAGGCTATTACTCGGAAATGACCGGATCGAGCTATACTCAATTAAGCAGTTCCGGCGCTGCCAATAACGCCAACCTTCAACTGAATATAAACTACACTTTGACCTATACTATTACCGACGAAGGCGCCAGCGGCAACCAAATCTCGGCTATGATAAGCAACGGGTCCTCAATACTGGACAGTTGGACGACTACCGACTCCAGCGGCCTTTATGACACCTTTAATGAACTCGACTTTGGCAACTATGGCAAAGCCGCCGCGGTGGATATCAACATCCTCTCTGAATCTGTAACCGAGATTACCCCGGCTCCCGAACCGTCTGTCATGGCCCTCGTGGGCGCGGCGTTCGGAGCGTTTGGCATGATGCGTTTTCGCCGCCGCTAATTGGGAAAAATGACGGAGCGGGCGCGAATTCAGCGCCTGCTTTTTCTGAATGGTTCAAAAAATTCCAGTGCGGGAAACGCTGCTTATTCTAATTTTAATCTGCGTTTTGGCCGCCCGGGGCGCCCCGGTTGACCAGGCGGCAAACGCGTGGGCACAAGTTCCCGCCATTCTCGCGCATATCAAACCCCCAAAGTTTCCGCGTCGCGAGGTTTCCGTTGCCAAATACGGCGCCATCGGAGATGGCGTCACCGATTGCACCGAAGCATTTCGAAAGACTATTGACGCATGCAGCGCCGCCGGCGGAGGAGTCGTTGTCGTTCCCAACGGTATCTGGTTGACGGGCGCAATACATCTGAAAAGCAACGTGGACCTCGATGTCAAAAAGGGCGCGACAATTCGGTTCAGCGCGGACCCAAAACAATATCTGCCGCCGGTTTTCGCGCGCTACGAAGGAACGGAGGTGATGAATTATTCGCCGCTCGTTTATGCTTTTGAGCAAACCAATATTGCGGTCACGGGCGAAGGTACGCTCGACGGTCAGGGGACAAACTGGCATTCGTGGAAATCCAGCGGCGATCCCAAACGGCTGGTCGAGATAGCCGGCTTTGGTGTGCCGGTTGCTCAGCGCGTTTTCGGCGACGGCTGCCATCTGCGCCCGAATTTCGTCGCGCCAATTCGTTGCCAAAATGTCCTTATCGAGGGCATGCACATTGTTAACTCGCCAATGTGGGTAATCAATCCGGTTTATTGCACCAACGTGACCATCCGAAATGTCACGGTGGATACCCAGGGCCCAAACACCGACGGTT
This sequence comes from Candidatus Sulfotelmatobacter sp., assembly GCA_035503455.1. Lineage (GTDB taxonomy): Bacteria > Verrucomicrobiota > Verrucomicrobiia > Limisphaerales > UBA11358 > UBA11358. The sequence goes on along the minus strand of DATJTK010000174.1, from coordinate 21,307 downwards.
GCGACCCCGATTCCTCCGCGGATGTGCTCATTAGAAATTGCAATTTCAGTGACGGCGACGATTGCATCGCCATCAAATCGGGCCGGGACCGCGACGGCCAGAAAATCAACATTCCAAGCCGCGACATCGTCATTCAAAATTGCCGCTTCAAGGCCGGTCACGGCGGCATCGCGATCGGCAGCGAAACCTCGGGCGGCATCCGAAACGTGTTCGCCGAAAATTGCCATTTCGACAGTCCTGATTTGGAAATGGCTATTCGCCTGAAGACAAATCCTGCGCGCGGCGGTTATATCGAGGGAGTTTATTTGCGCGATTGCGTCATAAAACAGGCGCAAATCGGCATCGACATGACCTTGAGATACGCCAGCAGCGGAGCGATGGACGGCGACGCGGTTCCCGTGATCCGAAATATTGACATCCGAAACACGACATTCCAGGAGTTAACGAAACAACCGATATTCATTGAAGGATGGTCGGAATCAGCCCCGATCACCAATGTGTCCATCATTAAGTGCCGTTTTCTTCACGCCGCCGAAAAAAATTACATCACCAATGCGACGGACATTGTGATGGACGGCTCACGATTTTAGTGTCTGTCCGTGTGCGTCCGTGTGCGTCCGTGCTCTTCGTCTATTGAATCCAATCCGAAAGCCATTCGGCGATGGCCCTGGCCTTGATGAGGATTACGATGCCGGCGACGATTGGGATTGAATCCAATATGACGCGAAGAAAATTCACCGGCGGCAGGTGCTGGTTTGGATGATTCGTTGTCGCGTATGGCATTAGATATTGGGTAAAATAAATGCCCCCGTCCAGCAGCCCAATCAGGATGATCGCTGCCGCCACAAGACGGACGAGGCCTAAAGCCCCGCGTTCTGAGGAATCCATGTCAGAGATTTTCGGGCGATGGCGCTTTGAGCGTCGGGTCCTGCGGATGCGCTCCCACGTCGCCCATGTACTGGGTGTTGCGGCTGAATTTTAAATCGGCGGCGCGGGCGTCTGTGCCGTCTGCGGAAACGGCCACGGCCGGCAAACCGTAATTTCCGTCCGGCAGGGCGAAACGGAAACTGAAGGAACCGTCACGGCGCAACTTGATTTGGTGTCCGCCAATGGTGACTTTGGCATCCGCTTCCGTGGCGCCATAGATAATCAATTCAGCATTCACGTTGAACCAAAAACCTTTGCCCGGCATGCCTCCGAATGGGCTTGAGAAGCTGGAAATACCCAGGGAGGAAACACCAAGCGAAGAAATCAAGCCGAACGAGGACATCTCCTGGGCCATCCGCCGGCGGAGGAGTTCGGTAATTTCGAGGGAACCCATCCAGACTCGCCGCGATTCGTCTATGGCGATAATTTTCGCCAGGGCGGATTCCTGTTCATGGGTCCAACTGGATATCGGCTCGCCGTTAATCCGGGGAAGGGCGGGATGACCGGTCCGGCGCAATTCTTCGACTGCCTGCGCCAGCGGCCGGTTTTCGCGGACGGCGTCTTTGACGATGTCCAGCAGCTTTGAAAAAGGAAATTCGAAGGGTATGGTCGCAAACTCCGCGTTGCCGTCCTGGGACACAGAATCCGGCGGCGTGACTGTCGCGCCGGAAGCCGCCACGCGCATCCATCGGCCGACCGGCGAATAATAGCCCAGTTCCGCCGTGTACGGGCTTCCCGCCTTTTCGACGTGCGCAAACCAATGACGCGATTCCGGGTGGACGTGGATTTCGTAAAGCGGATGACCCTCGATTTTATTGCCGTATATGCGGAGGATAAGATGGCCCTCCGCCGAACGCGCATTTAAATTGGATTGCTGTTCCTGGGTCAGGTCCCAATTGGCGTAAAGCCAGTGCGGATCGCGGGCGGTGAGAAAGAGCTTTCGCGTGCCATAAGCTTCCGGCAATTCGGCTTCCGGCTCGGTTTTTTGAGAAACAGGCCAGGCGCCCAGCACGTATTTTTGTCCCGGGCCACTGGCCGGCGGCGGCGCCGGGTGGTCGCCCTCAAGCAAAATGGGCGGAATTTCAATCTTTTTCTTCGGAGCTTTGGCACGGGTGACGCGCTTTTTGACCGTCGGAACAGGTTCGCTAATGGATGAGGCGATGGCTTTAGGAGTTTTTTTGGCGGCAGGAGAACGGCGTTTGGAATGGGGAGCAGGAGATTCTTCCCCGGGAGAAGATTCAGCGGTGGTTCGCGCCTGGCGGACGGGCTTTTCTTTCTCCGCCGGCAGCGTTGGCTTCGTTCTCATAATGGCAGTCCTTGTTGGCTGGTTTCTTTCCTCACACCAGTCCAAGAGTAAGCCCTTCGCACAATAATGGCAACCGAAAACCGCTTCAAAATTGACACTAACGGGCAACTCTGTCATTGAAAAATAAAAGTTGCGCATTAAATAATATTTAATAGTAAATGTTTTTAAGCGGCTTGGTGCAATGAATTAGATATCTAAATGTTCCGTGATGCATTCATTTGAAAATTAGATTCATGCAGCCCGCGGCTTGCAACCGGGCCCCGGATGGCACTCGTGGCACTCACGGCGCTCATGCGCACTCATGGCACTATCCTTGTACTCATTCCCTTGCGGCGGGGGGCGAAAACTGTATCTTTGTCAAAGCGACCCGTTGTGGTCGCTGACTTCCAGGTCAAATTATGGACCCGCAGGCATTGAAAATATTGTTCATTGGCAAAGATGAGGAATTCGCGCGCAACGCCGCCGAGGCCTTGCAGGGATCCGGCGGAACGCTCGAACGCGCCGAATTTGACCGGGCTGCCTCCGTTCTCAAGAACAACAGCTTCAGTGCGATTCTGTTCGAACCAGTCACTCCGAACACGGCAAGCCTGTTCCAGGTGACCGCGCTGACAATTCAGGCCCCGCACTTGCCGGTGATCGTGGTGGGTTCCGTGAATGACGAGTCCTTTGCGGTGGAAACCATCAATGCCGGGGCGCAGGGCTACCTGGCCAGGGAGGAATTCCAGGCGCACCTGATGCAGCGCACCATCCGTTGCGCGATAGAAAGGCAAATTGAACGCGTCTCGCTCGTGGCGGAGAAGGAGAATTACTACGGAATCTTCGACCACTTGATTGAAGGAATTTTTCGCACGACACCGGACGGGCACTACATGATGGCCAATGTCGCGCTGGCGCGCATCTACGGTTACGATTCGCCGGCGGACCTGATTGCCAACATCACCGATATCGCGCACAGCCTTTATGTCGAACCCCGTCGCCGCGCGGAATTTGTCGAACTGATGCAGGGCAACGACGTGATTACCGGCTTTGAATCGAAAATTTTTCGGAAGGACCAGACGGTCATTTGGATTTCGGAAAATTGCCGGGCGGTCCGCGATTCCGAAGGGAAAGTCCTCTATTACGAGGGCACGGTAGAGGACATCACTGAACGCAAGTATGCTGAGGAACAAATCCGGCGGACGACCGCCGAACTCTCGCGCAGCCGGGAGGAATTGAGGGGAAAAAATCAGGTGATGGAGGAAAACCTGCGCATGGCGCGCGAAATCCAGCTCACCATGCTCCCCCAGCAATATCCGAACTTTCCCAAAGACGCGCTGTCCGACCAAAGCGCGTTTCAATTTGCCCATCGTTATCACTCGGCCGAGGCCGTGAGCGGCGATTTTTTCGCGGTATCGGCGCTTTCGGACGAAGAGGTGAGCGTGTTTATTTGCGACGTCACGGGCCATGGCATTCGCGCGGCATTGGTTACCGCCATGATACGGGCGCTGGTGGAAGAATTGAAACCCTGCGCTCATGATCCCGGATTTTTCCTCCGAAAACTCAATGCAGACCTGTTCAACATCCTCAAAACTACGGGATCGCCGATGCTCACGACGGCGTTTTATTTCGTCGCAAATTGGGGCGCCGGCGTGATGCGTTTTGCCAACGCGGGTCATCCACGGCCCTTGCTCGTGCGCCGTCCGGCAAATTCGATCACGGCCCTGGCCAATTCTACCGGTCACAGCCAGCCCGCGCTGGGTCTGTTTGGTGATCCGCCATATCAAACTTCGGAAGTTCAAATTGTTCCCGGCGACCTGATCATGCTTTTTACCGACGGCCTTTACGAAGTCCTGGGCGCCAACGAGGAGCTTTATTCCCAGCAGCGGCTGATGATGGACTTGAAGCCCCTCATCGCCAAACCTACGAACCAGCTCTTTGACGAGTTGCTGGCCATCGTTCGCAACTTTTCCTGCAGCCATGATTTCGAAGATGATGTCTGCCTGGTTGGAATGGATTTTGTCCAGAAGCCGCAGGGCAGAAAGTCATAATTCTTTGTTCTGCTTTCCCCAGGGTTGCAAAAATGAGATAAGAATCAGGCGCGGACAGGCGTAAAATGAACAAGAATCAACTGCGGCGGACGTACATGGAATTATTGCTGGACGGCATCGTGCCGTTTTGGGCCCGGCATGGCGTGGACGAAAAATTGGGAGGCGTGCTCTCGTGCATGGAGGAAGACGGCAAACCTGTTAGCGGAGACAAATATATTTGGTCGCAGGCGCGATGGGTTTGGACGTGTTCGGCCCTTTACAATCGAATCGAAAAGCGGCCGGAATTCCTGAAATGGGCGCGGGAGGCGATCGATTTTCTGCTCCGGCACGGGCGCGACGAACGCGGCCGCTGGGTTTACCACACGACCCGGGAAGGAAACGTGGTCGAAGGCGCCATCAGCATTTATTCCGATTGTTTCGCAGTTTACGGGCTCAGCGAATATTGCCGCGCCGTCCCCGATGCTGATTTGCTGGCACTGGCCCGCAAAACGTTTTCGAGCATTCAGGAACGGGTCGAAGCGCCGGAGTTTGCCGAAACCGCGCCTTACAAATTGCCGCCCAACCGGCGAAATCACGGTGTGCCGATGATTCTCACCGAAGTCGCCGGCGAACTGGCGCGCACCACAAATGACGCGGCCATTTCCCAGGCGGCGGACGATTACGCCCTCCGCGTGATGCATCATTTTGTTCGTCCGGCGCGAAAGTGTCTCGTGGAATTTTTGGACCGAAATTACCAGGAAGTCCCGGCGCCGGAAGGAACATTCGTCATGCCCGGGCACGCCATCGAGTCCATGTGGTTCGTCATGCGGCGCGCGATGGCGCGGGCCGGCCGCAATACCATCCGGGGAGCGGCGGAAGTGTTGCGGTGGCATTTGGAAAACGGATGGGACTCGGAATACGGCGGGATTTTCCTGGGCATTGACGTTGAAGGCCATCCGCCATTCCTGCCCAATTCCGAGACCAAGCTGTGGTGGCCGCACACCGAGGCTCTGTACGGACTCCTTCTGGCGCGGGAATTGACAAAGGAGCCATGGTGCGAAGGATGGTTCGACCAAATATACGAATGGAGTTTCAGGCATTTTTTGATGCCGGACGTTGGCGAATGGCGCCAGCGTTTGGACCGCGCCGGAAAACCGATGTCCGCCGTCGTTGCGCTCCCTGTGAAAGACCCTTTCCATTTGCCGCGCGCTCTGATTTTATCGCTTGAATTATTGCGCTGACGACTGTGTTCGGTGTCCAGCCTTTAGGCTGCTCCGGAGCACGCTAAAGCGTGGACACCAAACTACCAAAATTCGAATACTGTGTAAGAAGAAACATGAACCCGCGCCTCACCATTCCAAAACTGCGATGGGTCATTGCCGCGCTGTTGCTCGGCGTCACGTTGATCAATTACATAGACCGCACGGCGATGCCGGTGCTGGTGGGAGAAATCAAACAAAGCCTCAATCTGACCGACTCGGATTATTCGCAAATCGTCAGCCTTTTTTTGGTTGCGTACGCCATCATGTACGCCGGTTCGGGCTATGTGATTGATAAAATTGGCACAAAATTCGGCATGGCGGTCTTTGTCTGTCTGTGGTCCATCTCACAAATGCTCCACGGCGTGGCCGGCGGCAAATGGTCCTTCGCGGCCTGCCGATTTGGCCTGGGTCTGGCTGAACCTGGCAGTTTTCCTGCCGCCGTCAAGGCAATCGGCGAATGGTTTCCGGCGCGGCAACGGGCGCTCGGTGTGGGCATATTCAATGTTGGCTCGTCGCTGGGCGCGGCGGTGGCTGCGCCGCTTGCGGCCCGCATTGCGCTCCATTTCGGCTGGCGCGCGGCATTCATTGTTACCGGCGCGCTCGGCATTATTTGGTTGTTGGCCTGGCTGGCCATCTATGAATCTCCGCGCCGCAATCGCTGGTTGAGCGACGCGGAAGCGGCCGAATTTCGGGAAGCGCCAGCGGCTGTGGTTACGCCCGAAATCCCGGCCCAAAAAACAAATTGGCTTGATGTCGTCTTCAGCCGGCCGGGATTAATGGTGATTCTGCCGCGTTTTCTAACCGACCCAGTCATTTACTTCGTCATTTTCTGGCTGCCCGCGTATCTGGAAAAAGAGCGCGGTTTCGATTTGGCGATGGTTGGCAACAACACGTGGATGCCCTACGTGTACGGAGGGATGCCCGGTTATATTATTGGCGGATTGCTGTCTGGTTGGATGATACGGATGGGATGGGACATCGGCCGGTCTCGCAAGACGGCGATGACGATCGGCGCTGCATTTTTGCCGGCGGCCATTCTCGCGCCATATCTTCCCACGTCGCAACTGGCGATTGCCGCCATGTGCCTGGTCGTGTTTGGTCATGCGGTTTGGATATCGAATCTCATGGCGCTGCCGGCGGATTTGTTTCCGCCGGGCGCCGTTGCCATGGCGGCGGGTGTTTCCGGCATGGGCGGCGCGATTGCCGGTGCCCTCGCGAATTGGTACACCGGCGATATCGTTTCCCGCTTTTCCTACCACCCCATTTTCATCTGCGCCGGCCTGCTGCATCCCATCGCCGTCTTTCTCGTTTGGCAGCTTTTACCGGAACGATATTTCCGAGTAAGCGCCTGATTATCCTGGTAGGGCGGCGCTGCCGCGCCGCCTTGCCACGAACCAGTATCATTGATCGCCACACCAATCGTCGGCGAACTATTCCCGCTCTCCCAGCGGGAGAGGGCAGGGGTGAGGGAGAATCGTTCAAAACGAAAATATTGCAGTTCTTTCGCATGCATTGGGACCATGAACCGATTGGCGCACGGAGCGCGGCTGTGTGTGGGTAAAGGGGCGCCAGCCGCAGCAGCCACGAACGTCGTGACGCGCTGCGGCTGCTCTCCGACACAGCCGCGCTCCAAAGGCGGTTCATGAAAAGCGCGAAAACGACCCAAGTTAAACCTGAATTCCTGATTTCCTGATTTCCTCATTTTTTAAATCCGCGAAAATTAGCGAAACTTGCCGCGCCGAAGCGCCGCGAAGGCGGGTCTGCGGATAAAAAACTGTATGTTCCAGTCAATGCGAAGAAAAAAGCTCCGGTCCGCGCCGTTTCCTGAAGAATGGCTTCGGATCATTCATGATCGCTGTCCGTTTTATCGTCGTTTGTCTGATGACGACCGCCGTGAATTGCAGGGGCACATCCAGGTTTTTCTGGCTGAAAAGGAATTTGAAGGCTGCGGCGGGTTCGTCATTGAAGAGGAGCACAAGGTTTGTATCGCCGCCGAGGCCTGCCGGCTTCTGCTGCATCGTGAAACGGATTATTATCCGGATTTGCGCGCGATCCTGGTGTATCCGAGCACATACGTTGTTCCCACCACGCGCCACATCGGCGACGGGGTCATGCACGAATGGCAGGATACAAGGATCGGCGAATCCTGGCATCACGGCGCCGTCGTGCTGGCCTGGGACGCCGTCGCCGGCGGACTGGCTGAACCTGACAGCGGGCACAACGTGGTCCTTCACGAATTTGCTCACCAATTGGATTACGAAGACGGCGCCGCTGACGGCGCTCCGCTGCTGGGGCAGGGCGAATCGTTATCGGCCCGACGGCGCCGGTACGCTGAATGGTCGCGCGTGATGCAGGAGGAATTTGGACGGCTCCGCGCCCGCGCGCAACGCGGTGAACCGGACGTCCTGCGCAATTACGGCGCTGTCAATCCGGCCGAATTTTTCGCCGTGGCCACCGAAAGCTTTTTTGGCAAACCGCGCGAACTGCGCGAGCAGCATCCGGCGCTCTATGAGCAAATGAGCTGGTACTACCGCCAGGACCCGGCGCGAGGGTAGGGACGAGGTAGCGGGGGACGAGGATGGAGGATGGAGGATGGAAGATCGGCGGTCGATGGTTGGATTTGTTGATTGATGGATTGATGCCAGTGCTGGTGGGTCACGGCGTGCCCGCCGTGACGGCGCGCGCCCCCCGGCGCGTGCGAGTCAGTCAGCGTCGGCGCCTGGCCTCGGAGCGTGAGAGCGTGAGAACTTTGGGAATCCCACGGCGTCGAACTCACCCGGAAACATCGAACATCGAACGCCCAACATCGAACATCGAACGATTGGCACTCATGGCACTCTCGTCCTCGTCCTCGAAACGGGACCCATCCTCCCATCTTCCATCTTCCATCTCCCATCTCCCACTCATTCTTCATAACTCATCCTTCATCCCTCAGCACCCTTGGCACTCATGGCACTGCTCCCACCGGGCTCCACCAGCGGGGGTCGGGATCAAATTCCGCTATACGGGGAGCGAGGTGGATGGTTTTTGGACCGAGGTCAGCTTCATAGATTTTGCCCTGTTGATTGACGATAAAGGTCATGACACCGGTGTTGCCCCATTCGGCAGGCCACGCAATCAGCGCGAAACCCGCGATCATGTGTCCGTTGATAATGTAATTATATTTTCCCCCAAGAGCGTGCCGGCCCTGGCGGGTGAGGATTTTGAAATAGTAGCCGTGATACGGCGCGGTCTGCTGATTCAACATTTTCGCGGTGTGATGATAGCCTTCTCCGTGCGCGGCCGCAACGAGGGGTCCCAGCGGGCTTAACGGTTCGCCCGCTTTGACGGGCCAGTAAAGGCCGTCGTGCGTGCCGGGATCGCTGTGAAGGAATTGGGCGTACGCCAGAATGCCATTGGTCATGCGGTCCTGGCTGGCGTATTCGCGCTGCGCCTGCACGTAGGCATGGCACACGGCAATCGCGCCCAACTCGTTCATGCCGACACGGCGGGCAATGATTTCCTGCCGGCCGGCGTCAGTGTCGAAAAGCCATTGTCCGTCGCGTTTAATGAGCGGAATTGGAAAGGGCCAATTGTCATTGCCCAAAAGAAGCGAGATATTGTCGTCGGAATTGGTCACCAACACAATTTTCTGCTGCAGCCGTTTTATAAACATGTCGTACGATGCGGCGGCCTGGACGGCATCCGGCGAAACTAATGTTCTGCCCTCCGGGCCGAAAACGGCGTGGAGTTCCTCGGTCTCGCGGTTTCGGGCGGCTGTCACCATGACATTGACGGCCTCCTCAGGCGAATTGAAGCTCTCCTGGTTTGGGTTCATTGCGCGAACCGATTGCAATGGCCACAGCGCCTGAATGGCCAGGGCCACAGCACAGACGTGTTTAAATTTCATGAGCCGGGACACTTTGGATGTCATAGGATTAAATCGAGGTTCACTTAACGTCTTCCACCGCCGCCGCCGCCACCGCCCGCAGGAGGACTTCCACCGCCGTGGTAACCGCCGCCCGCCGGAGCGCCGCCGCCATGAAATTGGCCGCCTGCCGGTTCGCCGCCGTGAAATGCGCCGAGGTTGCGGAATTGAGGCATCGTTTCCATGCTGTGCTCGCCCCGATCGCTGTAGTCTCGAGTATCCTGGCTGTTTTGGATGCCGATGAACGCGTTTGGACGTTGTTCCACAGGCGCGGGCGCAGGGCGATTTACCGCCGGAGCGGTCCAGGGCAGGTGATTGTCATAGCCGCGATCGCCCCAGGCCGGGGCGTTGTAGGTCGCGCGATTGGCAGGATTCCAAACGTTGGCGTGGCCGGCAGCGAAGTAGTTGGCGCGAAATTGCGGGGTCTGATTCCACCAGCCGGCCGGGCGCGGATGATCGCGGTCCCAGTAGATCAGATGCCGATTATGCCAATCAAAATCGCCGCACAACCACGGCCCAATGACGAAGCCCACGCCAAAGGTGATATAGGGGGTGCCGCCGACGATGGGTTGATCGTAATAGACCTGGTCTGGCTGATATTGCGGGACATAGAGGTCATCCGGGTTGGCCGGGATGATTTCAATGTAACCGTTGTCGTCAACGACCTGCTGCTCGGGTGTGGATTGAAGGTTGCCCAGATTATAGGCCTCAGTGCGCAATTCCTGAATCGCGTTCATGACATCGTCCTGCTGGTTTTGGAACGCTTCGCCCAGTTGAGTCGTCCAGTTGAGGTTATCGTCCATCCATTTCAAAACGGCGGGATAATGGGCAAGCGCCTGAACGTTGGGGTCCCACGGCTGCTGATCAATTTGATTGGGATCGCCGCCGCCGCTGACATAGCGGTCAGCCATGACGATTTCGGTGGGAAGCGTGGCGGCAGGAAGCATGTTGGCGATCAAGGGATCGGGATAAAGCGCGATAGGCCCCAGCAACTGTTGCAGTTGAGCATCGCTAAAGGTCTGCCCGGCGGGCATGGGCGGCGGGACCTGGTCCTGTGCCTGCGCCCGGGGCATGGATACAAATACGGCGAGACCGAACACGAACATTAAAGTGAGATTAAAGATTGTTTTCATTGCGATATGGTCCATCCGTCATCGTCGGTCTATTATAATTGACGCTTCCTCTCTTGCCTATGTTCATAATAACAGCTTTTTCGTCGAATGCCAAATGGAGAGGTTGAAATTTGTGTTTCATATCTTCACTAATCTATACGATTACGGTTGTGAAACCTTGCAGGAAAAAAAGGAACCACGAAATACACGAACCACACGAAACGTTGTCCCGCGAAGACCCGTCTTCGCGAGGCCTACGCCGGGCAGGCCACGAAGGACAAGGTAGGGCGGACGTGCCCGTCCGCCAGGCGAGCGCGTAGCGCTCGCGTTTCAAAACGTTCGGCATGTCCGAGGTTCGATGTTTCAATCGCCAACAGAGCCCCAACCGTGACTGGCGCGCGCCGGGGCGCGTGCCCGGCGGACGGGCACGTCCGCCCTGCCACGTTGGAACAATAATTCGATGTTCGATGTTCGATGTTTTGGCGCCTAAAAAAGTTCCTTTCCCGATTTCCTGCGTTCCTTATTGTTTAAATCCCTGAAAATCTGTGTTTCATCTGTGCCCATCTGTGGCTAAATTCATCTCGTAAATCGTAAATCGTAAATTCAGATGGCCACCTGTCCAACGTGCAAGATTGCGTTGCAAACCGTCCGGCAACGGGATGGCCTCTATTACTATTGCGGTCAATGCAATGGCCGCGCCGTGACTGTGCCACAAATTCGCCGGCTCACCGGCGATCGGTTTGCCTCGGGACTCGTCCGGAAAATCAACACGGCCACCCAGGTCTCCTGGCTGGAATGCCCCTTCTGCCAATGCTCGATGAAATCGTTTGACGTCTCGGACCCGCCCGTCACGCTCAATTCGTGCAGGCCCTGCGTCGTGGTTTGGTTCGAAGCGGGAAAATTTGAAGTATTGCCCGAAGGCGTCCTGGATTCGCCTGACTCGGTTCTTTTGACCGCGGCAGAAGCCGAGGCGAAACACAAGATGCAACAGCAGGCGGCGCTTGGGGAAGATGTTCTGACCGACCCGCCGGACGAGGCCTGGAAATGGATCCCGGCTTCCCTGGGCTTTCCGGTCAAATATTACAACGCGGAAGTCGCCAGCCGGCCGTGGGTGACATGGGGCTTGTCCCTTCTCATCGTCATCGTGAGTTTCTGCGCGTTTTCCGATCTGCGCGAAGCGATAGAGAATTTCGGGCTCGTACCGGCGCACGCATTGCGGTACGGCGGCCTGACGTTTCTGACGTCGTTTTTCCTGCACGCAGGCTTCGCGCACCTATTCGGCAATCTTTATTTCTTCCTGTTATTCGGCGGCGAAGTGGAGGGGATCCTCGGATGGTGGCGATTTTTGCTCCTGATTTTTGGATCCGATTTTGTCGGCAACATATTGGATATAGTGGGAGATCCCCGTTCCAATTTGCCAACCATCGGGGCCAGCGCCGGCATTTCCGGCGTGCTGGTATTTTATGCGTTTCAATTTCCCAGGGCGCGCATTGCGATCTTTTTCTGGTGGTTATGGTTGCGGGGACATTCCGGCTGGGTTCGGCTTCCGGCGTGGGTGCTTTTCGGTCTGTGGTTTGTAATGCAACTGTTTGGAGCAATGATTCAAATGTCCGGTCACGGCACTGTGGCATCGTTGGCGCATCTTGGCGGAGTGGCGGCGGGACTTGGGTTATGGTTTCTCTGGCGCAAACGGCCCGCCGCCGCCCCTGCGGCAGAAGGTGCTAACTGAAGCCCTGAAAGAGCGGACTATAATAGCCCGGGGCAAGCGAATCTTGGAAGTGGCACTGCCACTGAGCGCCGCCCCGGGTTGGATGTCCATAATTCAAAGCGCCTGAATACGCAGTGCGGAACGCGAGCGCAATTTATAAGCGCGAGCGCGTCTGATCTCGCGCAACGAAATACACGAACCACACGAAACCGGGTAAAAGGGGTTCGTCCTCGTCCTCGGATTTGAACAACAAAGCCTCACGCAACGGTCGCCACGGACGCAAAGGATAGGAAACGCCAAAAATTCTTTGCGGACTTTGCGCCCTTTGCGTGCGGCATAGTGGTTCGTGGTTCGCGGCACCTCACTCCGGGGCTCTGTTTCTGCGGTGCAGACTGCTTCGTTCACGAAAACGCAAGTGTAGGGTGTTGAAAGCGTGAACGAAACGTTTGGAGGCTAAAAAACGGGGTTTTTATTTGGAAATTCGAAGATTTGTCGTTCACGCCAGGCGCGTTTTGATTTGCGTTCGTTCACGGGGGTGTGAACGAATGGCAAAATTAAAAAGGAAAAAGGAAAAAGTCGGCACAGATTGGAGCAGAGCCGCGACCGTCAGGGAATGGGATCCGCAGATTTCGCAGATTGACGCAGATTTAAGTTCCTGAATTCCTATTTTCATCATTGTTCGAATCCTCCTTTGGCCTTGCTCATGCCGCTTAAAGGGACCAGCCTTGAGGCCCAATGAGAAAATTAATTTTGAGAATATCCGTATCGATCGATGGATTTATGGAATCATCCGATGGAAAACTCGATTTTGCCAAATCAAGAAGTCCTGACGGAGCGGCCTGGGTCGCGGAAAAAATGGGGCAGGCAGGGGCCCATCTGATGGGCCGAAAAGCATTCTGCGAGATGGCTTCTTTTTGGCCCAATGCCGGCGGAATCCTTGCGAAGCCCATGAACGAAATTCCTAAAATCGTTTTCTCGAAAAAAGGCTTTGATCCGAGTCAGGCCTCGATCGCAAAAGGTTGGGCGGATGCGAAGGTCGTCACCGGTGACCTGGCTAAAGGGATCAGAGATCTTAAGAAACAAAAGGGCAAAGACCTGATGGCTCATGGAGGCATTGAATTTGCCCAAAATTTGGTTCAAACAGGTCTCATCGATGAATTCTGCCTGGCCATCCATCCTGTGGCGGCGGGCAGCGGTTTCGGTCTATTTGAAAAGCTCAGCAAGCCTCTGTACCTCAAGCTGATTGAAACGAAAGTTTTCAGTACCGGCGCCATGGTACACGTTTACCAACCGGAAAACGGAAAACGGTAGGGCAGAGCTGCCGCTCTGCCCAAATCGGATCCCCATCCCGTCAATCCATAACCATGATCCGCAGATTTCACAGATTGACGCAGATTTAAGTTCCTGAATTCCTGTTTTCCTCATTGTTTAAATCCGCGAAAACCTTTCGTGTGTTTTGTGTGTTTCGTGGTTAAAAAAGTTTTCGGTTTTGGCTATGATTTGATGATGATTGCTCTGAAGATCGGCTACATCGGCTACATCGTTGAATGCCAATGGTTTAGTCGGCAACATTTTGGCAACACCAAAAGCTACAAAAAGCTACATTAACGTTATCGCTGGTGGGGATTTTGGATGGTCGGATCGGTGGATAGTTGAATAAATGGGCGAAAAATCCGGTCTTCCTTCCCAGATTCGTGAATTCCTCATAGCCTGCCCTGCGCCGCGGCCGGCAAATCCAAAAACGGTAGGGCAGAGCTGCCACTAGCTGCCGCTCTGCCCAAATCGGATCCCCCATCCCGCAAATCCATTTATCCAGCAACCTGCCCGGCGTCTTGTCCGCCGTAGCTTTGGGGCGTATTCAGTGTAGGCGGAAGCTTCCGAGCGAATCCGGGTCTAACAATCCGATGTCCGGTGATCCAATAATTCGATGCCCGGTCTTCGTGCTTTTGGCCTTTGTTGTTCAAAAACCGGTTAGAACTCCACGTCCCGGCATTTGGCGGCCAATTGAAGACGAATCATCCTGATATCTTCGGCAGACAATATCGTTTTTCCATAGCCAACCAGGACATCTTGAAGGTCTTCTGGTGCTACTACCCGGACTCCTGTCCTGCTTTTTGCTTCTACTTTGTATCCCGGAATCGCAATCACGGCGGAAACGTCAAACTTCCTCTCAGTCATTTTTTCCAACCAATCTCGAAGCCAGTTCGAATTATTCGCTGCCTGTTTGATGGAGGTCGAATCATTCCACCACGGCCAGATGATTTTCGCGCCATCGAACACCACTTTCCCAGGGTCCATGTCAGGGCGCGCGCGGCCCTTGCGCCGAGTCTTCGTTTCAACCACCCAAATTCCGCCTGGGCCAACGGCCACGTGATCCAGATTGAATTTCCCGGTCGCACCATCGCATTGAATGTCGTGGAAAACGAACCATCCGTTTTCTTTCAGAGGCTCGAGACAATCTGCAACGAACCGCTCGCCGAAAAATCCCAGGTATTCATTTTGGCGTCTTTGCAGCCGAGCGACCAGCCATCGAATGCATAACAGCATGACGAATACGAAAACAACGATTGCGACGACAAAGCCGACGTACGATTTGTTGAAAAAATGAGCCGCAATTTGAAGGGCCAACCATGCGGCAAAGATCGGCAAAACCATTAGGCCAAATGTCCAATATATCTCGGACGCGTCCTTCTCGATTACTTGCCGCCAAAGATGTTCGCCCGGCATCCGCAAGAGTTTCACATTTTCACCAAACGGCTTTCGAGTCCGTCGTTTGCGCCGGTCCCATGCAACGACCGCTACAAATACTGCCATAAACAAGGCGGTATAAATCGGAAGAATCAGAATTCCCTTGAGGTCCATATTTACCATGCCAGTGATAATTTACGGTCATGGTAACGGTACGGATTTCAATTCGCAACATCGTGCTTGCCAAACATGTTAAACAGTCACAATTTTGGCGGAAATCAGGTCATGGCCGGGAAACACAAAGATTGGACGCGCGAGGAGCACATCCTGGCGTTCAACTTGTATTGCAAAATTCCATTCGGGCAAATCCACATGCACAACCCGCGCGTCATCCAATTGGCAAAATTGTTGGGGCGCAGGGCTGGCGCGGTCTCGCTGAAGCTTTCCAATTTTGCGCGGCTCGACCCGGCGCTGCAGGCGCGCGGAATTCGCGGCATGAGCCATGGCGCCAAAGGCGAGGTGGAAATCTGGCGCGAATTTGCCGATCAACCGGAAACGCTGGCCTTCGAAAGCGAACGTTTGCTGGCCGCCCGACTTCACAAACCCATTGAAGAGGTGGCGGACGTGGAGACCGATGACCTGCCACCGGCCGGACTGGAGCGCGAGGCGACCGTTCGCGTGCGCGTGAACCAAAGCTTTTTTCGTGACCGTATTCTTTCCGCCTATAATTTCCGCTGCTGTGTCACCGGTCTGACCGTTCAACCGCTGCTGACGGCCAGCCACATCATCCCGTGGTCCGATGATGAAAAAAACCGGTTGAATCCACGAAACGGCCTGTGCCTGAACGCACTCCACGACCGTGCGTTTGACCGGCACTTGATGTGGATTGAAGACGGGTACCTCATCCGCTTTTCTGGGCGGCTTAGCGAATCCACAGAGGACAATGAAACCAGGCGCTGGCTCACTAGCTTTGACGGCGCACGTCTGCTGCTGCCGAAGAAATTTGCGCCGGATGCGGGATTTCTGAGACTCCATGCCGAAAAGTGCATGACATAGCGGTTAACAACTGTTAAGAAAAGCGTTTAAAATGGCGTCTCTCGAGTACATTGACCTCTATGCTGGCTGTGGCGGCCTATCATGGGGACTGATGCAATCTGGCTGGCAAGGGCTCTTTGCAATTGAAAAGGATGCGTTTGCCTTCGAGACGCTTAGGCACAATCTCATTGATCGGAAAAAACATTTTCGTTGGCCAGGTTGGTTCCCGCTTGGCCCGCATGACATCGACGAGGTTCTTTTGAATTATAAAACACAAGTTCGGAAGCTTGCGTCATCTGTAGACCTGATTGCCGGCGGACCTCCGTGCCAGGGTTTTTCGGTCAATGGGCGGCGCAACCAACGGGACCGCAGGAACAGGCTGGTCGATTCATATGTTTCGTTCGTCGAGTTGGTCATGCCGAAGCTTTTATTCTTCGAGAATGTCCGCGGATTCGGCATGGAATTTTTGAAAAACGGCTCAGGGGTTGTGTACTCGGCCCAAGTCGTCCGGCGATTGAAGGATCTCGGCTACGACGTCTGCTGGAAGATTATAAACTTCGGGAATTACGGTGTGCCCCAAAGGCGGCTCCGCTTTATTCTCGTCGGCACACTAATTGGAAAAGCTGAAGAGTTTTTCGAGTGCCTGACGGAGCGTAGGACTGAATTCCTGAAGAAAAAGGGCTTGGGGATCGTTCAAAGCGTGTCACAGGCGATTTCTGATTTGGAGCGGCAGCACGGCGAAGCCGAATGCCCGGATTCGAGGAATTTTCGTTCTGGACAATACGCTCCTGCGAAGAACAAATATCAGAAATTGATGCGCCTGGATTACCTGCCGAAAATTCCCGACAGCCACCGATTCCCGAGGCACCGTCCGCACATTGTTGAGCGTTTTGAAGAAATCCTGGAGCACGCCCCCCGCGATAAACAACTCTCTGGCGATTTGCGGACGAAGTATGATTTGAAAAAACGTTCGATTACCCCGCTCGACGAAAACGCAGTTTGTCCAACGATTACCAGTCTCCCAGACGACTACATTCATTACGCCGAGCCACGGGTACTTACTGTTCGCGAGTGTGCTCGGATTCAATCATTCCCGGATGACTTTGAGTTTCGGGGCAAATATACATCCGGCGGTGACCGCCGATCCAGAGAGGTCCCTCGCTACACGCAGGTTGGCAACGCGATTCCGCCACTTTTTGCAGAGCTTGCTGGGTATGTGTTAAAACAATTGGCCCACGATGCCTGAAACCAAACCATCCTTTCGAGTAAGCTCCGCGCTGAAGACTATCATCGGAAAGGAGCTTATAACTAACGACTTTATTGCCGTTTTCGAATTGGTAAAGAACTCGTTCGATGCAAATGCCACGCGTGTTGATATTACCTTCATGTCGCTGAATTCGAAGAGCGCTAGAATCGTGGTTCAGGATAATGGCAACGGAATGGATCGGCCGGATTTATTCAACAAGTGGCTTTTTGTGGCATACTCCGCCAAGAAAGAAGGCGCAGACTATCGGGACAAAATCAAATCTACCAGGGTTTATGCTGGAGCGAAGGGCATTGGCCGCTTTTCCTGCGATCGACTCGGAAGCAATTTGAAAGTTTATAGCCGAAAGAATGCGTCGGGGGCTCCGTTCAATATTTTGACGGTTAACTGGAATGATTTCGAGGTAGATGCCAAAAAAGAATTTATCGCTGTGCCGGTTGAGTATAAAACCGCGCATTCAATCCCGTATCACCTGCGCCGTGGAACAATTCTCGAAATCGGCGGCTTGAGAAGCAGCGACTGGACGCGCGACAAGCTCCTGGGGTTGAGACGATCGTTAGAAAGGCTCGTTAACCCGAATCAGGAAAACGACGTCGATGACTTCGCGATTTATCTTCACGTTCCGGAGGAAAAGGCAGCTGATAGTGAGGCACCGAAGACCGAGCCATGGAATATAGTTAATGGGCGAATTCGCAATTTTCTATTTGAAAATTTGCGGCTCAAGACCACACAGATTGAAGTGCGTGTTGCGGCGGACGGAAAAGAACTAAGCACGAAATTGACAGACAGAGGAACACTGATTTATGAAATCCGCGAGAAGAATCCTTACGAAAAGACTTTGAAAAATATTTCAATCTATCTTTTCGCGTTAAATCATTCCGCCAAAATGCTTTTCTCAAAGAGCATGGGGCTACGCCCAGTGGAGTACGGTTCTGTATTTCTCTATAAGAATGGATTTCGCATCCATCCGTTTGGTGACGTACACGAGGACAAACTGGGTATCAATAGACGTAAGCAACAAGGCCAAGCACGCTTTTTGGGCACTCGAGATCTTACCGGGCGAATCGAAATTAATGGCGATAATTCGGAATTCCGCGAAACCAGCAGTAGGGATGGCGGGCTCGTTGATAATGAAGCGTTTGATGACCTGCGCGAGTTTTTTATTGAGTTTGCTTTGAAAAGGCTTGAGGCTTTTGTCGTTGGAATTATACGATTCGGAAACGATGGTGACTTACTCGATCAAGAAGGTCTATCACCAGAAGAAACAAAGGCTCACATTTTTGACCTAATCGCTCGGCTTACGAAGTCGGAACAGGTGCTGGATTTCTCTTACGACCCAGATCTTTTAAACATATTGGAGAACCGTTCAGAAAGTAGCGTTTCATCGCTGCTCAAGAATTTCAAACGCATCGCCGCCGATTCAAATAATAGGGTTCTGATCATTGAAGCTGCCAAGGCCGAAAAGCACCTAAAGGTTCTCACCCGAGCCAGGGAAGAGGCAGAGCAGGAAGCAGGCGTGGCTAAAGAAAAGGCAAAGGCTGCTGAACAGGAGGCACGGGAAGCTGCAGAGAAGGCCCGGATTGCCGAAGAGGAAGCGCGACGTGCGCGGGAAGCCGAAGCGAAGGCTGAGAAAGAGCACCGCCAAACGACGACCCAAAACCTTTTTTTGAAATCGGTCCTTTCTCGCGATCTCGCTCAAGTGGTCAACCTACATCACTATGTTGGAATTTCGGCGGGTACGATTGAAAACCACGTGAAGGACTTGAGCCGCCGAATTCAACAGGGCAAGCCCCTGTTGCCAGAAGTTGTTGGCGTTACCATTGAGCGCATCAGTTACGAGGCCCAAAAAATCTTAACCATAGTCCGATTTGCGACAAAGGCCAACTTCGTTATGGATGCTGTTGAAATCAGCGCTGATATGGTTGAATTCATCCGCGAGTATGTGCTTAATGTATGCGCGGGTACAATCCGAACCCCAGATGACGATGAAATCAGCGTCCGATTTGTCGCTCCTAAGCCCGCCGCTTTCGTAACGGCCTTTACTCCTATCGAGATGAGCATCGTGATGGACAACCTGTTCAGTAATTCACGCAAGCACAAGGCAAGGGATATCGTCGTTACTGTATTAGAAGCGACGGCGAAAGAACTCAAGTTGAGCGTCAAGGATGATGGTGTTGGCGTGCCGAAAAAAAACGCGAAGAGGATATTTGAGATGGGATTTTCGACAACGAACGGTTCGGGATTAGGGCTGTACCACGTTGCCGAGATTGTTCGGGGCATGAACGGGGATATCGAGTTAAACACAAAAAATGAAAATGGAGCAGAGTTCGTCCTTATCTTCAGAAAATGAAACTGGACTATAATATCCTATGGATTGATGACACACCTAAATGGGTGCAATCAATTGAAGGGTCCCTTAAAGATCACTGCGACGGGCTTGGCTTTCGCCTAAACATAGCCCTCGAGCGAAACGGAGCGAACATCGCCGAGGCCATAAGGAATCCCGAGTTGGACCTGATCATTGTGGATTTTCAGTTGCCAAAGGTTACCGGCAAGGAATTAATTGAAACAATCAGGAAAAAGCACGTCTTAATCGAAATCGTCTTTTACTCACAGTCAGGAAACCCAAAGGATAAATTTGAAACGCCGCCCGACGGTGTGTACTTCACGTCCAGGGAGGACGCCGAGGAGCGAATCCTCGCAGTTATTGATCTGACTCTGAAAAAGACCCAAGACATCAATAACATTCGTGGACTCGTGATTGCTGAGACAATTGATATCGAGGCGAAGCTGAACGAGGTTTTGGTTCACTGCTTTGGAGATCAGGGCGTTTTATTCCGAGATCGACTGCTTGACCCTGAATTCGGGCTATTCGATTTTGGCAAAAAGGACAAGCTACTGCAGGGGATCTTAAAAGACAGAATTAAAGAATTAAACAAAAAAGCTTCAGATGGCAATGGAACCGAGAAAGAAGCCAAAATATTGGCAGCGCTAAAAGAATTAAAGTCCGTTTATACCCTCTTCCCGGTTGAAGTTATTCACCCACGCAATACGATGGCACATGTAGAGAAGCAATGGGATGAACACGGCCAGTGTATCTTAAGGTCTCACCTCAAAGGTCATGACGCAATATACGTGGACCACGAGTGGTGCATGAGGGCCCGGAAAAATTTGATCAAGCATATGGATAACTTGGAGAGCATTTTGAAAACCATTTGATTTAACATTGCGGGATCAGATGGCAGACTTTCTCAACAGGGTTCAAAGGTCGGAGCGCATGGCGCTCATTCGTAGCCGCGGCAATAAGGATACAGAGGTTGCATTGGTCAAATTGCTCCGTCGTAACGAAATAAAGGGTTGGCGGCGGCATCGACAAGTCTTTGGGAAGCCAGATTTCGTCTTTTCGAAACCTAGGGTCGTAATTTTCGTCGACGGATGTTTCTGGCACCGATGCCCAATGCATTCGCGCCATGTCAGAAAGAGTAGCGTCTATTGGCAGAAGAAGCTTAAAACGAATCAAGCCCGGGATCGATTGGTGACGCGCACTTTGCGTCAAGCAGGATGGCGAGTGTTGCGAGTTTGGGAACACGAGCTGGCGAAGAGGAATGAGGCGCGCTTGCTGCGCCGGATTCGTCGTGCGCTCGCAGACTTGTGATCGAATGAATATAGTGTTGCGTCGACTTAAAAGCCAATGGACCAGCTGCAAAACCTCGCCGACGATAGGCTGATCAATGGCTGCGTCTAGCCCATTTTGTGGAGCATTGAGCGCACGATCATCTCCGGTTTCGTGTTTTTGCCGGTGATGCGGCTCATGTTCCAACTACGCCTGGCTTTGGTCAGGCGATCCTTGCTTCTGGTATGTGTCCTGGTTTTCCTGGTTTTCAATCTTCGGGATTTCTACATGAAAACTGGTGGAGTTGGAAGATGGAAGATGGGAGAAATCAGTGCCATGTCCCTGACGACAACTATTCTTCACCAGCAGCGTCAATTAAAAATCACCACTGAGTCCGGTCGTTAATTTCATTGTTTCATTGTTCTGTAACGTTTGTCCAGCCCCTTCGGCGGAACGGAGTCTTTGGAGCGGAGCGACAA
>DATJTK010000173.1:0-10689 GCA_035503455.1 Candidatus Sulfotelmatobacter sp. | reverse complement strand
GCGCTTGCCGTCTTGGAGTGCGGTGGCAAGTCTGCGCGACACCGCTTTCGGACGTCGTTGGACTTTCAAATGGCAATTGACGCTTCGAAGTGGTCCGACTCCCAAATCGGGGGACCTGCGCCCTGACCATACGGTGTCGTTTGCCGTGCAAGCGTCCAACCATCGGCCAACGATTCTCCCTCTCCCAGCGGGAGAGGGCCGGGGTGAGGGAGAGAATCGTTCGAATGAGAATGTTGCGGTTCATGGGGAGGGAGAGTTGTTCAAACGAGAATGTCACGCACTCGATGTGGCTCGCCGCGTAAATCGTAAATTCAAACATATTTTGCCAATATCGGTTTCAACTCCGTCACCGTCTTCTTCGGCCAAAATTTTTTGTCCGTCATGATGGCATGTTTCAGCGCCGAATGACACGGCCAATCCGGTTGGGCTGGAATTTTGGAAACGGCGGCGGCCACGATTTTTTTTCCCATGTCCGCGTTGCGATGCAGGTTCGCAATAATCATTTCCAGCGTCACGTGCTCCTCCTCCTTCCAGCAATCATAATCCGTCGCCATGGCCAGCGTGGCGTAGGCGATTTCGGCTTCGCGCGCGCACTTGGCTTCGCCCAGGTTTGTCATGCCGATGACGTCGTATCCGGCGCGGTGGTTCGTCAGGGATTCGGCCCGGGTGCTGAATGCCGGCCCTTCCATGCAAACGTATGTGCCGCCGTCGTGCGCGCTGGCGCCGCATGCCCGCGCGGTCTCCAGGAGTATCTGCCGCAGTTCTTCGCAAATCGGATGGGCAAACGAAATGTGCGCCACAATACCGCGCCCGAAAAACGTGTGATTGAGCGATTGTTTGGTCCGGTCCAGAAATTGGTCAATCAAAACCACGTCGCACGGCCTATATTTTTCCTGAAGTGACCCCACCGCGCTGACGCTCAGGATCCATTGCGCGCCCAGCTTTTTCATCGCCCAAATATTGGCGCGATGGTTGAGTTCAGAAGGCAATATCCGGTGTCCGCGCCCGTGCCGGGCCAGAAAAACAACGTCGCGCACGGCCAGTCTGCCGGTCAAAAAATCATCCGAAGGCGCGCCAAACGGCGTCTTGACCTTGACCCATTTCTGGCCGGTGAATCCCTCGATATTGTAAAGCCCCGTGCCCCCAATAATGCCGATGCGATGTTTCGTCACCGCAAAGTTGTATCGATTCATTCAATCCCTGAAAAGAAATTAATCGTTCCGACTTGCCGCGCCGTAGCTTTAGCAAAGACGGGGCCTGCCCGGCGTAGCTTCCGAGCGAAGACGGGTCCTCATCCTCGGACATTCCGCATTCCGCATTTAGCGCTCATGGCATTGAATTCATCCGTTTTTGATCCATCTTCTATCTTCCTTCTTCCATCTTCGCCCCGTTCTGCCACTTGGCACCCATGCACTCATGGCACTACAATGGCGCTCCCCCCCTCGCCCCCGACTTGAACACGGGCCCTCCCTTTTGGCACAATCCCCCTCTAATGCGAAATACATTCCGGGTCTGGGGTAATTCCCTCGAGACATTTGTCCTCGAAGTCATCTTTGGCAATCGCCATGATTTCAAGGCAAACGTTTTGCGCCCTTTGCTGTTGGCCCTGTTCAGGCTCTTTCGAATTGGCGTTCACATCCGGCGCCGGCTCTTTAACCGCTCCTTTTGATGCGAGAAAAATTTCAGGTCTGGGCTGAATCCCTCGAAACGTTTGTCCTCGAGGTCATCTTTGAAGAACGTCACGATTTCAAAGCGAACGCTACTCGCGTCCTTTTGTTCGCCCTGTCCAAGGGATTTCATATCTGTGTCAATATCCGGCGATGGCTCTATAACAACCGCATCCTCCGTGACAAAACCCTCGGTGTTCAGGTCATCGCCATTGGCAACTTGACCGTGGGCGGCACAGGCAAAACACCGGTCGTCGAGAAATTCGCCCGCGAACTGCGCGACGCCGGCCGCAACGTCGCCATCCTGTCCCGCGGTTATCGCTCCAAACCCAAGCCATTCCGTCAATGGTTCTTTGACAAAGTCCTCCTTCGGGACGACCGCACCCCTCCGCGCGTCGTTTCCGATGGCAAATCACTGCTGCTCGATTCGGAAATGGCCGGCGACGAACCGTACATGCTCGCCTCCAATTTGCGCGACGTCATCGTGCTCGTGGACAAGGACCGCATCAAGAGCGGGCGTTACGCCATCGAAAAATTTGGTTGTGACACGCTCCTGCTCGACGACGGATTCCAATATTGGGACCTGCGCGGGCGCCGGCATGACGTCGTTTTGATTGACCGGCAGCAACCCTTTGGCAACGAACACTTACTGCCGCGCGGCACCCTGCGCGAGCCGCCCTCCCATCTTTCACGCGCGCAAACCATTTTCATCACCAAGAGCGACGGCAAAACCGCCGCGTTGCGCGAGCGTATCGCCAAATTCAATTCCGACGCCGCCGTCATCGAATGCGTCCATCATCCGCTCTATCTCGAGGACATTTTTACCGGTGAACGAAAGGAACTGGAGTTGTTGCGCGGCAAAAAGGCCGCGTCCCTAAGCGGCATTGCCCAGCCGGAAAGTTTCGAGCAAAGCCTCGTCTCGCTGGGCGTTGAACTGGTTTATTCCAAACGCTTTGCGGACCATCACCGGTTCACGCAACAGGAAGTTTTAAACGTCATCAATAGAGGCAAAAAACGTCAGGCCTCCGTAATCATTACCACACAGAAAGACGCCGTCCGCTTCCCGAAAATTGACAGGCGCGACCTGCCGATTTATTTCATGCGTGTGGAGATTAAAATCGTGAGCGGCGCGAACGACTTCCAGGATTGCGTCCGGAAAATCTGTTTTAAGTGAAGAAACGGCATTGAAATGATCATCGTCTATTTTTTGGCCCGCGGGCTGATCGCCTTCGTTCAGTCGCTTCCGTTGCCGCTGGTCGCGCGGCTGGGCCGGCTTGGCGGCGCGATCGCCTTCCGCCTTGATGCGCGGCATCGGCGCGTCACCCTCGACAATTTGCTCATGTGTTTCGGCGACAAAATGTCCCGGCAGGAAATTTTCGAACTGGCAAAGGAAAATTTCCGGCGCATCGGGGAGAATTACGCCTGCGCCGTCAAAACCGCCTCCATGACCATGGAACAACTCCGTCCCTATGTTGAGTTCGTTCGTCCCGAACAGCTTGGCCCGCCCCGGCGCATGGTGATGGCTATTGGCCATTTCGGGAATTTTGAATTATACGCGCGGTTCCAGAATATCTCGCCGGGCTACCAGTGCGCGACCACCTATCGCGCCCTCAAACAGCCCGAACTGAACCGGCTGCTGCAGGCGGTCCGCGAAAAATCCGGCTGCCTCTTTTTCGAGCGCCGCACCGATGGCCCGCTCCTGCGCGCCGCCATGAACAGCAACAACATTATTCTGGGATTGCTGGCCGATCAAAGCTCCCGCGGCCTGCGCGCGCCGTTTTTCGGGCGTGATTGCGACACCGGCCTGGCGCCGGCCATCTTCGCGTTGCGTTATCGGTGTGAGTTGTACACGGCGTTTTGTTTCCGCGTGGCCTCCGCAAGATGGCGCCTGGAACTGGGCGACAAAATTCCTACCCACGAAGACGGCGCGCCACGTTCCAGCGCCGACATCATGCGCGACGTCAACCGCTCCTTTGAAAAAGCCATCCTGCGCGACCCGGCCAACTGGTTCTGGGTGCATCGCCGCTGGAAAGCGCAAAATGGAGCGTCCAAAATCCAGGAACCGGCAAAAATCGAGGAGGAACAAGTTTAGCCACAGATGAACACAGATGAAACACAGATAAGACCGGGTTTGAAAAAATCTGTGTTTCATCTGTGTTCATCTGTGGCTCAAAATCCCCTCGGCAAAACCAGAAACTCTTAGTGAAGCGCATTCTCATTCGCGGCGCCAACTGGCTTGGCGACGCTGTCATGACCACGCCGGCCCTCCTGCGGGTTCGCGAGAAATTTCCTGACGCGCACATCGCCTTGCTGACGCCGGAAAAACTGGCGGAGCTTTGGCTGAACCATCCGGCCATCAACGAAACGATTGCCTTTTCACCCGCGGAGGGCGTTTTCTCCGTGGCCAAAAAATTGCGGGCCGGAAAATTTCAGACGGCCCTGGTATTGCCGAATTCGCCCCGCTCTGCATTGGAAGTTTTTTTGGCTCGGATTCCAGGCCGGCTTGGTTATTCACGGCCGTGGCGGAACTGGTTTCTCACCAAAGCGATCGCGCCGCGCGCGGACGCTGTAAAAATGCGCAAACGCACGGAAAGCGAGATCAAGGCTCTCATCACGGCCAATCCGCAATCACTTCCCCGGATGCCACAATTTTCCCCGTCCGTCCATCAATCGCGCGAGTATTTGCATTTGGCGGCCGCCGTTCTGGGCGCAAATCCCGAGCCGTTGCCCGCTGCGTTATTTGTGACGACGCAGGAAGTCGATGCGGCGCGGCAAAAATTTGCTTTGTCCGCCATTGCCAATCCAATCTTTGGGATAAATCCGGGTGCTGAATACGGGCCGGCGAAGCGTTGGCCGATTGAGAGATATATCGCCGCCGCGAAGGAAGTTCAAAAGAAAACAAACTGCGCGTGGATCGTGTTCGGCGGGCGCAATGAATCGGACCTGGCCGGCCAAATTCAATCCGCTTTGGGAAGCGCCCCGATTTTCAACGTTGCGGGCAGGACATCGTTGCGCGAGTTGATGTCACTCATGAAGCTCTGCCGCGTGTTTCTGACGAATGACACAGGACCCATGCACGCAGCCGCCGCGCTGGGCGTTCCGGTCGTGGCAATATTTGGCAGTACGTCGCCCGAGTTGACCGCGCCGCTGGTCCCAAACGATTCACTCCTGAAAATTTTACGCACAGACGTACCGTGTTCACCCTGTTTTTTGCGGGAGTGCCCGATCGATTTCCGGTGTATGAATGGCATCAGTGTGGAGCAGGCGGTGGATGCGGTGCAATCCTACTGATCTACAACCCCCTGGCTAACCGAACAAGCAATTCACGTGGAGTGATGATTTCGATTCCGAAGGGTTTTCCCAAAACCAATAAATCCTCGTCACGCGTGACGATCACCTTCGCTCCGGCGGCGATTGCGCAGGCCAGGTATGGATCGTCTTTAACATCACGGCTTCGCTGCTTTCCCAACGGCGCCGGCTCGACCCGTTTCACTCTATTCTGGTACCAATTGAGCGTATTCGTTACCGGGTGTCGTGCTTTGTCGCCGCGATCCACAACAAGATTGCTCAACTCATCCAATGTTTCAGCAGTTGCATACGCAGTGACCCGGCGCTGTGCCATAGCCAATAGGCAGCGATACGCTTCGCCGCGCCATCCGGCTGCGGAAAACACCACGCCGGCGTCAAAGACGACCTTCATGCTTTTTCTTTCGGCGCGCTTTGATGCTGGCGTAAATTTCTTTCATTTCCTTGTCGGAAGGGTCGCCCGGCGGCGCACCCTCACCCGATTTTTCAAGGAACGCCACGTCTGCTTCGATTTCCTCCTGACGTCGCCGGCGAATCAAATCCCGCATATACTCGCTCATGGAATCAAATGCCCTGGCGTGGCAATCCTGCCGCGCAAAGTCAGCCAATTCCGGGCTCAATGAAATGTTGATGGACACAGCTTTCATCGCTTTATAGTAACGCCTGATGGCAGGGTTTGTCAAACATTGCCAGCAATGGGTGGTGGCTTGATTTGAATCAAGGCACTACCGAAAGATTAGAAGTCAGGGCGGAAGGGCACTTCCGCCCTACCAAATTAAGGCATTGCCCAGCAATGTTCGGGCGTGATTTACGTTTAAGCACCGCCGTGCCGGCCCAGATTTGACCGCGTAAATCGCAAATCGTAAATCGCAAATCCGAAATCCCGTTGGGAGTTGGCATTTGGGATCCGCAAACTATACTGTCTCCGTGGAAACTGTCACAAAACTCACAAACGAATTGATTGCGTCCTACGCGCGGGTGGGCGGGATCAATCATTTGGATGGAAAGAACCTGCCCTCCAAACGCGCTATTGCCGCCATCACGCACGATTTATTGCGGCTGCTGTTCCCCGGGTTTTTTGACGAGAAACTCATTCATTCCTCCGAAATCAAGGTGGAAACCGCCGCCTTGCTGGATTCGGTTTTGGGAAAGCTCGAAGACGAAGTCCGCAAGAGCCTCGAATATAGCCCCCCGCCGGATATGCCAAAAAAGGACGTGGCAAAGGCGGCGCATGCGCTGACGCTCGAGTTTTTGGGCAGGCTGCCTCACATCCGGGAAATCCTGCACACGGACATGGAGGCCGCCTTTCGCGGCGATCCCGCCGCCGCCACGCGCGAGGAGATCATCGTTTCGTATCCCTTTGTCGAAGCCATCGCCGTTCAACGGATGGCGCACGAATTGTATTTGAAAAACGTGGCTCTCATTCCGCGCATCATGGGAGAGTGGGCGCATACGCGTTCCGGAATGGAAATCCATCCGGGCGCGCAAATCGGGTCCCATTTCTTTGTGGACCATTGCACCGGCACGGTTGTGGGGGAGACTGCGGTCGTCGGCAACCACGTCAAAATGTATCACGGCGTGACCCTCGGCGCGCGGTCCACCAGCGGCGGCCAGGCGTTGCGGGGACAGAAACGCCATCCGACTATCGAAGACCATGTCACGATTTATCCCGGCGCAACAATTTTGGGCGGGGAAACAGTCATTGGCGCCGGCAGCACCATCGGCGGCAACGTGTTTATTATGGACAGCGTCGCCCCAAACTCACTGGTCATTTATGATGGCCTGGATATGCGCGTTCTAAGCAAGGCGGATAAAAAGACATCGGTGGATTTTCAAATATAATTGGCATGATCAAACAGGGTTGATTTAGGGTGATGCAGTGGTAAATTCCTACTGTGACAATCGTCCATATGTCAGAAAAGGGCCAAATTGTGGTGCCTAA
This sequence comes from Candidatus Sulfotelmatobacter sp., assembly GCA_035503455.1. Lineage (GTDB taxonomy): Bacteria > Verrucomicrobiota > Verrucomicrobiia > Limisphaerales > UBA11358 > UBA11358. The sequence goes on along the minus strand of DATJTK010000173.1, from coordinate 3,774 downwards.
GGATATTCGCGACAAGCGCGGGTTTCGAAACGGCAGCACATTTTCAGTGCGCCAGACCCGGTCAGGAGCAATTGTGTTCCGTCCTGTCGAAGGGCCGCCGCGGATGGACCTCGTGGACCATTTGCTTGACATGAAAGGCATCGAAATCCCGGAGCGCCACATGCACTGCCCGCCCCGGCTATGACGTTCCTGCTGGACACTAATATTGTTTCAGAAACGTCAAAGCCATTGCCCGACAGTCGCGTCGTTAGTTGGCTCAAGTCGAATCGTGGACTGTGTGCCCTTTCCTCTGTGACATCGGCCGAAATGCGCTATGGAATCGAACGACTGCCCAACGGCAAACGAAAGTCCGCGCTGGAAAAAAAGCTTCGGTTCCTGGTGGAGGATTATGCGGACATGCTCTACGAGTTCGACGGTGCGGCTGCTTACGAATGGGGACGCTACGCAGCAGAACTTGAAGCCGAACATGGCTCGGATTGGTGGAAGCGATTTGATATTCGGGATACTCAGATTGCCGCCATTGCGCGCGAATACGGTTTAACGATTGCCACTCGAAATACCACACACTTTCCATTTTGCTCCACAGTGGATCCTTTCAACGCTTAACCGCTGCTTCCCAGGCCCTAAATTACTCCGGCGGCGGCTTTCGAATTTTGGGATATTTCTTTTCAAACTGGTAGATTCGCAGATTTTGGCTGGCCACATAGTTGTTTGGGTCCACAGCAAGGGCGTGGTCAAACAACGTTTCGGTATTTTGCCAGTACTTGAGTTGATGGCGGGACAGGAAGGCGCAAATAGCGAGCAGGGCCATGGCGCCCGTCACCAATGCCGTGTGCCGGGCCGGCGATGAAAATAATTTTTCGGCCACGTCCGCAACGCCCCACGTCACCATCAAATAAAGTCCGATGCTCGGAATATACGTATAATGGTCTGCTATCGATAATCGGCCCAGCGAAACAATTCCGCAGACAGGCAGCAGCGTAATCAGGAACCACAGCCAGCCGGTGAATAGGGCCGGATATTGAAGGCGTGTGCAATAGACCACCGCACTAATCAATAGCAAAATCAGCAGGCCCGGAATCCATTGCCCGGCCGGAATGCTGTCCGGGCGCAAATAAAGGAACGACAAATGTTGCGGCCAGAGCAATTTCTCGATGTAACCGAGGTAGTTGGCCGCAACGCTTTCCATGCGCGTGGACAGGCCGATATTCTGGCCCGGCAGACCAGGTTCCTGGGCCACCAGCGTGATGCCGCAAAAAATCACCGTGAGCAAAAAAAACGGCCATTTCTCTTTGACAAGACTTTCGAAGGTTGAAGCGCGGGAGAGTTGAGCCGCCTTCGCCGGGGCTGCGGTGGCCGAGAGCGGCGAGGCTTTATAGCGACTCAGGGGCCAGTAATCCAGCACCAGCATGATGAGCGGCAGTGTCACCAGCATCGGTTTGGATAACAGGCTGCACAGGAAAAAATAGGCCGCGCCCCGGTACGAGAGTGAGAGCCGCGGACGGCCGCTGCCGCGCGCGTATTTGACATAGCACAGCAGCGACAATAACCCGAAGAACGCGCTTAAAACGTCCTTCCGTTCGGAAATCCACGCCACCGATTCCACGCGCAATGGATGCAGGGCAAACAGGGCGGCGACAAAAAAGTTGCGCCAGAAAAGGTCCGTTTGGCGCGGGAGGGTCTGCGGTTCCTCGCGCATCAGGGACTGCAACAGCAGGAACAGGAGAATGGCATTGGCGCAATGGAGCGCGACATTGACCATGTGCGGGCCGCCCGCATTCAGCCCGAATATCTGGCAATCCAGCATATGCGAGAACCACGTGAGCGGATGCCAATTGTTTGCCTGCCGGTCGGCGAACGACCATTCCACACCTTTCCAGGTCAGGCCCGCGCGCACCATTTGATTATTATAGACATAATCATCGTCGTCATATGCGACGAACTTGTAATGCCGCGCCGGCCAATAGACAACCAGCGTCACGACCGCAAGCAGCACGCAGGCCAGGACCGTTCGCCACCGGCTCAGTTGAAAAGCAAGCACGGGGCGATTTTGAAATTAAAACGGAAAAATTTAAATTGAAAAATGGCGGTAGGATTCGAAGCTGCGGCAACCCGCGCAGGCTCGCCTCGATGGTGTCCCGCAGGGACAATTGGAAATAGCCCGGCGTTTCAACGCCGGGGTCGGTCAGGAATTGTATAAGTCCCGAAGGGACGGTTGAAAACGGACCCGTTGAATATGAGAATATTTGGCCCGACAACGACCAGCCGTCCCTTCGGGACTCATGTCGTGTTTCGTTCAAACCCGGCGTTGAAACGCCGGGCTATTTCCACTAATCCCTCCGGGATTCCAACGGCGTGCGGTCCTTACAGATCGTCCGGCTCAGCTTCCAAATCCGCCCGCCCTATGTCGATGAGCGCCGCCAGCGTTCGACGCGTTCGCAGCACATCCTCTTGTCTGACCCGCGCGAGCAATCGGGCATCGATCTGTTCCCGCGCAGCGGCTTGTACTACGGCCGCGGCGCGACCGCGTTCGGTCAGGGTGACGTTCGATTTCCGGCGGTCGTTCGGATCTTCATCGCGCCTCAGATAGCCGCGCAGCACCAACGCATCTACAAGCTGCCCCGCCGCCTGCTTGGAAACGCGTAATTGCTTTATCAATTCTGCCAAGGGTATCGCATGGCCGTTAAGAGCCATTCCGCCGATCACATACATGCCATTTTTGGGAATGTCATCATAACCCGCTTCAGCCAGAGCCCTGTGCATGGCGAGGCCATAGGTCCCACGGGCATGCCTAAGCAACGCAGGCACAACCACTTCTTCATACCACGGTTTTTCGTTATTCATACCACAAACCATATAGTAAATAATTTGGACTGTCAACAGTATTTACCAATTGATGGCAAATGGCGATCCGCGTTAGGTCTCTGGCGGAAACGGTTGGTCAAGCCACGCATGATGGAATTGTCCTTCGTAAAGGTCCAGGCCGTCCAAAAACCGCGCGAAGCTGTGATGTCCCGGGAATCCCGCAAATTTACTGGATCATTACGTGCCCGGGAAAGGAGCACGTCGGGTCGTTGCTCACAGCGCCGATGGTATAAGTTCCGCCCGCGGGACAAGTCGGGAATTTGTGGTCTGGCAAATAAGGAGTCAGATCATCCACAGTCGGAACGTCACCCTGGGATTTGTTTTTTGCCAACGCCCATTCATTTTTGGCCGCCTGAATTTCGTGCATGTTGTTACTGCACGCGTTTCGCATGGATATTTCGCGCGCTTTGACAAAATTCGGAATCGCGATGGCCATCATCATAGGGATAATAAACACTCCCATGGCGATGCCGATATAACCGGTAACCAGTCCGCCGATTGCCAGGCCTTTCCCGGAGAGGCTGCCGCCGGATTTTTCGATTCCCCAAATCGCCTTGTGGCCGCAGATCACCCCGGGGATGGCAGTGAAAATGGAAAAGCACATCAGGCTTAGAATGCCCAGCACCAAACTCCACACCGCGAGCGCGGAAGTTTTATGCTGTGGAACAGGAGGAGGAGTGACCATATCGCTCATAAAATTCTACTAAATTTGAAATCCGGTCTAAGATTGAGAGGTATTCCCGAATGGTCAACTCTGAAATGGTGACAAGCTAGTGCTTAATTGCATTGACAAGCGATACAATGTTTGCGAAGTTTAGGCATGGCAAGAACCGCTCGGCAGATTCATTGCGGCGCTGAGGACCGGCAAGAACTGGAACGCTTGGTCTGCAGCCGCACCGAACCGAAACA
>DATJTK010000172.1:0-46689 GCA_035503455.1 Candidatus Sulfotelmatobacter sp. | reverse complement strand
AAAGAATCCGTGGCCATGACTGAGACGGCCGTCAAGCCCGCCACGCCGATTGCAGAGAGTAATTTTAGTTTCATAAGGTCGAATTTATCCCGTTGTTTTTTTAATTCCCCATTTGTCCGCCAAGAGATGTTATTTGCTGCTGTATAGCCTTGTAGCCGCCGGTTCCGGGAGGAACGAAATTCATGAAAGTGTTGAGCATTTGAATGCGCTGGTCGATTTGGTCCTGGGTCAAATCGGGATTAGAAACCGTGTAGTCGTCCCCCGCCGAGTTCATTTGATATTGCGCGCCGCCCAAAATCGGCGCGATTTGCAGCCATTCATTCTGGGAGATTTGTCCGTTTTGCGCCATCTGCGCCAGGGCAGTCAGCGCGTCGCCATTTTGTCCGGCCATCTGCGCGATCATATCGGTTGCGATAGCCTGTGATGTCCCCGAGGAATTTTGCTCCATTTGGACCAGCGAGGACAATCCCTGGCCGTTGGGCATATTGGCCAGTTGAACGGCGTTATAGAAATCGACCGGGTCACTGTTCGCGGCATCTGCCGTCGTGTTGGCGTTGCCGAAGGTTTGTAAAGTCCGATACGCCGGCCCCAGTTCGGTGTTTGTGCCCAATTGCCCGGACGCGGCCAGGGCGAGGGTCGCCTGCACGTTGGATACGATCTCATCGTTGTACTGTCCCGGCGCCTGTTTATCGAGGTCCTGCGCAATTTGCAGCAGTTCCGCCGGCACGGCCGTCGAATTCATCGTGTCAACCAGGGCGGATTGCGCCGCGAGGCCCCCAATTTGGTTCAGGGCATCAATCAGGCTCGAACGCAACGAAGAATATCCCAATTGATCGCCTCCTTTCACATCACCATACGCAACATCCATATCCTGTGCGAGCAATCCCTGGATCGCGGGCACGGACGCCGCGCCACGTTTGATCAGTTCCTTTAAATCCGCTTTAAACCGGGCCGCCTGCTCGGGGGTAATAGGCCCGTTGCCGATTTTGGCGAGTTCATCCGCTAATTGCTGGCAGGTCAAAAGTTCCGGCGAGAGTGGAGCGGGCGCCTGCGCCACTGCAACCGGAGCCGTGACAGGGTGCGCGGGCGCGACCGCCGGTTTGGGAATCGAAACAGATTCAACCGACGGCGCGGATTTGGCCGCCAATGGCGCGGGCACGGCAACACTGGTACGGTGCATCAGTGTAAATGCCAGGATGGCCGTCAACAGCGCCGCCAAAACCGTGATCGTTATAAAAACCCCACGCATGGGCCGTCCTGGACCCGCGCCTTCGCGCGAGGCGTCGCGATTAGAATTGCCTTTCGGGCGCATGGTTCCAAAGGGTCCGCGCAAATCTCAAGGCCCAGGAGCCATGATCTTTGCGCGGGCCGTGAATCTATCAATTATTCACCTACGCCTTGATAGGCTTCCAAATCAGCCAGGGAGAGTGGATACGCGTCAAAGTCACAGTCGCCGGAGACGCCGCCGATAGAACCAGTCGAGCTGACCTGCCAGTACGTCCAGTTGCCGTCACCGCAGCCGGTGATCCAGGCGTTGCAGCAATCGCAGTCGCCCCAGGGAGCTCCGGTGTACAGGTTTTGACCGTCGTAATCGGCAATCCAGGCTGACAGCGTAATGCCGCCGGACTCATTATACTGGATCAAATCGCACGCGCCGCTGCAAGCGCTGCAATAAATGACCGGGTGCATATAGGCGGACGTTTTTGCCTGCACGTCGACCGACCATTGATTGAACCAGGCCGTGTAATCCGGCTGGCAATCCGAGCCGTCGAAGACCTCGAAATCCACCATGGGATCGAGGGACTTGCCGTCTGCAAGAATATAGCCGCCCGCGAAGGCCCAGAAGTAATTCGCGTCGGTGCTCACGCAGTCAATGTCAGGACGGGCGAAGTGGTACGCGCCCATCTGCATGCCCGCAGCCTTGCCGTTTTTCATGTTGGCTACGTAGTCGGCGTCTTCATAATAATTCCCTTCGGTCGCCTTGGCGAAGGCAAAGACGGCTCCGTTCGCCTTCACGTCTGACCAGTCGATCGAGCCCTGATAGCTCGAAACGTCAATGCCGAAGATGTTGTTCGCTTGTGCATGTTGACAGGCGAGGCCCGTTGCCAGCGCGGCAGCCATGATTAGTGTGGTGCTGATTTTCATGTGTTTCCCTTTCTCTTACCGACGCTAACCGTTTGAACTTATAACTAACTTTGGTTGGATGTTGTTGTTGTTTGATTTTACGGTTAGTCCCATCCCCGAACAAATGTTCAAGGATGAAAGCAAAAAATCCCCAGGGGGACTGTGGTATTCGCTATCATCGTAGTTGTAGTTGGCCCTATGGCGGGTCGTCTCGGTCTTGCTACCTTGGAACCGAATTATCCCAAAGTCCTCGTTATTGTCAATTTGCATCTTGACAGAAAGTGAAGGAAGTATAAGTGCTGAAGGGCTGTATTAGTTATGCTTCCGGCAGAGTAACTAGCATAGACGGTGCCAGTACCAGTGGCAAGTCCTTTTTAGGCAACAAATAGCCCGAGTGCATAAGTTACATCCCAAGTACGTCAACTTCCAGTGACGCCTGGCCACCGGAGTTGCATCGTTACCAGGAGCCCGCGCAAATCCTAGGCCGCTCGGGCCGTGATCTGCGCGGGCCATGAATCAATCAATTATTCACCTACGCCCTGGTAGGCGATCAAATCAGACAGGGAGTCCGGGTATGCGTCGAAGTCACAATCGCCGGAGACGCCGCCAATCGAGCCCGTGGAACTAACCTGCCAATAGGTCCAGTTGGCCGTGCTGCAGCCGGTGACCCAGGCATTGCAGCAATCGCAGGTGCTCCAGGGATTTCCGGTGTACAGGTCCTCGCCGTTGTAATCGGCAATCCAGCCCGAAAGCGCAATGCCGCCGGACTCATTGTATTGGATCAGGTCGCAGGCGCCGCTGCAGGCGCTGCAATAAATGACCGGGCGCATAAAGGCGGAAGTTTTTGCCTTCACATCGGCCGCCCATTGATTGAACCAGGCCGTGTAATCGGGCTGGCAGTCGGAGCCGTCAAATACCTCGAAATCCACCATGGGATCGAGGGACTTGCCGTCCGCAAGGATATAACCGCCCGCGAAGGCCCAGAAATAATTCGCGTCGGTGCTCACGCAATCAATGTCAGGACGGGCGAAGTGATATGCGCCCATCTGCATGCCGGCCGCCTTGCCATTGCTCATGTTGGCCTTGTAGTCGGCATCTTCATAATAATTCCCTTCAGTCGCCTTGGCGAAGGCGTATTGGGCTCCGTTCGCATGCACGTCCGACCAGTTGATCGAGCCCTGATAACTCGAAACATCAATGCCGAACAGGTTTTCCGCTTGCGCATTTTGGCAGGCGAGGCCCGTTGCCAGCGCTGCAGCAAGGATTAGTGTGGTTTTTGTTTTCATGTTTTACCCTTTCCTTATTTGCTAACCGTAATAACGAACGAACTTGGTTGGATGTTGTTGTTTGATTGTTTTTCCGGTTAGTTCCATCCTCGAACAAATGCTCGAAGATGAAAGCGTCAAGTTCCGCGTGGAACGATAGAATTTTTCGCCATCATGTTGGCAGGCCCTTGCAGGGCACCGTCTCCAAAGTTTACTTCCTTTGACCCCACTAACCACGTGCCCGCTGCAATGTCAATTTTATTCCTGACGGGATTTGAAGATACTATAGAAGCTAATCGACTGTATTAGTCACGCTTCCGGCAGGTTATACAAGCATAGTTGATGCCAGTGCTGCCAGCAAGTCCTTTTCAGACAACAAATAGTCAGGCCGGGGCGCCCTTTTAACGCTTGTCCAAATCGTCCCGTCTGAACCTCACAGAACCAGGGAAGTCCAGGCTCGCAGCGCGCGTCACCCTCCCAGCGTTGCCGGATCTGAGACGTCGCCTTTATTGAAGTTCACATAATCCTCCGTCAGGTCGGCGGCATAAATCACCGCGCTCGCTTTGCCGAGGTTTAACCGGATGTGCAAATCAAATTCTTTGGGCGCGACCGCGGCGCAAAGTTCCTGAAATGTTGCGCTAGTGGGCTGGCCCCGTTTCAAGCTCCAGAGAATCTCCTTCGAACCCGGCGCGCTGTAGCCGAGGTCGACCTTTTCTTCCACCACTCGCGCCGCCGAATAGCCGATGGCGTCGATGATCCGGCCCCAATTCGGGTCGCCGCCATGCCAGCTCGTCTTCACCAGCGAGCTATTTCCCACCGCGCGCGCCGCGGCATCGGCCTCCGCAACCGTTCTGGCGCCGCTCACCCGCACCGTGACAATGCGATGCACGCCCTCCCCGTCGCGTACAATCATCTTTGCCAGCTCGAGGCAAACATGATTCAACGCGGTTTGAAAGATTTTGAATTGTGGGCTCTGAATTTTGAACGGTTCGTTCTCCGCCAGCCCGTTGGCTAAAACCAAAACCGTGTCATTGGTGCTCATGTCACCGTCCACAGTGATGCGATTGAAGCTTTGTGCGACGGCTTCGTTTAATGCCGCATGCAGGACTTTCGCGTCCACAGCGGCATCCGTGGTAATGAAACAAAGCATGGTTGCGTGAAGCGGCAGCGCCGCCGGACGTTTCCCATTGGCGCTCATGCCCGGCTGTATCATCCCGGCGCCTTTGCACATGCCGCCGATTCGGATGGATTTTTTTCTGAGAGTGAATTCGACGGCGATTTGTTTCGGCCGGGTATCGCTTGTCATAATTGCTTCAGCCGTGTGCGCGGCGTGTTCGGGGGTGTTTCCGATGCGCTTCGCGGCTTCCAAAATTCCCGCGTGCACATTCTCCATCGGCATTGCCAGTCCAATTCTTCCTGTGGAGGCGACAAAAATATTTTCCGCGGCAACGTTCAATGCCTGTCCGGCCGTCCGGGCCATCGCTTTCGCGTCCCGCAATCCTTGCTTGCCGGTGCACGCATTGGCATTTCCTGAATTGACGACAATGCCCCGCGCCCCGCCTTTGCGGATGTGCTCCAGGCAAACCTTCACCGGCGCGGCGCAGATTTGATTGGTGGTGAAAAGTCCCGCCGCCGTGGCCGGCGCTTCCGATACAATGAGGGCGAGGTCGCGCTTTTGTCCCTTGTCCGACCCTTTGCCCGTGCCGATTTTTTTAATGTCACAAAAGACGGCGCCGGCCAAAAAGCCTTTTGGCGCGACTACGGAGCCGGGTATTTGGGTTATTTTCATTTTGAATCACGTCGGAGGCGGAGATTACACATTTTTGTGTATATAGGTGAGTAAATTTGTAAACGAGAGGAAAAATCGGCCGATTGCCACGGCAAAAGATGCGGATTTATTGGGAAATCTGCGGAATTTCAAGATTTTGCAGGGGTGTAAATGGTTGAGCTTTGGTGGCAAATGCGGCACCGCTCCTGGCATCCAAAATGAGGATGAGAATGAGAATGATCCCCCTTTGCCCGCATATTTAATTAATTTGGCTGTTACCTTTTCTGCGCCGCGTAAATATATCAGTAAAGAATGAACGATGACCTGCGACTGTTGCGCGAGTATGCGCGGCGTAATTCCGAAGATGCCTTCGCCGCGCTGGTCTCGCGTCGCATCGATCTGGTCTATTCTGTGGCGTTGCGACAGGTGCGCGACCCCGCGATAGCCGAAGAGGTGACGCAGGCGGTGTTCATCATCCTCGCCCGGAAGGCCGGTTCATTGGGCGATAAAATCATATTGTCCGGCTGGCTCTGCCGTACGGCGCGCTACGTGGCGGCCAACGCCCTGAAAGTCCAATACCGCCGCCAGAGCCGCGAACATGAAGCGCATATGCAAAAGATCCAAAATGAATCCGCTGCCGACGACACATGGTCCCAGGTCGGGCCGCTGCTGGACACCGCAATGGAAAAGCTGGGAAAGAAAGACCATGATGCGCTGGTTTTGCGATTTTTTGAGAACCGCAATTTCAGGGACGTCGGCGCGGCCATGGGCGCGAGCGAGGACGCGGCAAAAATGCGCGTGAACCGGGCGCTGGAGAAATTGCGAAAAATGTTTGCCGCAAACGGCGTCCGTTCCACGACCGCCATTATTACCGGAACCATGTCTGCCAATGCCGTTCAGGCCGCGCCCGCAACGCTGGCACAATCGGTGACTGTGGCGGCAGTGGCCAAAGGCGCAACCGCTTCCGTTTCCACATTAACCCTCATCAAAGGAACACTAAAAATTATGGCATGGACGAAAGTAAAAACGGCCGCAGTGGCCGGCGCAGCCGCGCTGATTATTTTGGCGGGAACCGCGACAGTTATTATTTACAATCATCCGCGTCCGATTCGGGGCATCCCCAAAGATTGGAGTGTCCTTCGGGGACAGGCCGATCAATGGCGTTGGGCCAATGGACAGATTGTCGGTCATAGCGTCGCAGGAGACAGTATTCTGGCTTCGCGAACGAAATACCACGATGTCACCATTTCCACAATTGCCAGGAGTCCCGATCGCGAAGCCAGCATCGCCTTTCGGATGCAGGATGCCGATAACGGGTATGTCGTTGTATTTGCACCCGGTGGCACTTCGCGCGACGATGCCGGCCATATCGCCCTGATCAAAAGGTGGGAAGGACAGGAACAGACGCTGGCATCCTATGATCATGCCACCGCCTTTTCGGCGCTCGGACAATCCGCGAAAATCACCATTGTCGCCAAAGGTCCTTTGATACAGGTCCGCCTGAATGACGTCACCGTCCTGCACGCTAAAGACGGCACGTTCTCTTCCGGCTTTATCGGGCTTCGAATGTACGGCGAGCCGCTGTCTCCCTGTGATTCGGCCTTTTCCAACTTGACGTTCTATTGATTAAAGCCCAGAGAATGAAACCGTGGAATCGCCGGTCCAACATATACGCCAGCGTGGGTTCACCCTGCTTGAACTCCTCGTGGTAATCGCGATCATCGCGATTCTGGCCGCGGTGCTGCTTCCGGTGTTAAGTCATGCCCAGGCGACCGCACAAGGGGCGCAATGCATGAATAATCACAAGCAACTGGCTGTGGCCTGGGCAATGTATTGCCACGAGAACGGCGACCAAATACCGATTCTCGAGGATTGGGTGGCTGGAGATATGAGCGATCCCTTCGACTGCACCAACACCGCTCTGTTGCTCGACCCGCAGCAATCCGCATTGGCCCGATACATCACGGTTCCAGGAGTCTACAAATGTCCGGCCGACATGACCCGGTTTGTCCGGAGCGTTTCCATGAACAATCGCATGAATCCCACCTTGCCCGGGCTCTGGTTGCATGGCGGCGGCGATGCTTATCAAATTTTCAGCAAACTCCAGCAAATACTGACGCCCTCCGATATTTACGTCACCACGGACGAACGCAGCGACACCATCAATGACGGCTCGCTCTGCGTGGACATGAGCAACACCGGCAATGCCAATGGAATCGGGACGAGCGATCCGTATTGGATGGCTGATTATCCGGCGGGCTATCATAATCGTGGCGGCCGGTTTTCGTTTGCCGATGGCCACGTGGAGACTCACAAATGGTTGGAGCCGTACATCCTGGTGCCACTTGGCCAGGCGCATATCATGCATACCTCGTCGACGGACCTTGATGCGCAATGGATACAGAATCATTGCACTGTCATTAAATAGGTCCGTACACGATTCATCACAATCATTGTCATCCTCATCGTCATCCTCCTTCTCAAGATAGTCTGCGGCATTGAATATTTCAAAGGATGGGAACATACTTGCCGCAAGCGAAGCCGTGAATCCAAAATTCATATATGGGCCTGTTTGATCGATTCAAAAAGCAACCCGGACCACCGGAAAGCAAACCGTCCGAAAAAAATCCTGCGGAGTTGGTTTTTCAGCCCTCGATGTCCTGCGAGATCGCTCCCTGCCGAGGAGAGTTGGCTCTTCAACATCTTGAACAGCTTCGTGAAGCCGGAAACCGTTCCGGTTTTACGGTCATCCTGCTTGGAGGGGAGGGGGACACGGACAGTTTAGAGGAAGAGCGTGACGCTTCGGGACCCACGCCGGAAGAATATGTGCGGCGGGCGGCTGAACTGGACGTGGACAAATGGCTGGCGGAACGGGTCGCACAGGATCCGGAGCAATTTTCCTCAGAGATGGGCCGCTGGCCCCTGATAAAGCCAAAGGCCGGCAGCATTATGGCACATTTGGACATACTGTCCGGACGGCCGAAAGATGTCGTTTATATCGCGAAGATTCCCACGTCTCTAAACTGGCAGGCGCCGGCCTACATTGGCGCCGGCGGTTGGAACGAGTGCCCGGACGCGGCTGTCCTGGCCGCCCTGGCCAGGCGATGGCACGAGCGATTTGGCGCGGAATTTGTCTCCATTACCCACGACACCATTGAATTTTTGGTGGCGAATCCGCCCGCTTCGAAAGAACAGGCGATCGAACTTGCTAAAGAACAGTTTATTGTGTGCTCGGATATCGTGACTCAAGGAACGGACACCATTTCCGCTCTTGCTGCGACGTTGCTCAATTCGAATTATTGGTATTTTTGGTGGGATTAAACCAAGCAAGAATCATGAACGGCAAGAACCTCATTTTAGCGGCATCTGCATGTTCCCTTTTCGCGGGCTGCGCCACACCTCCAGATAATACTTCAGATGTTGCTGTGCGAGTTGGTATGTCGCGCACTGAATTGAGGGTGATGTATGGAGAACCTCTGCGCATCGAAGCCAATGCCTCCGGCGGCGAGGACTGGTATTATCACTTCTATTCCCGGTTGAAAGTCCCGAATGTTTCAGGGACAGTAACATCCGAAACCGATTTTCAAGGAAACCCAGTTTCTTCTACCACCGAGGACGTGCAACTCGGATCGGACACTGACGAGGCGCCTATTCATCTTTCCCGCGAAGGATATGTGGTTCCACCTCTTCCTTCGGGCAAGGTCCTGAAGAACTGAAATGTTGAAGCGTTGAAGCGCGGGAGGGAGACGCTGCCTACAATAGATGGGTCTTCGCGACAACGTTTCAACGCTGCGACTCGACTTGCGCTGCAGCGAGTTCCGCCTTGGCCGCGGCGAGATCCTTTTGGAAGTCCGCGTCCTTTTTCATCTGGCGCACAATCGCCTGGGCAAGCACGCGGCCGGCATAAATATCCGTGGGATAATGCCGGGCAATTTCCACCCGGTGCCACCCGATGTTTCGGGCCACCGCGATAATCGCGTCGCGATGTTCCGGGAACAATTCGGCCATGACCAGCGCCAGGACCATGGATTCGGTTGAATGACCGCTCGGATAGCTGAAGCTCTTTTCCAGTTTGCCCGAGGCCAGGCTCGGATCGATTTTGTACGGACGCGGCCGTTTCCAATAATCTTTGGCATTGTCCACGACGGTTTCCGCGTCTGCCTGTGCGTTATGGAGAAGCGCCTCGGTCTTCGGAAATCTGCCCGGCTCAAAAAACGGCCCAATCGCCGGCGCGAAGGTGAAGATGGTAAATTTCGTCTCGGTTTTGGCCTCAGCCACGTCGCTGTCCGGCGCGGATCGGCTGACGGTACGAACTTCCTGCAAATCCGCCGCCTGCTCAGGCGAATCCGGCAACGGCGGTGGCGCGAGAAGGGCGATGACATCCGGCTTGCCGTCTGGAAGATAGTGCAAATCCTTCGCCGCAACGGGCAGCAGCGAAAGACAAAATGCGATGATGACAGGAAAAATTCGAACACTGCGGATATTCATTGGGAATGCCATAATTTAGCGCAGGGATATTACCGAAAATCTGTTTCCGTTGTGTAACATTTTCGTTACAAAAAATGTCCCTCACGCAAAGGGCGCAAAGTCCGCAAAGGTTTTTGGCATTTTCAGTCCTTTTCGCCCTTCGTCGCGACCGTTGCGTGAGGCTTTCTGGAGTTAGGCCGGGATGACGCACATTTTTTGGGCATAGGCGGGGAAACGGGAAACGAAGGGCGATTGGCCAGAAAAACTTGATTTTATTGGGGAATTTGAAAAAACAATCATAGGACACGGAAACGGGGATTCTCGGGTGTTTGGGCGGCACGGATAGACGTTCCGGCGCCTTGAGCAGTGTCGGAATTCTCCCTCACCCCAGCCCTCTCCCGCAAGGAGAGGGAGGATCATTGTCCGATGGCTGGAGAGGCTTGGCAGTAAAGAACGCCGTATGGTTGCAGCGCGAATTGATTAGAGCGCACTGACGTGACGCTGCTACGGGGCACGGGGTATGCGCACATTTTTTGGGCATAGGCGGGGAAATGGGAAACGAAGGGCAATTTGGCCAAGACGGCAAGCGCGCGGGTGAGACTTTTCCGGTTCATGGCTGAAAACCCCGTGCAAAGCATTTTACACCCTGCCTGAAAATCGTATAATGTCCTTCTGTGCATTCGCAAAAGCGTCAACGTGTGGTTTGTGGCATGAGCGGTGGAGTCGATTCCTCCGCTACCGCCGTCCTTTTGCTTGAGCAGGGCTATGACGTCATCGGCATTACGCTCAAACTTTGGCCGCAGGATTGTGTGAACCGGGCCGAGGACAAGTGTTGCGGTCCGCAGGCAGTGACGGACGCCCGGTCCGTTTGCCATGAACTGGGCATTCCGTATTACCTCATTGACGAGGCTGCGGAATTTCAAAAGCACGTCATCCAATATTTTGCGGATGAATACAAGGCCGGCCGCACGCCCAATCCGTGTGTGATGTGCAATCAAAACCTCAAGTTCGGGCGTCTCATTGACCGCGCCGACCAGCTTGGCGCGGACTTTATCGCGACCGGCCATTTCGCGCGCATCGAAAAAAGCGAGGACGGTTCACGCCATCTGCTCAAGCGCGGACGCGACCCGCGCAAGGACCAGAGTTATTTCCTGTTTTCCCTGCGCCAGGACCAGCTTGCCCGCGCCATGTTTCCGCTCGGTGAAAAGACCAAGAGCGATACCCGGGCCGTTGCCCGGCATTGCAATCTCAAGACCGCCGATAAAGAGGAAAGCATGGAAATCTGTTTCGTGCCGGACAATAATTACGGTGGATTTCTCCAGCAGGCCAACCTCGTGCAAAAGCATCGGGGGGAAATTGTGGATGTCCGCGGCCATGTCCTGGGCCATCACGAGGGCGTCGAATTTTATACCATCGGCCAGCGACGTGGCCTGGGCATCACAACCGCCGAGCCCGTATATGTGGTGGAATTAGACGCCGAAAATAATCGCGTCGTCGTTGGCGATGCCGCGGCGCTGGACCGTGATGAATTTATCGCCACGAGCTGCAACTGGATTCCGTTCGACAAACTTGCGGAGCCGATCGAGGTGACCGCCAAGATTCGTTACAATCATCCCGGAACGCCGGCAACGGTGAGTCCTTCAGAAAACGGTCACGTGAAAGTGAAACTTCACTCGCCGCAACGCGCGATTACGCCCGGGCAGGCGGCTGTTTTTTATCAGGATGACCTTGTAGTGGGCGGGGGGTGGATTGCCCGATAGCGTCGAGAATTACGACCCACCGGGAGGAACCGTCATGCCGCTGGCATCCCAATTGATGTCAGGTCGTCCCGGGTCATATCCCGGTCCGATGCTTGGGCTTTCGGTGCCATCGGATACTACGTAGTGGTATTTATAATAGGCAGCATGCCCGTCGCCGAAAGTGATTTGCCCACCTTGATTATGCCGGGAGGAAAACCGCGTGGTGTAGCCGTGCGGCGTGGCCAGCGTGACCCAATTGCCCGAGCCCGGGGCCGACGTGCTGTAAAAAGGAGTCTCAGCAGAGCGGTTACGAACATCTGAAAAGAGCACAAAATTGGAAGGATGTCTAATCATGTTGGCTTTGAGGATGGTGTCCTGGGCGTTATCAATTTGCTCATATGCCAAATATTTTGAGTTCATCGCGTAGCCGAAGAGCGGGCGAGTGCCTGGGGTCATGTCAAATTCGTCGTTGCCAGCCTCATTATCCGGGGCAACGATCCCCTGTGCGACGGCTGTGGGACAGTAGTATATGCTCTTGAAATAGAAAAACATTGCCTGACCCCCGTTAGCAATCTGATACATCGGCTGAGTTGACACATAAGAAGGCAGCGCGTTAAACCAGACGTCGTCTCCGATGTGATACGTGTAATGATAAGGGGAAATAGTACCTATGTAATCCGGGTTGTCCTGTTGCGCTGGCGATGGGTTTATTACGCCGGTGGCGGTTTGGTAAGCGTTCTGATATCTCGGAAACGGATACACGCCGTTATTGTCATCGATGTATAAATTATCGGCCAAACCCCATTGCTTCAGGTTGCTCAAGCAGGCGGCCTGTCGCGCCCTCTCTTCGGCCCTACTCAAGACCGGAAGCAATACGGCCGCTAAAATCGCTATGATGGCGATTACTACCAGCAGCTCAATCAAAGTAAATCCGCTGTGTTTCTGGCAGTTCAAATGCATTTTCACTAATTTATTTGGTTTCTAAACGGTGTATTCTTCCCTTCTCGCGACAAACCGCCCAACAGTCCTAAAATGGTGTTACAATCAGATGTCAAAACGGCGACGATTCTGTGACATGCTCTGAAGCTCATCGTCATCCTCAAAATTTAACGGATCGTTGAACCTAAGGTGGTGGAACACGGCGCGCTGCGCCGTGTAGCGCCGCGTGCAGCGGCGCAACGAGTGTGGTCAGAGTTGTACCACGTACGTTCCGCCCACTCTGCTCCACCACTGTGACCATGACCGTAACCAGAGGGCAATGTTTCCGTTTTGTAACATTTCCGTCATCTGTTCGTTTAATCAAAATGAGATAACACCAGACCGTTTGTCATTAAACAGGAAGAGCTCGATAGACCAAAACAAATTAAACCCACACACAATGAGAATTAAAAGCATAGCGTGCATTGGATTTGCGTTGATGGCTTCCCTTTCGGGGCTGAAAGCCGGAACGTCCGTCCTTACAGCCTGGACGTTCGATAATCTCGCAGTTAACACCACTAACACCAGCCCGGCGCCATCCACCGGCATCGGCGCGGCCAGCGCCTTGGGCATGCTCAACGCATACAACAACACCAACAGCCTTAGCAATCCTCTCATTGTTTCTGCTCAGCCGGGCAGTTCCACTGGCGGCCCGAATGCCTGGCAGATTAGTGGCTACGGCGCGGCACCCTACGGCGGCGATGGCTGGTCCACCAATGCTCCCATCGGTAGCCAGGGCGCTCAGTTTTCCGGCAACACCTTCGGGTACTATCGCATCAATCTGTCATTCGATGTTTACGTGCCCCCCACCAGCGAAGTCAACCTTCAGGTTCAATACACCACCCAAGGCACGATCTGGACGACGGCCACAAATATCATTCTGCAGGCCGGTTCATCCGCCCAAATCGAAAACAACAGCACCAGCCCAAACACTGTCATCGGCACTTATGTGAAACTGACCGAAGGCTGGAACAATGACATCACTGTTGATTTGAGCGGCCTTTCCGGCGTGGACAACAACCCGAATTTCGCAGTTCGCATCGTCAATGCTTCTACCGGGTCTGACGACGTGGACACCGGCGGCAACGTTTACAATAATACTTCCGGCAATTGGACGTTCGATAACGTCGTGATCGCGGGCACATCCATCGACGCCATCGCTGATTGGACCTTCCAGCTCTACGGCACTGGTCCCTTTGCGACAAACTCCGGCTATGTTGAAAACCCGATTCCTGACATTGATCTTGCCGATGGCCAGGCTGTCGCAGCCTGCATCGGCTTCGACATCACCAACTTCAACTTCGGTTCTGGCGTCTTTTTCAGCACCAATGCTCCCGATGTGACGTCCCAGGCTGGCGATTCAACACCTAACAATCCCTATTGCTGGCGTCTTCGCGGCATGCCCGGCAACGGCTGGACCACAATCGCGCCCGTCGGCACCCAGGGTGCTGAGTTTGATGTGAGCACCGTTAATTATTCGAATGTTATTCTCACGTTTGACCTCTACTTTACGTCGCAGGCTGAGGCCAAAATGTGCGTGCTCTATACCACCAATGGCTGGACGAATTCATTTACCGCCGACACGCTGGGCTACGGCGCTGACCCGGCGTACATCGTCACAAATGATGTTGCTCTAACCGGGGACGGCGACACAGTCGACGGCACCTATTTCTATCAAAACGCAGGCCAAAATTGGTACAACGATCTTATCGTGGACTTTACCGGCGTCCCTGGCGTGGACAACAACCCGAATTTCGGAGTCCGTATCGTCAATGCCTCCGCGACGAATGATTGCATCAATTATACGGGAGGACTTTACAACAATTCTTCGGGCAACGCGCGCGTGGGCAACGTTGACTTCGGCGGCCAATTCGAAGGCTCGGTCCCTCCCACCATTACGGCTGCTGCCAATGCCACTGTGGATTATCCGTTCACCAATACATTCACCGATGACCCGACCTGGCGGGCGAACATCGCGACCGTTTACGTTAACAACGTTCCTATCACAAATTCCGCTTATAACGTCAGCATCGCGGGACAGTTGATCTTTAACCCCTCGCAGTCGGCCCAGCTTCAGGTAGCCGGCCTTGACAGCATCGTCATTTTCGCCACCAATTACAGCACCGCCCGAATCTCCCAGTACGTCTCAGCCGGCGCATTCAGAAAGCTGAACGTCCCGATTGGAACTGCTGGACCTTCTGCCAGCGGCGGCACGCTTGAAAGCAACCCTGAAATCACGCTGGCTGATCAATACGGAAATACGACCACCAACCCGTACGCCAACGTCGTTGTGACGGCCACTGCCGCCGGCGCGACTGGCTGGACCCTGGGTGGGGCGACCGTTCAGCCCGAAGTCAACGGCGTGATTCAGTTCACAAACCTGTCGGCTACCGTCAACGGTTCAACAGCTGTTAGCGGCGCGGCCGTCGAACTTACAGCCACTGGCTATACCAATAGCGCCAATCAAAGCACCACGACCAACTTTACCTTGCCGACGTTCAACATCGGCGCGCCGCCGGCTGCATTGGTTGCGGGCAATTTGGTCTCGCTTGAAATCGATACGCTCTCGAATAATACGACGTTCAGCATGATCGAAGTGAAACCGTCCTCGACCAACTCCAGCCCGGTTACCATCGTGCCCATTAGCGCCAGCACCACCAATGCGCTGCGCCAATCGCCCGCCGGCACAACTGGCCGCCTCTGTTTGAGCGATGACGGCACCTTGCTGAACTTCGCTGCGTTCCTGGATGGCAGCTCGGCGACTCCGGACGAAACGCTTAACCTGTTCCGCGCCGCTGTGGGCATGACCTACACCAACACCGTCACTATCGGCTTGACCTATACGTCTACGTCTCTCGGTGGCAGCCAGGCCCGCGCCGCCGTAACTATTGACGACGTCAATTATTTTGCCGACGACAAAGGCGGCTTGTATTATGGCGCTGGTGACCTGCCTTCTCCCGGCGAGTTGCCTTACCCCAACGTGGATCCTTACAACAACGTCGTAGTCAAAAGCTTCGGCGGTGCGCCCTATGTCGAAACGCAGAAAGCTGTTAACGGTGAACTAATCCCTGTTGTTTATTATGTCTACTATGGCGGCTTCGATGTCGGATGGGTCCCAGTGGGCAACAACCTGACCACCGATCCGAACGCCACCGATTTCTACCTGATTGATGGCACAAACGTCATGTACACCTGCGACCAGATCAGTGCCACCGAAGGTGTTATCAACAAGTTCTCATGGGCTCCCAACGTTAATCCCGCCAACCCGTCCGACGAGTACGGCTGGACGAACTCGGGTTCATGGACCAACAATAACGGCGTTGACGGCATGTTCGTCACCACCAATGGCGCCGGCGGTGCTTATATTTACTACACAACCGGGGCCGGCGGCACATCCGGAAACAGCATTATTCGCGTGACCGATTCCGCGGGCTATAACCAAACCATCAATATTATCACCACCAACCTCATCTATACGACGCCTAAGGGCACCTCGATGAAGGGCCTGGTGTTTGCGCCTCAGCCCACGGCCTATGCCGCTGAGCCAATCCCGACTCCGGAACTTCTGCCGGCGGCTAATGCGACCACCGCGGGCACATCGTTTAATGTAACGCTCAGCCCCGATGATCCGTTGTTCCGGGCCAATATCACGGCTATCACGGTGAACGGAACGGCGCTGCCATCCAGTGCGTACAGCACCGGCACAGCAGGTGTCATCACCTTTAACCAGACCGCGTCCTCGTTGCTCCAGTCGGACGGGTCGAAGACCATCGTGTTCAGTGCTACCGGCTACAGCACGAATTCGGTTACCCAGGTGATTGTCGGCGCGGCAAGCCAGTTGGTAGTCAGCACCCAGCCAACCGCCCCGGCTGCCGATGGCGCTGCCCTGGCAAAACAACCGGTCGTGACGGTTGAAGATTCCGCAGGAGACATTGTCACCGCTTCGGCCAACATCGTGGCCGCCCCCACGCAGACAACCTGGACGCTGGCCGGCACCACTAATGTTGCAACCAGCGCGGGTGTTGCCACCTATTCGGGTCTGTCCGCACTCGGCGGAAGCGCTGTCTCCGGCGCCACGATCACCTTCACTTCCGGCACGTTGAGCAAGGCAAGCTCCTCGTTCAACATTCCGGCGCCCATCTACTCGGTAATGCACAAGGCCAATATTGCCGGCGGTAAATTCGCCTTCGCGTTCACCAACGCCACTGGCTTGACCTACTCTGTCCTGGCAACCAATAACCTTCTGGCCCCTGTTTCAACGTGGCCCGTCGTTGGGACGACCGTTGAAAACCCGACCGGCTCCGGAGATTATGTGTTCACCAATTCTGTTGGAACCAATGGAGATTTGTTCTACATCCTCCGCCAGAATCCTTAATCCGGGCTGATACAAGTCCGTTCAAATCGCAAAAGCGGGTTTCGAAAGAAACCCGCTTTTTCTGTGGGGTAGTATCTTAATTTGAATGATGAATGATGGGGACGCGATCTGTGACGAAGCAAACAAAAAGAACAACGATCATCAGCCAGGCAATCCACATCTGCCGATTCATGGAAAGTGTCCTGTTCCTTTTTGACCTGCTTACGGCCCATGAACCCGCTTGTTGCGCCGCTGCACGCCGGCGCTACACGGCGCAGCGCGCCGTGTTCTACCAGGACGATTCATGGAAAAAGCCCTCTTTCGAGTTTTCGCATGCGTCGTAGCGCAGGTTTCCAAACCTGCTGTATCGCGGGGTTCTAAACCCGCTGATAGTGCGGAGTCACGCGCCGGTTCAATTTGGGAACAATCGTGGTACCTGCCGAGTTGCTCATGGACCGAGCGACAAATCACGGCGTTTCTAGGCCCCGGCGCCGCGCAACATCGAACGGCCAGCCGATTTGGAAATTGGCGATACGGCGCGATACGGCAGGTTTGGAAACCTGCGCTACGAACCCGCTTGTTGCGCCGCTGCACGCGGCGCTACACGGCGCAGCGCGCCGTGTTCCACCGCCTTCGGTTCCTGGGCTGTTCTTTTCACACGCGTTTCGTCTTGGTTACCAACAACCGCACCGATGTGCCGGCCAATCCGTCGGACGAAGCGGTTACGTTGAGGGCTCCGGTCGTGCGTGCCGCCTGAGCCAGGACCATGCAATACCCTTTAAAAGCGCTGCGATAATTCGCCTGATTCGGCTCGTGACAACTCGGATCGCCATTGCCCACTCCGGCATTGAAACCGGCGCCGGAAATTTCAAAGATAATCTTATTGTCGGCTGTCGGCACAACGCGGCCTGCGGAGTCCACGACAGCCACGGCAATGGGAACTGTGTCCTGGCCGTCTGCCATGAGCCGCGCGCGATCGGGCATGAGCTTGATGGCTGCCGGCGCGCCTGTCGTTTCTACGACCTTGCGTGCCGCCTCCCGGCCATTGATATAGCCGACCGCTTCCAGCCGCCCCGGTTCATAGATAACATCGTCCCATTGCAGATGGCCAAGTTTCGGCATGACCTTCTTTCCGAGGCTGCGGTCATTAAAAAATAATTCCACCTCTTCGCAATTACTGAAGCACCAAACGGGAACATTTTGCCCTTCCTTGCCTTGCCAATTCCAGTGCGGAAAGATGTGCACCAGCGGTTCGTCTCGCTTCCACCATGCTTTCCAATAATAGGCCTGGTCCTTCGGAAAGCCGCACATGTCCAGAAAACCAAAGTTAGAGTTAATTTCAGGCCAGTCGAACGGCGTCGTTTCCCCACGATAGTCGAAACCAGTCCAATAGAACCCGCCGGCCGCAAACCGGCGCGAGCCAATCGTCTGCCACGAACCATCCGGCGCCATGTAACTGGTCTGATGTGCCGTCTCTTTATCGGTCTGGTAAACGCCGCGGCATTCCAGGTTGCTCCCGATCTCGCTGCCGAAGACCATTTTGCCGGGATATTCTTTGTGCAGGATGTCAAAGTCCTGGTAGTTGTAATTCACGCCCAGAAGGTCCTCAGCGTCGGCCACGCCGCCGCTCCAGGCATTGTTTTCCGCCCCGCTGTTGTTGGCGCACGTCACCGGCCGGGTGCGGTCATGCTTATGGACCGCCGCAATCAGCGCCGTCATCATCTCGCGCGCAAACGGAGCGTCTTGAATATTCCACTCTTCATTCCACATGGACCACATGATGATGCTGGGATGATTGCGGTCGCGCAAAACCATGGATTCGACGTGCCAGGTATTATCATAAGGCTGGCCGATCCATGTTTTGGCGGCAATGGATGAACCGGGATGGCGGTTTTCGTCCATGACCAGCAAACCCAGTTCATCGCAGGCTTCATACATGGCCGGCGTCATCGGATTATGCGAACAGCGAATGGCGTTGCAGCCAAATTCCTGAAGCCGCTTCATGCGATAATAGAGAAGGCTGTCCGTCATCCCGATGCCCACGCCGATGAAATCCTGATGGTTGCAAACGCCGTTCAATTTCACCGGCTTTTCGTTCAGGAAAAAACCGTCGTTGGGATCGAAGCGCAACGTGCGGACGCCGAACTTTTGCACATGGCGATCGACGACCCGGCTGCCACGCGAAACTTCCGTGACCACCGTGTAACGGTTTCTCTCTTCCAATGACCAGAGCCGCGCGGAGGACAGGGTCACTTCCTGTGTTAACGGCGTCCCGTTCTGAAGATAGCTGGGTTGGTCCACGTCGGCCGAAGTAAGGATCGTGCTGCGGACTACGTCTGCCGGAATCAACTGGCTGGGCGGTACCCGCAGATTATCCGTCGCCGTGCCAACCACGCGGCCATCCGGGTCCAGCACGGTCGAAACCACCGAGCAATCCTGTCCCTCTGCGGTCCGGTTCGCCACGGTGGTTTCAATGCGGAGTTTGGCGGAAGGCGATCCAGTAACATCGGCCACCTCGCTTGTCACATAAACGCCCCAGGGCACAACGTGGACGGGGTCGGCGATATTCAGCCACACATGCCGATAAATCCCGCCGCCCTCATACCACCAGCCCTCGAAATCGGTCGGGTCCACATAAACCACCAGCAGGTTTTCCGCGCCAAAATGGACCGCATCGGACAGGTCCACGTGAAAGGATGTGTACCCGCCCGGATGCCGGCTGATCAACGTGCCGTTGACGTAGATTTTCGCGTCGCGATACACACCCTCGAAATAAAGCCAAACGGATTTGCCCGCGTCCACCGCGTCCAGCCGAAACGTTCTTCGATACCACGCCGGGTACACCGGCAGGGACCCGTGGCCGGTGTCGGCCTTGGAATCGTATTCGCCTTCAACAATATAATCGTGGGGCAACTGTACCTGGCGCCACGTGGTATCGTCCACGTGCGGCGAGAAAAGCTCCTCCATTTCAGAAATGCGGCCGAACAAAACGTCGCCGTAAATGCCTCCGGGTCCGCCGGTGTTTTCCACTCGAACTACCAGTACATTTGGTCCGCCTGCTTTCCAGGCTGAATCAAGATTTACCGTAAAGGGGGTGGACCAGCCCTGATGCGACTCCAATAACTTGCCGTTCAGGTAAATGTCGCCGTTATCATCCACGTGGGTGAACGAGACAGTCCGTCCCGGTTCGCTCATCTCCGGCAGCACGGTGCGAAACCAGGCGTGTCCGACGTAGTCCATCTGGGCATTGGAATCACTGGCAGCGTGTGGGTTGGTGGCTTTCCAGTCGGGGCCGGACGTGTCAAAATCCGGATTGGTCATCAGCTCCTCCTGGTTCGGTTCTGTTTTCGTCCACATCCATTTGTCCAGGGCCACGGCGTCGCGCAACTGCACAGGAGGCGCAGGCATGAAACGCCAATCAAAATCCAACAATTCACAGTGGCGCGGCGCCAGCTCATGGTCACGGCTCGCCGCTGCCGGCTCAGGAGCATCTGCTTCACCCAATTTCCGCGTGCATGCAGGCATGGCCGCCAGGGCCGCCGCGCTAACGCCCAATTTTATGAATTTACGTCGTTTCATCGTGGTAGCGCGGAGAATATTCACTGATTCACTCAATCACAACTGATACCTTGACCTTAGGAGCGCGGCTGTGTCGAAGACCAGCCGCAGCGCGTCGCAACGTTCGGGGCTGCTGCGGCTGGTGCCCCCTTCACCCCGCACACAGCCGCGCTCCGTGTCTCAACCGCTTCAACGCTTCAGCATTTCAACGTTCCAGCCGAAGGCTAATTCATCCTGTCTTTCGGGAAAATTGGGGTTAAACTTACTGTGTGATCCGCAACATCATTTTCGATTGGTCCGGCACGCTTGTGGACGATTTGCCAGCCGTGCTTCAGGCGTCGAATTTCGTTTTGACGCAGGCCGGCAAATCCGAAATGACCCTGGAACAATTTCGCGCCGAGTTTTCCCTGCCCTTCAGCCGCTTTTACAATCGGCATACACCGCACATCCCCACCGAGCAGCTCGAAGAATGGTTTCACGCCGAATTCAAGCGCGCGCAAACCGCTGTCTGCGAATTGCCCCACGCCCGCGAATTCCTCGAATTTTGCCGCAGAAATAAACTTCGCCTCTTTCTGTTGAGCAGCGTTCACGCGGACCATTTTGTTGTGCAAAGCCATGTCACCGGTTTCGGCGCCTTTCTTGAGAAGCCTTATACCGGCGTCTGGGATAAACGTGAAAAAATCCACGAAATCCTCCGCGAAAACCGGTTGCTCCCGAGCGAAACCCTTTTCATCGGCGACATGCAACACGACATTGAGACCGCGCGGCACGGCGGCGTTCATTCCTGCGCCGTGCTCACCGGCTACAACACCCTCGAACAACTCCGCGGCGCGAAGCCCGACCTCATCGTCGAGCACCTCTCCGAATTGCGCGATATCCTGGAAAAGAACGATTTCCACATTGTAAAGCCGCCGTCATCCGCCGGCGCCGAGTCGCTCCACAACGCTCCCGTGGCCACAGTAGGCGCGCTCGTGTTCAATTCCAAAGGCGAAGTCCTGATGATACGCACCCATAAATGGTCCAATCTTTGGGGCATCCCGGGCGGAAAAATCAAGTTCGGCGAAACCTCCGAAGCCGCGTTGCGCCGCGAAATCTTCGAGGAAACCGGCCTCAAAATCTCCGACATTGAATTTGTCCTTGTCCAGGACTGCATCCATTCAAAGGAATTCTATCGCGACGCCCATTTTGTCCTGCTCAATTACACCTGCCGCAGCGCTGCCAAAAATCCGCAAGTCAGACTAAACGAAGAAGGCCGTGAATTCCGCTGGCTCAGCCTGGCCGACGCCAAAAAGCTCAAGCTTAACAAACCCACAAAAATCCTGCTCGATGCCGTCTCGAAGCATAAAAAGCGCTTGCCATAATCGGCATGATATTCCTCGTTCGGATGACTCTCCCTCACCCCTGCCCTCTCCCGCTGGGAGAGGGAGAAGTGTCGGCCGATGGCTTTGTGCGGCGATTGATGACAGACATGGGCAAATATAAATTCCTTTCCAATTGAAAATTTCCATCACAGACCTCGAAGTGCATTATCACGTCGGCGTCCCGGACGAAGAACGCGCCCGGCCCCAGCGCCTGCTCCTGACCGTCGAAATGGAATTTGATTTTTCCAGGGCCGCAAAGAGCGATTCGATAGCCGACACGATCGATTACTTTGCCGTCTCGCAACGCCTCCTGAAATTCGGCGACGGCAAAAACTGGAAACTCATCGAAAAACTCGCCACGGACATTTGCGACATGATTCTATCCGAGTTTCGGCCTCAAAATATTTCCGTGGAAGTGAAGAAATTTGTGATCCCGCAGGCGCGATATGTGTCGGTTGCCGTTACGCGGAACGTATAATCATTCTCATCCTCATCCTCATCGTCAAATGGGTGCGTTGAAGATTTTATCCGCAGATTGCGCCGATTTTCGCAGATTAAAACAATGAGGAAATCAGGAACTGAGGAAACCTCTTGCTACCCGGAGAAACACGTCACAATTCTAGGACTGACCCCTTTCCCTTTTTGCACGAGGATGGATCGGCGCGCGTGCCTCCTTGATCCGTTTTCGGAGCCGACGGATCACTTCCTCGCTGCTTCTTCCCTTCCCTTGGTCAAGCTGGCCGATACTTTGCAATAATTGCGTCTCCAGTTCATCGAGGGTTTTGGGTACCCTGGGCAGGCGTGCGTCGTGGTCGTCTTTCAGGCGGCGGAGACCGGCGCGGACAACCTCACTCGCGGTCTGGTACAGGCCGCTTTGAACCTCTTTCTCGACGAATTTTTCCAATTCCGGGGTCAGCGAAACATTCATAGGTTAAACTTCGACAACTTCACTATTTAAGACATTTTAACCGATAACAGGATTGAGTCAAATTTTGTTATCAAAAGACGCATCTGACTTTTGTGCCCGTGATGCGGAATTTCATCTGCGGATATCCAAGATCTGAGTCCTCCGCAAGGTAAATGCTACAAAACCAGGACCGACCCAGGACCGACCCCGTTGATGCAAAGAGGGCATTTTTTTTGGAACCTTTTTGAAAGTTCTTCATCACACAAAAGAGCACGCAATTTGCGTAAAAAAATATACCTGACAACAAGTTAAAGGAAATTTATGAACAGCGCGTTAAAATCATTTTCAATCGGATTCGTAACTGCCGCCGGTCTGGCCACTTCGGCCATTTCCGCCCATGCGCAGGACGCCATGGCGACGATCAGCGATACGGCGGCAGGCGGCGGCGTATTCGATTATACGATCACGCTGTTTAACACGGGAACCACTTCACTCGACAGCTTTTGGTATGCCTGGACAGCGAGTGATGACGGCAATCTAACTACGGCCCCGAGCAATCCTGGAAGTTCACTTGGTTGGGCAGACGTTGGATTCGACAGCAGCACCTCCATTGCGTGGGAAGGCAATTCCGGGGATGCGTTGGCAGCGGGCAAGTCGGCCACATTTACCTTTACCAGTACCGAGACACCGTCGGCCATTACGACATCGCCCTCCGGGGAATCAGTGGCGTATGTTGGCAATATTGATTTCAGCCAGGGATCGCCAGGGGATAGTACCGGGGTTTTTTCTCCAGTTCTCCAGGCGGCGCCTGAGCCTTCATTGTTGGGCTTAATTTCGGTGGGTCTATTCGCCTTCTTGTCGAGAGCCATCAAAAGGGGTCGGTTCCTGGTATTGTAGTATTTGGAATCTGTTGTGCAAGTGGCGCCCCGCGGCTACTATGGTGTTGCGCTTTCAGCGCGGATCTTCCCTAGAGTATTCCACGTATAACCTGCTTTATCTAAAGCGATCTTCACCGCCCCCGAATCACTCGTATAAACCACTGGCGCATTTCGCTGTTCCAACCGTTCCCGCAGTTTGCTGTTGGCCCGGCGCCTTGCGGGAAATTCCGAGTCAGCAACGACAATCAACTTCGGTTGAACCGCGTCCAGCAGCGCGTCGGACAGCGGTTCGCCCTCGTTTGGCAGGCCCGCAATCACAATGTCCGCGCGCAAATCGTTTGTCCCGGATAACAATTTGTCCTGGCCGGCAGCGCTGAGATCCGAAAGCAGCAGCACTTTTCGGCCATAGAAATTCCCGAGCAGGACCAGCGCATTATCGTCCGCGCGCTTAAAATCACTGTCCGCGTTTGGCCACAATACCTGCCAGCTATCGACGGTATCACCGCAGTGAAGAACCTTGTGCCGATCTCTGGGCTGTTCAAAAGAAGCGACAGTTTTCTTGTAAACCGGCGACCGAAAATCCACTTCGCTCGTCCATAGTTCGCGAACCCCGAAATAATCGTCCAATGCCTCAGCGCCGCCGCAGTTTTTCGAGTCGCCTTCCGTCAGGACAAGCCGCGGGATGCCGTTCACGCCGCGCGCCTCGAGAAACGGCCTGACGGTAAAATGAACCGAATCCTCGCTCCCGCAATCAATCAGGCAATCAATCCAAAATTCGCTTGTCGCGCCGAAGCCGTGCGAACGCAGAAGGGGCGGTCGGCGTTGGCTCGAGCGATTTGTTAGACCCCATCAATCGACGTAACGTTGCATTTTCTCCCTGAGTGCTTCAAATCCCTGCTTCGACCAAAAGCGCCTGGCCTCAGAATTAAACGACCACACGTCTAATTCTATTCTTTTGATGCCTCTGCTACGAGCCATACTCAACGCACTTGACAGCAACGCGGTGCCAACTCCTCGCCGCCGATGCTTTGGTGAAACCACCATGTGTTGGATATAAAAAACTTGCGATTCCAAACGCACCCAACTTGCCGGACGATTTTGAATCTCTGCATAGAGACAGCCTATCGGTTCTTCGTCTTCAGCCATGAGCACAACGCTGGCTGAATTTTCCAAAATGGCACGAAATGCATCAACTGTTTGGCCGGTATCTATTGGAGGCTTGAATAAATCAGGAAGCGCTTCGGCGTGCTGGCTTTGAACGAATGCGTTCAGCGCCACAATTATATCCAGATCGTCATTCGTTGCGGGTCTGATGCGCACAATTCGTATATCGCCCAAAAACTGCTCCCCAACCGCCCCAAAATCAAGGAACAAAAATGATGGGTCAAAACACCGTCGTACCAGAACAAAAAGTAGAACGAAGTAGAACAGCCTGAAGAAGACGGGGTTTTGACCTTCTGGCTTTGCGTTTAAGGTTTGGGGTGGATTGATACGGTTTAGGGGTGGAGACGGGGCCAGAGGGTGATGGCGCAAACGAATGACCCCATTCTGACGGTTCAATTGCAAATTCAAGGGGCAGTAGCCGGTAGCCCGATTTTAGGCAGCAAAGTCATGTCTCTTTTTTCTTTTCTAACTCTTTGACAAGCTGCACAAGTAAATCAATCTGCCTGCGAGTGCGTTGCTCACTAAAGCCCTGAAGCATGAAAACGACTACCAAAATACCACAATATACGAGAAAAAACTGCGTGCCTTGGATAGCTGCAATGATTCCATAAAGAACGGCGCACAAGTAGGCACGCCACTGACCTATGGGCTTCCATGAACACGAAGCCTGCAACTGTTCGATGAGTGTGGTAATACCGGCACGCTCTGGGGTGCTTTCTGATGCAAGTGAATTTGGTGTTGTCATAAACGTGCAATGCCGCCTACTGGTTCATCATCGCTTCAACTCTGCTCCCCACCCGCCTCGAAATCAAGGAGTAAAAATTGAGGGGTTGAATTACCATCAAACAGGAATTTACAGCGAACTCTTACCAGCGGCTTTGGCTTTGGCCCACCTCTTTCGCGCAGCCTCGGCGATTTTTGCTCTGGCCGCAGCACTCATTTTTCGTTTGGCTTTGGCAAGGCTGTCTTCAGGAATTTTTGTCTTCGCCGCGTTTGTGCAAGATGGATGAAAAAATCATTCGGCGGACAGGAGAAACCAAAAATGCAAATAAACAAAGCCCGGCTATGGAAAGAACGTACACCAAGATTTGCGGAAACATCGCCACGGTAGCCACGCCAACGACAGCAAATGCACCCTCAATCAGACGGCGCAAACGCCTGACTTCGGTTTTCAGTTCCTGAACCTCTCGCTGCAACCTGAACTCATTGTCATTCATAAACGCCAAGGTCGCCCAATTTTTATTGCTACTACTGATTCGTTATAACTCTAAGCTGCTCCCCTCACACCCCAAAATCAAGGAAGAAATTAGCGGCCTTGTACCGTCATCCAAAAACGACACGGTGTCACTTTTGAGAAAAGCATGGCCATGGCGAAGGGCCAGACGCAACGCCAGGCCCCTCCACGGTCGTTCTGGCCCCTCGCCCAACGAGAGAAGGGCTTCTTGGGGATTGTACACCAACTTTGACCTCAACCATTTTGTGTATGAAGTTGGTAAGTATTTTGGTGGTAGGACAGTCCGAGTGAGGCAGATGACAATTCGTCTAATTTACGGGTCTTTGATTATTTCCAAGGCGTCCGGTTTCCTTTGAATCACAGCAACGAAAAAGGGGAAAAAAGGGGTCGGTTCCTGGTATTGTAGTATTTGGAATCTGTTGTCCAGGGCGGTGCCCGCGGCTACTATGGTGTTGCGCTTTCAGCGCGGATCTTCCCTGGAGTATTCCACGTATAACCTGCTTTATCTAAAGCGATCTTCACCGCCCCCGAATCACTCGTATAAACCACCGGCACATTTCGCTGTTCCAACCGTTCCCGCAGTTTGCTGTTGGCTTGGCGTCTTGCGGGAAATTCCGAGTCAGCAACGACAATCAACTTCGGTTGAACCGCGTCCAGCAGCGCGTCGCACAGTGGTTCGCTTTGATTTGGCAGACCTGCAATTACAATGTCCGCGCGCAAATCATTTGTCCCGGCTAACAATTTGTCCTGGCCGGCAGTGCTGAGATCCGAAAGCAACAGCACTTTTCGGCCATAGAAATTCCCGAGCAGGACCAGCGCATTATCGTCCGCGCGTTTGAAATCACTGTCCGCGTTTGGCCACAATACCTGCCAGCTATCGACAGTATCACCGCAGTGAAGAACCTTATGGCGAGCTTTGGGCTGTTCAAAAGAAGCGACGGTTTTCTTGTAAACCGGCGACCGAAAATCCACTTCGCTCGTCCATAGTTCGCGAACCCCGAAATAATCATCCAATGCCTCAGCGCCGCCGCAGTTTTTCGAGTCGCCTTCCGTGAGGACAAGCCGTGGGATGCCGTTCACGCCGTGCGCCTCGAGAAACGGCCTGACGGTAAAATGAACCGAGTCCTCGCTCCCGCAATCAATCAGGCAATCATTCGCGCCCGCATCCACATAGATCGCGTGGCCGCCTTCCAACGGGAGAACGGTCAAATCCGTCTCGCTTCGCCAATGAAATTGGCACACTAAATAAATCGCCGCAATCAGCGCCGCGCCCGCTATCCCGAAAATTTTCCGGCGTAGCGTGCTCAACCATCCGCTCAAAAGGATG
This sequence comes from Candidatus Sulfotelmatobacter sp., assembly GCA_035503455.1. GTDB lineage: Bacteria > Verrucomicrobiota > Verrucomicrobiia > Limisphaerales > UBA11358 > UBA11358. The sequence goes on along the minus strand of DATJTK010000172.1, from coordinate 19,565 downwards.
ACCATCACGCCGTAATAAATTCCAACCCATATCCATGACGGCGCGCGCACATAGATAAATGAGCCGGGGATGCGCGTGGACCATTCGCTCACTGCGCCCATTTCCAGCATCAGAAACCATGCCGCGTTGTTGAACAAACCAGTTGCAAACGGAAGCCATGTCCCGCACAGCAATGCGCCCAAATTCGCCATCAACGCAAATGTTCCCAGGGGAACCGCGATCAAATTCGCCAGCGGCGAAACCAGGCTGAACAGATGAAAATAATAGGCGCTCAACGGAATCGAACCCACCCAGGCCGCCAGCGAGAGTGAAAAAAAGCGCGCGAAAACACGGAGGATTTCCGTCAGCGCGCGCCGCCATCGCGGAACGAGTGCCGCAGGCAAAAGCGGGTCCGTCTTTAACAGGTCATCGAAAAAATTATTCAGCCGCGGCAACAACAACGCGATGGTCAGCATCACGAAAAACGAAAGTTGAAAGCTTGCCTCGAAAAGCTGGCGCGGGTCCCACAGCAAAATCAGGAAGGCCGCCCCCGCAAGCGAATTCAATAAATCGGACGGACGCTTCAGCGCCCAGCCGCCAATCACGATACTCATCATCAGCGACGCCCGGATGGCGGACGATTCCCAGCCCGTTGCCGCCGTATAAAACCAAATCGCCGGAATCGCCACCACGCCGCACCAGCCGCGCGAAACCTGCAGCACTCGCAAGAGTGTGACCAGCATGCCTGAAATCAGCGCAATCCGGAGACCATCGATAGCAAACATGTGCATCGTGCCCGCCCTGAGGAAGGGGTCGCTCACGTCACCGGTAAACGCTGTCCGCCATCCCAACGTCATCGCCCAAAGCAGCCGCAAGGTCTCATCCTCGGGAAGCCCAAGCGCAAGAACACGCTTCGACCAGTCCAAAAACCGCTGCGTCATGGGCGGTCGCGGCAAAATCGGCTCGCGCAATTGCCAGTCGTTCGTCGAACTCGTTTTAAACTCGTAATAAATGCCGCGCGTTTGCAAATAGTCCCGATAATCGAAAAGCCCCTCCGCCTCAGCCGGCGCCGGGCGCGCAATGACGCCATTAATCTCGACCGATTGTCCGGCAAAGAAATCCGGCCCTGGCAGTCCGGGCGCGGTAACGACGATGTCCCCGACCGCCGGTTGCCAATCCTCGCTTGTCCGAATTTCCGAAACCCGAATTTGCGTCAACGTATGCTCAAACTCGTAACCGCGCCGTTCGGAAATTTTAATCTGCGGAGTTTGCAGCAATACCCCGCGCACCGTGGCCGTCTCCGATGTATCGCTGATTAACCGGCGCAAATCGTTCGGCGAAATAATCGCCGTATGAAAAACCAGGTTCGTCCAACCTGCTAATACCAGCAATGCGCAAAGAAAAATCGCCCGCAACCTCGCAATGATGAAAACCAGGACAAGGAGCAAAAATGAAACACCAAATAAAACGCTCAGCGGCGGCTGGAAGAGTTCCGCGAGCAAAAGACCAAAACCATAAAATGAAACGACGGCGATAAAAGGGCGTGTCATTTTGTGGGTTGTGGCGCCGGTCTTCGATAGCAATAACAAACCCACGCGACAAATAAACCCAAAGCGCCGCCGGCCGTATCAATCAACACGTCAGAAAACAACGGGGTGCGCGTCGGCACGAAACGCTGGTGAAATTCATCGCTGGAGGCGTACAGAAAAACAATCAGCAGCGCCCCGCCCACGCGCGGCCATGACCATGCCGGCAACGGATTGGCGGAATAATGCAGCGCCCGGAACACAAGGAACCCCAGGATGGCGTACACAGCCAAATGACAGCATTTTCTGAATATATGATGTATCTGCGCCACTTGCAGCGGCGACATGTGCGGGAAGAGCCAGCGCAGCAGAGGCTCAATGATTCGGGAGGAATGCTGATAAGAATGAGAATCCGCCGAAGCGCCGAAAATTACGATCATCCACACCAAAACCGGCAGCCAGCCATTTATAAACGTACGCATGAAAAAGTGTCCGCCTGAATCGCTTTAGATTCAAGACGCAATCCCGCGTGTTTCGAATTTGTTGCAATTTTAAAAATTCTAAAATTTCTCTGCAAGATGCGAAAACCGGCGCCGTATGGGCCAGTGAAAGCAACGGCCATGGCCGTTTAACGACATAGGAAAAAAGGAAAAAGAAGATGGATATTCCGCATTCCGCGTCTGGGAGAGACGGCGGCCACGGCAAGTGGCGCTGCCACCGTGAACGCCGCCGGATTTTATGTAATCGGGCGGCGAACCCTCCGGCATTGCGCGGACGAGCCGCCTCCACTCCACGCGACTCCTCACTTGAAACAATGTCCGCGGTGGCGATAAAATATCCCATGCTAAAACTTGGCGTTAACATTGACCACGTAGCCACGCTGCGCGAGGCCCGCTATCGCGGGCGCGGCTTTGGCGAACCCGATCCCGTCGAAGCGGCCAAAATCTGCCAGGCCGCCGGCGCCCACGGCATCACCGCCCATTTGCGCGAAGACCGCCGCCATATCCAGGACCGCGACGTGTGGAAATTGCGCGAGGTGGCCAAACGCCTGAATCTCGAAATGGCCAATTCGCCCGAGATCATTGAAATTGCGCTGAAATTGAAGCCGGACATCGTCTGCATCGTGCCTGAACGGCGTATGGAAGTGACCACTGAAGGCGGCCTGGACGCGCTGGCCGCCGAAAAATCGCTGTCGGATTTGCGCAAACGAATGAATGACGCCGGCATTGAAGTGAGTTTGTTCATCGCGCCGGACCCGGAACAGATCGAAGCCAGCGCGCGCGTCGGAAGCCAATTCATCGAATTGCACACGGGCCGGTTCGCGGAAAGCTATATTGAAAAACCCGGTGTAACCTCGCCGGAACTGCAGCGTCTGATATCTGGTGCAAAGCAGGCGCATGCGCTTGGCTTGCGCGTCAATGCCGGGCACGGATTAAACTACGAAAATCTGCCGGCGCTCTTTGCAATGCCACATTTGGAGGAACTGAACATTGGCCATAGCATTGTGTCCCGTTCGGTTTACACCGGAATGGAAAGTGCTGTAAAACAAATGTTGCGCATGATGGAAAAGTATCAATCCTAAGAGAGGTTTTTTCTTTTCGCGTCAGGAGTCCCGGGTTGTTTTTTTGCAATCGGAAAATTAATTTGACTTTTTTCTGATTGGGTTAAATTGAACATGATAAGGAAGGCTGAAAATGAAGAAAGATTCTAATAAAAGCGGTTTTACATTGATAGAACTGCTGGTCGTCATCGCAATCATCGCCATTTTGGCGGCGATTCTGTTGCCGGTGCTGGACAAGGCCAAACAAGAGGCCGTCGAGTCGAGCTGTCTCAACAACCATAAGCAGCTCGCGCTGGCATGGTCCATCTATAAGAATGACAACAACGGATACCTGGCCATTGACGACCCGGTCATAAACGGCACCCTGGGGGCGACCGGTCTCGTGAGTTGGGTTTATGGAGACATGACCCAGCCAACGCAGGCGACGAATTCGAGCTTCATCCAGCAAGGGTTGCTTTATCCGACGATCAATAACGTAAGTACTTTTCATTGTCCCGCAGATCAGTTGCCGCAAACCCAGGAAGGAGAAACCGCGCCACATATCCGCAGTTATAGTATGCAGCCGCAATTGGCGCCCTATTACAATGGAACCACTTGGGATACCACACCACAGTTTCCGCCCATGTATGTGGAAAATGATATTCGCGAGACATCGCCGTCCGCGACGATTGTTTTCCTGGACGAAAGCCCTGTCACCATCAACGACGGTTATTTTTCCGCCCCTGTGACCAATAGCGCGACTGGCGGCTGGTTAACGGATCTTCCGGCTTATTGGCATAACAACGGCGACAATTTTTCGTTCGCCGACGGCCATGCCGAGCATTGGCACTGGCTGGACGGCCGGACATCCTCGCCAAATCCGAGTTCCGGCAGCGCCCCGTATCCCGATTTGAGCCGGCTCCAGGCCTGTCTTGGCTATCGGTATCAGTAGATGATCCTTCATGGTTATGGCTGAGGGAGGTTGCTCTTTTGCCTAAGGGTTTTTGGACTGTTTGAATTGAGTTGAACATGATAAGGAAGGCTAAAAATGAAAAAGAAATCTAACGTCGGCGGTTTTACGCTGATAGAACTATTGGTGGTTATTGCAATCATCGCCATTTTGGCGGCGATCCTGTTGCCGGTGCTGGACAAGGCCAAACAAAAGGCCGTCGAGTCGAGTTGTCTCAATAACCATAAACAATTGGCCCTGGCGTGGTCCATCTATAAGAATGACAACAACGGTTACCTGGCCATTGACGACCCGGTGACCGGGGAGGGGGGCCTGGGATACACCAATTTGCCGAGTTGGGTTTACGGAGACATGACGCAAACATCCGAGTATACCAATACCGCTTTCATTGAATTGAGTTTGCTTTATGACGATGTAAAAAACGTGAGCGTCTATCATTGTCCCGCCGACCAGACGCCCCAAACCCAGGAAGGGGAAACCGCGCCGCATATTCGCAGTTACAGCATGCAGCCGCAACTGGCCTTTTACGAGGATGGTGCTCCTGCCACGCCAAGCCCCGGATATCCTCCCATGTATTCCGAAAACCAGATTCGCGAAACGTCACCCTCCTCGACCATTGTCTTTTTGGATGAAAGCCCGGCAACCATTAATGATGGCTTCTTTGCCATTACGATCAACGCCACGCAATGGGGAACCGATCTTCCGGCGTATTGGCATAACAACGGCGATAATTTTTCGTTCGCCGACGGCCACGCCGAGCATTGGCATTGGCAGGATGCCCGGACTTCCAGCCCAAACCCCAATTCCGGCAGCGGTCCTTATCCCGACTTAACCCGGCTTGATAACGATCTGGGCTACCAATATCCCTGATGATCCTTCACGGTTGCGGTTGTCTCGATTTGACTCGACTCGAGGCCTGTCTCGGCTATCGATATCAGTAAATGATCCTGGGTGTCGGCATTGACATTATCGAAGTGGCTCGCATCGCGGCGTCGCTCGAAAAATTTGGGCACCGGTTTGGAGAACGGATATTATCGCGCGACGAAAGCGAGTACTGCCTGTCGCACAGCAGTCCGGCGCCATTCGTGGCCGCGCGGTTCGCCGCCAAAGAAGCCATTTCAAAGGCGTTTGGGACGGGCATCGGCAAGCAACTGGGCTGGCAGGACATGGAAATCGCGCACCGGGACAGCGGCGAGCCCTACGTGATTTTGCACGGCAAAGGCAAAAAACTGTTCGAGTCGCGCAATGCGAAAAGTATCCTGGTGAGCATCAGCCATACGAAAGAATACGCGGCTGTGGTGGCGGTTTTGGAAGGGTGAAATATCGCGCGTACTGGCGGGATTTAACCAATAAGGGCCTTGTCGTCTGTGGTTGCATGCGGCATATTAATTTGTGAACGCAATCGCCTCTGAAACAGCGGACCACGAGCCATTTTCCGGTGGTCTGGCCAGGAGCGTACTGCGCCACTTGCGGGCGCAAGTGGAAGATTGGTATGACGGTTGCCGGTCATTAACCGAATGGGAAGATTCGAACCTGTTGGACGACCCTCCTGCTGAACGAAAGGCCAAACATGCAGCCATGCTGCTTGAATTGGAGCGCATCGGCCATTGGTTTTTTCTCGCCACACAAAGTTCCGACTTTCCGGATGCGCAGTTGGCAGAATTAGTCAAATTGACGTTACAGGATTTACATGATCGCCGCGCAATGTGGCATGGTAAAAAGATGAGCGCCGAGGATGCGGATAAGGTTATTGCTGCCTGCTTTCCCGAATGAGTCCAGAACTTCAGCGGTTACTGGAAGCCTATCACGAAAAGCTGACGGCCCCCTTGACGAAAAGCAACAGCGCGTGGCTACTTTTGAACGCTTATTGGCTGAAGCGATTTCTCATCGGCCGGGAACATCTCGAGATGAATTCCTGGGCGCCTTGGAATCCCGTTACGCGGACTTTCGTCGGGCCCGGAAACAGACATCAACGCTTCCGCCGAAGGCTTGAAATTAACCTTTCGAATGCTCACTCAGGTCTGGAGTAATCGTTTCTCCTTTTTCCCGGGCCTGTTTTGCGCCACACTTCGCGCATGGAAACAGCCGTTGCGGCGATTCTGCTTTTCGCGGGCGCGAGTTTCTTTTTTGCGCTGGCGGAAACCGCTTTGTTTTCGTTGAGCAATTGGCAGGTGCGGCAACTCGCCGAACGGCATCCCCGGGCGGGCAAGATGGTGGGAGAACTCCTCGAACGTCCCGATGATTTGATGGCCACGCTGGCTTTGGGAAATACCTTCGCCAACGCCGCGGTCATCGCCGCCGCCCTCTGGATGATTTTTGACGCGAAACGGCCATTTTTCCTGACGCTGGCGGTTTTGATCGCCCTTGTGCTCATCGGTTGCGAAGTCTTTCCGAAAACGCTGGCCGTGCGCCGGCCGGATCGTTGGGCATTGCGCTCGGTCTGGCTGCTTATGGTATTCCAAAAGTGCACCCGGCCGGTTCACCAGGCTGGGCAATGGCTGGATTCGCTCTTTCTCAAAAACATTTCCCGAGTCCGCACAACCGCATTGGCGGACGCCGAATACCAGGAATTGCTGGAGATGGCCTTTCAACAAGGCACGCTCGGCGAATCCGAAAAGGAAATCATCCTGCAAATCATCAGTCTCGACCAGCGCACGGCCCACGACGTGATGCGTCCGCGCGCCGCCATGGCCTGCATTTCGGACGATGCGACTGTGGAGGAAATGATTGCGGCGGCAAAAAAATTCAACCATCGTCGCTTGCCCATTTACGATGACACGCCCGATACCATTGTGGGCATCCTGAACACACGCGCGCTATTGCTCGACCCTGAAACGGACCTCGCCAATGTCATCGAATTTCCTTCATTTGTGCCGGAAACGATGAACCTGCTGCGGCTGTTCCAAAGCCTTCAAAAACAGCGGCGCGGAATGGCGGTGGTCCTGGACGAATTCGGGGGCGTTGCCGGCATCGTCACGATGGAAGACATCCTCGTGTTGCTTGTGGGCAAAATTCACGCCGCGCTGCCGGTCGAAGGATTCGTCATGGAAAAATTGGGCCCGGCCCAATGGCGCGTCAACGGCTCGATGCGGCTGGAAGACTTTCGCCGCGAATATCCGGCTCTGGGCGAAGTGGACGAAGTGGAAACCATGGGCGGGTTGCTGACGCACCTGCTGGGGGTCATTCCGGAAAATGGCGAATCGGCGACGTTTCGAAATCTGAAGCTGACGGCGCGCGCGGTAGACGAGCGCCGCGTGCGCGAACTCATGGTGCAACGCATAAGATGATCTCAAATGCCCTGACCCTGGTGGTCCTGCTGCCCTGCCTGTTCGTTTCATTTCTCCTGTCCGGCATGGAGGCCGGTGTTTTCGCGTTGAACCGCCTGCGCGTCCGGCGCCTGGCGCGCGCGGGCAGGCCGTCGGCGAGATTTCTGAACCGGTTTTTGGAGAACCCGGAAAGGTTTCTTTGGACTATCCTTGTGGGGAACACGCTGGCGAACTTTTTGATCCTCGGGTTTGCGCTGGCCAAACTTCGGGAATGGTTCCCGGGCGACGTTCCGGTGATTCTCGTTCTTTTTGCGGCGGTCGTATTTCTGCTTTACACCTTGTTCGATTTGCTGCCCAAGATGTTGTTTCGCGCCCAACCCAATGTTCTCAGCCTGGGCAGCGCCAATATTTTTCGAGTTTTTTATTTTATTTTGAGCCCCGTGGTCCTGGTGGTTGAAGGCGTTTCGAGAATGATCCTCCGCTGGACGGGCGGGCGCGCCTTTACCGGCCAACTCTTTGGCAACCGCGAGGAAATGCGGGAATTTATGCAGGAATCGGCCCAGTCATTTACCAGTGACGAACGGGCCATGATTAATCGGGTGCTGGACTTGCAGAATTTCTCCGTCCGGCAAATCGCCACGCCGCTGGCCAAAATCGCCTCGGTGGAAATGCAGACGTCCCTTGGCGAAGCCATAAACCTGGCGCGGCAAAAAAAATTCTCGCGCCTCCCGGTCTGGGAGAAGCGCGACGGCCGGCGTCGGGTTGCGGGCCTTCTTTCGGTCGGTCCCCTCCTCTACCGGGACGACGTCGATTTGGGCAGGCCCGCTTCGGCCTGCATGGCGCCGGCGGTGTTTGTGAGCGAAAATACGCGCCTGGACATCGCGTTGCGGCTGATGCAGCGGGCCGGCCATCGCCTGGCCATTGTGCTCGCGCGCAACGGCGTTGAAATCGGCGCTGTTTCGCTCGAGGACATCCTGAGCGTGATGTTTGGCGAGGTGCGGCTATGAACATGGCGGTCCTTATCACGCTGAAAATTTTGGCGGTCATCGGCCTGGTGCTGCTGAATGGCTTTTTTGTGGCGGCTGAGTTCGCGCTGGTGCGCATCCGTGAAACCCAACTGGACGCCCTGGCTGCGAAGAACCAATTCAACGCGAAAACGGCGCGGCTCATTGTCCGGAATCTCAATGCCTACCTGAGCGCGACCCAACTGGGCATTACGATTGCCAGCCTTGGCCTGGGCTGGCTTGGCCAATCGGTCTTTTCGAAATTATTTTCTCCTCCGCTTGAAATGCTTGGAGTCAAGTCCCCGGCTCTCGCCGGTTCGATTTCGTTTTTCCTGGGTTTTACCCTGCTCACGTTTTTTCACATCACTGCGGGCGAGCTGGCGCCCAAATGGCTTACCATCCAGCGGCCGTTGCCGGTCGCGCTCTGGGCCGCTGTGCCGTTGCGCGTTTTTTACGTCGCGCTGTATCCATTCAACCGTCTGTTGAACCTGGCCGCCCGATTTTTGCTCAGGGAAATTGGCATCGAGCCGGACACCATCCCGGAACGAGGCCAGTCAGAGGAGGAACTGCGTATCATGCTCTCCACTGCCAGCGGGAGCCTGGCCCGGGGGCGAACAATTGCTTTAAATGCGCTCGATCTGCGCCATCGCACCGTGCGGGAAATCATGCGGCCCCGCCAGGAAATCGTGTCGCTCGACACCGCGGCTCCCATCGCCGATGGCGTCGCAGTCGTCGAAAAAACCCGCTACTCGCGTTATCCCGTTTGTCAAAACGGTGACCTGGACAAAATGCTCGGGATCATCCACGTGAAAGACGTCTATGCGCAGCGGGACAAGGCAAAAACGGGAATGGACCTGGTTCCGTGGGCGCGCAAACCGATTTATGTTCCGGAAACGGCGCGCCTGGAGAAAGTGCTGCAACTGTTCCTGGAGCGGAAATTCCATTTTGCGGTTGTAGTCGACGAATACGGCGGCACGCTTGGCATTGTCACGATCGAAAACCTGTTGGAAACGCTGGTAGGCCAGATTCAGGACGAATTTGACCAGGAAAAATCCGAACTGCTGCAAATCGGCGAAAACACCTGGGAAACCACCGGCTCACTGCCGTTGCCGGAATTGGAAAAGATTATCGGCGCGGTCGAGCACGGCGAAGGTGTGGCGACGGCGAGCGGCTGGGTCACCGAAAAACTTGGCGGTTTCCCCAAGCCCGGCGATACCGTGACTGTCGGGAATTTTGAATTGCGGGTCGAGGACATGGATGGAGCACGGGCAGGCCGGCTGAAAATCACCAAACGCGAGGAAGCCGCGCCGGAAGAAAAGGAGAAAGCCCGGCTGGAACGGGAAGAAACGCCGCCATAAGATTTACCGACGGTAGGGCAGAGCTGCCGCTCTGCCCCGACTCCATTTCCACACCGATTCGAAGGTGCTTGACGCCCCAGGGACCGCAGACTATAGCTTATAACGTCCATGCGCAGACTAATGCTTTTAATAAGTTGCCTGGTACTGGCGGCAGCGGCCCGGACTCGCCCGCTTGATTGGAACGTCTTCAGCATCAATCAAAATCCAGTTCCGGCCACGGCGGTTGTTTCATTTTCCATTGGATATCCGAAAGGCTGGCACGCGATGCAAACGGGCGCATGGCGACAGGACATTTATTACGGTCTTATCACGCCGCTGCCGGACCCGTTCATATGCGCTATTTCACCGCCGCCGGTGACGTTTAGCCCTACAAATTGGACGGCGTTCTTCATTTTTCCATCCTGGGACAAAACGGCTAAGGATGCGGCGGAGGGTCTTGCCAAAAGTTTGAGCCAACGCACAAATCCACCCGCCGCCCTGGCGCCGAATTCGTTCAGCGGGAGCGGGCTGAATGTTAAACTCCTCCCGGCGACAACGAAACCGGTTTTCGGGATGACGTCGCCATACATTGTAAAAGGTCTGACTCTGATAACAACTGCCGCCGGCGATTCAGGATGGCTGGTCGAATCCGAGGCGACCACTACCGCGGGCAAAACTATCGCGCACGACTATTTCTTTCATTCCGGGAAGAAAGGATCCATTCGAATCAATATCGTAACGCCGGAGTGGAATCAGGGTTTACGCTCGGATCTGGACAAACTTGTATTGCAAACTTTACGGTTCTAGCAATTCCAGAATCTTATTCTTCTATCGATTTGGTCTGACAAATGGAATCGTATCACTGCCGTGACGTCGATAAAATCGAAAGTGATCATCGAGGGTAAACAGCATCGGGTCCGAAAACGCTTCCGTCATAGATTTGTAGATATTCCTTTCCTCGGGCTCCTCGCCCGTTTCCCCGAAATATCAAATGTTTGGCACGCTCATGCGCAGAGCGTTTGCGTCCAGCGATGAGGTTTTCTGTTGCCTGTCGCAACAAGTCCGAAATATTGGGATTCAATTCACGCAACTTTTCCTTCGTGCCAACGGGTGCTTTGAAAATGATCGTTTCCATGGTCGTGACGATATTACGAATGTGTCAGATTATCAAATACAAGCATTTTCCTACCACATCGCGCCGCGGATCGCAAAAATCGCGACGCCAATTCCAATCAGCACGTTCAGAATCACCGCTGCCCATATTCCGGCAACCGCGCAACCGGTGGCGCACAGGGCGACGCCCCCCAGCCACAGGCACAGCGCATGCAATTCTGGAACGCTCTTAGACCGCGGTTTTTTGACGATGAGCGCCGGCGTGATGAAAAGCAAAATCAATAGTGTGATGAGGCCCCACGCCACAAAAGTCATGATGGGCGCTCCCTGCCACGTCAACGGCAGGGTCGTAGGCTCCCAAAGCCAAAGATGCTTCACGCGGAACGCGAATGGTTCCAGGGCCAGGTCAAAAAGCAAAGCCAAAACGGCGGCCAATCCAATCACCCGATAACCGTAGCTTTTGTTTTTGCGCCAGGGACGCAACATCAGCCGGGCCACACCGCGTGAATTCAGGACAATCACCACCCAAATCAGCGGCATGGCCCACGCCAGCGTTTTAAAAATCAGCGGCCCGCTTCCGGAGCCAAAAACAAACGGCCCAAACGGCAGGCCATACTTCGCCCCGAGCGCCGAAAATCCCCCGCCGATGAGCGCAATTCCGGCTGTTGCCAGCAAAACATTTTGCAGGGGCAACCGCCTCCACAAAGCCGCCATGGTGGCTGCCGTGGCGATGATCATGAACACCGCATCGAGCAGGCCCGCGAATTTCAGCGGTTGAAACAAGGAAAAGATTTGCAGCGCAAATGCGATCGCAAGGAGGCAGGACAACACCCAATGGAATATATTCGCCGTTTTGTTTTCCAATACAGCCGGCGGCGTGTCTGAAGGTTTAGGCATTCGAAATTCTACACCCGTTTAGTGGAGCAGGCATCCTGCCTGCCAGATTCGTTAGAACATCGAACATTGAACGCCCAACATCGAAGGATACTGCGCGGATTCCCTTCAGCGTTCGATGTTCGATGTTTTCTATTGCGTCCATGGTTCCCACGCATGATTTGCAAATCGTTGAAACTTTCCATGAACCGGCTTCGGAGCGCGGCTGTGTCGAAGACCAGCCGCAGCGCGTCGCAACGTTCGAGGATGCTGCGGCTGGCGCCCCTTCGCCCCGCACACACCCGCGCTCCGTGCGCCAATCGGTTCATGGTCCCCAAGCATGCGAAAAATCGAAAGGGGTTCTCCCCACGAAGTTTAAAATTCCAGTGTTTGGCAGGGAACATCCTGTGCTGCAAATCGAAGTTGAACGTGATTGGCGCCAATCTGCTCCAGGCGTTCGGCCATCACGCGCATCGCCAGTTCCGGTTTGTTGCACTCGCGGCTCAAGTGCGCCAGGTAGAGGTGCTTGAGGCCGTCCGACATCATTTGCGCGGCGGCTTCCGCGGCGGCCTCGTTTGACAAATGGCCGTGGCGCCCCAAAATTCGTTGCTTCAAACTCCACGAGCGGCGCGATTCCTGGAGCATTTTAATATCGTGATTGGATTCGAGCACCAGAACGTTTGCCGCGCGCACCCGTTCGACAACCAGCTTGGTCATGTGTCCAAGGTCGGTGACAAACCCGAAATTGCCCCCGCAAGTGCGAATCAAAAAGCCCACGGGGTCCTGGGCATCGTGAGGAATCGGGAATGTTTCCACGAGCAAATCATTTAATTCGAAGCGGTCTCCTGATTGGAACAATCGCCAGTCCAATTGCGCCACAAAATCGCCCGCTGTCTTTTCGATGCCGTCAAACAGCGGGTCGCGGCGGCCGTTCCACCGCTCCTTGAGCGACCATGCGATGGCTTCCTGTGTGTCGCGGTTGCAGTAAATGGGGATTTTCAATGTTTTCGCAAGACCGAACAATCCCGAGACATGGTCCGCGTGTTCGTGGGTAATAAGGACTGCCGAAAGATTTTCCGGCGCGCGGCCGATTGTCGCCAGACGCTGCCGAATTTGGCGTGGAGTGAAGCCGGCGTCAACGAGCACGCGGGAATTTTCAGTTTCCACATAGGCGCAATTGCCTGAGGAGCCGCTGCCCAAAATGGTGAATCGGACGGACACAACCGCACGGTAACGCCCCAAAATGGTCCTTGCAATTGTTTTTAAACAGAACGTCGCAAAAAGTTGTGGTTAAACCTTTGCGAACTGCCGGGACGAACCGGAATTTTGCAGGACACCGTTCGTGTAGCCGTTGAGTTCCGATTTGTCCGCGAGCAATTTCTTGTACGTCGCCAGCGCCAGGAGCGGCCACGCGTTGCGGTAAATGTCGTATTTCAAATAAAACACCTTTGGAAAGCCCGTGCCGGTGGTCTCGTTTTCGGTCCACGAGCCGTCAGGATTCTGTGTGCGGATCAGGTATTCGACGCCGCGTTTGAGCTGGGCATTGTTCGGATTATCAAACGCGCACAGTCCCATGACCGCCCAGGCCGTTTGGGAAGCGGTGCTCGGGCCGCGGCCCTTGAACACGGGATCGTCGTACGTATTGCAGCGCTCGCCCCAGCCGCCATCGTTATGCTGGACGCTTTCGAGCCATTCTTTGGCGCGCAGGATCCACGGCTGGTTCATGTCCATTTTTAGCGCCCGCAGCCCGCGAAGCACCTGCCAGGTGCCGTAAATGTAATTGACGCCCCATCGTCCGTACCAGGACCCGTCGGGTTCCTGATGATCGCGAATGAATTTGAGCGCCTTTTCGATTTGCGTATGTCCCGGGTCCCAATTTTCGTAACCCAACAATTCGAGGATGCGCGCCGTGATGTCCGCGCACTCAGGGTCGAGCATGGCGTTGTGGTCCGCGAATGGCACTTTTTCAAGAATGTTCTGGGTGCAATCCTTGTCAAAAGACGCCCAGCCGCCGTCTTTGCACTGGAACGTCATCATCCATTTCATGCCGCGCTGGAAACATTCATCCCGGCGGGCAGGATTGTCCGTGGGGATTTTTCGCAGGGCGAGCAGTACCATGGCCGTGTCGTCCACGTCCGGGTTCCATTTGTTGTTGTATTCAAACACCCAGCCACTGGGTTCGACGTCCGCCGGATTTTTATATTTCCAATCGCCGCGAAAACGGATTTCGCGGTCCATCAGCCATTCCGCCGCGCGTTTGAGCGCCGGATGCTCGGCGGGGACGCCCGATTCATGCAGGCAGATGGCCACGATCGCGCTGTCCCAAACCGGTGAAAAACACGGTTCGATCCGCACGTCGTTCGCCGTTTCGTGTTGAAGCTTCTTGAGTTCATTACGCGCGCGAATGACTTCCGGATGATCGTCGCTGTAACCGAGGACTTTGAGCGCGATCAGCGAGTTCAGCATCGCCGGGAAAATGGCCGCCAGGCCGTCCGTGCCTTCAAAGCGTTCCAGCATCCAGTTTTCGGCCTTCTTGAGGGCCAATTTGCGGAACGGATGGATTTTATGTTCGGCAAACCATTCGGCGAATTTGTGCAGCCGGTCGAGCCACAGGAAAAAATTCCGCCACGAAATCTTTTCAGGATCAGGCGCCAGCGCGAGTTCCCGCTCATGCATGCCGCTGGGATAAAGTTCGTCCAGGTTCACCGCTGCGGGGCGGGTGGGCTTGAAATGATTGATAATCGCCAGCGGAACGAGCATCGCCCGGGACCAATTGCTCATCTCCCAAAAATTAACGTGAAACCATTTGCCGATCAGGATGACTTCGCATGGAATGGTCGGCACGTATTCCCACGAATAAAGTCCCAGGAGCGCCAGGTACAATTTGGAAAAGGTGTTCATGCGCGGGACGCCGCCCAGGCTCAGCGCGGTCTGCCGTGCCCGCAGCATTCGCGGATCGGTTAGCGATACTCCCGCCAGTTTCAGGGCCAGGTACGCTTTGATGGTCGCGTTGATTTCAGCCGGGCCGCCATGGTAAATGTTCCAGCCGCCGTCCCGCAACTGCATCGAAAAAAGATGATTGACCGCCTTGCGCTGCCATTCCTTGTCCATGCTGCCGTCCCAGTGGTGAAAGGCGACCATATCCGAAACGAGCGTCGAATCCACCATCAACTCGCCAACCCAATAACCCTCCGGCTTTTGCAAACCAAGCAGGTTCTTTTGGGAACGCAATATGGTGGTGTTCAGGTCCTCGGCAAATCCCCCCAACCGGATGGTTGCGGGCGATTGCGCCGGCTGAACCCGGGATGCTCCTTCAGTCAACACGCGCCTATTCTGCGTATCTGCCTCCATTGTGTAAAGTCCTTTGATTTGGCTGCCGGTTTTAATCTGGCTCCAGTCGGTAATAATGTCAAATCCCCGGCATAAACGTCCGTACTGCGCATCTTGATACTGTTCTTGGTAGGGACGCTGCGCTGCGGCGTCCAGCGCCGCGTGCAGCGGCGCAACAAGTGGAATCGGACCTCGTTCCACGCATGTTCCGCCCGCTCTGCGTCGGCGAGGACATCGCAACGCGATGTCCCTGCCAGGAACAGTGTTGGATGTGCCCACGTCCGTACTGTTTCCGCCAGGCTGATGGTCATGCGGCGGACGCCGCAGTCACGCCTTCATCCTGGTCCGCGAAACCGTAATTGTCCCAGCACGGGTCCAGGCCAAGGTCTTTGAGCATTTGCAAATCCTTTTCAACCGGCTGGTTGAGCGTGGTCAGATAATTGCCCACCATGAGCGCGCTTGCGCCCGCCATAAAAATCATGCTCTGCGCGTCGCGCAGGTTTACCGTGCGTCCGCCCGCAATCATGATCTCCTGGCGCGGCAATATAAAACGGAAACAAGCGATGGTCTTCAACACTTCCAGTGCCGGCAACGGCGTATTTTTCTCGAAAGGCGTGCCGGGAATCGGGTTCAGGATGTTGATGGGCACGACGTTTGCCCCGATGGCTTTCAATTCAAACGCCAGGTCGCATCGGTCTTCGCGCGTCTCGCCCATGCCGATGATTCCGCCCGAGCAAATCTTAATCCCGGCATTCTTCAAATAACGGATGGTTTCCAGCCGGTCTTCGAACGTGTGCGTGGTGCAATGCTGCGGAAAAAAACGGCGCGAACTTTCCAGGTTGTGTCCGTAACATTCCAGGCCCGCGTCTTTCAAACGGTCGGCGATGCGTTGTGACTTGATGATCCCCAGCGACGCGTCCGGACGCGTCTTGCCGCTGGCCTTCAATTCCCGGATGCGCTCGCACACTTCATCGAGCATGGGCCCTTCATTCAATCCTTTCCACGCCGCGACGAGGCCCACCGCCGTCACTCCGTTTTTATTGGCTTCGTCCGCGGCTTCAAGGACAGGTTCGGGGTCCACGAATCCGTACCTGGGTGAACCGGTCTGGTAAAACGAGGATTGCGCGCAAAATTTGCAGTTTTCCGAACACGCCCCGGCCTTGGCGTTGACGATCGAGCACAAATGGATTTTGTTGCCCTTGAACCGTTCGCGGATGCGGTTTGCCTGGGACAACAAATCAAAAATGTCCGCGGAATCCTCGAGGTTAAAAAGGAACATCGCCTCGTGGCGCGAAATCGCGCCGCCGGCCAAAACACGCCCGCCCAAATCGGCGATTGTCTCGCGGTTCGTGGCGTCAACCTGTTGCGCTGTCATGGTTGACACAATACTTCGCGTCGCGCTCAGGCGCAAGTTTGAAGATGGAGGATGGAGGATGGAAGGCGCGTCTTGACACTGTTCTTGGTAGGGACGCTGCGCTGCGGCGCAACAAGCGGAATCGGACATCATTCCACGCATGTTCCGCCGCTCTGCGCGGGCGGGGACATCGCAGCGCGATGTCCCTACCAAGAACAGTGTTTGGATGCGCCAGAGGATGGAAGATGGCGCAAAGGAGCGGTCGTCCTCGTCCTCGTCCTCGCATTGTGGAGCATAATCCCAATTTCGAAATGCTCTACCGCAAAACCTTCCCCAAAATAAGAGACTTGGATATCGCTCCAAACGTTCGGCTATCGCAACTGTTCCCGCGATTGTCGCCCATGACAAAAAACTGGTCGCGCGCCAGGCAAAACATTTCATCGGGCTTGTCCGCGTAGGCGAACGTCTTCAACTTTTGCGGCAGGTACGGTTCCTTCAACAACTGGCCATTGACATAGACATGGCCGCCGCTGATGTAAACGGATTGTGTGGGCACCGCGATAATTCGTTTTACGTCAAACCCATGACCGCTCGGGTCTTTGAGGGCAATAATGTCTCCCGGCTGCGGTTTGCGGATTTCATAGGCCAGCCGGTCGAGCCAATAAAAATTGCCGTTAATCAACGTCGGATACATGCTCGGCCCCTGGACCTGCACGGACTCAAAAATATAGTGCGTGACAAATAAATAGCTCAGCGCGCTCAGGCTCAGCAGGCAGGCGATGCTGCCGCATTCCGCAAAGAATCCTCCCCACGAAAGCCGCAGGCTATAGATGCTCCACCAGCGCCCAATGCGCGCTGGAACGTTGGAAAGTTCGCGGACCTTTGAACGCCGCGCCCGCCGGGCCATCCATTTCGCGCGCGCGGAGACATGGGTTAAAATGGATTTCCGCCTGCGCATCAACGGTTACTGTTGCGACGCCACCTTCGATGGAATGGTCGCGCCGAGATAATTCACGAGGGACGCAATCTGCATGTCGGTGAGCGGCCCGCCGTCGGCCATCGAAAATGCCGGCATGAATGTGCCCGGTTTGCCGTGCTCGATCCAGACCTGCCAAAAATCGTTGTTGGTTGGCACCTTGAGATTGTGCAGGTCCGGAACCATCGACGCCCGATTCACCGCTTCATGGCAAATGCCGCAGTCAGCGTCGTAAAGGGCCTTGCCATACCTGAAATCTCCGTTCTTCACATGGCACGTGGCGCAGTCATTTTTGAAAACAGCCTGGCGATCCACTTTGGCAATGGCCATCTGGCGAACACGGTCGGCGTCCGTCAGCACCGGGACTTTCGGCGGCAACATTGTGATCTGAACGATCAGGTCTCGCGTGCCTTTGTCTGTCTCAACGCGGACCGATTTGACGACTGTCCCAAATTTGCCGGCAATGTTCACCGTGACGCCAATTTCGCCGTTCGATCCCGCTGGAATGCTCCACGGCAACGGCGGCAGTTGCGCCGTGGTGCAGCCGCACGAGGGCTGCACATTCAGGATAGTCACTGTGTTCGTGGAAACATTTTGAAATGAAAATTTGAAATGCGCCTGTGCGGCATCCGCCGGCGCATTCGTCGTCTTCATGGTTGCGTCCCACGCCATCGTCTTTAAATCGAGAGGATCGTTTCTATGCGAAATATCCGGCGCATAGACCGGCTTGCTGGCGATGGTGTCGGCATGTGCGCTTGCGTTTCCAAAAATTGCTGTGGCAGCGATAACCCCGCAAAAAATAAGGCGCAGTTTCATGCTGCCATAATAAACAGCTCCCGCCGTCTTTGGCGAGAGCAATCATTAAGTGACTCAAAATAAGCAGGATTGATGCCGTTTTAGTGGCGCACGCATCCCTGCCTGCGAGTCGCGATTCCCCCCAAAAATCCAATAATCCACTTATCCATTAATCCAACGCCTTCGCCGCCAATGCTGCCCGCAGCCTCGCCGCGATGTCCTTGAGCGCTTCCGGAAGCACCGTCGTTCCGGCAATTACCGGCATGAAATTCGTGTCCCCTTTCCACCGCGGAACGACGTGAATATGCAAATGCTCCTCGATGCCCGCGCCGGCCGCCTTTCCCAAATTGATTCCCACGTTGAAACCGTCCGGCTTCATCACCGCCGTCAGCGCGGCGATGCATCGCCGCGCCAATTTCCAGACGTCCGCCAGTTCCTCATCCGTTAAACCGTTCAAATCGGCCACTTCCTTGTAGGGGACGACCATCAGGTGTCCGCCCACGTACGGATAAGCGTTGAGGAGCGCGTAGCACGTCCGGTCCCGGGCGACGACGTAGTTTGCCTCATCATCCGACGATTGGGCAATGCGCGTGAACAGCCCCGCCTTGAGCTCCGGTTTGGGCGCGAGGATATATTGAATCCGCCACGGCGCGTACAGTGTGTCCATGGGAGCGAGTTTAAAAGCCGGGGCGATGAGAGACAAATTGAAATTATGCCGAAAGGCTGGGGAGATTTTGCGCCACAGATATGCACAGATGAAACACAGATGAAATGGAGAAGATTGGAAAAAGACAGCGTCCCTACCATGCCCGTTTCACATTTTTTGGGTATGGAAAGAAACGGGAAAACGGCGCTGGAAATGGAGCTTTTATTGAGGAATTTGAAGAATTTGGGGAAACGGGGATTTTTGACAGGATTAACAGGATTTACAGGATGGGCGGGCAACAGAGCCGCGCGCGTGAGCAAGCGGAACAGCCAGCCATCCGCTCCCTCATGCTCGGGGCTCTGTTAGAAGGACTGTTTACAAATTATGTGTGTATAGGCGAGTAAACTGTAAACTCGACCCAAAAAACAGGGTGAATTACTCGTTTTTATTGGGAGACTTGAAGAAATGCCCGCTGCAAAGCGCGTTCCGCTTCTCCCAGGACATCCAGCACCTCTTTGAACGCTGGCGGCTTGGACAAAAATAACGCCTGCATTCGCTCAAGATCACCCAAGAACTTAACCAGCAAGCTCAGGCTTCCGCTGCAGCTGCGGCGCGCGCTCAGGCCGCTGCCAACGCACGGTCTTGCACCGGCGACTAGGCTTTAACATAATTCCCTATTACTAGATCAAACACATTACTACAGCAAAGTAATCCAATATCCTTGCGAACAGCCTTTATTCAGGATGATGGCGGAAGCGTTTCGTTAATACTTTTGCCGTCACAAACGGCCAGTTTCGGTGCAAAGACGGAATTTAGAGCACCCTCCGTGACGCTCTACCGGCACAAGTGGCCGAGG
>DATJTK010000171.1:0-23917 GCA_035503455.1 Candidatus Sulfotelmatobacter sp. | reverse complement strand
CTCTCATAGTGATGAGGTTTATACGCCGTCACTCCGGCGCTCAGAAGGGCGACGCGACCAACTTGGGGGTCGCTGTCCGAGCCGCGCCGCGAGCAAAACCTCTCTGCCAACCCTAAACGGACAGCGAAATTCAATTTGTTCTATTACTATGACGTTCTCAATGTGCATTTGGTTCAATAAATTTTCAAATTTTTATTCACCGTTTTCACAGCGTCATTTACCCGTATCGCCCAAACGTCACTCAAATAGGAACGTTGATAACCATTTAGTTACTACACACGCACCGGAATGTCCACAAAAATTTTTGTCATCAGCCGGCTTTTTATCACGCGTCCTAACGACGTCTGGCCTTCCGCATTAACCGATTGCTTTAGAGCATGTTCCTTGCCCGCGCCGGATGCCAGGACCCAAACCTGCCGCGCTGCCGCAATCACGTTGTAATTCAATGAGATTCGCCGTGGCGGCGGCTTTGGCGAATCGTTTACGAAGATAAAGGGTTCATTGCAATTCGCATTTTTTGGGGCGCCGGATCGTGCATTTTGAAAGAGCGAAGCAACATGCCCATCCTCACCCGGGCTCAGAAAAACCATGTCAAGAACCGGCAGGCCGTTCGTACTTGGCGCAATACGAAGGATTTCCGCGATGGCCATGGCGACAGCAGTGTCCGGCTCAAGCTCACCGCGCAGCCGATGAATGTTCGCCCCTGAAATCCGAAGCGGCGCAAACAAAAGGTCTTGCGCCAGCTTATAATTGCTCTCTGGATCGTCCGGTGGAACGCAACGCTCGTCTGCCCAGAAGAAATGCACACGCTCAAACGAAACCCTCCTGGCCATCGCCTTTTCAGCCGTCGCCAAAAAGAATTTTTGCAGGATCCTTCCGCCGGCTATGGCGACGTATTGCGGGTTTTCGGCGCGATTGGCCGATTCAATTTCGTCCAGCCACGCGCCTGCTACCGCCGCCGCAAGGGCATCCGGCCCCGAAAACGACGTCAATTCAAACTTTTTCTTCAGCATGCTGGAAATGGACCGTCACTTCCGTTTTGACCGAGTTCGCAATAAAGCATTGCTTGTGCGCCAGTTCGTGCAGGTGCTCTTCTTCCGTGGCCGATGGCAGTTTTTCCCCGGAGAACGTGATTTTCGGGTTCAGTGTGACCGTGCTTACCCACATCCCGCCGCCGTCGTTTCGCGTCACGATGCCGACCGCGTCGTCCTCATAAACGTCCACTTGAAATCCCTGTTTCTGTGCCAGAAAAAGAAAGGTCAGCATGTGACAACTGGCAAGCGACGCCACAAACGCTTCCTCAGGGTCAACGCACGCGGGATTCGAATAAGGCGCCGGCACCACGGCCGGCGAAGACGACGCGGGCACTACCACACCGCCGTCGAATGTCCATGTATGTTCACGCGAATACCGCCCGCGAAGAAAATCCGGGCTGGTCCGCGTCCATTTGATCGTTGCTTTGTTTTCAGACATAAAATTTCATTTCACCTTCAAATACACTACACCCATTGGCAAGCGGCAAACGCGACTTTGTTTCCCGGATATCAATTCCGAAATAAAGTCATTTTATGACTTGCGGCTCGTGCCATGCGTGGCCGCTATGGGCAAGCAGTTCATCCGCCGCAATGGGCCCCCATGTTCCCGCCGCGTAAAATTCGCGGTTGGTCAGCGGCTTGTTTTGCCAGGCGGTTCGGATCGAATCCACGATTTGCCACGCCGTCTCCACTTCATCGCGCCGGATGAACAGGGTCGCGTCCCCGGCAATGGCTTCCAGAAGCAGACGCTCATAGGCCTCAGGCGTGTAGGCGCCAAATTCCGAATCATAGCTGAAATGCATTCGCACTGGCCGCACGCCGAGGCTCATTCCGGGAACCTTGCCGTTGAACCGCAGGGAAATGCCTTCGTTTGGCTGTAACCGAAGCGTCAGGGCGTCCGGGTCCAATTTGCTGTCGCACAGCGCGTTAAACAACACGTTTGGGGTGGGACGAAATTGGATGCGCACTTCGCTCGCGCTCATGGGCAAATTCTTTCCCGTCCGCAAATAAAATGGCACGCCGCTCCAGCGCCAATTGTCTATGAATAGCTTTGCCGCGACGTAGGTTTCCACATTTGAATCGGGTTTTACTTTAGTTTCCTGCCGGTAGCCCGGCCGCGTTTGCCCGTCCACGGTCCCGGCGAAATACTGGCCGCGGACGATTTGTCGCGACACATCGGCGGGCGTGAGATGCCGGATGGATTTGAGCAGCTTTACTTTTTCATCCCGGATGGATTCCGCCTCGATCGAGACCGGCGGCTCCATGCTGACCAGCGCCATGACCTGGAGTATGTGGTTTTGCACCATGTCGCGGAGCGCGCCGGCTTCCTCGTAATAGCCGCCGCGGTCGCCCACGCCGAGCTTTTCGCTGACGGTGATTTCCACGTGATCAACGGATTCGCGGTTCCACAACTGCTCAAAAATCGAATTGGAAAACCGAAACATCAGGATGTTTTGCACCGTTTCCTTGCCCAGGTAATGGTCAATGCGGAAGACCTGGCGCTCGTCGGCGTAACGGGTCAGCTCATTGTTCAAGGTTTTGGCGCTGGCGAGGTCGTGGCCAAACGGTTTCTCGATGACCAGCCGCTGCCAGCCCTGGCTGCCTTCCGGTTTGCAGAGCAGCTGTGCCTTGCACAATTGATCAATAATGCCGCCAAACTGGCTCGGCTGGGTTGCCAGGTAAAAGAGCAGATTTTGCCGGAGCTGCGGGTTCTTGAAGGAATTTAACTGCTGTTCCAGCTTTGCGTAGGCCGCCGGGTCCGTAAGGTCGCCCTTGCAATAGAACAAATTGGCCGAAAACTCGTTCCAAACCTTTTCGTCCACCGGTTTGGTGCGCGAAAACTGGTCCAGCGCGGCCCGCAGTTCCTGCCGCCACGATTCATCGGTCTTTTCCCGGCGGGCAAAGCCTATGACCCGAAACGCCGGCGGCATCAATTTTTCTTTGCAGAGATGATAAAATGCGGGAATCAGCTTCCGGGCCGTTAAATCGCCGCTTGCGCCAAATATGACAATGGAACACGGCTCATTTAATTTACGTTCCATCCCAATGTTGCAGATCGTTCCGTCAGGTTGTTGAACATCCATTCGCAAACAATGGCGCAACACGGTCCAAAATTCAATCCGCATCTGGCGTCGCATTAAACGGGGCGCCAAACAAAAATTTCTCGCTTCCCGCGCGCACTTTCCGCAAAATCCGTTTGCGCGCATGAAAGCAAAAATCATCGTCACGCCAAAAAAGGCCGTTGTAGATCCGCAGGGCAAAACCGTGCAGAGCGCCCTTGAACACATGGGCTATCGCGGCATCAAAGCTGTGCACGTGGGCAAATATCTCGAGGTCGAATTGGACGGCGGCGACAAGGAATCCGCCCGCAAATCGTTGGACGAGGCCTGCCATAAATTTCTGAGCAATCCGGTCATCGAGGATTATAAATTGGAAATTGCGGACTGACCGCGCCGCTTCCCAAATGAATTTCGCCGTCCTTCAGTTTCCGGCCAGCAATTGTGACCAGGACTCCGTCCATGCCATTCGCGTGCTCGGTCATTCTTCGCGCCTGGTGTGGCACAAGGAACCTTCGCTGGGCGGGGCGGACGCCGTCATTATTCCGGGCGGCTTCAGTTACGGCGATTACCTGCGCACCGGCGCCATTGCGCGATTCAGTCCGGTGATGCAGGCCGTTCGTTCTTTTGCCGACAACGGCGGCCTGGTGCTGGGGCTTTGCAACGGCTTTCAGATTCTGTGCGAGGCTGGAATGCTGCCCGGCGCTCTTGTTCGCAACCGCGACCTGCAGTTCCATTGCGAGCATGTCTTTTTAAAAACCAATCATTTTGAAGGCCCATTCACCAGCGCCATTCCCCGCGATAAATTCCTGAAAATCCCCATTGCCCACGGCGAAGGCTGCTATTTTGCCGACGAGGCGACGCTCGAAACATTAAAAGCGAATCGCCGGATCCTGTGGCAATACTGCGACGCGCGGGGCGGCCTCACCGAAACCGCCAATCCAAACGGCTCCCTGCTCAACATCGCCGGCATCTGCAATGAACGCGGCAATGTGGCGGGACTGATGCCTCATCCCGAGCGCGCCAGTGAAAGCATCCTCGGCAGCGACGATGGGCAATGGATTTTCAAAAGCGCGATTGCCGCATTCGAGGCAAGGCGCTCTTGAAGTTTACAGCTTATGGGACCCGTTGGGCGCCTCATGGCACAGCCATAAAATCAGGGCCCGTCCGTAAAGCGCCAGTCGTGTCGCCCGCGCATCCACGCGAATGTCACCCTGGTTCGCGCGTATTAAATCGCACTCAAGCGGTTCGAGCCCTTTCGAGTCCGGCAGCTTGCGCGCGCGGCTCGTCGTGTTGAAAGATAGAAATTCCGATTGTTTGTGCCCGAGAATCTCCGCGCGTGAACGTCCCAGCAACGTCTCTGCGCGCCGGTTGGTGTCAATAATCCTGCCGCTTTGCTCATCTGCCAGGAAAGCGGCGTCGCTCAGACATTCAAATAATTCGCGATATTTATGCTCGGACTGCCGCATCGCCTCCTCAGCGCGTTCTCGTTCCGTATGTTCCTCAACCTCCCGCAAAGCCCGGTCAATTGCCGGAATCAGCCGCATCAACCGGTGCTTCAACACGTAATCCGTCGCCCCGTTTTTTAAAGCTTCCACCGCGGCGTCCTCGCCGATAGTTCCCGAGACGAATAAAAACGGCACTTCCGGCCGCTTGTCGCGCGCCAGCAGCAGCGCTTCGCGCCCGCTGAACCCGGGCATCGTATAATCTGAAAGAATCAGATCAAGGTCCTCTTCCAGCGCGGTCACAAATTCCTCGCGGGAATCCACCCGGATAAACTGGGATTGCGGCCATCGGGCTTCAACCATGGCCTCTGTTAATTCCGCGTCACGCGTGTTGTCCTCGAGATTTAAGATTCTCAATGTGGCTTTCACAGTTTTTCTTTTCCTCATTCTCAACCTAAAACAACCGCCACCCAATTTCAACACCCTCCGTTCGGGAGTGTTGCACATTTTTATGTATATAGGGAATGCAACGGGAAACGAACGAGGTTTTGGGGCGGAAAGCGTCGTTTTTATTGGGAAACGTGTCGGTTTGGGCGATGCGGGGGTGAAACGAGGGCGGGCGGGGGGATTGGAACCGCAAAGAGCAAATAGACGCAGAGGAGGATGAGGGTGACGATTCCGCCGCGTGAGGGCACGCGGCCTACAGCTTTGGCTGGGATGGGGTTGATTGGAAGTCGAAGGACTTCCAGTGGCTGGCGCTCACGGCTCGACAGTGACGGAGTATGTGGCCGGGCCGACACCGGTTTGCGGGTTCCAGACGGCGATGGTGAGGTTGTCGCCGGGTTCGAGGGTCCAATAGCCGAAACCATAATAGCCTGTAAATCCGCTGATGACGATCTGATTGGCCGTCCAACTGGTGACGTTGAGGGTGACGTCGTTGCCTGCGGGAAGATAACCAGCCTGCCAGAGTCCTGTGTTGTCCAGGATATAAAGGTAATCAGAATCTCCGTTATACGGACTTTGGGTCCCAAATCCACTGCCGGAAATGGTGATGGTCTGGGTTTGTTCGGGCAAAATCGGGCTGACACTGTTGATTAAAATCGGCGAGCTTATCAACTGGTCGGACAGGCGGTAGAATTTTGCTGGCACGCCCATCGTGTTCGTATCAATGAATTGGAAGAGACCGTTCGGAGCGGCGACGTTAGTGGCGATTAATTGCCATTGCGAGAGCGGCAAAGCCAAGTCGGTTGTGGCATAGAGATAATTTGTGCTGCCGGGATAGCTGGCCAGAGACAGGGTCGTGAAACCACCTGAAGGATTATCGGAAATGCCCCACATGTTAGGTTCCACGAGAACGGTCAGGGACGCGACATCGCTTGTGGCGCTGCCGAAGAGATTACTGACGACGACCTGATAATAGCCGTCGTCGTTGGCGATGGCCGGGCTGATTGCCAGGCCAGCGTTGGTTGCACTGGACAAAAGGGTATTTGTGTTAAAACACCATTGGTAGCTTAGCGGCAAAGCGCCGATCGCCGAAACCTGGTAGAGGGCCGCGTCCCCGATAGGCACAGTTTCGCTCGCTGGTTCATTGATGATAATGGGGGGAGATATATCCATGCGATAAATTTCGCCGGCTTCGGCTCCGTTTTCCCCCGTCGTACCATAGAAATAGCCGTCCGGGCCAAGGGTTGGGGCCGCATAAGGAAATCCGTCATAGTTGGTAAAAGTATAAAGCGTGGTTAACGTGCCGTTGGTTGTCATTTGAAATATAGTTCCATAAATGTTGTTGACTTCACCAGCTGTTATACCATACAGCTTTCTGCCCGGCCCCAGCGTCAGACTTGCAGGGTCGCCCCCGTCGTTACCGCCTGTAAATGAGTAAAGGGTTGTCAATACGCCATTGGTTGTGACTTTAAACACCGTGCCCCATCCATTAATGCCGCCATAAAAGGTTGTGCCGTAGAAATTGCCGTCCGGCCCAAGCGTCAGCCCGAAGGATAGGCTCCCGGCATTTAGGTCTCCGGCCCAAGGGGACGCGATGTTAGTCAGGGTGGTCAGGACACCATGGGTTGTTACTCTAAAGACCGTGCCATCTCCGCCGCTCCCGCCACTAGCGGTCGTGCCATAAAAATTGCCATCGAGCCCGAGTGTCAAGCCGGCGTAAGCATATCCGTTGGTGTTGGCGACGCTGACTAACGTGGTCAACGTGCCGTTGGTTGTCACCTCAAACACCGTGCCACCACCGCTGTTCCCGCCACTGGCGGTCGTACCGTAAAAATTGCCATCGGGACCCAGCGTCAAACCCGCGTAGGGTTCCGCCCCGTCAGCATTGGTATAATTGCCATTGCCATTGTAAATTGCCGCACTAAACGAGAAGAGCGTAGTCAGAACACCGTTAGTCGTCACCTTAAACACCGTGCCACCACCGTTGCTCCCACCGCCGGAGGTTGTGCCATAGAGATTACCGTCGGGACCCAACGCCAAGGCAGCGTATGGCGTTCCCCCATCGGCATTGGTGAAACCGTCACTGCCGTTATAAATTGTCGCGCTGAATGAGTAGAGCGTAGTCAGGACGCCGTTAGTCCTTGCCTCAAACACCGTGCCATCACCGCTGCTGCCGCCCCCGGCGGTCGTGCCGTAGAAATTGCCGTCGGGACCGAGCGTCAAGGCGTTAGGATCCCCTCCATTCGGTGCGGACTCAAGATTAACCAGCGTGCTCAGGACGCCATTGGTCGTCACCTGGAACACCGTGCCATAACTGCCGCTGCTGCCGCCTTGATAAGTCGTTCCGTAGAAATTACCGTCTGGGCCAGGGGCCAGGCTCGCTTGAGGCTGTACTCCATCCAACGCGTTCCCCTTGCCGTCTTGAACTGTGGCAAAAGAGTAAAGGCTTGTCAAAATCCCATTGGCCGTCACTCGAAACACCGTGCCCTCGCCGTCGCTGCCGCCATATTCGGTCGTTCCGTAGAAATTGCTGTCCGGACCAGGCGCCAGGCCCGCGTAAGGATTCGCCCCGTTGGTGCTGGCAAAGCTGACCAGGGTTGTCAAAGCGCCGCTGGTCGTCACCCGGAACACCGTGCCATAGCCACTGTCTCCGCCGTATGCGGTGGTTCCGTAAAAATTGCCGTCCGGCCCTGGCGTCAAGCTCGCCTGTGGTTGTTCCCCGTCAGAATTAGTATACTGGTAGCTACTGCCATCGAAAATCGTTGCAGTGAATGAATAGAGCGTCGTCAACACGCCATTTGTCGTAACTTTGAACACTGTGCCATAACCGCTGCTGCCGCCAGATTCGGTCGTGCCGTAGAAATTGCCGTCCGGTCCCAGCGTCAAGCCCGCATAAGGATTCGCCCCGTTGGTGTTGGCAAAGCTGGCCAGGGTGGTCAAGGTGCCGTTGGTCGTCACTTCAAACGCAGTCCCATAGCCGCTGCTGCCGCCACTTTGGGTCGTGCCGTAGAAATTGCCATCGAGCCCCAGCGTCAACGCCGCAGAAGGTTGCGCCCCGTCGGTGTTTCCGTAGTTGGAGTTTAATGCGCTAAACGAATGGATTGTGGTCAATACGCCATCGCTCGTCACCTCAAAGACCGTGCCATCGCCATTGGTGCCGCCGTGCTGGGTCGTACCGTAGAAATTGCCGTCTGGTCCTAGCGTTAAGGCCGCAGAAGGTTGCGCCCCGTCAGAATTGGTATAGTAACCACTGTTATTCTCATCTCCTGCACTAAAAGAATAGAGCGTGGTCAATGTGCCGTTAGTCGTCACTCGAAATACCGTGCCCTCACCGCTGCTGCCACCTTGGGAAGTTGTGCCGTAGAAATTGCTATCCGGCCCCAGCGTCAGCGCCGATTCAGGATATTCCCCGCCAAGGGGAAATGAATAAATTGGCTGGACGATTTGGGCTTGGGACGTGGAAACAGAGGAGGTGATACAAACCACTAAGAGCAATGCCGAAAGCAGACAGTTTCCGCATCTTAAAAAGGTATTCTTCGAAATGTTTTTCATTGTTCGACAAGCCGGAAAAATTTTGCCGTTGAACCGGAAGCCGAATTGGTAACCATTTCTATGCCGCCATTGCCGGTGAGATTCGTTAGTGTTTGCCAATTTGGGGACAAAAGGGAATTGGCGTATTGCACGGTATAAGCTTGTCCGAGATCGGCCTGAAATGAGAAAACGATATTATTTCCTACTTCCGTCGGAGTGAAAATGATGGGCGCTGGAAAAATCCAAAAGCCGCCCTGGATCGAGAAGCGCGCGCTGGATGGGACAGCGGCGAGAGGCTGGGCTGCCGTGCTGCCCAATTGGAATCGCGAACTGGCGCTGAATGTCGTGCCGCCGCCGGCAATCACGCTTCGCGTGATTTTAAAACGGCTGCTGCTTTGGGCAAAGGCGGTGACGGAAACGGAAAGGAGCAAGAGCAAACAGACCATTTTCATTTTGCGCCTCCGGTCTGTTGGTTTACGGATGATTTGACCAGCTTTTCGAGATCGGCCAGCCGTTTTTCCAAATCGTCAATTTTCGCGTCTTTTTCCTTTTCATCTTCTTCCAATTTTTGGTTCAGCCCCTGGATTGCCGCGAGCGCCACGCCGTCTTCATCCACAGTGGCGATATGCCGGTCATCGGTGCCAACGTCGAAGGCGGCGTAAAAGTCCTGCGCCATCGGCCCAATGTGGCGGGTTTGCGCATCTGCCTTGAAGGACCAACTGGAAATTGGCAGGTTTACTACCTGCGCCAGAATGTTGTTCGAATTGATGGGCGCGAGTTTTTCTTTTAAGTTGCGGTCGCTGGTCGTATTAAAAGCAAGGGCATTCACATCGCCGTTGGCAACATTCACGTCGCCGTCGTCAATATCGGCGTCGCCATAATCGATGAGAAAGGTTTCACCAGGCATTCCCAGAACTTCCAATCCCTGGCTGCCGACAAAGAGACCGCCAGGAATGTAAGCGCCACTGTTCGCGCCACTGCCGTCGGCCAGCGCAAATTGTAAACCATAAGCGTTGGATAAGATCAGGCTGTCGGGAAATGGGCCGCCGCCATAGACGCCCTGGTTAATTGAATAGGTACCTACGCTGGCGTTCCACCCGGGCAGACTAATGCCTGAGGAAAAGAGGGGACTGCCGGTAACGACTGCGTTTGTCTCAAGAGTTGCTGCACAAAGAGCATAAGGCGTGGGTTGGATTTGCACACGGGGTGAGAGTTCCTCGCTATCGGCGCCACTCTGCACTGTGATGTCCAGCCAGCGCGAATTGCCGTTGAAAGCGCCAGCGCCAAAGTCGAGGTTGACAGTAAAAAGTCCATTTTCAACGTTGGCGGTGGTGGTAATCGGGCCGCCAATCAGGTTGCCGCCGCTGGCTGCGTCGTAGAGGTTAAAAATCATCGTGTAAGTGCCATTGGCATACTTGCCGCCGTCGGTAAGCTGGCCTTGATAGGTAAAGGCGGTTGTGCCCTGGGCATGGGCGGTTGAGAATGGAGAGATGAGGGTTGGCAGAACGAGCAAGGCCAGTGTTATAAAGACAAGTTGAGTCGGTGTTTTCATATGAGCAGGAACAGACGGAGGGTTTTCATTTTCTATTTCGGGCCTATAGCGATGAATTCGAATCCGGCCGAGCCATTGGCCACAGTGGAAAAGGAAGAAGTACTGGAAGAAACCAAGTCCACGATCGAACCGCCGCTTGAGCCGTGTTGGCCGAGCGCGATGGTCGGGATGCCCGAGAATGGCGTCGTGAAATTGATGGTGCGGTTGGTTGCAGTGGTTACCTGAACGCTGAATCCTTCGCCGGCGGCAATATCGCCGCTGGAGTCGATAGTGCCGCGGATAATCAGCAGGTTTGTTTCAGCAGGGGTTGCGGGGAGAGCGGCTGCATTTGTCACTGTGGCCGCGGCGGCCGCAAATTGAGCGTAAGGCGCGGGCAGGACTTGCACGCGCGGCGAAAGTTCTTGTGTGTCGGGGCCATTGGTGACAGTGATGTCGAGCCAGCGGGGGTTCCCATTGAAGGCGGATGGTCCAAAATCGAGGTTTACCGTGAACAGGCCGTTGGCCAACGTTGTGTTGTTGGTGATGATGGGTCCGATTTGATCGCCGCCCGCGGCAGAATCGTAGAGGGCGAAAATCATCGTGTAAGTTCCGTTTGCATACTTGCCGCTGTCGGTAAGCTGGCCTTGATAGGTAAAGGCGGTTGTGCCCTGGGCAAGCGCACCAACAGATGTGAGGATGAGCGATGCCATTCCCAGGAAAAGAATAGTGATTGTGGCGGTCCGTTCAGGGTTGGTCATTTTTATGGCGTTTTGGCGTACGTGATTCTGGACTTTACGGTTTTCGAGCCGGAACGATGCAAAATTGGTTGTCCCGCAGGGCGGGACGCGGGGCTGTCTTGCCTGGTTACGGCCTGGGTCTGGGAGAACTTCTGATTTCCCTGACCCAACTCTCTGTGCGGCGAATACACCACACCAGGCAAAAAAAGTATATGGGTAAAAATACCCGTTTCCCCCCTCCTTATCTCCTTGCTATCGTGCGAATTGCATAATAAAATTGGTTTAAGCCTTAGTATGGAGTTGAGCTCAGAAGATTGGCAGAGGATCGACAGCTGTCTCATTCGCCTTTACAAGGAATTGGACAGCGTACGGCACGCGCGTTTGATGTTGGAACTGTTGAACGAACTGGTTCCAGTGGACAACGCCGCTCTCAATTTCTACAGGCCGCCCGGCCAGTTCACGGCTGTCATGCTTCCAGAAGATGCCGCGACCGAAGAGCAAGTGGCGCTGGTTGGCCGCTATTTTCATCAATCCCCGTTCGCGTACTATCGCGCGACGCAGGATGCCTCCTGGAAAAGGGTGAGAGATTTCATGCCGGGGGAGGATTTTTATAAACTCGATCTTCACCGCCTCGCGTTGGGGCCGCTGGGTGTCAACTATCAGCTTGGGGGGCTGTTGATTCACATAAATGATACAGCGTATATCATCACACTCCATCGGACACATCGGGAATTTACCGAGCGCGAACGGAAAATTGTCAACGTGTTGCACCCCCATTTGGTGAGCAGCTACGTCAACGCCATCGTTTGCACCGGCGCACGCAAGGTCGTCTCGCAGAAAGGCGTCAGGGAGCCTGCGCCGCTCGTGCCGCCGCCGCGCCGATTCAGGCCATTGCCCCGATTGACCCAACGCCAAAATGAAGTCCTGCAATGGATGGTCGAGGGCAAGCGCAACGCTGAAATCGCCCGTATTCTTTCCATTAGCCCAAGGACAGTCGAAAAGCATGTCGCGGAAATCCTGGCCATTTTGAAGGTCGAAAACCGCGCAACAGCCATCCTGGCCGCAATGGAATTCTCCGCGAAGGCGAACGAAGCCTGAAGCAAAATAAGGAAAAAGTTAAAAGGAAAAAGGAAAACGGGTGCGGGCGCATCTTCATGGCTTCCCATCAGTTGTGAATCAAGAATTTTGAGGACGAGGAGGACGAGCACGAATTTGGCGGCGGCCCCTCGACTCCTACATTAAAGGCGGATTAAGCCTGCATTAAACCTGGATTAAAGAGTTGACTATTCAGTCAACGAATGTACGTTGCTCGGTCTGTACAGGAACATCTTTGCTTATGGCGAAACCAACTGACACAAAGGAAAAGCTGCTGCAAGTGGCCTTCGACCTCATCTGGAATCAAAGTTACGGTTCGGTGAGCGTGGACCAGATTTGCGAGCGCGCCCACGTGAACAAGGGCAGTTTCTATCATTTTTTCAACTCGAAGTCAGAACTCGCTGTCGAAGCCTACGAGGAAAACTGGCGCGAAAAACAACCGGAATTTGACCGGATATTTTCGCCCCAAAATCCGCCTCTCGAACGCCTGCTGCTTTGGTGCGACTATGTGCGCAGCCGGCAGCGCCAAAAGGCTGAAAAATATGGACATGTCTGCGGTTGCGCGTACGCCAGCCTGGGAACCGAACTGGCCACGCAGGACGAAAAAATCCGCGCCAAATTGCAGGAAATCATGGACCGCACCATGCGCTATTTGGAAAGCGCCCTGCGCGATGCCGTGCGCGAAGAACTCATCGTTCTCGAGGACCCCGCGGCCGGCGCCCGGCGAATTTATACCGCCGTGTTGGGACTGTTGCTCTTTGCAAAAGTCCACAACGACCTTGGCGGGCTTGAGGATTTGGAGACGGTGATCATGGACATGGCCGGCGCGAAAAAGGTGGCAGTCTGAAACACGAATGAAACCGGCAATGTCCATTTAATGATAAGTTTTGACTAAACAGTCATTTACCAATTGAAATTGAAATGGCATAGGCCTGATTGAATAATTTAATTTAGGAATTTAAGGCACTAATATGTGGATCGTTCTTTTGGCCCTGCGCCGGCCCTACACGTTTGTTGTAGCGGCCTTGCTGCTGATTATCCTGACGCCGTTCATTTTGATGCGGACGCCGGTGGACATTTTTCCGGCCATCAATATTCCGGTGGTGAGCATCATCTGGAATTACACCGGCCTGGACGCCAAGCAAATGGAGGAACGCGTCGTCTATCAGGACGAGCGCGCGTTGACGACGACTGTCAATGACATTGACCACATTGAATCCACGTCCTACTACGGCGTTGGTGTTATTAAGGTTTATTTTCAGCCGAAGGTTTCGATCGCGAATGCGGTGGCGCAAATCACGGCGATCTGCCAGACGGTCATCAAACAGATGCCGCCGGGCATGACGCCCCCGCTCATTATCCAATACAATGCCTCGACCGTCCCGGTTTTGCAGTACAGTTTCAGCAGTCCCAGGATGTCCGAGCAGGAATTGGCCGATGTGACGGTCAACCAGGTCCGCATAGGGCTGATTAACGTGCCGGGCGCGGAGATTCCCTACGCCTATGGCGGAAGACAGCGTGTGGTGGCCGTGGATTTGGACCTGGCCGCCCTCAAAGCCAAAAACATCCAGCCTGAAGATGTGATTAATGCGGTCAATGCGCAAAACCTGGTCTTGCCCAGCGGCACAGCCAAAATCGGCCCGACCGAATACGCGGTGAACGTGGATGCCAACGCGCGGATGATCGACGACCTCAACAATTTGCCGGTGAAAGTGGTTAACGGGGCGACGATTTACCTGCGGGATGTTGCCCAGGTCCACGACGGCTATCAGCCGCAAAAAAACGCCGTGCGCCAGGACGGTGTGCGTGGCGCATTGCTGACCATCATGAAGGCGGGGAATGCGTCCACTCTCGACGTGGTCAAAGGCATCAAGAAGGCCTTGCCTGAGGTGATGAAGACTGTGCCGCCCGACCTGCACGCGGTGGAATTTGCGGACCAATCGTTGTTTGTCCGGGCGGCGATACGCGGCGTGTTGCGTGAGGGCATTATCGCGGCGTCGCTGACGGCGCTGATGATTTTATTGTTTCTGGGTTCCTGGCGGAGCACGTTTATCATCGCCGTCTCCATTCCGCTGTCTGTGCTGTGCTCGATTGCGATGTTGAGCGCGCTGGGCGAGACCATTAATTTGATGACGCTGGGCGGCATGGCGCTGGCCGTCGGTATTCTTGTGGATGACGCGACGGTCGCCATCGAAAACATCCATCGCCACATGGCTTCCGGCCAGCCGCTGGATGAATCGATTATCAAAGGCTCGCAGGAAATCGCCGTCCCGGCCTTCGTTTCCACATTGTGCATTTGCATTGTCTTTGTGCCGATGTTCTTCCTGACGGGCGTGGCGCATTATTTGTTCGTGCCGCTGGCGGAAGCCGTGGCGTTCGCGATTTTGGCCAGCTATGTCATTTCCCGTACGCTGGTCCCCACATTGGTAATGTGGTTTTATCGCAACGTCCAGTTGCACGGCGAACATATCGACGAATCAAACGTTCCGATTTGGCTGCTGCCGTTCGTCCGGTTTCAGCGGGCTTTTGAAAACGGCTTTGACCGCTTTCGCAACGGCTATCGGGCGTTATTAACCAGTTGCTTTACCCATCGCCCGACCGTGGTCACGGTAATCCTGGCATTTTGCCTGGGCTCATGGCTGCTGGCGCCCATGTTGGGCAGAAACTTTTTCCCGGACGTTGATGCCGGCCAATTTCTGCTTCACGTACGTGGTCCCACGGGAATGCGCATCGAGGAAACCGAACGCCTCTCCGATGAAGTCAACAAGGTCATTCATAGCGTTGTGCCCCCGGATGAACTGGGCGGAATCCTGGACAATATCGGCATTCCCAATTCGTCGATTAATCTCAGCTATAATACCAGCGGCATCATTGGCCCCTGCGATGCGGACATTTTGGTTTCACTCAAACCGGGTCACGCCCCGACGGAAGATTATGTCCGCGAATTGCGCGAGCGCTTGCGCCATGCTTTTCCGGGCATTCTGTTTTATTTTCTGCCGGCCGACATTGTGAGCCAAACTCTGAATTTCGGATTGCCCGCGCCTTATGACATTCAAGTGGTCGGACGCGATCCCAAAGACCATGACATTGCCACGCGCCTGGCCGATGAAATCAAAAAGATTCCGGGCGCCACCGATATCCGCGTCAACCAGCCGGACAATCTCCCACAAATGAGCGTGGAAGTGGAGCGGGTGAAAGCGGCGCAATTGGGTCTGACCGAGGATGACGTGGCCAACGCGGTATTGCTCGCTTTGAGCGGCACTTCACAAGTGGAGCCTGTGTATTGGCTGGACCCAAAATTGGGAATCCAATATGCGATCAACGTCTATACGCCGCAGTATCACATTGACTCGATCGCCGATCTCAATGCGATACCCATCAAGGTGGGCCAGGGCGATGACCAGATCCTTGCCAATGTTGCCACGTTAAAACGGGAAGCGGTGCCGCTGGCCATTTCGCATTATAATGTCATGCCCGTCGTGGATGTTTATGGCGGTGTGGATGGTACCGACCTCGGCAGCGTCCTGGACAAGATCCATCCGCTGGTGGCTAAAATGAAAAAGGATTTGCCGCGTGGCACCACCATCAACGTGCGCGGCCAGGCTGAAACCATGCGCTCCAGCTATATTGGCCTGGGCGTGGGTTTGATCATGGCCATTGTCCTGATTTACTTTCTGCTGGTCGTGAATTTTCAGAGCTGGCTGGATCCATTCATCATCATCACTGCTTTGCCCGGCGCCCTGGCAGGCGTCATCTGGGGACTGTTTTTGACCCAAACCACCCTGAGCGTTCCCGCCCTCATGGGCGCAATTATGTCCCTGGGTGTGGCTACCGCAAACTCGGTGCTGGTCGTCAGTTTTGCGCGTGAAAATCTGCACGCCGGCAAAGACGCGATTACCGCCGCTATCGAGGCCGGCGTCGGCCGCATTCGGCCAGTCACCATGACCGCCCTGGCCATGATTATTGGCATGTTGCCCATGAGCCTTGGCCTGGGTGAAGGCGGCGAACAAAATGCACCGCTCGGACGCGCCGTCATAGGCGGCCTGGTTCTCGCCACCGTCGCTACCCTGGTTTTCGTTCCCATCGTCTTTAGCTTTATGCACCGAAACTTTAAACGTAATCCGGCGCCTGCAATCCAACATTAATGCCATGAACTCGACTGATCCTTCATCATCGTCCGCGCCGCCGCCTGTCTCATTGCGGCGCATCGCGGAAATCGCCGCTGTCCTCATCGTCATCGGCCTCGTCGTTGGCCTTATGCCACGTTTGAGCGCGCGCCACAAATTGCTCGCGCAAACCAAAGCCGATGCCGATTTGCTTGTGAACGTGATTTCGGCCGTGCCTGAGAAATCCGACCTGGGCACGCCGCTGCCGGCCAATGTCCAGGCGTTCATCGAGGCTTCTATTCATGCGCGCGCCAGCGGTTATTTAAAAAACTGGTTCGTGGACATCGGTGATCATGTGACCAACGGCCAGGTTCTGGCCGAAATTGACACGCCCGAACTGGACGAGCAAATCGCGCAGGCCAAAGCTCAATTGGACCAGGCCAAAGCCTCGCTGGACCTCGCCAAAATAACCTCCGATCGGTGGAACGCTCTCCTCAAAACGGCCAGCGTCAGCGAACAGGATGCCCAGGAAAAGCAATCCGATTACGTCTTGCAGCAGGCCAACGTTGAAGCCGCCCGCGCAAATCTCGACCGTCTTCTAGATTTAAAGAGTTTCGACAGCGTCACCGCGCCCTTCAACGGCGTGATCACCGCGCGGAACACTGACATCGGCCAGCTCATCACCGCCGGCAGCGGACCGGAACTCTTTCGCATGGCCCAAACCGACCCTTTGCGTGTTTATGTTCAGGTCCCGCAGCAATACGTCCACGACGTTTTCGTCGGCCAAAAAGCTCAGTTAAACTTCCTGGAAATGCCCGGCCGCACCTTCGAAGCGACCGTGACACAAACCTCCGGGGCGGTGGATCCGACCACCCGCACGCTGCAGGTCGAATTGCAGGTACCCAATCCCAAAGGCAACCTCTTCGCCGGCAGCTACGCTCAGGTGCGCTTTAACGAGTCCGCCGATCCAGCCGCATTGACCATATCGGACAACGCCGTCATCTTTCAGGCCGCAGGAACGCAAGTCGCCGTCGTAAATGGCGACAGCAAAGTGCAATTGCGCGATATAAAAGTAGGCCGCGACTTCGGTGACACGATTGAAGTGCTCGACGGATTGAGCGCGACCGACCGCGTCATCAATAACCCGCCCGATTCCCTCGCCGACGGCACGGCCGTTGACGTCGTCCAGCCCGGAGCCACCAATCAATGAAAGAACCAAAAGTGGCGGGGATGGCTCTAAGGCGGTTCCTGGAGAGTTCTCTTTTTTCTCATGCATAGAGACCGTAACCCTATGGAAAACATCGAACATCCAACATCGAACATTGAACGCCGAAGCACAGGCCGTTCGATGTTCGGCGTTCGATGTTCGATGTTCGATGTTTCCGACTTATGAAATTAACAGGCATTCTCGCGCCGGCGGCTATCGTTTTGGTGATTGGTGGTTGCGCCGTCGGCCCGAATTACCATCGTCCTGCCGCGCTCCCGACCCAGCCTTTGCCCCAATCTTTCACCACCGTTGCGCCCGGGACCAACCAGGTCGTTTGGAAAATCGCCCAGCCCTCCGCCAATGTGCCGCGCGGCAATTGGTGGGAAATATTCGGCAATCCTGAATTGAATCGCCTTGAATTGCTGGCCCTCACCAACAACCAGAATATTGCCGCCTCCGCCGCGCAATTCGAGCAGGCCCGCCAGTTGATGATTGAGGCCCGCTCCGAATTCTACCCGCAATTGACGGCCGGCGGCACGCCAAACGGCGACTTCACCCGCCAGCATACCAGCGTCAATGCCCCGCAAGAAGGACAGCCCGCCGGAGCCTCTTACACCTATAACACTTTTACCGCGCCCATCTACATGGGATGGGAAATTGATTTGTGGGGACGCGTGCGCCGCCTTTCGGAGGCCGCCCACGCGCGCTATGTCGCCAGCGCCGATGATCTTGAATCCGCCAGACTCGATGTCGCCGCCGAAGTCGCCGACGATTTTTTCACTCTCAGGACTTTGGACCAGCAATACAATTTGGTCGCCGATACCATAACCGCATACCGTCGCTCTCTCGAATTGACCGAAAATCTCCGGCACGGCGGCGCCGTTTCCGACCTGGACGTGGCCCAGGCGGCCACGCAATTGCACTCCACCGAAGCGCAATTGCCGAACATCCAGCTCCAGCGCGCCCAAACCCTTCACGCCCTGGCCATCATTTGCGGCAAATCCCCGGTGGATTTTTACGTTTCAACCAATTCGCCGGAGGCCGCGATGATACCAGAAGTTCCGCCCAGCCTGCCCAGCGATTTGCTCGAATATCGCCCTGACATCGCGTCCGCCGAACGCCAAATGGCCGCCGCCAACGCGGATATTGGCGTGGCAAAAGCCGCGTTTTTCCCGAGGGTCACCATCAACGGCCTCGCCGGTTTTCAATCCGTTGACGCCGGCGAATGGTTCAACTGGTCCAGCCGGCTATGGTCCGTAGGTCCGTCCGTCCAACTGCCACTATTTACCGGCTTTTACAATCGCGCCAACCTTGCCGCCGCTCGCGCCGCCTATGACCAGCAGGTGGCCAATTATCGCCAAACCGTCCTGACTGCATTTGGCGAAGTTGAAGATGAACTGGCCGCCCAGCGCCTCCTCGCGGATGAATGGGATTCCGAAAACCAGGCTGTCGTTGCCGCAAAACAGGCGCTCGACGTTGCCAATAACCAGTATAAGGGCGGGCTCGTCACCTACCTCAACGTTGTCACCGCCCAAACTACCGCCCTGGAACAGGAAGACGCCGCCGTCCAACTCGAAGGCGACCGTTTGACGGCCGCAGTCAACCTTATTAAGTCCCTTGGTGTCGACTGGCAACCGATGGTGCAATGACCCGGCGACGGAATTTACGATTTACGATTTGCGATTTACGCGAACAAGTGAATTTTGGATAAGGATCAAAGTTTCACCGGAATTCGTGCATCTCCCAGGGTATTACAGACGTGTCGTTCAAATATCCTAATTCTGCGACACCTCCCTCGCCGCGTAAATCGTAAATCGTAAATCGTAAATTTGGGCGCTTCGCCTGCGCCTTGAATTTTCTCCGCCGCCTGGTCGTTGCAAATTGTCACTTTCCTTTCGCTTGCCCGATTACGTCTTCGTTGTATAGTCGATGACGCGTGGAGAATCTCAATACCAACCAGGAATCACCTCAGGTGTCGAGTATCGTCGAACACCTGTTTCGGCATGAATCCGGAAAAATGGTGGCCATACTGACCGGCATTTTCGGCCTGGATCATCTCACGCTGGCCGAGGACGTGGTTCAGGAAGCCCTGGTTCGCGCCTTCCAGACCTGGCCGTTTTACGGCGTGCCAGATAATCCGTCGGCCTGGATTATGCGCACGTCCCGAAATCTCGCCCTGGACGTCGTCCGCCGCGAGAAGGTTTTTCGCGATAAAGAGCCCGAAATCATCCGGCTCATGGACCATGACCGCCCGGGCGCGGAGACTGTCGTCTTTCCCGAACAGGAAATCGCCGATGACCGTCTCCGTATGATGTTCGTTTGCTGTCACCCTGTGATTCCTGCGGAAGCCCAGGTTGCCCTGGCCCTCAAAACCCTCGGCGGTTTCAGCGTTACCGAAATTAGCCGCGCCTTCCTCACCACCGACGCCGCCATCGCCAAGCGCCTGACCCGCGCCAAACAAAAAATCCGCGAGGCGCAGGTTCCCTTCGAAATCCCAGCGGGCGAAGAACTCGGCCGCCGCCTGGACGGCGTCCTGCAATCGCTGTATCTCCTCTTCAACGAAGGATATAAAGCGTCCAGCGGCGACAAATTGATTCGTGAAGATGTGTGCGCCGAAGCTATCCGTCTGACGGACCTGTTGGCCGCCCATCCGGCCGGAAACCTGCCAAAAACCCATGCCTTGCTCGCGCTGATGCTCTTCAGCGCTGCGCGCCTTCCCGCGCGCCTGGACAACGAAGGCAATCTTCTGCGCCTTCAGGAGCAGGACCGCACTCTTTGGAACCAGCCCATGATGACCCGCGGAATGTTCCATTTGTCAAAAGCCACAGCCGGCAACGAAATCAGTGAGTACCACCTCCAGGCCGGTATCGCTGCGTGCCATTGCATGGCCAGGGACTACGCGTCGACCGATTGGCGGCAAATCCTGGCGCTCTATGACCGCCTGACGACTTTTGACGCCTCCCCGGTCGTGGCGTTAAACCGCGCCGTGGCTGTAGCCGAGGTGCACGGACCTCAGGCAGGCATTGAAGCCGTCCGCGCTATTCCGGACCTGCCGTCGCTCGAATCGTATTATCTTCTGCATGCCGTGCTCGGCGAATTCGAATTCCGGCTAAACCATCCGCAGGCGGCCGCCGGCCATTTCCGCAAATCCATGGAATTGGCGGAACTGAAATCCGAACAGTTGTTCCTGGCAAAAAGGCTCCAGGCATGCGAAGAAAACATGAATATAAAAACACTGGAACCAGTGTCCTGAATGTCCGGCGCCATTCGTCTTATCTTTGAACGAACAAAATAAAAACCATCAACCAACCTCACACACTATGAGCAAAACAACCAAAACTGCATCCGGAATCGTCTGGTTTGAAGTCCCGGCCGATGACACCGAACGCGCCAAAAAATTCTATGCGTCATTATTCGGCTGGAAAATCGCGCCATTTCCAGGGGTGACCGCCGCCGAAGCACAGGATTATCTCCACATCGACACTGGCGGCGCGGACGCCTCGCCGGACGGTGGCATCATGAAGCGCATGCACCCCGAGCAGGCCATTACCAGTTACGTCAGCGTCCCGTCGATTGCCCGGTATATGGCGAAAGTCGAAAAACTCGGCGGCAGCATTTGCAAAGAAAAGACCGCCGTGCCCGGCATGGGATTCTTTGCCATTTGCAAGGATACGGAGAACAACACTTTCGCCATTTGGGAAATGAATCCAAAGGCAAAATAAATGTCCTGAATGTCTGTTCCC
Source organism: Candidatus Sulfotelmatobacter sp. (assembly GCA_035503455.1). GTDB lineage: Bacteria > Verrucomicrobiota > Verrucomicrobiia > Limisphaerales > UBA11358 > UBA11358. The sequence continues at coordinate 2,987 of DATJTK010000171.1, read as the reverse complement.
GTTCGTCGTACCTTTGAATGGACACAAAACCGACAACCAAATGAAGTGAAAGAAAGGAAATTATGAGTGCTAAAAATGAATATATGCTGCTGTTTCGCCACACGAATACGTCCGACACCCTCTCGCCCGAGGAAATGCAGAAGGTCGCCGAACAAATGATGGCGTGGTTCAAACGTCTTACAGATGAAGGCGTATGCCTTGGCGGAAGGCCTTTGGGTGACGAAGGCAAAGTCGTTTCCGGCAAAAACGGACGCGTCGTGGCCGATGGCCCATTTGCTGAATCCAAGGAAGCTGTGGGCGGCTACTTTATGCTGCAACTGGACACATTCGAGCAGGCCGTAGCGATTGCGAAGGAATGCCCGATGTTGAATCACGGCGGCAAGGTTGAAGTCCGCCAGGTCCTCGAGAAATGCCCGCACACAAACGTGGCCATTCCGGACACGGAACTAGCGGCAGCGACGGCGTAACGGCGGAATATGAACTAAGCGGCAGGTGGAACAGGCTGCTGGCCAGCCTGTTCAGCGGGGGCAATCTATCCCTGGGCAGGTTGCCCGTCGCACGCCCGCCAACCGACAATTACAAAAACAAAAAGAATATTAAGGAGAAAATATGGCTAACAATAATTTACTCATTCAACCGTACCTGTTTTTCGAAGGCCGTTGCGAAGAGGCTATCGAATTCTACAAGCGCGCGCTTGGCGCCGAGGTCGGAATGCTCATGCGCTACAAAGACTGCCCCGAGCCGCCGCCCGGTATGGCTCCGGGTTCGGAAAACAAGGTCATGCACGCTCAGGTCACCATCGGTCAAAATGTCCTGCTGATGTCCGATGGCCGTTGCTCGGGCAAACTTGGCTTTGGGGGTTTCAGCCTTTCCATCACGCTTCCCACCGAAGCTGAAATCGAACGGCGCTTCAAGGCCCTCTCCGAAGGCGGAAAAGTGGGAATGCCGCTCTCCAAAACGTTTTTCGCAGCGCGCTTTGGCATGCTCGAAGACAAGTTCGGCGTTGGCTGGATGATGATTGTCCGCCCGGAATCTTGAAAGGACTGTTGCACTTATGAAAACGGCCTCGAAAATCGCTGCAAGCCATGCATCGGCGCCCGGCGAGTCGACAGGAAGACCCTTTATCATCTCGCGAACCTTTAACGCTCCAGCCGCGCGGGTCTGGAAAGCCTGGACAGAGCCGGAAGGCCTGCGGCAATGGTTTGGGCCAAAAGGTTGCACGATGACGGACATCAAAATGGAATTAAAGCCTGGCGGCTCCGGTCATTGTTGCATCCGCCCGCCGGGCGGCGGTGAAATGTGGGGCAAATTCATCTATCGCGAAATCACCGAACCGGAGCGCCTCGTGTATGCCCAGCATTTCTCCGACCGCGCCGGCGGGATTACGCGGCATCCGGGAAGCCCGACATGGCCGCTGCAAATGCTGACGACGGTTACCTTTGCGGAGCAAAACGGAAAAACGGCCTTGACGGTGCGTTGGACGCCTTTGAGTCCAACCGATGAGGAACAAAAAACCTTTGATTCGTCGCATGGGGTGATGAACCAAGGGTGGGGCGGCTCATTTGAACAACTGGCCGATTATCTGGCCCGATGATTGGAGGGCGGCTGTGAGCACATTTCTTGAACCTATTGAAAAGCCGCAGGGGCTCATAATGAAACTGGCGTATTACTTTATGCGCAAACAGTTCGGAAAAGTGCCGACGCCCATTACGGTTCATAGTGCGCGGATGCCGGCGACTTTCGGCATGTTTTACGGCAAGGTCGGCAAGCTGGACCAGAAACTCACGCTGCCGCGCGAGATGGTCTTCCTGGTTCGCGAACAGGTGGCGCGCATTAATGTCTGCGAGTTTTGCATGGATATCGGCCGCGCCTTTGTCATCAAAGCGAACATGAATGAGGCCAAATTCGATGCCCTCAACGAATACCGGACCAATGCCCAGTTCAGCGAAGCCGAACGCGCCGCGCTCGATTATGTAACGGAATTGACCAAAGAGAAAAAAGTAAACCCGGACACTTTCGCCCGGCTTGCCCGCCATTATTCCGAGCGCCAGATTTGCGAGATCGTCTGGCTCGTTGCCACGGAGCATCTCTATAATATGACGAACATCGGATTGAACATCCATTCAGACATGCTCTGCGATATCACGAAGAAACAAAGAGACAGGATAAAACAATGACGAAAGGAGGAATTCAGGAAACCAAGACTCTTTCCTGATTTCCTGCTTTCTTCATTTAAAAAAAGTTTAAGCATGCGTATATCCAAATCAAATCATTCGCAAAAAATCACCCCGTTCCTGTGGTTCGACAGCCAAGCTGAGGAAGCCGCGCGCTTTTATACTTCGGTTTTCCCGAAATCAAAGATCCTGAAAATCGCCCGTTGCACAGGCGAGCCCGCCAAAAAAATTGGAATGTCTGATGGTGCGATCATTACCGTGGAATTCGAAATCGAAGGACAAAAATTCCTCGCCCTCAATGGCGGCCCCGCTTTCAAATTCAACGAAGCAGTTTCATTCGTTGTGAACTGCAAAACGCAGGCGGAAGTGGACAAATATTGGGGCAGGCTTTCTGCCGGCGGCGAAAAGCGTCAGTGCGGCTGGCTGAAAGACAAGTTCGGCGTCTTCTGGCAGGTCGTTCCAACAGTTCTGGTCGAATTGTTAAGCGGCAAGGACACCGCGAAAGCCGAGCGCGTCATGAGCGCGATGCTGCAGATGACGAAGCTGAATATCAAGACATTGAAAGAGGCTGCACGATGAAGTGTTGAAGCAACCGCGCTGAAAGCGCGACTCCATTATAGCCGAGGGCAACGCCCTCGGAACGGTGCCAGGCTATCCCTCCGCCCTGTAAGGGCCCTGAAAGGTGAATGGCCCTTACATAAGTCCCAAAACATTCTTGCCCAATTGTTTGCGACGCGAAGGGTGCGGTAGGGTTTGGAATAGGACCTCGCGGCTGAGCTGTTGCATTTCTTTGAGAATGGCCTGGGCATCCCG
>DATJTK010000170.1:0-131921 GCA_035503455.1 Candidatus Sulfotelmatobacter sp. | reverse complement strand
AAAGAGCAAGGGCTGTTCTCTACAGTCTGTTGTCGAAGAAGCGGCGTGTGGCGTTTTCATTTGGCTTAGTGAAATCAAGCCTATGGACGCTCCAGCCGCTTCTTTGGTTAATCCCTTTATGAAATATCCGGGCTAGACTGCCTTCCATCTCCGTAGGAGCGCCCAACCATTTTTATGGTTCGTTGCGCCAACGAACGAATTGCTGCGGATTATCCCGGAGGGATCGATGGAAATAGCCCGGCGTTTGTATGCCAGTGGCGCTGCCACCGGGACTTGGGTTCTTTTTTCCCGATACCCGGCGTTGAAACGCCGGGCTATTTCCATTCGTGTCTCCCACACGGGTGATTTTCGGCTCCCCGAAACCAGAGGTTCATTTGCAGCGGCATATTCGGGCATGGCAAATACCTACACGCAAACCCGTGTAGGGCAGGCATCCTGCCTGCCGGTCAACGCGGCTTCCAGCCGCGTGTTCCCAACAATCCAAAAATCCATTCATCCAACTTCTGGTCATCCAACCATCCAGAATTTGGTCATCCTGTAAATCCTATAGATCCTGTCTAACAACTTTCGTGTATTTCGCGGTTAAATCTCTGCTCGCCATTCCGCATTCCGCATTTCATCAATCCATTTATCCAATAATCCACTAATCCGGAATTCGGTGGCCGCGGCGCAAGCCGCTCGTTCACGAAATCGCGAGTGTGGGTGTTTGCAGCGTGAACGGCAACATTTCGGCAACACGAAAAGCAACAAAAGCTAGTAGTGCGGCGCCAACTCCAACAGATGGAGCGGCTCTCACGCCAAATCATCTTCCAAATGGCTCTCCACAATGCCCGTCACAAACGCCTAAGTCAGAAAGCTTTAGGCACTAACTAAGGGCCATTCGAAACCGACCCGTCCATTATTGACTACGAGCCCTAATGGGTGACCTCTTCATGGCTTAGGTTTGACAGTTGCATTTTTGATCGGCAAAAACAGCGGCGTATCCCATTCCAGTTCCGGCGCGTTCATTCGATGATATTTATAATTGAGGGTGCTCGAGGCGGCATTGAGTTTTATCCATTGAACACAGGCCTTCACGAATTCCGCATCCGTCATATTTTCCCTCCTTAACGATGGAAATGCCCGATTAAAGCAATTCAACAAGACCATTGATGAATAGTTTGTGCCTGAAAGAAAATACGAAGAAGCCAAAACTGGTACAGCATCCGGACCCTTTTCATATACTAAGTACCACTCCAGCGTAAGTGCTCCAACGTGTTCCGGGCAATGCGTTGCCAGCAATTGCGGTAACGATAGCACTTCGTTTGACTCCACAATACGAATAACAAACGCCTGGGCCAGCCAACTGTCAAAAAAAAGCGGCGGTGAATTCGTCTCAGGATGGCTGACAAAATCCTGGAATATCATTCCCCTGACTGGTCGCGAACAACTATCGAGCAAACTCTCGATTGTCTCTTGCTGAACTTTTGGCCAGTCTTTGCTTCGTCTATTTAAGCCGGCAGTGCGGGCTGCAAATTCCTGCCGGAGCTTAAATAACTCGCATTTGGCATTTACGCCATAGTTCGTATCTGCACAAAATGCGCATCGAATCGAAAGTAATACTAAAATGACAGAGCATATTCTCATATTATTGATTGCATGGTGGCAGCCTGTTTCTCCTTAGCTCAAATCTTTGCATTGCCATATGCGCAACGTCAATAAACTTAGCAGCCGCCGGGGAATAACCGGGGATTGGTCCTGTCCTCTTCTGTGTCGCGACATTATTGTACTGTTGCAAAATCTGCGTATAAAAATCTTGCCACCTCTCTGCGCCAAGATCAAATCCCCAAAACATATCACCATTGATCTCAATAACATTCTCGCCCTGCCAATATCCTTTCTGATGAAGGGGTCCAAAGCCCCGCCCATGTCCCTTCGAAATTTAATCGCCCCCTAAATTTCGCCTCTATCAAATTGAGCTTTTTTCCCAAAAAAGCGCTCGTCGTTCGTTTAGCGGGATTTCCGGATTTCCCGGCAAAAGCGCCTCATTTTACCCCCTAAACATTGAAATTTAGCCTTTCGTTTAGCGAACTTTAGCCCGCAAAACCATAGCATAACGGTTTTTACTAAACTTGGGCAACTGAGCCCCGACCGCCTGCCGCGCCATAGCTCCCGAGCGACGGCTGGTGAGGGAGCGGGTTCTGCCTTCTCACTCACGTTCTCACATTCCGCATTCCGCACTCACCCTGGCATTCATGTTCACTCATGGCACCTTGGCGCGCCATAGCTTCTGAGCGAAGGCGGCTCAAACCCATCTTCTATCTTCAATCTCCCATCTTCGCCCCCACCCGCCTTGCCACTACGCTTCGGCCTTTGAGGAGAATTGGCCTTCTTTCGTCTTGAAGAGCAAATTAAATGTCGTGAGCGAGCCGTAACAGCGGCTGATATACTGCTGCATTTCGACTTTGTCGGCGTCGGTCAATACGGTGTGGGCGTTGACTTTTTGTTCCAGGACGCGCAGTTGATTTCGGACACCGACAATTTTGTGAAAAAATACTTCCAGCGGCACTTCCTTGGTCTGGAGCGATGGGTCCGAGGGATGCAGGACCATTTTACCCTTCTGCCAGCGAACGCCCAATTCCACGTCCGACACGTCCGCTTTTTCAATTCCGAGGTTCTCGACGACCCGCTCGATGATGGATTCCACAAATTGGTTAAGCGGCTGGTCGAGCCCGGACACGGTCATGCCCGGCTCGGCCGGCACGATGCCGCTGAGTTCCGGATCAACCGTGCGGAGCGTGTCGCTAAAGCGGACTTCGGCCGTTTGCTCTGAAATCGTTTTTACAGTTCCGATACCGTACTGCGGATGCCGCACCGACATGCCGATGGTAAGCGCTTGAATTTTCATTTGCTCTTTTAGGTTCAAATAAGGATACACAGGCGGAGGGGAAAAAGCAAAATAACGCGACTTTGGATAGTGTCTTAAATTGGTTTGGTGTACGCGCTTTAGCGTGCTCCGGAGCAGCTTGGAGACTGGACGGCGAACCCGGAGCACCCTAAAGGGTGGACACCAAACCGAACCAGGCCACTACCCGACTTAGGATTTGAACATCGAAAATCGAACGCCCAGCATCGATGGACCCGGCAGGGCGGACGTGCCCGTCCGCCAGGCGAGCACCACGTTGGCAAGTGGCGCTGCCACCGCTCGCGTTTCAAGAATTCGATCTTCGGCGTTTGATGTTCGATGTTGCCTTGAATCCGTCGCCTAAACCCTGCATGCTTCCCGTCCTTATTTATGCACAAAGTTGTTATCATTGGCTCTGGTTGCGCGGGTTGGACGGCGGCGTTGTACACGGCGCGCGCCAATTTGCAACCGCTGGTCCTGATGGGCTGCCAGCCGGGCGGCCTGCTCACCACGACCAGCATCGTGGAAAATTTCCCCGGCTTTCCTGAAGGCATCGATGGCTGCGAATTAATGACCCGCATGCAAAAGCAGGCGGAGCGATTCGGGGCAAAAACCAGTTACGGGACATTGGAAAAAGCTGATCTTTCGAAATCGCCTTTCGAATTGGTTGTGGATGGCGAAATCGTTCAGGCTGAAACCGTGATTATCGCCACCGGCGCCAGTCACAAACACCTGGGCGTTCCCGGCGAAGACACCCTGGAAACCAAAGGCGTGACCTATTGCGCAACCTGCGACGGCGCACTGCCAATCTTCCGCAAAAAACCGCTCGTGGTTGTAGGGGGTGGCGACTCGGCGTGCGAAGAGGCGCTGTATCTGACCCGTTTCGGCTCGGAAGTTTTCCTGGTCCATCGGCGCGACACGTTGCGGGCCTCCAAAGTCATGGCCGACCGCGTTCATGCGCACCAGACTATCAAGCCGGTTTGGGACTCGGTGGTGACGGAAGTTCTGGGGGTGGAAAAGAGCACGGTCACCGGTGTGCGCCTCAAAAATGTTAAATCGGGCGCTGAGACGGTATTAAATTGCGCCGGGGTATTCGTCGCCATTGGGCATACGCCCAATACAAATGTCTTTAAAGATCAGATTGAGATGGATTCCAACGGTTTCGTCATTCGCAAGGACGGTTCGATGACCAGCGTCCCGGGCGTATTCGTGGCGGGCGATTGTTCGGACCCGGTTTATCGACAGGCAATTACCGCTGCGGGAATGGGCTGCGCGGCCGCCATCGATGCCGAGCGCTTTCTCGCCGCGAGAAACGAGTGATCAGAAAATCACTCGAACCGTTTGGCGGCGATGCTTGCATTGTGCCCGCCAAATCCGAACGAATTGTTGATTACCGCCGTGATTTTCATTTCCCGCGCCGTGTTTGGAACGTAATCCAAATCGCATTCGGGGTCGGGCACCTGGTAATTAATCGTCGGCGGGGCAATGCCATGATGCAGGGCCAGCGCGCAGACACTCATTTCCACGGACCCCGCCGCGCCCAGCATGTGCCCCGTGGCGCCTTTCGTCGAGCTCACGGCAATCTTCTTCGAATGCCCGCCAAAGACGGTCTTAATGGCCTGCGTCTCGCAAACATCCCCCTGCGGCGTTGACGTGCCGTGGGCGTTGATATAATTGACGTCCTCAAGCCGCAAACTGCCATTGCGCAACGACATTTTCATGCAACGCGCGGCGCCCTCGCCCTCCGGCGATGGCGAGGTCAAATGATAGGCGTCGGCGGTGTTGCCATAACCCACAATCTCACAATAAATCCGGGCACCGCGCTTTTTGGCGTGTTCCAGTTCTTCAAGCACCAAAATCCCGGAACCTTCGCCCATGACAAAACCATCGCGCTCCTTGTCAAAGGGGCGCGACGCATGTTGCGGATCATCATTGCGGGTGCTCATGGCTTTCATCGCGCAAAAACCGCCGATGCCAATGGGCACGACGGTGGCCTCGGCGCCGCCTGCGACCATCACCTGGGCATCACCCATTTTTACAGCCCGCCAGGCCTCGCCAATCGCGTGATTGGCCGTGGCGCACGCCGAGCAGGTCGCGAAATTCGGGCCCCGCAGATTGAAAAACATCGAAACCAGCCCTGACGCGATGTTCGAGATGAGCATCGGGATCATGAACGGTGATAACCGGCCCGGACCGCGGTTGAGCAGCACCTGATGCTGCTCGGCTGTCGTCTCAAGCCCGCCAATGCCTGAGCCAATAATAACGCCGATCTCATCTCCATTTTCTTTTTGAAGGTCCAGCCCCGAATCCTTGAGCGCCTGCCACGCCGCATGAACGGCAAATTGGGAAAAACGGTCGGCCCGCCGCACTTCTTTGGGCGATGGGAAGGCCGGTATAGGGTCAAAATCCCTCACTTCGCCGGCGATTTTTGTGTCGTACGCCGTAGCATCGAAGGAAGTGATCTTCTCAATGCCGCATTTGCCGGAAACGAGGTTTTTCCAGAAGGTTTGGACGTCATTGCCAAGGGGCGAAACAACGCCCAGGCCGGTGACGGCAACCCGCCGGTCGGTTGAATTCAGTGCCATAAATAAAAAGGGCAGTTTGAGCTTAGGCTATCAAACTGCCCGGAAGCGGGAAAAGCCGCAACTATTTTTGATGTTCCTCGATGTATTTGACCACGTCGCCCACAGTGAGCAGTTTTTCGGCCTGTTCATCTGGAACCTCGATTCCAAACTCCTCTTCCAGGGCCATAATGAGCTCGACCGTATCGAGCGAATCGGCGCCCAGATCTTCGATGAACTTGGCCTCGGGCGTCACTTGATCGGGCTTCACGCCGAGTTGTTCGACGATGATGTCCCGCACACGTATGTCAATTGGTTTATCAGCCATATAAATTGTCGTGCATTGTCTGTAAGCGATAGGGGGAGAATCGTCAAGCATTGAATAAAAAAAAATTTGTCGCGCATAACGGTGAAACCGCTAATAAACCTTGGCGGCGTGTTGATTAACCGGGGCGTGGGCGCATGGAAGGTCAAGTCAGGCTGCCTTTGACCTGGTCCAGCGACAATGCCGGCACGCGTTTTGGCAAACCGCGTGACGCCGCCAAATAGATTTGAGTTGGCCGGTGCGGCGTGCCCTTACCCTCACACCTCACCGTCTCCATAATTTTTAGACCATTGCCAGATGACTTTTGACGAAAAAAGAATTAAATTTTTAAGCGGACGCGGGCAGGGCCGAAAACGGCTCTCGACAGGGCCGCCGCGTTTAGTGACGCAAACCGAGTGGTCGGAAGTTGTACCGCGCATTTTCCACAGTGGAGGCCAAACGAACACCCTAAAGGGTGGACACCAAGCGTGAATGAAATTGCGTTTCTTCTCCGTTTCCGCAATCATGATGCGGGAGTTTTCCGGGCCTGTAGCTCAATGGTTAGAGCAGAGGACTCATAATCCTTTGGTTCTCGGTTCAAGTCCGAGCGGGCCCACCAACCTTTACCTTCAAACTTCCAAAACATCCTTGTAATGGGGCACAAGGACTTCGGCATTTGGTTTCATGGCGCGGAGGGTTTCGGCGTGGGCGAGGCATTGGGACTCTTCGCCGTGGATGCAGACAATTTTTTTCAGGTTTCCGGAAATGCGCTCCACATAGTGTTTTAACTCGTTTTTGTCAGCGTGTCCGGAGTAGGAATCAATCGAGGCGATTTTTGCGCGGACCTGATTGGGTTCGCCGAAAATATTCACGGGATTTTTGCCGGCCAGAATCTGGGCGCCCAGGGTGTTTTCGGCGCAGTAGCCGATAAAGAGGATCAAGTTGTTGGCGTAGCCAATGTGATTCTTCAAATGGTGCCGGATGCGCCCGGCTTCGCACATGCCGGAGGCGCTGATAATAATGGCCGGTTCTTTGAGGCTGTTCAGCTTTTTGGATTGCTCGGCGTCCCGGATATAGGTCAGGTTCGCCATGCCGAACGGATTTTCTTTTTCGTGCAAGAATTTGTTCACGGAGTCGTTAAAACATTCCGGGTGCAGCCGGTAAACTTCCGTGGCATTGACGCTGAGGGGGCTGTCCACAAAGATTGGCGCGCGCGGCAGTTTGCCCGCTAAAGCGAGCTGGTGCAGCACGTAAACAATTTGTTGCGTGCGTCCAACCGAGAAGGCGGGAATGATGACTTTGCCCTTTTGATTGAGTGTTTCGGAAACCAGGCGGCACACGGTTTCGTCAGCATTGTCGCGCGCGGCGTGCTCGCGTCCGCCGTAGGTGGATTCAATTTGCAGATAATCCGCTCTATCTGTCGGCGCAGGGTCGCGCAGGATATCATCATTGCCTCGGCCAACGTCTCCGCTGAACAGCCAGCGAAATTTTTTCCCATTTTCGGAAATGTCCAGGATGACCTGGGCCGAGCCGAGAATATGTCCGGCATCCCGAAACGTCACAGTCACGCCGTCCACAACCTGGATCGGGCGCTCGTAATTGACGGAGAGAAACTGTTCCAGAACATGTTCCGCGTCCGCGACGGCATAGAGCGGCTCGACGGGCGGGAGATGTTGTTTGGCGCGTTGTTTGGAGACAAACGCCGCGTCGTCCACCTGGATCCGCGCCGAGTCCACAAGCATAATACTGGCAAGGTCGCGAGTGGCGAAGGTGCAGTAAATGTTGCCCGTATAGCCCTGCCTGCGGAGGTTCGGGAGATTGCCGGCGTGGTCCATGTGGGCGTGGCTCAGGACAACGGCGTCAATTTGTTTGGGGTCAAACGGGAAAGTAGAATTGCGGGCCGTTTCCTCTTCGCGATGGCCCTGAAACAGGCCGCATTCGAGCAGCAACTTTTTGCCGTTGACCTCGAACAAATACATGGACCCGGTGGTCGTGCGCGTCGCGCCCAAAAAATGGATTCGCATAGGACGATAATGTTATGATTTGAGAGTCGGGTTAAACATTTCCATGCAAGATTGTTACAGGCAGTAACGCGGCGCGCGGCGCTCAGGGATGGCGGTAAATGATGCGCGCCTTGTTTAAGTCGTAAGGAGACATTTCAACGTTCACCTTGTCGCCGACGGAAATGCGGATGAAATTTTTGCGCATTTTGCCGGAGATGTGGGCGAGGACTTCATGTCCATTGGACAAGGCCACCCGAAACATGGTGCCGGGCAGCACTTGCGTGACGTTTCCGGTCAATTCGATTGGCTCTTCTTTAGGCACAAAATAATTGAGCCTCTAAATGTTGCGGTAGCGGGCCGGAAAATCAATTCATTTCGAGGAAAAAAACCAGTGGACAATCCGCGTGTTTTCGATACATTGCCGCCCACCATGAAATTTGAAACATTGAATGGCATTTTGACCTTTATTTTGGGGGTCCTTGTGATCCTCGGCGTCGTTTTTGTTATGAAACTGTGGTTTGTGACGCACGACACCCGCGCGTTAGTGGCGACAGCGAACAACAGCAAAATAAATTTGGCGCGCGCGGAGGCTGTTTTCGGTGAAGCGCAGGCGTACGATAAGAAATATCCCAGCCCTGAGTTGGAACGCATTCTTCAAATGGTGCAGAAACCCAAATCCACCAGCCGTTAAGGACATATGAACGACCCCATATCTTCCACGAGCGGTTCCGATTTAGCGCAGCAGGTTGCGGCATTGCAGCGCCAGGTGTTTTTGTTATTGGTATCGCTCGTCGTCGTAACGGCAACCATCGTATTTTACTTTTATTACCAGGGCCACATCCAGAGCCAGGAATATGCCGCCATGCGTCCATCGGCTCTGCAATTGATTGAACAATATCGAAACAACGCGACGATGATCCAAAGCTTTGAGAAGCAATTGGTTGAATATGGGACGACGCACCCTTCCTTTCGTCCGATCTTGATCAAATACGGACTCATGCCAAACCCGAACGCTCCTATGGCACCGGGGCCATAGCCTCCAGTTTTGCGCCGCAATTCGGGCAGAAGTTCGATTGAGGCGGGGCTTTTTGCCCGCATTGACCGCAATCCAAATGCTCCTTTTGGTGGCGATAGTGAATGATTAAATTTCGTGTATAGGGGATCCACGGGAACAGGAAGGAATAGATGTAAACCGAATCGGCCTTGTGGAACGCATAAATCAGGAGCAGGAGAGTGCCGATCAGGCTTAACCACCAGAAAAGCGCCGGGATAACCACCTTCTTATGCTTTTCCGTGGCAACCCATTGAACAATGAACCGGCACGAGAACGTAGCGTTACCCATCCAGCCAATGACTTTCCAAACGCTCCAGTCAACGCCGAAGAATTTGCCATTGTGCCAAATGACGTCGTGCCAAACAAAATGGGACAGCCAGTCCATAATCGGTTGAGTTTAATGCAATTTCGCCACGGATGAAACTTCCAAATTGGGAGATGGCAGATGTGGCCATCCTCTATCCTCCATCTTCAATCCTGGATTCAGCCACCGGCGACGATTTTTACAATTTCCAATTTGTCGCCCGCATTTAGCCGGCGCGAGGAAAATTCCGACGGCGCGACGGCGTCGCCGTTGTGCTCGACCACGACACTGCGGGGCAATAATTTTTGGGCCAGCAAAAATTCCTCGATGGAACAGGGAAGAGCGGCTGCGACGGGCTTCCCGTTGGCGATTACAGAATCGGAGTTCACGAGAAGAGATTACCAAATCGCGGATTCAATTTGGAGGCAGATTCGTTGCCACAATAGCCGCCTCAACTCTGCGTAAATCGTGCCAACCCCCTGTATCAGACATAGCGGGCGCATAGCCGGCACCTACATCTGTGCTCAAACCCAGCCATTGCCAGCGCTCGGCGTGTCCGTCCGCGAACGAGAAAACACAGCCTTTGTTGTGCCGGGCCGAAACGGCATTCTTCCAATCGTTCCAATCCATTCCCAGGACTTCATCGTCAATAGTAAGCTGGCTTTCGTCGTCAAAGACGATGGCTTCGGCTGGGGACGGACTCTTAATCCGGTTCATCCTTTTGAACATGGGGAATTCGGTTTCCAAATCGCTTGAGAAATCGGAATTGGCGGAATCCCATACCCCATATTGAGCGGCATCGGTGGCGTCCGCTCCGGCCATACGGTCAATCATTGAAACGGTCCGTATTTCAACCTGGCCATTCTTCAATTGCGCGTCCGGACAATGGTAAACCGGGATATCCAGAACGTATGGAAAAAGAGTGCCGTTGGTAATGTCGAAAATGTCCCCGGGAGTGAATTGCACATTGACATTCCCGGAGCACCAGGAGAGCGGCGGGTTGTTCCCGAGGGCCCAATTATGAGGCAGAAAATCGTTATTGTCATTGGCGTAGGTGATCCATGCCAACGCCAATTGTTTCATGTTATTGATGCATTGGATGGTACGCGCTTGTTCCTCTGACTTTGAAATGACCGGCAAAAGTATCGCTGCCAGGATGGCGATGATGGCAATGACGACGAGCAATTCGATTAAAGTAAAACCCTTTATGACTCTTCTCTTCCAGGTCTCGAGGGTTTTCATATTGACCAATTACCATAACATTTGTGCGGAGTTATGATGATTTGTCAAGCCAATCCCGCCCCCAACAGCCAATCCCGCCTATTCCGGCCAGGCGGGCGAACTGATTTGCCCGCAGAATGAGACCGATGATCTGTAATTACGAAGCGAGCGCGGCGTCCCAGTCTTTCCAAACCGGTTCATAGCCGAGCTTTTGAAGGAGACTGGCGATTTCCTGCGGAGAACGGTCGTCTGAAACTTCAAATTGACCCGTTGCCTGACGGTTTCCATTGGCCCATTCGCTGGCGCCCTCGCCGTTGATACCCGGCGCGGGCGCAAGCCCGACCATTCTTCCGCGCACGGTTTGATGCAGTTTTTCGCGGCCCGCGCCGGTATAACCGCCCGGCTCGGTATGGCTGCCGGCGCTCATGAGCGTAACGCCCAGTGGAATCAGGCCATCGCGCAACCGGGCTGGTTCGCGAGTGGACAGAACCAGACCCACGTCCGGAAACATGAGCCGGAACGCGCATACGAGCTGCGCCAGGTCGCGGTCGGTCATGCGCGTCAGAGGCTGAAATTCGCCTGCACAGGGCCGCAAACGCGGCAACGAAATGGTGAGTTGCGCCTTCCAGCAGTGACGCAATAGATAGCCGGCGTGAGCGGCGACGCAAATCGCCTCATAGCGCCAATCGGCCAGGCCATACAGCGCGCTGATGCCGAGCCGCCGAAAACCAGCCGCATAGGCGCGTTCAGGCGTTTCCAGGCGCCAATCAAAGTCTTTCTTGGGTCCTGCAGTATGGACCTCGGAATAGACGTTGTGATCATAGGTTTCCTGATAGACAACCAGGCCATCCGCGCCGGCGGTCACAAGCGGTCGATACTCTTCGGTTTCCATCGGACCGACTTCCAATGAAACGGACGGGACTTCCTCGTGCAACGCAGCCACGCAATCGCGCAAATAATGATTTGAAACGAACTTCGGATGCTCGCCCGCCACGAGAAGGATGTTTCGAAAGCCTTGCTCACGCAAGGCGCTAGCCTCGCGCACCACTTCCTCAACGGATAGCGTCACGCGCAGGATCGGATTATCGCGGGAAAAACCGCAATAGGAACAATTATTGATGCACTCATTGGAAACGTAGAGTGGCGCGAACAGACGCACGACTTTGCCGAACCGCTGGAGCGTCAATTTGCGGGAGCGGCTGGAAAGCTCGCCCAAAAAGCCGGAGGCTGCAGGGGAAATGAGGGAAGCAAATTCGTCCAGCGATAATTTGGCCTTTAACAAGCTGTTGCGAACATCGGCCGGGGTCGCGGCGAGCGAGCGGCGGACAAAATTTTCCGGCGATAATGAATTGAATTCAGCGACAAAACTCACGGGACCAATGTAAAATGAAAACAGAAAAAGAAAAATGGGAAATGCGACCGGCGGCGCAGGCAGGCTGTCATCGCGGCAACATTCAAACTGGTTTTACCGCTTCAACGATCAGATAGTGACCCCGATTGCGAATAAGCTTTTCCAATGCACGACTAACCGCGTCTGGAAAAGGCAGAATGCCAATGGACCAGGCATTGGCTTGAAAGCCTTCCATGGCAAAAATCTCGGCAGCCTGGCGCACTGTCAGCACTCGAATATGTCCGGAAACCCCCGCAAACGCCGGGTGGTCAATTGGCAAAGGTTCCTGGATAGGTTCGTTATAATGCAATCCCAACGGGTTGCCAAGGAATCGACCGCAAACCTGCATCAGCGAAAATGGTGTATATCCCAGGCATAACGCAATGCAATTCAATAAGCTGCAAAGGTTTTCAGACGCGATAATGGCCCTTCCTCCAGGCTTGAGAACACGGTAAGCTTCCTGAACAAACAACCGCGTGTTGTGCAAGTGTTCAATCACTTGTGAACTAAACACTACATCGAATTTACGGTCTTCAAAAGGCCAACGGCCATTCAAATCATAATCAAATACCTTTATTCCACGCTTTTCGGCCTGTTCTCTCAGTGGAGGAGCCCCTTCAACTCCGTAGAATTCTTTCGGAATCTTCTTAAGATATCGGAACAATAGTTCCCCGTTACCGCAGCCGATGTCCACCAGGCTGTCTGGATTCAATTCAACGACCCTATTTCCAATCCAGGAATTGCATCGTTCGATACCAAGGTGCCTCTGTCGCGCAACAAAAGATTTTAGTGGATTCGCCATTTCCACCCAGTTAACAGCAAATATTTGGCCCTACAAGAAAATTTTGGAATGTCAATGGTCCAGGTCCAACAGCTACAACGGCGGGAGCCAGACGAGCCGGTAGAATTTCATGACGGCGGATGGATCGTTATCTGTAAAGGTGAATGAACCCGTTGAAGAACTGATAACTTGCGGCAGCAGCGTCCAATTTCCAGAAATCAGATTGGTTGTCCACTCCACCTGGAACAGGTCGTTGGTCGAGGCAGTCCATTGGAAGGTCACTCCCGAAGGCGTGGCCGCCGAAGCCGTAATGACCGGGGCCGGCAACACGAAGACCGTAAAGGCGTTGGTCGCTTTTGCCGGGGGCAGGCCATTATCGCTCACGGTGGTCGTAAACGTGAAGGCACTCCCCGCATCGCCAGGCCCCGGTATCCAGGTGATAACACCGTTGGTGCTTATCAAGGCATTTGTGGCCGGATCAGGGAATCCCGTCAGGTTGTAATCCAAAATCGCCGCGGGATCTGAATCTATAGCGGTATTAGTAACGCTCAATGGCTCGGAAACGCTCAAAACATAATTGCTCAGAACAGGCAACGTCAGGCCGTTGGCCTCCAACAACAACAGACGGTAGAACCGCGAGACACCAAACGGATATTGCGAGCCGTTATCAAAGAAGCTGAATAACCCGTTGGTTGCCGTCACCGGTCCGGCATAGGCAATAATATTTGTGAACGAGTTCCAGACCGGCGGGACCAGAGCCGGGGTTTCCTGGACCTTGAAGTAGTCATTGGTCGCCGCAAACCATGTCAGGAGGAAGCCGTTTGTGCCGCTGATGTTTGTATAGATAATGCTCACGCGCACAAACTCTGGCGCAGGGATGACCGTCACCTTGAACGTATTTGTGGCGCTCAGAGTAGTGGCCGAATTCGTCACGATGGTGGTGAAAACGTAATTCCCAAGTGCCTGGCTGGCTGCAGTGGCCCAGGTAATGACGCCGTTGGTTAGCGAAATTGTGGCATTGACTGACGGCGACGTCGTGAGCGCGTAGTACAATATGCCGACACCGCTGCTGTCCGTCGCCGAGTTGGTGACCGTCAGTGTCTGGCCGGCAGTGATGACCAGATTTGAAATGGCCGGCAGTACAGGCGCCGGGTAATAGCCGAAATTCACCTGGAGAGCGTAGCCGACCGCGAGGCTATTGGTGTTTTGGATGCCAAGATAATAGACCGAGCCAGGGACGATATTCGTGGGCACAGTGCCCGTCCCTAAAATGCTGACGCCACTCATTTGGTTGGACATCAATGTGTAGGCGCCGGCAACCGCAGGTTGGAAATTGGTCGTAAACAGGACGTTCACCGGCAGATTTGTGGCAAAGAGCAGGATGTTCGTTGCGTGATTGGCATCCACCGGCACCGGCACAGCCAGCCAGTTGACGGAGTTGGACGCAACCGAATTGGTTTGCGGCAGGACCGGCGACACCAGGGGCAGAACCGTGACGGTAAATTCATTCGTCGCGGTCATCGTTGTGAACGAATTGCTGACGACCGTCGTGAACAAGACGTTTTCACCGGGCGTATTGGTGGGCACCGTCCAGGTGATCTGGCCGGTCGTTGAGATAGTGGCATTGGTGACATCCGGCATGGTCGTCAGGTAATAAACCAATGTGCCCGCGTTGGTATCGGTCGCCTCATCATTCACGTTCAACGTATTTCCCGCGACGATATCGATGTTGGTCACCGGCGGCAGGATGGGCGGCGTATAATACAAGTCAAAGGTATATTCGAAGGCGTTCGTAACAGTGGCGGACGAAGTGTTATCGATAGCAAGGTAATAGGTTTGGCCCGGCATCAGGGGTGGAATGCTATTTGAAGTTAAAATGTAATTGGTAGGCGTAGTGCCCGCGTAGTTCGCGATCAACTCAACATCGCCCGGTGTCGCGCCAAAGCCGGGCCAGGTCGTCTGGTTGAACCACAGGCTTGTCGCGCCGCCGGTGGAAAAGAGCAGCGTGTTGGTCGCCGAAATGGCATTGGGCGGCACGAAGATTGGGATGTAAACAGGATTAGCGGAACCGCCTCCGCTCGCGCTGCCAGGACTGCTGGCGGAGGGTGGCATGATATTGGTCACCGGCTGGCCAGGGTTGATAATGATAATGCCGCCGGGTGGAGGGGTAATGGTCTGAAAGTTCACCTGGACGGCATAATTCGTGGCAAAATTGTTCGTGTTTTGGATGCCGAGGAAATATGTGCCGCCGGGGGCAAGGACGGGCGGGAGCGGCGCACCGCTGATGTTGATGATGGCAGAGCCGTTGGTCGAATCTTTCAGCAACTCAAAGTCGCTGGAATTGACTGTTGAAGGCGGATCGTTGGAGCTATACCAGAAGTTTACTGGCGCGCCGGCAAAAATCAGGGTGTTTGTTGCCTGTACCGCATTGGTCGGCACGCTGATCTTGTACCATTCGATGGTATTGGCGCATACAGTATTCGTCAGCGGCTGGTTTTGCGGCAGGAAACCGGCCCTGGCCGTGTAAGTGACCGGCACCGGGCTTACAACGACGCTCACGGTGACAGGGCCGAAATATCCGTAAGTATCGGTATTGGTCACGTAGAACCCAAATGAAGCGTAACCGGTGATACCATTTGAGGGCGTAAATACGGCAATCGTATTGGTCATGAGTTCCGTTCCTTCCGTGACGATGATTCCGTTCGTGTTGACCTCATTTGTCAGATAAACGGAACCGTTGACGGCATTGGTAAGGAAGAATCGCAAATTGCCCGTATCACCGCAAAGTTGATACAAGTTCACGTTCACCGGCGTATTGGTGGTTGTCACCGCATGCGGCCCGGCAAGCCAGTTGTCAAATTCCTCGAGGTCGCTGTATCCGATGTTATTCGCGTTGGTCGAAAGAATGTTGTTATTGGCATTGGTCAGGCTTTGGCCAAATGTGCTCTCCCAGAAATCTGGAATGCCATCGCGATCCGTATCCAAAAAGTTCCTTTCAAGGAATTTCGGGCGCCATGCGAACTTGCCTTCGGGACCGAGTTGGTAGATGGCGGTGACTTCGTCGGAAGTGAGAGCGCGTTTGTAAATCGCCCAGTCGTCAATTTGTCCGTTGAAGTATGCACCGGGATTTCCACTATAAGTCGGGTCGGCATGGTTGCCGATGCGCAATGGCTGGGTCGACGTTAAGTCTCCGGATTGACCGGTCGGATCAAATGTATTCACCAATACGCCATCCTCGTATATGCGGCCCCCGGTTGTCGACAGACGCTGCACAGTGACCGCAATATGATGCAATTTGCCGTCAGCCAAAAACGTCCCGGCCTGTACAAGGCTGGTGCCGCTGTTGTAATTATCTGACATTTGAAAATTCAGAGTCCCACCAGTCAGATTGACATCATAGCCCACGCAATTGCCGCCATTGGCAAGACGCTTGTCTATAATTGACATCACATCCCTGTAATAGTTCGTTGGAAACGCCCGGATCCATCCTTCAAGTGAAAAGTCCTGCCCAGGACCGAAGTTCAGAGACGGCGCATCCGGCACGATAATCTGTACGGGGCTATAATTAAAACTGAAGCCCATTCCGACCTCTCCCGGAGCGTAAGCGAACGTTCCATTGGTCAATATTCCATTATTCGTTCCCCAACTATCGAGCATGTTGCCTTCGGCCTTCCACCAGGCGACCATGCCTGACAATGGCGGGAGGGACTCAAGTGCGCCCTGATTGTTGCGAACGTGCTCGACGATGTTTGTGTCGATCGGGTCGCGCTTGCACAAATCCACGCCGGCGAAATCCAGGACCTTTTCATATGCGAGATAGGCTTCATCGATTGAAACAGGCGGCAGACGGAATTGATTGGTCACAGTATAGTAGTTTGTCGAGCCGTTCCAATTGGTGAACATGTCCCACTCGGTATTCGCGCCGTTCAGCACACCGTCATCGTCGCTGTCTATGAAGTTATTGGTTTGGAAGAGCCATGTATTGGTATTGCCGCTCCAGAAAGCCATGTTGGTCGTTATCGTATTCGGGCCAGCGATGAGATAATTGCAAATGTAATTGAGATAATTTGTAAATCCATTCGGGTTGTCCTCAATGTCATTGGACGACGAATATCCGGCGTTTGTCACCCAGTTGTAAATGACGTTATTGACGAAATCCAGGCTGACGTTGTCGCCGAGGCGGGGGCTGCCAGTATAGTCATCCGCAAAGAGATTGTGATGCAGGCTGACGGCGCCGCTGCCGTATCGCACCAGCGCGCCGATCGGGGGTGGATTATTGGTTGGGCTGTACAAGCCGTCCGAGAGCATGGACCACTGCACGGTGACGTTTGAGGAGTTTAATACAGACAACTGGTTGTCCGATGTCCATTCGGCGGAGACGTGGTCGGCGATGGCCTCGGTCGCGTTTGTAAACTGCAATGAATCATCGGCCGAACCACGGCGAAAACGCACGTCGCGGATAACAACGTCATGAGCGGACTGGACGGTAGTCATTTGGCCGTACACTGTGACGCCACCGCAGGGAGCAGTCTGACCGGCAATTGTGATATACGAATTGGAGATCACAAGCGGTGATAGCAAATGTATGATGCCGGACACATCAAATACGATGGTTCGGGCCCCTGAGACGTTGGTAATACTGCCGTTGGGCAAATTCGTGGTCCCTGTTCCAGGAGTATTGGTCGCACCAGTCCCAAAGAAGTTCGTAATGCCGTAGCGGAGCGAGCCGGGCCCTGAGTCGCTCAGGTTAATGACATGATAAACATCGCCTCCTCGTCCGCCCAGCGCGCCCGCGCCCGCGCCTTCCGCCCCGGGGAAGGCGGGGAAGACGTTGTTCGTATCAATAACGGCGATGATAGTGAAGTGTATTAAATTCGTCGTATCGTTCGGCACGCCCAGATACCACGTCGCGGTCAGGTTTGTCAGGGCGCTATTGGTTCGGATTTGGATAAATTCAGGGGCCGTACTGGGTTCATCGCTGCTTTGGAAGAACGGCGGCGCAAACGGCGGCGCGTCGGTTTGCACGGTCAAGTCGCCGTTGCCGGTCAGGTTATACAGTTCGAAATGGATGGAGCCGACGTAATTGGTGATGAGCCCGGAAGCCGTGTTGGTGACCGTGTTTGTCACCACGAAGGAGAAGAAATTGGTCAAGGCGGCGCCCGGTCCGGCGGTATAATCCAACGGCACGCCGTTGGTCAGCGGGATGATGGTCAGATTGGTGTTCGATACCGGATTTAAATCCAGTTCCTGCGCCACCACATCATAAGTCACTGGATGGGTATCGCGATTGAAGACGCCGATATACCATGTGCCAACCGAGAGCGGCACCGGCTCTGAATTGGTCAGCACATAGATATTTTCGTCGGCGTTGCCGCTGTTGAAGCTGCCGTAATCGGAACTGGTCAGAGTGGGCAGGGGCGTGCCTTTGCTCACGACCAGGTCCGCGTTGCCGTTCATGTGCAATAGCTGGAAGGTGGCTTCGTAAGCGTTGGTGGACGTCACATTAAAGCTGAAATACCGCACGGCATCATTTGTGACTGTGTCGCTGTAGGGCGCATCGTTGGTCAGGGCCATGATGTTGAAATCCACCTGGAAGACCGCCGACGCGGCGTGCGGCCCGGTATTTTGGAGACCGATGTAATAGGTCCCGCCCTGGACAATGTCCGGAAGCGGTGTGTTTGTGGTCAAGGTCCAACTGCCGGTTTGGACCGGCGTGGCCGGCGGCTGCTGCAGGATATAATCCGGCGGCACCGATCCCGTCGGCGCGTTGGTTGGGTTATAGAACACGTTCAAGGGCTCAGTGGATGAGACCAGGATGTTTGTGGCTTCCTGGGCCCAGGCGGGAACCGGGACGGCCAGCGTGACGATCTCACCCGGCAGGATGGTCACATCGATTGGCTCCTGCGTGCCCACGGTGATCGGCGGGGGCGTATTGCTCTGCAATATCATCTGCAATTGCCAGCTCAGCAGGTTCGCGTTGGTGGCCAGGGCATTGTTGCGCGTGTCCCAGATTTCCAGAGTCCAATTGCCGTTGGGACTTTGCCCGTTGAGTTCCTCCAGCGACTGCTCAGGCAAATAGTACAAATTGCCCAGCGGCGCTTCGCTCACGGCAAACGAATCCATCAACATGCCCGGTTGGATGCCCCGGACCTGCATCGGGAACACATTGGTTTGCGGTATGAACGTGAAACTGCCCTGCTGCCATGTATTGTTTTGTCCCAAAAGGGTGTTGGTCATGTTGCCCAGGACAACCTGCGCTTCGGCAAGGCTCAGCGGCGGTGTGATCGTCGGATCAAATTTGCCGATCAGGCGATTGGTCGTGTAAGCCGATACCGAATATATCGCCTGGATTTCCGCATCCGACAACGCGCGGTTGTAGATGCTCATTTCATCCATGAGACCGCTGTAGTAGTTGTTGGTTTCCAGGCTCATGTCCTTGCCCAGCAAAACGTCGCCGGTGGTCTTGGGCACAATATTGAAACCCCAATTGGTCGTGGCGACATTGGTGCCGTCGTAGAACAGCGATGCGATGCCCGAATTGGTGTCGTACGTCAGGGCCACATGCTGGAAGAGGTTGCTCTGGATCAGGCCCGGCGCCGAATAAATCCAGTGCGACCCGTTGGTGATGTCCACCAGGTTGGCAAACAGGCAGCCGGTATTGGTCGTAATCAGATTGGTTGTGCCCGGAACATTGGTTATCGAGATCCAGAACTGGACGCCGTTGGTCTGGATATTGGTCACTTCCACCACCCCATACATGATGTTCGTCACTGGGCCGCACATGATCCCCTCATTGTCCGCCAGCGCCCAGTTTCCGGCGTACTCATTGGTCGGCCCGAACATGAACGTATACTTTCGGGCCGGGTCGCCGCAGTTGGTGGGCTGCGTAAACAGCCAATTCGTATAGGCGATGTTTGTCAGACCGCTGGAGTACGCAAAAGTGACTCCGGCGTTGGTCAGGCCGATCCACAAATTGCGGTTCCTGCCGCCGTAACTGGCGAATGTGTCATACACCCAGTTTTGCTCGTTCGCCGAATCGATCGTGACCAGATGACCGCCGATTTGTTCGGCCCAGGTTTCCGACGTGGTCCAATTGGTCGGCCCCAGCATATAATAATAATGGCTGGTGGCGCGGTCCAGGAAGGGCCCGGCGCGAATGGTCAGATTGGTATCGGACCCGTTGGTGGGAACGCGGGCCAGCCATTCCACCAGCGGCTGCTGATACGCCAGGTTCGTCGGATTAATCCAGCCTTCCACGGTCAACCCGGGGCCAGTCCCGACGTCAAGGTAGGACGATTGAATGGTTATCGGCCCGGTGTTTTCGAGGTTGGTGCCGCTGTTGGTTATGACCTGCTCGTAGAAGGGCTGTTGACGGATTTGAACGTAGCTGTTGGTGCCGGCAAAATCATACGCCAGGCCGTTGTTCTCCATGGCAAAGGCCTGGCTCACCTCTCCGGCGGGGAAGGTAAACCGGCCGATGAGCGAACCGTTTTGTCCATGCTGTTCGGCGTCGGAACTGTCGTGCGCGTCACCTTCACCACGCCACCAGCCGGCGATGCCCGGGCCGCGATACTGATAGGAAACGGTCACCAGCCGGTAAGGCGTCAGGAGATTGGTGCGTATAATGGTGCCGTAACCCAGCGCCAGGAAATTGCTGCTGTTGGTATTGCTTTGGAACGCAACGCCGGGATCTGAGATGACGCTGACTTCATTGTAGTTGTTGGTGTAAACAACGCCGTTGGTCACCTGGATGACCTGGTTGCTGGGAACGGTCCAGCCGCCATACGCATCATAGATGTTTGTCAGCCCGAAATAATCGCCATTGCTGGACAGGTCTAAATTGCCAAACGTATAATTGGTGCCAAGATCGCGCAGGTCGAAGGGCGGGATGGCAAATTTAATGGCCGTGTCAGTGAGGTTGGTGTCGTCGGTGAACGTCAGGTAATTATAACTGGGGAACGTCCCATTAATCGTATACGTCCATGCGTCGCCACCGGTGCCGTTGGTATTGCCGAACTGGTTGACGATAAATGTCACATAGGTGGATGTGCCCGGCCCGAAATTGACGGTGAAATTGGTTATTCCATTGCCGCCAAGCTCGGCCCCAATCATGCCTGAGTTGAACAGCAGAGTCGAATTTGCCCCGTTGGTATTAAACGTGGATGGATCATTCCCGTAATAGATCGTCAATTGATCAGGTATCGTGTACGCGTTGAAGGACACAGACAGTGAACCGGCGTTGTTCTGGACGTTGTAGGTGTTGGTTTGCGCCTCAAAACTGCCGTTGGCCGTCGTCGTGCCTATCGAATTGGTAATATAGAATACACCTCCGGCGTTGGTGGTCGTGGGACCGCCGCGATTTTCCATCAGCAGGATGCGCTGGCCCTGCGGGCTAATGAGCGTGAACGCCAAATCCGATATTCGCGGGTATTGAACGACGAAGCCGACATTCAGGGACGATATGATGGCTGGTGTGTTGCTGATCGCAATGATCGTATTGGTCGAAGAGGTCACCGCGTCATTAATCACCGGCACGGTGTTGGTATCGGTGAAGAGCGAGGGTTGAACCACGGTTGACTGGCCATTGAGCACCGCCAGCAGATAGACCCCTTCGGCGGTCGAACTCGGATTATAAAGACCGATGTAATAAGTTCCAGGCGCAAGCGGAGGTCCATCCGAAATCTCGTTCCACACTCCCGGCACCTCAACAAATGGGGGTGGAAGCGGCGCAAACTCGGCATTGGTGAGATCGGCTTCAAAAAGATAACTCGTCATCGTCGGGTCGCCGCCGGTATTCAAATACATCTGGATCGGCGGCGTCGCCGGCGACAAATTGGTATTGATGCCAAAAAGCTCCATATTCGTGTAGCCGGCCGGAATGGTAATATACGTATAAAACCATGACATCGGCTGGACGGTCACGTAGATGCCATTGCGCGGGTTCTGGTATTTTTGCAGGAACATTTGGGTGTTGAGGACTTCACCGGTTTGACCCAGCGAGTTGTTTTCCTCGGTAAATTGCCAGACACCCTGGCCGGAGGCGCCAACGTAGTTCTGCAGGCTGCCCGGACCATCGACCGGACGCGCGCCGGCAGTATCGTTGGTTCCGAAGCCGTCGTATATCAGGGAGTACTCCCCCGGCCCGAACGAATCATGGCTGTTTAGCCCCACCGAAACACCACTGTGCGTGACCGAACCGACCAGGTCACCAAAGTTCTGGTCGTAAATCGTGTTGGTGATGATGACGTTTTGAATGGTGATCGGATACAGCGCCAGCCCAAAAACTATCGAGTAGCCCGGATGCGACGCCGTGCCATCGGGAATGAGCGATGGCGCATTGAGCGCGTTGACATATTCATTGCCGTTCTGGTCCAGGCCGCCAAACGGTGTATCGGTGAATATCGGAATGAAACTGTATTGCACTCCCATCTGGCTTTCTGATTTCACGCCGATGTAATAGACTTCATTGGGCAGCGCGTTGCTGTAGGCGACGAAGTCCGTGCCGCCCGATACCAGCGAGGCGCCATCGCCGCTGGCTCCGTTGAGGCAGTTGGAGATTTCAACCGGGTCCAGGTTCAACAGATTGGCCGCGTTGCCATCGGTGCCGCTTCGAGTCACCAGCAGGTCCAAGTCCGCCCCCGGTGTCGTCGCATTGTCGATGGAATTGGCAAACACTCCCATGCGCGGGATCGATAGTGTGTTGGCGCCAAAAGTGATGAATGCCGCATTGGTAAAGAGGGTGGTATTGGTCACCACGTAGAAATGCCATTGGTTGGTCATCCCCACGTAGAACTGGCCGTTGGCGCCGTAATCCACCGTGTTGGTTGTAAAGCCAACGGTATTGGTCCCCATCAGCGGTGTGTTGGCGCCAACGGTCTGGTTGAGCAATATCGTGTTGGTCTGTGCCTGGGTGATTAATTGGTCGCCGGTAGGATTGGCAACGACGCCCTCATCGCTCACATTCTCGATGGCATTGCTCATTTGGCCCACGTCGATGTTGCCGGCCGAAACCACCAGCGCGTAATCCTGGACGATATCGTTTGTCTGCTCGCTCACCGCATTGGCGTTCACACGATTGCCAATAACGGTGATGGAATAATCCGAGTCGGGCGTCCCGCGCGGCGGGTAGGGATTGATATTGATGTTTTGGACGTTGTTGATCGCATCGATGATCGGCGGGTTGGTGGCGCTCTCGACGTTGTTAAAGCCGCCGGCCCCAATGTCGTTTCCGTAATACACGATGCCCGGGTTGTCCAGGTCCGTCACCACCAGTTCCAGGCTGTTGACCAGTTTAATCGCCGCCGCCGGATCGCCCGGCGGGTCCGTCCATGCCAGCGTCACATGCAATGGCAAATAGTTGCCAAAGTCATTGGAGTTCATGTTCACGATAAATGTTTCGCTCTCGCCCGTGGCCAGCGCGTTGGAGAGGCTTTGGTCCCGGAAAAACGTCGAGCAGGGAACGTTCAGCACGTTGGTGATGCCCGGGACTATCGTGTTGGGAAGCGTGGGCAGACCCCACCCTTCGTAATTGATCGAGCCGTTGATCTGCGGATAATATTGCGGTTCGGTTGTCAGCGCGCCGTTGATGGCCAACCCTTTCAGCAACGCCGGGCTCGGGATTAACGCTGGCGTATATTGATTGGTAAAATAATCCTGCAACAGCGCAAGAAATCCAGAAACCGCCGGCGCTGACATGCTCGTGCCGGTCTCGTAGCGGTAGTAATTTATGGGGGGTCCCAGGCTGTCGTTCATGTTCTGCAGCACCGTGTAATAGTTCCCGTAATTATTGGTCGTTTGCACGTCCACAATCAAATCATAGGCCAGCGGAGACGCGGTCGTATTGCTCACCACCACCGACCAGTCTTCGTTGAGCACCGGAGGAGTGGGTCCAACGACGGCATTATTGCTTCCAATAAGGCCATATCCCGCCGAATTGGTCTCAAGATAGATGGGCATCACCGGCAGCACCGCCGGCGAACTGGCATTGGTTGCCACAGAGAAAATAACCTCAACGGCATTGCCGGGCACAAGAAACTGGAACGGCGAGGTGCTGACCGAATTGGTGGGGATTAAATCCGCAAATACGTGAATGTCATTGTTGGTGGGATTGTAATATGCATTGGTGTCCCATTGTTCCGATCGGCACGAAATCACAAACGTGCCGGGGGCCACAAGGTCCGGCTTGAACCGGCCATACGTGCCTTCAGTCCCGATCCCCACATTGCCGTCCCCCGATGCCACGTTTTCGAACGGCGACGTATT
Organism: Candidatus Sulfotelmatobacter sp.; assembly: GCA_035503455.1. Classification (GTDB taxonomy): domain Bacteria; phylum Verrucomicrobiota; class Verrucomicrobiia; order Limisphaerales; family UBA11358; genus UBA11358. The sequence goes on along the minus strand of DATJTK010000170.1, from coordinate 108,157 downwards.
CCACACCGCGTTGGAATCATCCGTTTCCGGAAACCACTCTTCAGTTACATTGCTGCTGGCATCGGTCACTAAATTGGTGATGTATCGGCCCTCCTCCAACGCGCCTACGGTGATCACGTCCTTGGCTGTCCCAGGCGATTGGATGCTGTCGGCCACGCTCCCGCTGTCGCCCGATGGAAAAACAAACAGCACCGGCTGCGACCCAGTCACAAACGGCAACGCATCTCGCGTCGCTGCATCGTAGCTGGCTGCCTCAAGATCGTAATCGGCGTCGCCGTTGACCCAACTGTTGTTGGAGATCAGCGCGTTGGTTTGGGCCGCCGCAGCCTGCAGGTCCTGGTCCGCATCCAGATAGTTCATCGACAGCATCTCCGCCATCGGCGCTTTCCCCCGAAATTGCTGCGGACTTCCTGGCATCGGCGAGCCGTACGCATTGGTCACGGTGGTTGATTCAAATCCGTCCCCGGCGATGATGCCCGCCACGTGCGTCCCATGCCCATTGGTATCGGTCCCCATGTTCGGGTCCGTATAAAAAACCCGATATTTAGCGTGATTGTTGCTGAAATCCGGATGGTTGGTGTCTATGCCCGTGTCATCGACCTCGACGATCACGTTTGAACCGTACAGATTGTCATAGTTGGTTGTCGTTATCCCGTCAGCCGATATTTGCATTTGCGCTCGCGCAAGGTCGTTGGCCAGGGTCCGCCGATAATAGGGCTCAACTATATGCACCCCGGGCAGCCCCGCAATGGCCGTCCAATCTGCCGGCGGCTCGACCTTAACAATCGGATATCCCGCCGCGGAGTTTTCTTCCGACAAAATGATCCCCCCCATTTTCTGGATTTGTTGGACCGTGTCGGCTGCATCATCGGCGAAAAGCCCCAGGTTTAACTGAACGTCCGCGGGCAACGGTTGCTGCGCCTGCGCCAATAGCTGCTCCTGCACTTTATAATACGGCTCGTACGGTATCACCGCCTGCACCAGCGGATTGGCAGCCAGCGCATCAGCCACCCCTTCCGAGGCTCGAACCAGATACGCGTTGTTGGGTATGTAAGAGACGATGGTTGCCCCCGCCCCAGCCAAAACCGACCGAAACGCCGCGCTGATTGGCCCACGCGCCTGCACCACATACGCTCCAGGGTCGCCCGGTGATTGCAGGTTCTTCGGTATCGCCAGATTTAATTTCGAGCCGGTTTCAATAAACGCATTTTCCAGCAGAATCGCCCGAGGATCATCAATGAGCTGGCTCAGCGGTTTGTCCGTGTTCTTCAAACGCCAGGCAAACTTATTGCCAGCCTTATTGGTAATGGCCGAAGCCGCTGCCGATTTTGCAGCGGCGGCTGATGCCGTGGCATTGGCCGAAGATTGGGAACGAACGGCGGATTGAGTACTGGCAGGGTTTTTTGAATTATGGTCCTGGCGCACGAAAAAAACCACGCCTGCCGCGATAAGCAGGACAATAAACCATATGAACGTGCGCCTCATTTTACTGTTCTGGTCATTATTACACAAGCGTTTTCAAAAAGCGAGCGTAAATACAACAAAATCGCTTTTGCCTTAATAAAAATAACGGTATAATTCATTTCAATTTACGATTTTCAATTCAGGGATCCTGGCTCCACGAATCACGATGAATTGCGCAAAAAACGACGCCGTGACCATACCTATATGAATTGGAAATGGTTTCAATACAAATTAGGTCGGACAATAGCTGCGGTTAACGAACCAGCGGTTGTCATAAAATTTACAAGATTGATCATTTTCTATTCTATAAAGGAAATTCGGCGATAGGTTACGCAACCTGGATCGTAAATAACCAGCAGTCATAAAATTGGCGACCCTACCGGGACTTGAACCCGGGCCGCCACCGTGAAAGGGTGGTGTCCTAACCGCTAGACGATAGGGTCGTCAGAAATTCTAAATATAGCAGGACGAAGCGGGATGTCACGCCCTTTTCAAAAAACCGACAGGTCCGCCAAAATAAGAAATTTTATAACATTGTCACTGGCGTAAATCCGGAAATAGGCGATGTTTCATTATCACAGCCGGCTTTGGCTCAACTGAAAATGGAGGAACGATGACCAGTTTGCTTGTGGTTGAAGGACATGACGGACAAAATGAACAAATGTTCAAGGAAAACTTTCTTAACGGCAACGGCGCAACGCGCATCAACGGAAATGATGCGCACGCCGTCAATGGCGGCGGCGTCCACATAAATGGGAACGGCGCTCATCCCATCAACGGCAATGGAGCCGTCCACGCCAACGGCAACGGAGCCAGTCACGACCGGGATCATGTCGTTGTCCGTCACTACAAGCCCGAGGACCGCGAAGCCATACGCCAAATCTGCTGCGACACCGGTTTTTTGGGCAACCCGATAGAAACGATTTTCAGCGATCGCGAGATTTTCGCGGATTTGTTCACTAATCCGTATCTGGACTATGGCCCGAACTGGGCGTGGGTGGCTGAAGATGGGGGGAAAGTCGTCGGATATTTGCTCGGCTCGATTTCCGCTTCGTTCAATTACACCCTCATGTATTCGGGGTTTCAAACGACGGTGAAGATGATCAAGCGCGCGGCAACCGGCTGCTACGCGGGCCATCCGCGCAGCCGCCATTTCATTCGCTGGCTCCTGACCAGTGGCTACCGCGAACAGCCCAAGCATCCTGAAAACGCTGCCCATCTGCACTTGAATGTCGAGAAATCGCACCGCGGCCGCGGGCTGGGCCTTCGGCTGTGGCAAGCCTTTGAGCAACAATTGGAAACATCAGGCATCCGGACCTGTTACGGCGCATTTTTCTCCCGCCCCAGGCGGCGGCCGGAAGCTGTTTATTCTAAATTGGGCTTTTCTGTTTTCGACCGGAAGGCGACCACGATTTTCCAACCTGAAATCAGTGAACCGGTTGAAATCGTGTGTGTGCACAGAAAAGTGGCATGAAAAAAGTCATTTTCACGCTCGCCGAAGCCCGCTCTGGAACGCTTTATCTCCGCAATCTCTTCCGCCTGAACGCCGTAGATTGCGATTGCCGGCACGAAACGTTTTTCGACATCGGCAATCCTACGATGTTCGGCCCGGCCATTTACGACGCTTTCGCCGGGCGTTTCGGAAAAATCCGCGCGCGCCTGGAGAAAAAACGCCGCTATATTCAAAAACTCGCCGCCTCGACCTATATTGAGTCGAGCCACGCATTTTTGAAATCGAGCCGGGTCGCGGCGTTGGATTTCTTTCCAGACCTGCGGCTGGTTCATCTTGTCCGCGACCCACTCAAAGTGGCTGCCAGCGAGGCGTACCGCGAATTCTGGCGGCGCCGGGTTCACGCGCCGTTCCATTTTTATCGGGGCGACGACGGCAAACGGCATTTCGCCTGGGCACTGACGGGCAATGAACAGATTTTCCAACATTTTGCCGGTGAACCATTGACGTTGTTCCAATGGTATTTGATCCAATGGGTGGAAATTGAAAACCGGGCCATGGATTTCCTGGAGGCAAACGGCCTGCGCGACCGTTGTTTTACGCTGCATTCCCCTCATGATCTGAACGACAAGGCAAAAATCCGCGGCATGTTCGACTTTCTCGGTGTGCAGACCAAACAACAGGAAATCATGGTTGGCGGCCGCAAAAACAGGAGTATCGGCTATTTCATGGCGCCTGCCGGAACGGACAGCGAATCGAAGTTTGTCCTGGAGCGGATGCCGGAGCGTTATTTGCAAATATTCCGGAAGAAGCCCTATTGCGACTGCCATTGGAGCGCCCTGTTCAACAATCCCGGCCGCAACGTGGCCCGTCCCTCTGCCGAGAATTGCCGCTTGCAGGGGCATCTTTCTCAATTACCCTGTTAGGGTGACTTGGTTCACCGACCGTCATTTCTTTCTGCTCGCCGTGATCGTTTACGGTTTGAGTTCCATGTATTCGGTTTTCCTCTGGCGAAAGGGCTTTCGCAAGGATGACCGCGCAAATTATTTTCTCATTCTGGCGGCGTTTGCCCTGCACACCACGGCCATGATTGAACGCGGTTTTTCGATTAGCGCCTGTCCCGTCAACAACCTGTTTGAAGCCACATTGTTCATTGCCTGGACGATTGCCGCATCGTACCTGATTTTTGGCCTCTTTCACAGGCTCCGGTTCCTGGGAGTATTTGCGTCGCACCTGCTGTTTTTTATGGGTGTTTTTGCGCTGATGCCCGCGCTGGATCCCCCCCGCAGTTCCACGCCGGATTTTTCGGGCACGCTTATCAGTCTTCACGCAGCGCTCATCCTCCTGGCCATCGGCGCCTTTGGCCTGAGCGCGGTTGCTGCCCTTATGTTTTTGACGGAGGAACATGATCTAAAGGTCCATAAGCTTCGTGCCGCTTTCTCCCTGCTGCCCCCCATTCAACGTCTCGAACGGGTCATGAACAGCCTTCTCGTCTGCGGCGTGTTTTTGTTTACGGCCGGCCTGGCTATCAGCCCGTTTCTGGTCAGGCAAAAATACGGTGTCTGGTTTAAAAATGATCCGTTGCTGGATTATTCCATTTTCATCTGGCTGTTTTACCTTGGGCTTTTGATTTCGCGCTGGAAATTCGGGCAGGGCGGCCGGCGGTTCGCGTGGAGTACGGCCGCCAGTTTCGCCTTTATCATGCTCACGTTTTGGGGATTTCTATTGCTCTCGCAAGTCCATCATCCATGAATGTCGTCGTCATCGGCCTGAGCCACCACACATCGCCCGTGGAATTGCGGGAACGGTTCGCCTTTGCCGAATCTAAAATTCCGGCCGCCCTGAATCAATTGCGGGATTCGGGTCTCGCTTCGGAAAGCGTCATCCTTTCGACGTGCAACCGTGTGGAGATTTACGCAGCCACGGCGCTTCTGCCGGCGAAAGCGTTTTCCGAGTTGACGCATTTTTTGGTCCGGGCCGTTGGCGCCGGCTTTGCTCCGGGGCCGAAAGCCATTTACACACTGGCCGAGCCGCACAGCCTGCGGCATCTGTTCAAAGTCGCGTGCGGCCTGGATTCCATGGTGTTGGGAGAAACCGAGATTCTCGGCCAGCTCAAGGACGCCTACACGCTCGCCCATAGCCACAAGCATACCGGCGCGCGTTTGAACAAAGCGTTTCAGCGGGCCTTTAACGTGGCCAAACACATTCGCACCCACACCAACATTCAGCGCGGCAGCGTTTCTGTGGCGTCGGTGGCCGTGGAACTGGCGCAAAAGATTTTCAGTTCGCTGGCTGAACGCCAAGTGCTGGTCATTGGCTCGGGTGAAATGAGTGAAAAAGTGGCACGCGCCCTGGTTTCGCGCGGCGTCAAAAAGATCGTCATTGCCGGACGTTCCCTCGAACGCGCCGAACTGCTGGCAGAGGAATTTAGCGGGCGCGCCGTTCGATTTGAAGATTGGGCGGGCGAATTTGGAAATATTGATATCGCCATCAGCAGCACGTCGGCGCCGGGATACATTCTGGATCGCGCCAAACTGGAGCCGCTGATGAAGCTGCGCAAACACCGTCCGTTGCTGCTCATCGACATCGCTGTTCCCCGTGACATCGACCCTGCGGTCAACTTTCTCGATAACGTTTATCTGTATAACATTGACGACCTTCAGGCCATTGCTGACGACTACTTAAAACAGCGCAAGGAGGAGATTCGGGTTTGCGAAGGGATTATTGATCAGAAGGTGAGCCAATTGCGGAATGCGGAATGCGGAATGCGGATTGGATCAACCCCTCAAGGTGTGCCACGCGCCACGTAACACGCATGCACGACTCTCCCATCGTGATCGCCACGCGCGGCAGCGCACTGGCTCTGGCTCAGGCAAATCTCATCGCCGGGCAATGCCGGGAAATTTTTCCGCGGCTTCGTTTTGAGCTAAAGATCATCAAAACGACCGGCGACAAAATGCAGAAATCGTCGCTGGTTGAAGGCGGCCTTCCCAAAGGTCTTTTTACAAAGGAATTGGAAGTGGCGCTGATAAAGGGCAAGGCAGATATGGCGGTCCATAGCCTCAAAGATTTGCCGACGGATATCCCGGATGGGCTCACGCTGGCGGCGACCCCAAAACGCGAGGACGTGCGGGACGTTTTGGTGTATCGGCCGGCCGGCCAAAAGAAGATTCGCGGCTTTAAATCCGGCACGTCGCTCAAGGATTTTCCAGACGGCTCAACTATCGCGACCAGCAGCACGCGCCGCAAAATGCAGCTTCTTGGCGCGCGGCCCGATTTCAAAATTGTCGAAATTCGAGGGAATGTTCCCACGCGATTGCAAAAGGTGGCAGAGCGTCCGGAACTGGACGCCACGGTCGTGGCCCTCGCCGGTTTATCGCGGCTCAATTTCAAAATTCAATCGAACGGAGCCCTGACCGGCAACACCGTACCGGACGGTCTATTGGCAACCGTTTTGGATTTGGACGTGATGCTCCCGTGCGTGGGCCAGGGCGCCATTGGAATTGAAATCCGATCGGGCGATAAGCGGTTGGCCCAAATCTGCGAGCGCCTGAACGATTACAATACATTTCAATCCACTTCCGCCGAACGCGCCTTTTTGAGCGCCATGGGCGGCGGCTGCCAAAGCCCTGTGGCCGCCCACGCGGAGGTGACGGGCAATCAAATTGTCATACGCGCAGTTTCATTCCGCGATGGAACGGCGAAGCGCGCCGAACTCAAGGGGCCTGTAGCGGAGGCGGTACAGTTGGGAGATCAGGTGGCTGGGGAAATTAAAAATTAAAAAGGAAAAAGTCGGCTGCGCGAGGAACAGGTTGGAATTCGGCATAAACGGCTGCGTTCTTTACGGCTGCTAAAAACTGTTTGTGGGCCCGGCAAAAATCAAGCCCCTTTGACAGGTCAGCATTCGAGGACTATTGTTGCAAACCATGGATTACAGTTACAGCCACCGCCATTATCTCTTGCCTGAGGGCTGTAAAGATTTGATCGATACCATCCACATGCCCAGGGAGATCAACGTTGATATTGTCAGACGAGAGGACGGCATTATATTCAAGTTCAAACTCGCAGATTTGCGCGGGGCCGATGCGGATATCATTTTTGAAGGCAACTATTTGCGTGTTATCCAAAAGCCACCCGATGAGAACCGCCGTGACAGGGTCCTTTTCGTTCCGCCGGGACATAATGTGCGCAAGGCACTAACCACTTATACTGAAGATGAAGTGCTTGTCTTTGTCCCAAGATGCTGAGCAAATCTCTTTTTACCGCAAAACTTCGCGCCTTCTCGCGGCCTTCGCATAGATGAACGCGTTTGTTGTGCCGCGGCACGCGGCACTGGACGGCGCAGCGCGCCGTCCGCCACCAGTTGCCAACAAAAAACGGCGCGAATTTTCATTCGCGCCGTCGTTAGAAAGTTTACAACTATTCGTTTTCGGCGTGGGCCGGTTCCTGGACGTGTTCGGCCTTCATCAAGTTTGAAATATGGATGGTCCCTTCGCGCTCGATGATCGCGCCGTTGGGGTGCTGCTGGCTTTTGCGGGTGTGGCGCTTGATCATTTGCAGGCCCTCAACAATCGCCCGTTCCTTCTTCGGAAACACGGCGATGATTTTGCCGCGCTTGCCCTTTTCCTTGCCGGCCAGCACGACCACCTGATCGCCTTTTTTTACGTGACACTTCATTGAATTTTAAATTTTGAATTTTGAGTATTGAATTTCTTCAAATGACTTCGGGCGCGAGCGAAATAATTTTCATGAATTTCTTCTCGCGCAACTCGCGCGCCACCGGCCCGAAAATACGCGTGCCTTTCGGATTCAATTCTTTGTCGATGATGACGCAGGCGTTGCGGTCGAACCGCAGATACGAACCGTCCGTGCGGCGAATGACCTGCCTGGTCCGCACGATCACGGCGTCATGAACTTCGCCCTTCTTCACAGTGCCGTCCGGCGCGGCGTCTTTGATATGGACCTTGATGACGTCGCCGATGCCGGCGTAACGCTGGTTGCGGCCGAGCACGCCGATGGCCCAGGCAATCTTGGCGCCGGTATTGTCGGCAACATCCAAACTGGAACGAACTTGCAACATAAATCAAATCAAGCGGCCGTGGCCGTCTCCCGCGCATTGCGCTCCACTACCTCAACGAGTTTCCAGCGTTTCAGCCTGGACATTGGGCGCGTTTCCTGGATGCGCACCGTGTCGCCGAGCTTCGCCTCGGCCTTTTCATCGTGCGCGTAAAATTTCTTATAGGCAGTCACAATTTTCTTGAACTGCGGGTGTGGAAAACGGCGTTCAACGCGGACAATGATCGTCTTGGTCATTTTGTTGGAGACGACCTCGCCAACGCGTTCCTTGCGGTTGCCGCCCTTCGGGGCGGGAGCGGTTTGAGCATTCTGTGTTTCTTCAGCCATGTTTAAAATTTGGATTGGTGGATGGATGGATTAATCCGATTCTTCATTTTGCTTTGTTCCGCAATTCGGAAATCCGTGTTTCAACGCGGGCGATGTCTTTGCGAAGAGTACGCAGGCGCGCCGGCTTTTCCAACTGGGCGCTGGCCTGCTGCAAGCGCAGATTAAACATCTCGTGGCGCAGATCGCGGCCCAACGCTGACAATTCCACCAGCGTCGCATCTTTAATTTTCGAGTCCGAATACTTCATAAATTTTGGGCCGTTTAATCAGTGACTATGCCGCGAAATGAACCGCGTCTTAATGGGCAGCTTGGTGGCCGCCAGGCGAAGGGATTCGCGCGCAACGGCTTCCGTCACGCCGTCCACTTCAAAAAGCACGTTCGCGGGACGAATAACAGCAACCCACGATTCGAGGGGCGCCTTGCCCTTGCCCATACGCGTTTCCAACGGCTTCTTGGTAAACGATTTTTGCGGGAAAATCCGGATCCACATTTTCCCGTGCCGTTTCATGTTGCGCGCAATGGCTACGCGCGCAGCCTCGATCTGCTTGGTGTCCATCCAGCAGCGTTCCAGGGCCATCAATCCATATTCGCCGAAAGCCACGGTGTTGCCGCTGCGCGCGGTGCCCGCGCGGCTGCCTCGATGCATTTTGCGATACTTAACTCGTGCCGGTTGTAATGGCATAAAATCTTAAAAAATCAAATCAAGCTGACGCCGGAATCGGCGCATCCGCCGGACGGGGTTCCTGTTTCTTTTGCGGTTTGTTTTCGCCGCGGCAAATCCAGCATTTAATTCCGAGTTTGCCGTAAACCGTGAACGCCTCGGCGAACCCGTAATCGATGTTCGCACGGAGGGTGTGCAACGGCACACGGCCCCAGTGATATTGTTCCACACGCGCCAGTTCAGCGCCACCCAGGCGCCCCGCCGCGCGCACTTTGATGCCTTCAGCGCCAAAATCCTTGGCCGTTTGCAATGCCTTCTTCATCGCCCGGCGGAACGAAACGCGGCGCTCCAATTGGAGCGCAATGTTTTCCGCCACAAGCTGGGCATCCAATTCCGGAGTTTTGACTTCCACGATGTCCACGTAGACTTCCTTGCCGGTTTTGCGGCTGAGCTCTTCCTTGAGCTTGTCAATTTCCGCTCCTTTGCGGCCAATGACTACGCCGGGGCGGGCGGTCAAAATGGTGACGCGGCAGCGGTTGGTGGCGCGTTCGATCAAAATTTTCGGCACTGAGGCCGTTTCCAGTTTCTTCTTGAGCAACTCGCGGATCTCGCGGTCTTCATTGAGCAATTGGCCGAAATCTTTTTTCCCGGCAAACCATTTGGAGCGCCAGTCTTTGTTGACGGCGACGCGCAGACCGATTGGATTTGTTTTTTGGCCCATAATTATTCGTCAGACAAAGTGATTTTTACGTGGCAACGGCGCTTGATGATGGGACCCGCCGAACCGCGCGCCTTGGGAGTAAACCGTTTGATGCTCATCGCCGTTCCCGCTACCGCTTCCTTGATCCGCAAATTTTCCGGCCTGAGCTTGTTATTATTTTCGGCGTTGGCGATGGCGGACTTCAACGTCTTGGAGACAACGCGCGCGCCCTTCCGCGGCACCACGGCCAGCACCGCCTGCGCCTGCAGCGCGGGCAACCCCTGGATTTGCCGCACGACTTCGCGCATCTTCTGCGCGGACATCGGGATATTTTTGGTAATTGCGAATACTTCCATAAGATTACTTCGCCTCCGCCTTGGCTGTGTGCGCTCCGTGTTTCTTGAAGGTGCGCGTGAGCGCAAATTCCCCCAGCCGATGACCCACCATGTTTTCGGTCACGAAGACCGGGTTGAAAATCTTGCCGTTGTGAACGTTAAACGTCAGCCCTACAAAGTCCGGCGTAATCATCGAGCGGCGGGACCACGTTTTGATGGGCGACTTGGACTTGGCGTCCCTGGCCTTCTGGATTTTGTCCTGAAGGTGGAAATCGACAAACGGACCTTTTTTAATTGAGCGTCCCATAACTATTTAATCTTAATTGGCAGCCCGTTGCGGCGCACAACGATGAAGCGGTTCGAGTATTTGTACTTCGCGCGGGTTTTGCCGCCTTTGGCAATCTTGCCCCACGGCGAAGTCAACTGTTGCCAGCCACCGCCGGACTTTGATTTACCTGCGCCACCACCGTTCGGATGGTCGACAGGGTTGCGGGTAACACCACGGTTGATGGGGCGAATGCCACGATGCCGCGAACGTCCCGCTTTGCCTAAAATGACATTTTCATGCTCCGCGTTTCCAACCTGGCCGATCGTCGCGTAACACTCTTCATTGACCCGGCGAATTTCGCCCGAGGGCAAACGGATTTGAGCATAGCCCGCATCGCGCGACATCAATGTAGCCGCGCCACCCGCCGAACGCACCATTTGGCCGCCGCGTCCGGGCGCCAATTCGATATTATGAATGGCATGCCCGACCGGGATCAACTTGAGCGGCAACGCGTTGCCAATTTCAGGAGGAGCCGCCGGGCCGCTGGAAATCTTTTTGCCTACCTGGATGCCCGTAGGAGCGATAATATAACGCTTTTCGCCGTCGGTATATTGGAGCAAGGCCAGGCGCGCCGAACGCATCGGGTCATATTCAATCGCAGCCACAGTGGCTTCGACGCCGTGCTTATTGCGTTTGAAATCCACGATGCGGATTTTCTGTTTATGGCCGCCGCCGATACCGCGAGCGGTGACACGACCGTAATGATTGCGTCCGCCTGTCTTCTTGCGAATTTCGACAAGGGATTTTTCCGGCTTTGTCTTTGTAATGTCGCTATAGTCCGCGATAGTAATGTATCGCGTGGACGGCGTTAGCGGTCTAAATGTTTTAACTGGCATAAATCAACGCATTGAGCGTAAAAGTTTCATCAGCAACTTTGAAGTTGGCAGGCCATCAATCCCGGCTCCTGGTGGAGCATTCGGTTATCGGTCTGCAAACATGCTGTCCATTCCTTTCAGGGGAAACGGAGCGCATAAACTATCAGAGTCAAAAGCGTTTGCAAGTGGTTTTTTAAAAAATTTTGGGCCGCGATTCCAGGCCGCCGGCTAAGCCGCAAACTGCCCATTGGAGACTCGTTCACCAAATCGCGAGTGTGGGTGTTTTCAGGGTAAACGAAGTGCACGAAAGTGTGAACGAATTATTAGGGCGCTCAAAATACGGGCTTTTCGTTGGCAAATCTCGGGAGTTTTTGGTGAACGAAAAAACGAGGTTCCAGGCCAAAAATGCATTCTTTGTTTTGTGTTCGTTCACCGGTTTGTGAACGAAACTGGCGGGGAAGGTAACGCTTGTTGCCATTTTAACATGGCAATGGTATTTTGAAATGGTATGAATGATATTTTGGTTCCAATCGACAAGGCCGGGCGAGTCGTACTGCCGAAGCAGGTTCGAGAAGAACTCGCCATCAATCCTGGCGACCTGTTAAAAATCTCAATACACGGCAGCGAGGTCACGCTCCGTCCAACCAGGGAAGCGTCTGGATTCATCAGGCGGGGCCACGCTTTGGTGTTTTCCGCCGCTGAGGGGGACTTCCTGGACAATGAGACGGTCGAAAGCGTTCGAGCGGACGAGGGCGGAAATCTCTTGAAAAACCTGACCAAGGGACTTTCGCAAAAAGGGCGGAAATGAACGTCTTTGCAGACACCAGCGTTCTTGTCTCCGCAGTCATAAAACAGCACACAGCCCACGAACGGGCATTCGCAGTTCTGGAACGAGTCCAGAACAAAAAGGATGAGGGGGTAATATCCGCTCACAGCCTTGCGGAAACGTACGCAGTCCTGACTAAGCTGCCTCCGCTCTATCGTCATACGCCCGAACAGGCTCTCTTAAGCATCGAGGAAAACATTTTAAAACATTTCAAAATTGTCGGCCTGGCCGGAGGCGAATACGCCGCGCTGCTGCGAGAAGCAGCGGGAGCCGGACTGCGGGGAGGGACCATTTACGATGCACTCTTGCTTAAAGCGGCAATAAAGGCGGGCGTGGAAGTAATCTACACCTTGAACCTTAAACATTTTCAGGCCTTTGCCCCACCGGATGCAGTAGCTAAACTGTCCGCGCCGTGATTCCTGGAGGACAGGGTCTTGCCTGCGTTTGTCAGTCGAATTTCGACAATTCAATGGGCAGAGACCGTGAGCCCAGGCCGTTCGTCTGGTCTATTTCCTATGATTGAAGCCCGCCAACTGACAAAACTATACCGCGACCGGAAGCTAGGCTCTGTGCGCGCGGTTGACGGCGTTGAATTTCACTGCGAGCCGGGAGAGATTTACGGGTTATTGGGCGCCAACGGGGCGGGCAAGACGACCACATTGCGGATGCTGGCCACGCTGCTCAGGCCCAGTTCGGGAACGGCATCCGTCGCGGGCTATGACATTGTCCGTGAACCCGATAGCGTTCGCGCCCGAGTCGGATTCATTTCGAGCGGCACAGCGTTGTACGGCAGGTTGACCGCGCGGGAAACGGCCGAGTACTTCGGACGGCTTTATGGGGTAGACGAAGACGCGCTGCGGCGCGTATTCAGGAACTATTTTCCAGGCTCGAAATGGGCGGATTTGAAAACCGCCGTTGCGACAAGCTTTCCACCGGGATGAAACAGAAGGTATCCATCGTCCGAACCCTGGTTCACGATCCGCAAGTCATGATTTTTGACGAGCCCACACTCGGATTGGACGTGATGACCGCGCGCACCATCGTCCAATTTATCCGGGACTGCCGGCAGAACGGCAAGACGGTCATTTTTTCGACGCACGTTATGAGCGAGGCGGAAAAACTGTGCGACCGGATCGGCATCATTCATAGCGGCCGTTTGCGGGCGGAAGGCACGCTGGAGCAACTGCGGGCGCAATTTCAAGCAACGGATTTGGAAGAGGTTTTTATCCGGTCCGTGGAGGTGAACGCATGAACTGGCGCGCGATTGGGACCGTTTATGGCAAGGAAATGCGCGACTCCCTGCGGGATTATCGCACCCTCATTTCCATGATTGTGATTCCGACATTGGCAATGCCGTTGTTGATGTTCGGCGTTGGCGCAATGATGGTGAAGACCATGACCAAAGCGCAGGCTGAAATCCCGCGAGTGATGATCATCGGTGGTGGCGCTTCGTCGAACGTGCTTTCGGCATTGCGCGCGACCGGGGACTTCAAGATCGTTCCGGCAACGGACGACTTTACGAACCAGATTGTCCAGAAACAAGTGCGGGCCGCGGTCAGGCTGCCGCCGGATTTTGACGCGAGGGTCATGCGCGGAGATAAGGCCGAGGTGAGTATCTACGTGTATCAAACAGATGTCGCTTCCCAGTTCGCGGCGCAAAGACTGGATGCCTTCTTCAGACGGCTGAGCGATACGACCGTGCGGGAACGCCTGAAAAACCGAAATATTCCGGTGGAAATCCTGAAGCCTTTCGCAATTCAGCAGGAGAATGTCGCGCCACCGGCGATGGTTGCCGGCAGCCTGCTCGGCGGATTACTTCCGTATTTAATCATCGTCATGTGCTTTATGGGCGCCATGTATCCGGCGATTGATGTCACTGTCGGAGAAAAAGAGCGCGGAACGATGGAAACCATCCTGCGTTGCCCGGTAGCGCGGATCAACCTGGCGTTGGGAAAGTTTCTGGCGGTTTTCACCATCTCCATTGCCACGGTCATCCTTGCGTTGTCAAGTATGTGCGGGACGTTCGAAGTGGCCAGGCGGGTCATGGCGCAGTCGTTGCCGCCACGATTGATAGAGAGCGTTTCCACGATTGATGTCGCGGGATTGTCGGGAGTGTTCGTGCTGTTATTGCCGGTGGCCATCATGCTGTCGGCGCTCATGCTGATGATCGGCTTATTTTCAAAAAGTTTCCGCGAAGCCCAAAGTTATGCGGGGCCATTAATGGTCCTGCTGATCCTGCCGGTGATCCCGGCAATTCTGCCGGGAATGGAGCTGACCCCCAAACTCGCCCTGGTGCCGTTGATGAACGTCAGCCTGACTTGCCGCGAAATGCTGGAAGGCATCTGGCACTGGAACTACATTCTGCTAATTTTTGGATCGGCCTGTGTTTATGCGGCCATTGCGCTGGGGGCAACGGTGTGGATGTTCCATCGCGAAGGAGTGATTTTCAGGTCGTGATATGTTCGATCGAATAAAACACAGGCGGGGTAGAAAAATTCTCCACCAAGGGTCCGGTGTCGAGTTTATTTGCCCTCTGCCTTAAGGCGATCAATATTTTCCCAGCGAATGGCGAATGTATCGCTGCCGACGCGAATCGTCAGTTGGTCGTCATTCATCCCGGTAATCAGAGCGCCGTGGGCAGCGACGGGCGGTTTCAGCGCGGAGATTTCCACAGTATCGCCAACTTTCACGCCGTAACGACGGGCGGGTTCCGGCTGGACCGACGGAGCGGCGTCCTGGAGCGCTTTCGTTTGATGCGTTTGATTATCGGCCTGGGCCGGAACGGCCGGTTTCCGGCTGAAGTCCTTTCTGAACGTCCAGCAAAGGCCGCCGACGACCACCGCCAGACAAATCAGACACCGAACCAAATTCCCGTCAATCCGCCGGTCCCGGCGATCATCAAGACTTACGTTTCCAGCAACTGTGAATGGATCATCTGCCATAAGTAATCAGGATGGATAGCATCTGGCGTTCCACCCGTTTCCAGGATATAACGAATTGATCCGCACGGTTCAATAGGTTACGATTCGGGCGAGCATACCCTGGCAAAACGCCATGAATCACTAGGATTACGTATGGGATGGAAGATCTGTTGCATCATTGCCAATGAGCGCCAGCCCGGCTATCTCGGCACGGAGATGAAGCATGACGAGACAGCGGGCAGAGCGATCCTCGACAAGATGCGAATCCTGGTGACTTGGAGTACTTCGTATGTCTTTCTCGAAAGCGGACTCGACGCAATTGATCGAAGGCGAAGTTTTTGCATCGGCGCCTATGGGGAAGATCCAACCAAGCCAGGGGCGGCTATTATTGCCGGGCTCCCCGATCTCATCGGGACGGTCGAACACGAAAACAACGAATTGATTCAGCGCTTTGTGTCGTTGTTTCCCTCGGGGGATGTATTTGCGTTTGATCTGGAGAGCAGCACAAATTATTTCGCATACGCGTTGTACGAAAAGTCAGTCTTGCGGCGCAAAGCCTTTGGCGACGCCGAGCGCGGCGTGGTTCTAAACGAAGGCACACTTTTGGAGGAGGAATCGGAGGTGCTCAACAAATCCGGCAATAAGGACCTCGTGACGCATGGCGAAGCGTTGGCGTTCAACATTTGTAAAAGGTTCTTTGGTCGTCCGTTCGACGCGCTTGATGGTGATAAATTGACTGTAGAAATCTATACGATGCTTCCGCGTGTTTTCATCTCCATCCGAAAATTTCTTCGCAGGCCGCCATTTGATCGTTGAGTTGCTCACGTGATCATGGCCCGCGCATTGTTTGGAAGCGGCCGGAATCGGGAAGGCTGACGTGAACGATGGAGTTAAACCACTCGCCGGTCAACCGATTGCTGTTGTCGTCCACCAGGTTCCAAAGCACGTTGAATTCGCCATTGGTGGTGCTGCCACTGAGGGTCTTCAGATGTTGGCCGTTGGTGGTGACGCATTCGATGGTGTAGATTCCGTTTTTTTCGGGCAGGCGCGCGTGGAAAGTGGCGCCGCGATCGACGTCGTACGTCACACAATCCTGGCTGAATTGGCAGAAATTGCTGGTGGTAACGGCAATCGCCGGACCCCTGCCATAATACTCGGCGCCGTTTGTGTCAACGTAGGTCCATTCCACTTGCAGCGCATGTTTGCCGGGCGGATCGTAAATGGTGTGCCAGACCAGGAGAGTATCGCCGTTGGTGGCGCGGAGGCTGTCCTGGATAGCGGCCCCGCTGTCAGGGGCATACAGGCTCGCCGGATTGGTGTCGGCGTCCAATAATAGACAGAATCCATTGTTGGTTGTCCGATCATAGCTCACGGGAAATTCATAGGTAAGCTCTTCGGGTTCGTTGCCGGTAATGACTTGCTTTGGCATCAACAAATCCGCCATCGTCCGCGAGCCTGCGCCGGTGACATTGGTGTTGGCCAAATATTCGACCATTTTTTCCTCGTCCGGCGCGGTGTTTGTATCCCAGGACCATTTGGCAGCCAGGATTCCCGGGACGCGAGCCTCTCGTAACGGCGACTGTTCCCAGTTCGTCGTCTCAATTTCCTGCTGGACCTGATAAATGATGTCGCCGATACCAGGCCACCCACTGGGAGCATTGCGGGCGTTCAATAACACGCGATAGCCGGCGGGATTGCCCAGGTCACGCAATGCGTAGGCTGCGCTTCGTTGAATGACATTGTTGTCGGCGTATAAAAATGGAGCAATGAGAGGAACCACCACACCCGGCTTATTCTGTATCTTACCAAGACCGGATAGCGCTCCCTCGCGGGCCTGCCAATCGGGATATTTAAGCGTCTTGCTTAAGAGAGGCAATACGGCATCCGAATCGTTCGCAAAAGAGCCCAGGGCACCCGCGGCGTCGCGGCGCACCATCCCGTTGGAATCGTGCTCCAGGATGTTTGTCAAAACCGGCACGGCCAAATCAGGCCGTTCTCCGATGCCTCCCAATGCGGTGACAACGCCCTCGCGAACCCAATAATCCGAATCATTGGCCCAGTGAACGATCGCAGGAACGGCTGGGGCGCCGTTGGTCCCCAGGTTTTGAAAATTGGCAAGCAATTCCCACATAAAGTGTTGTCCTTCCATATTGGTGGCGACCGTCAACATGGGAGTTATGGCGTCGGGTCCCAAATAGGAGATTGCCTTGGCGCTTTCCGTCCAAACAGAGTAATCATCCATGGTTTTCTGTGGCAAACTGAGCAGGTGAGCGAGAGCGAGAATTGCAGACTTGCCCTGGCTGCCCAATGCCCACCAAGCGATTTCGACGCCGTCCCAGCCGGGAGCGCCGTCCACCGGTTGTTCGGCCCCGGGACGCGGCATCCATTCCAGCAAAAACGGGACAGCTTTTGGACCGATCGCGCGGATGGCGGCAACCGCATCTTCCGGGGCGCCATTGTAATCGAATTGGCCGGCTTTGATCACCCAGGCGCTGAGCGGTACACCCTGATAGACCGGTTCCTGTCCAAGCGACGGTTTCTCGGCGAGGAGCTTTTTCATGGCCGCTTGTCTCATTTCTTCCGCATCCTGCTGAGCGCGCTGCTCCTGGGCTTGCCCGTTTGCCTGGACCTTTGCCATCTCTTCCGCCCACGCTTCGGATTCTTTCTTTCGGGCCGCTGCAACTTGATCGGCGGATGCGGGATAGGGCCAAACGATATCATAGCCTGGAGACGGTTGTTCCCGGCGGCCAGAGTAGTAGAAATCGATATTGTTGGCATTTGTTTGGAGATTCCCGCCATTGTCCACGCAATCCAGGCCCACGGAATAAAGGAGAAAATGGCCGCCGTTACTCGCTTGGTAGTGCAGGGGCTGGCCGTTCATGAAGTCCACCGGCACGGCCTGCAGGAACTCTGGAGCGAGGGATTGCAAGGAATCCGGATATGCGCCGTTTTTTTCGCGATAGCGTTCAAGCGCGAGAGCGGTGACGATGATTCGGCGCTCAGTTTCGGCTTCGGCGGCGCGCCCGAGAAAACTGGCGCCTTGCCCCTGGAAGCGCGTATTCATCCTGCGCATGTTGAGAGCATTTTCGAAAAGTCCCCAACCAGGATAGTTGGGCTGAAAAAAAACTTCAGTGGTCACACCCGGCATTTGGCGCATTTGCATCCAGGTGGACGCCTGAATGGCGTTGCGATATTCCACCTGCCGGTCGCGATAAAAAAGCAAGAGGCGCCGCTCGTCCTCATACATGCCGCCGTGAAAATAGGCGCGCTGGCTCCAGCGGGAATGCATCTGTTGCCACAGGGAAAATGGATCGCGCAGCGCCTGATTCAGAAATTCGTTGAATGACGGGGGCGGCATTTGGTTGAATCGCGCGCGCGGCCTTTGAGAGGATAGTTCGTCATGCTCAAACATCTTCACATCGCTGGCGCCCATGAATGCCTGGACTTCCGACAAATTGGTCAGGAAATTTGCGGACTCCCATTCGGCTTGCAATTGGGCAAGTTCGTTATCGGACCAATCGTTGGTTTGAAGAGCCTGCCAGGTCAGATCGTAAACCAGATGCATGATGTCGAACCGGGTGCTGTGCGAGACTTTAGCGGGTTCCGGTTGCCAGGCGGTGACCAGGCGCGTGGCGGCCAGTAGATTTGTCCAGGCGTCGGCATGGTCGCCATCATGGAGCGCCAAAATCGTCCTGCCGCAGAGCAGAAAGGCCAGATTCCTCAGCACGGCGAGATGAGGAAGCAACATGAAATCTCCCGCTCGTGCGTCAAGGTTGAAGGCGATGGGTCCTGACAATATTGCCTGGCAGGCTGCGTCCGCTCGCGTCCGCTGGGCGCCGACAAACTGTCGGAAGTCATCCCAGGGAATCATATCACTTTTGCCCGATTCCTCTGGATCCGGGACCTTCAGCGCGGACTGTTGCCATACGACCACCGCAGAATGTGGAGTTGCGACTTCCATGAGGTCCGGCTCAACGAGAAAAGACGGGTTATTGCGGCTCGGGCTCGTGGCCTTTATGGCCGCCTCGCGGGCGCGCATATCCGGCGACGTGGAAAAATCAAAGTTAGTGACATCGGTCTTGAACCCCTGCTGACGAAGGGCCTGCCGCGTTTTAACCACGGACGATTCGCCCGTAGCGAACGGTTCGGACGGGAGGATGGCATAAAGGAATGCCCCGCCTGCAACCAGCGCCAGGATGAGCCAGGACAGAGTGACCCAGGGTTTCTTCATGGGCGGCGTTCGCGATTGTTGTGGTTCCAACTTTTGCTCTCTTTGCAAGGGATTGGCAAGTTTTTTTAGAATTTTCGCTTTACATGCGAGCGGCAAAGAATCAGGGTTTTTACCATGACCGGCGCCATTCGCAACAATGGTGTGCGCCATACCGGATGGGTGGCGGCGTTGTTGTTTTCAACGGCCTGCGTGAAGGCCGATCCCATTCCGGTATCGGTCGTGGAACCCGGTCCATCTCCTTTTGTTATCACTGCCGTGGTTCTAGCCATTTTGTTGGAAGCGGTTTGCATCAGTTTGATACTTCGGCGGTGGCGGCGTCCGCGCCTGTTTATTCTTTGGCTGATGGGCATGCACCTGCTGACGTATCCTATTTTTTTGGGCTGGCTTTGGCTCACCTACGGAATGCAACCAACGGTGATGGCCGTGGCGGGCGAAGGTTTGATCGTGTTGCTCGAAGGATCGCTGATTTACCTCATTTGTCGTTTTATTTCATCTCGCAAATCGCCGCTGGCGGCGCCGTCTCTGTCTCGCAGTTTGCTGGCGTCACTGCTTGGAAACATTTGCTCGGCGGCGGTGTTTCCGCTGCTGGTGATGCTCTTTCGGATGGTGGCCGGCACCGGGCAGTTGAGCGTGGTTCAATAGGGAATTGTCCCTTCCGATGATCAAAAAAACGGGTTTTAAACACGGTTTTTTCGCCAAAAGCGCTTCGAATCACTGAAAAAGACGGCCCGGCAAACGCCATCGGCGTAAAAGATGTGCGGAAAATCAGGGTTCTTGAGAGGGTCAGGGCTAATTGTCCCCCCATCAAGGCGGAACGTGGGGACAATTCGGGTGGTTGGATAAATGGATAAGTGGATTTTTGGATTGTTGGGAACACGCGGCTGGAAGCCGTGTTAACCGGCAGGCAGGATGCCTGCCCTACATGGGAAGTTTCACTCGTTCCTGGTTCGTTCATGACTTTGATACAATTCGAATTTCTCAGATGCAGGGCGCAGTACAAGAACTACATTTGGAACCCCAAAAAGGTTCAATGTTGGCGGGGGGATTTAGGAACAGAAATTTTTTTATTTCGTTTTTTGGAAGCACTAAATACGCGGAAGTTTTTTTAGACATCTGAACAACATCGAACATTGAACCTCGAACATGCCGAACCGTAATTTTCGAGGACGAGGACCCGCCTTTGCTAAAGAGCCCGTGTGAAAAATCATTTTCGGATATCAAATCAATATCTGCATCTCGCCAAATGGGTTCATAAGCTACGGTGGGCAGGCGAGGACCCGCCTTCGTCTGACTACGGCGCGGCAAGCGAGAACGATTCCCCCTCCCCCTGGCCCAAATTAAGTAAAAATGGGTATGCTATGGTTTTGCGGGCTTAATTTGGGTAAACGAAATGCTTAATTTCAATGTTAAGGGGGTAAAATGATGCGGTTTTGTTTGGAAATTTGAAGATTCTGCTTAATTTACGACGAGCGGTTTTTCGGGAAAAAAGCTCAATCTGATGAAGGCGAAATTAAGGGGTGATTTAATTTCGGAAGGGGGATTCGCGGGCTTAGGCAGGATGGAAGATGGAACAGCGTACAGAAACCGCACCCGTGATTTTCGGAAATGAATAATTCTCACGCAAAGGACGCGAAGGCCGCGAAGTGGAGATTGAAGGACACTTCGTGGCGACCATGGCGAGGCGACCCTCTAGTGGTTATGGTTTGATGATGCTCTGGAAATCGGCAACATCGGCAACATTGTTGATTGTCAATGATTTAGTCGGCAACATTTCGGCAACAGGAAAAGCAACAAAAGCTACATTATCGTTATCGTGGAATGTCGCATTGTTCCTCGCGCTCGCAGCCGCCTCTTTGCCCACGGCCAAAACTTTGACGCCAAAAAAATCCGTAACACCTTGGCTGGTTTTTGACCGCTCGCTGACACAAATACTACAATACGTCAGAAGAAATTTTGCAATTGCCTGCTTCAATTTCACTGAAACAGTTTTTACGCCGCTTTAGCTGTGGGCACAACATTCGGATTTCCCACTTTTTCCCGCTTAATCTCTGCCCCTTTTATGACCTATTGAAATCCTGGACATGGGCTTGAATAAATCAATAGTTGTACGTTCGGCGAAAATTACGTAACTTGCGAATCCTGTCATGGCGCACATTGAATCGCGGTCCCTCAAAATGATTCAGCTGATTCATCATCCTGAGGGTGAGCAAAGGCTTGGCGATTTTCTTGCCGAAAATCTGAAAAAACCAAGTTGGAAGGTATTTCGCGCTGCGGTGGCGTTCGTTAAACGCTCAGGCGTGAAGCATCTGGCCAAGCCGTTAGGGTCATTCATCACACACGGGACAACCAAGATTTCGGTCGGAATTGATCATGGCGTGACCAGTGCGGAAGGTTTGGCAGATTTATTGGTGGCGGTTGGGTCGAGTGGAGGGGTTTGGGTTTTGCACAACGAAACCGCCCAAAGGCCGACTTTTCATCCGAAGATATTCCTTTTTTCGAATGAAAATGCAGCAGAATGCTTTGTTGGTTCCGGGAATCTCACCGAGGGTGGACTGTTCACAAATTACGAAGCTTTCGTTCACGTCCAACTGGACAGGAAAAATCCGGACGACGAAAAATTCTTTCTTGCCCTAGAAGCGCTTTTGGATGAATGGACAAATCCGAAACACGAGACGGTAAAGCCGTTAACGACGGAATTGATTAAGGAGTTGCACGAAAACGGTTATGTCCCGACCGAAGCAGAAATTCAGCGAACGAACGAAGCTGTGAAGGTCATCCAGCAGACATCGGCAATAAAAAGGGGAGTCAAGAAGCTTTTCGGAGCTACGCGCGTCAAACCAGCTGCCCGAGCCGAACCCATCGAGGAAAAGCTGGCACTTAAGATACTCCAGCCAGAAGGAAAAGGATTATGTGGGTTTGTTATGACTTTACAACAGACTGATGCGGGCACCGGCCAAGTGACTTTAGGAGCTTCCAAGCGTTCGCCAGAAATATTTATCCCGTTGGCCGCCCGCGACGCGAATCCGGCATTTTGGGGCTGGCGGAAACTTTTCACGCAAGACCCTGGCAAGCCAGGAAAATGGGACCGGCATGCAGTCCAGATCCGGTTGGGCGGACAAATTGCACCGGTTAACATGATGACCTGGCCGGACAAGAGTGATTTCCGGCTACGTAGTGCGGCGTTGCGCGACGCAGGCGCGGTCGGCGATATTTTGAGGATCGAACTCGCAGACGGCAAGGCCGGTTATGATTACTATGTGGAGATTGTCCCGGCCGGCAGTACAGACTTCGCGCGTTATCAGGCTTTGTGCACAAACCGCGTGCGGAACTCAAAAAAGCAATGGGGCTACTATTAACTGCGTCTCCGAAAATGAAGGATACTTTCAGAGTCGATCGCATTTTTCCGAAAAATGTCTCTTGAAATCAACATGTCCATTGCGATTGTCTCAACAATTTCCAATCCCACGCTTTTAGCCACATCTTGAAGCAGCTCGACCGTTTCAATGTCGACCCGCTGGCCGCCAGCGATAGTGTGATTGTTCCCAACCACAAAAAATGCACTTGCCCCCGGTTTAAGCACTGCGTCCAACTCAGCAAACACCTTTTTCATGTCGTAGAAATATTTAAAAAGGAGAGAGGGTAAATTGCGCCGTCGAAAGCCAACGTTTGCTTTCAAATTAAGCCGCTGAATTTTTGAGATTAAATCACAAACCGAAGACGGCAAGTCGTGGTTTTTTGCTGAAAATTCTTGCCAGTAACGTTTTCTGACCGCATCGGCAATTTCACGATTGCCGATCATCTCGTGGTCAAGCGCGCGATGTTTATCGCGTGGCAACAGCCCGAGGAAGCAGAGGCTTAACCGGTCTGTGTCCAAATAAGGTAAAGCGGTTGCATAAGGTGGGGATGTAATAGCAGCGTCGATCTTTCCCGCCCACTTTTCCCACCGCTTTGAAATTTGTCTGCTGTCGCCTTCGGATATCTCGGCATTGACAGAGGCGACCCGGCCCTCTTGGCGCAAAAATGCAAGCACAAGGCGGACGGAACGGCCGAGCTCTTCCAGAAACTCTTTAATCGGGTCAATTTCGTCCACTGCTTTCAACTCTCGTCTAACTCTTAGGTCGTCCACTTTCTGCCACGACACTTGCCGTAAGACATTGCTCAAGCAAAGGAGCATAAAATCGTGTATTGCCCCCTTTGTTCTTTCGCTGATACAAGTTGCGATCAAGTCTAGTTCATCCAAGATTGCAGCGTCGAACCAGATTTTTAGATAATCTTGATCAACCTGTGACAATTTTGAGACCCAATAGTCGCCTCGGGTCTTATTGCGCGGCGCCAATAGTTGAGTTCGAACCTGCAGATAGGCTTCTTCCATGTCACTGTATTTGACACCGAGTAGTTGACACTTGGTTCTTGCCATAAACACAGAAAGCGGATTCAAATCCATGCCAATGGTTCGGCGATTGGCTAAGATCGCTTCCACTCCGGTTGTGCCACTGCCGCAAAATGGGTCGGCGACTAAGCCGCCGATTGGGATTTTTGCGATGTTTATGAAAGAACGGACCAGCTGCGGGAAAAATTTTCCGCGATATTCATGAAGGCCGTGCGTCCCGTACCGAAGACAGCGGCGATTGGGCAACGATATTTCATTTTTGAATGGCAGCTGGGCCATGAGGTCATCAAGCGGAATGCCATTCCTTACGACGTTGACAGTAGATTCGCGCAAAGATTGAGTTGTGTGAATCGTCCTGCCATCACAAACCGCTTCCCAAAAGGCTAGTTCCCGCGCGAGAGCCTGCCCTGGTTTATTTGATCTGACTTGAAAACATTCAGGTTCCTCATCAATGGCCATCGTCGGTTGTGGCGTGGCGCGGGCCAAAACTTCTAATTCTTGAAGTGCCAACGTTCGTTCGAACGGCTGGATATATGGTTTCATCCTGCATGTGATTAGTTTGTTCATAGGTAGCTTGTGCTTGAATTTTGGTAAATAAGAACTTTTTCCGTTTTTATTTTGCCAATCTTTGGATTAAACGCCTTGGCTGTGTCTTTGAGATTCCGCGTAAGCGCCGCAATCTGGGTAAAACCGTTCACGCTTGCCGCGTTCGTCAGGACCATTGCATTGTCGTATGCCTGGCCTCTAATGATTGAATTACCGACCACAAAGCAAGCATGGCCACCCTGGCGAATCATTTTTTTTAGCCAGCCAAAGATTGAAACCATTTCGTTCTGAAATGTCTCGATGGTCGCGCCATTCCTTCCCTTGCTGCTGAACTTCCGGTGGCTGCCAATCTCCCTTTTTTTGAACTCCGGCTGATTCATGCCGAGCCACACCATTCGAGTCATGTGGTATAGGTGGTAACTGAATGCATTTGGGTATGGCGGCGAGCACACAACCAAGTCGAGCATTGGAATTTCAGGCGAAGAAAGCAGGTCCGCGTGGAATATTTTGCACGAAATGTTTGGCTCCAAAATGTCTGTAAATCTTTCGGATGCGTTTGCATTTTCAGACAAAACCTGTGCGAATCGCCGGAACGCATCGCCAGGGCAAAGCTTCTTTGCGCGGCGGACGTACCGAGTGTCTGAGTCTTGACGGGAAACATTTACGACGATCGCTGAAAACGAGGCGAGGGCTATATTCCGAGCTGATTCAGTTGGCAATTTTCGACACCAGGAAAGTATTTCGGCCAATTCTTCTGTTATAAATGGTTCAAACCAGAAATCGATAGCCTTTCCGGCAGGGCGGGGAGCCTTTGAGACAAATTTCGCAACAGGAAAGAGTGTTTGGGTGACATCGGTGGCAAATTCGTCGGCAAGGTGGCCGGAACGTTGCGCCAGCTGCATAAGCAAATCCTTGTCACCGTCCTGCAGACGGGCGGTCTTCGCTGCGGAGATTAGGCACGCCAATGGGTTAGCGTCAACGCCCACCACATTACGCTTCAGAAGCATCCCTTCGACAAGTGTTGTGCCGCTGCCGCAGAAAATGTCACCTACCGTGCTTCCAACGTCGGACAATTCTTGGATCAAGGCGTTAGGAATTTGGGGTATGAATTTGGCCGGGTAGGGATGCAGGCCATGCGTCAGATAGCTTGTTTTGGCCTCTCGAAAATCCCAGTCGATTCTCCCCAGCCTCTCCATGGCAGCAGGTGGCCCCGGAGCGTCGCGAAGCTCGAACGGTGAGTCAGACGGTGGTTGTTCGGATTTCGCAATTGCCTCGATTCGGGCCGCTTCTTCCGGCGTGAATATCCGCCAACCATGCCTATCGCGCTTTGGTTCCTGTACAACGCCCTGGCGTAGCCATCGCAGCAGCGTATCCTTATGGATACCGGCGCGTTCGGCAACTTGCGCAGATGAGAATAAAGTTTTAGCGGGCGCCGAATGCATATACTTGCATATAGCTGCATATACGTGCACTACGCAAGCTTTTTTTAAACGATTTTTCCCAGTACGCCGACCATCGCAGCCGCAGCCACGGCGCTCCGCGTGCGGTGAAAAAACCGCGCCGTGCTGGTACATGGCGCGTATGCTACGAAGGGCGGTCGCTGGCGGACACTCCGAATTATGCCGCAAAGCTTAAGGTCTTATCCCTGGCGACTGCGCTAATGCTGCTTCAGTTTATTCGACCGTCACGCTCTTAGCCAGATTCCGCGGATCGTTGACGTCGCGGGGGCGCGCGCTGTCACGTTGAGGCCCTTGCAAGCGGCAAGCTCCCGGCGAATTGTTTGAGCAATTCCACGGCCTTCTTCTGGACTTCAGATTTCAATTCAGCCAGCCGCTCCGGTGGCGTTGATGAGTCAACGCTTCCGACTGCCCGGCAGATCGATTCGAAATCCTGCCACTCACCATTTGACCTCTGACGTTGCAACATGATTCGGAATTGAAGCCGCCACTGGCGAAGCTGATGAATTAAGCCACCCCCGCTGGTGTCGAGTATTTGGATCAAATCCGCGCATAGCTTGAGTTGCCGGGTTAATTTCAGCAGCGTTATCTCAATTCCTTTGATTTCTGCCGGCGAGGCGTTTTCGTGCCATAGAAAAATGGCTTGAAATGGAGTGTTCCAGTCGTCTCCTGACAGTCTCAAGCAAACCGCGACGAATTGGCCCCACTGAGTTCGTACGGAAGCATCTTTTCGAAGGGGACGGGATCCCAACTCAAAGTCACAAATGGATTCTTTGGCGTCCGTGCTCAATTTCTCCATGCAGAAACGAATATCGTCAGGAACCCCACGAGACCGAGTTCTTTCAGCAAAAAGCCCGCCTGCTCCTGCCGGAGGCGCATACAGCAGAGCCGGTTGTACCAAATCATGCTGCGACACGGCAACTTTCTCCGATTCATCCCAGGCAACAAACGAAGTCAGGCGACACAATAAATTGCCGGCGACCGACAGTTGAATTGCCTCGGCGTTTTGATTTTCAGCCAGCAAACGCTGGATTCGAGTTTTGTGCCAATGCAAAAAGGGCGCGTCATGCGGCAGCGTCTGCGTTTTGAATTTAAATGAAACGGCTTCGCCCGATGGCGTCCGCGCAGTTAATTCCAGGGGCAGCGCCCCCGCAGCCCTGGCGCTGAGGTAAACCACCTGACCGGAATATAGATTGGCAATTCTGGCATCCGCAACTTCCCATCCCTCGGACAAATGCAGGTCCAGGAGTTCGGGTTGTCTCAGCGTATTCCCGAGCTTAGTCACGAGGCTGGCAATATCGTCGTTCGGATTCAGCGAATGGAAGGCGCCACCCTGCTGGCGGGCAAGGGCCAACAGGAGCGCATCGTTTAGAGCGATGTCTATTCCAAAACAATGGACCGGCATGTCCGGCGCTGCGCGCATCAGGTCCAGGATCGTGGACTCATTTCCGATTTGCGCGTCCGTTATCAGAATAAGGTTTTTGTCACGACCCGCGGAGTTCCTGGCAGCAACGTCAAGAACGTGTTTCAGGGCAGGAGCCATCTCTGTTCCCCCGCCAGCCCGCAACTCTTTTAAATTTTGGAACTGCTGATCCGCAAGCATCTTTTTTACCGGCAATGGCCGTTCGGCGAAATCACAGAAATTCGATTCAAATATCGTGACCATGACCCGGTCATTGGGACCGAGCACACCAACGCAGCTTTGCAAAGCTTCCACGGCCTTTTCCCATTTCAAACCACTCATGCTCCCCGATCGGTCCACGAGAAAATAGAAGTCCAGCGCCGTTTCCGTGGCCGAATTTTGACGCGGCGCGCGAACTTCCATCAATGCATAATTTTCGTTCCCTTTTTGCCGCAGCCAGGCGCGCGGCGCAACCGATTCCGCATTACGATCTTCCCATCTCAAGACAAAATCACGATCCGGCACTTCGCCCTTGCTTGAGAGAGTGACCTGCGCCTGACCCTCTCGCGAGCAAACATCAATGATGTGGCTGGGTGAAACCAGACTGGCCATATTCAGAAACTCCGCGTCCATGTGCCCGCGAACATCCACATAGGCAGCGTCCGGGTGACCGGCATCGATTCTCACCGGGCTGATGCGCGATGCGTCGGGAACTTCATTCGTGTCGTCCACCACGCCTTTGCCGGAGTTGCTGCGAAGCAGAGGCTTTCCAGGAATGTAGCGAATGCCCGGACAAAATGGGATTTCGATGGATTTGGTTTCGGCAATCGCGCGCAACGTTTGGAAATATTTCAACCGCACGATGATTAGGTCATCAGGCTGTACGTTGCCCAATTCCAGACTGAAGAAATTGTCCCTCTCTGATTCCACGAGCGCGGTGCGGAACCCCTCAGCCTTTTTTTCGTCGGCAATCTTCCGGGCTTCATCACGTTCCTTGACCTGCGCCGTAATAAGTCGTCCATTGATGTCCGCCTCACAGAAATAAACCGACGCATCCGCCGGCAACGGAAACTGGTACTGGCAATCGAGCGGATTCGGATTTTCCTGCCGAAACACCTGGCTCATTGAAACTTCGACGACCCCACCCTGGACGAAAAATTCGCACTCCACCCCCTTAAGCGGGAGCACAACTCGTTTGGATTCGATGATTGCAAACAATCCGAAATGCTTCGGAGTTACCGGCAATATGCGTGACGTATTCATAATTCAATTCCTTCCTGATGCTGCCGCGTCGTCCGTCGCTGGCGCGACAGACAATAGCAGTTGGTTAATTTTGTCCACGATGGTTCGCGGCAGTTTTTGGTTGTCTCGTGAAATGAGCAGATAATTTCCGGCCAGAGGAATAGCCGACCACGATTCGCTGGCAACCGGCGGGACCAGCGGCATGGCGAGCGCGGCTGCTTTTCCTCCCTGCTTCACAATCTGCCGCTCCAGCGCAGCAAGATCTTGCTCGCTCTTCCCATACAGTTCATCACGAATCTTGCGTAACGGCAGTCCGAGAGACTGGTAGAACCGAATGGCAATGAGCTGCAATTTATGCTTTTTGGAAAACGTTTTTGCGTAATTGCCGATGGGGGCGTCCAGCAAGCCGAGGGTTCGGTAGTAGCGGATGGTTCGTTCCGTGATCTCCTCGGCAGCCTGGCCGTTGGCGGGAAATACCTGGTGTTTTTCGGTCCAGGCCTGAACCTCTACTGCCAATTCTTCCAGGGAAAACTCACTGTTCATGGAGGCATGCTAACACTTAACAGTGTTACTGTCAACTGTGAATATTAATTCTTTGCCTCAGGGAACGGTTCTCTTAAATGCACACGGGAATTGCATCTCAGTTTTTGTGAACGTATTTGCCAGAATACGCCGCCCCTAACGGGGCTTGTAAATTTTTTTTCGGTCGGTTCTCTACAAATACGCCAGCCCTACGGGCTTAGCAGCAATGACCGATTCGCTACTTTGGCGTCTGCTTAAAGCCCGTAGGGCTGGTGTATTTGTAGTTAAAATGATCATTAAAATCCCAGCCCCATTAGGGGCGATGTATTCTGTGCATAAGGACTGAGATGCGCCCATTTGCGCCGCTGGACCGCAACCGCGCTTGACCAAGCGCAACCTTACGAAATAATCTTTAGCGTATGGGCAACGTACTTTGGATAATTGAGGAAGGTCTGGAGGGAGGCAAATCCAATTCAGACTTGTGGGCGCTTTACCGATTCAGCGAGGAGCTTGACAAGATTTGCGATGAGGTTGGGGTTCCAAGGCTAACAACATTTCACGATTATTCGGTGTCAGCGTCCGAATTTGACGAAGAGATGGAACCGACCTTTTCGAATGCGTCAGGGTTGCTTGCATCACTGACAAAGGTTCGTGATGTAGTGGCGAACAGCGGGATGCCATTTACTTTTGGGGGGAAGGCTCGCAGATCCGACGTCCTGCATGATCTTGACGAGGCGATTCGAGTCGCGGGCGACTGTGAATCCAAAGGGAAGCGGGTCAGGTTATCGGTTATACCGTGACCTTTTGTGTTGAAATGAGTCCCACAGACGATGATTTCCCGCCAGATTATGCCGAGCGCATTGAGCGGGTCTGTCGTGAAGCGGTGGCAGATTTAAAATCCTGCCACGGCGACTTGTTTGAACAACTCAAAGCTTGTTGTCGATACTTCGAGCGTGGAGATCAAGAGGGATCTTCGCATGAAGAGCTAATTGATCTTCTCGGCATTTCATCACCGTCAGTTTTGGACCGAGCTGGCTATTCTGACAGCGAGGCTCTCCAAGTAATGGCGTCGTTGCAATTCATCCGTTATGACGAACAAGGCAAGCCACACCCACCCGATTCATTACCGTTAAAAGTCACGGCCTCGCCACCAGAGCAGACCGATTTTGGATTTTAAATCACTCCACTGTAACGCTCTTTGCCAAATTCCGCGGCTTATCCACATCGCACCCGCGTTCCATGGCGATGTAATACGCCAGCAATTGCAGCGGCACGACGGCCAGCACCGGGTAAAGCTGTTCTGCCGTTTGCGGCAAATAAATCACGTCATCCGCCATTTTCCTGATTTGCTTGTCGCCTTCAGTTGCCACCGCGATGACCGGGCCTTTGCGCGCGCGAATCATTGCCAGGTTTGCAATAGTCTTTTCATACATCGCGTCCCGGGGCGCGAGAAAAACGGTTGGCGTTTTTCGGTCGATCAGCGCAATCGGTCCATGCTTCATTTCGGCGGCGGAATAGCCTTCCGCGTGTACATAGGAAATTTCCTTCAACTTCAATGCGCCTTCGAGCGCGATGGGAAACATGCGCCCGCGTCCCAGAAAAAAGAAATCGCCGGCTTTGGCGTATTTGCGCGCGAGTTTTTTCAACGCCGCCGTTTGGGCGAGGATATGTTCCACCTGTC
Organism: Candidatus Sulfotelmatobacter sp.; assembly: GCA_035503455.1. Lineage (GTDB taxonomy): Bacteria > Verrucomicrobiota > Verrucomicrobiia > Limisphaerales > UBA11358 > UBA11358. The sequence goes on along the minus strand of DATJTK010000170.1, from coordinate 77,783 downwards.
CGGGCAATGATTCCAGCGCGCGAAGAATTTGCATCGCGGTAGTCGCCGGCAGGCCTCGCATGCGGCCCAGGTAAACGGCGAGCAACGCCAAAACGACGAGTGTGGAAACAAACGCTTTCGTCGAAGCCACGGCGATTTCCGGCCCGGCGTGCATGTAGATGCCGCCGTCCACTTCGCGCGCAATCGCGCTGCCGACCACATTCACGATGGCCAGCGCTTTGCGTCCGCGCCGTTTCGCCTCGCGCAATGCCGCCAGCGTGTCCGCCGTTTCGCCCGATTGCGACAGCGCGAGCAACACCGTATTCGCCTCCAGCGGCGCATTGCGATAGCAAAATTCGTGCGCGAATTCCACTTCCACGGGAATGTCCGCAAATTCCTCGATGAGATATTCGCCGGCCAGCGCCGCGTGCCAGCTTGTGCCACTGGCGGCAATGACGATGCGGCCTATCGAGCGCAATTCGTCGTCGCTCAGGTTCAAGCCGCCAAATTTCGCCGTGGCGCCCTTAAAATCCATCCGTCCGCGCAACGCATTCTCAATCGTGCGCGGCTGCTCAAAGATTTCCTTGAGCATAAAATGCGGGTGCTCACCCCGGGCGGCGTCCTCGTGGCTGAACTCAAGGCGAGTTATTTGCGTTTTGGCCGTGTCCGCGCCGAGATTTGAAACTTCGAAGCCGTCCGCCGTCACCGCAGCCACGTCATAATCGTTGAGGTAAACGACCTTCTTTGTATGCGCTACGATGGCGTTGGTGTCGCTGGCCAGAAAATGTTCGCCTCTGCCAATGCCGATGATGAGCGGCGAACCGCGCCGCGCGGCGATGATCTTGTCCGGTTCATCGGCACAAACCACAGCGATTCCGTAGGTCCCAATCACCTCCCGCAATGCCCGGCAAACCGCATCAGCCAGAACATTGTTCCGCGCGCCGCGTTTTTTTCCTTTTGCATAATAATCCCCGATCAAATGCGCCAGGACTTCGGTATCGGTATCGGATTTGAATTGATGTCCCTCGCGCATCAGCCGCGTTCTGAGCGCCTCATAATTTTCGATGACGCCGTTATGCACCACGGCAATGTGTCCGGATGCGTCCACGTGCGGGTGACAATTTCTGTCGGATGGCACGCCGTGGGTCGCCCAGCGCGTGTGGCCGATGCCGAGGCTTCCCGAAACCGGGTTTGCTTCGAGGAACGTTGCCAGCCCGGTTTCGATTTTGCCCTTCTTTTTGCGAACGAGAAGCTCGGCTTCCTGAAGCACGGCCACGCCGGCGCTGTCGTATCCGCGGTATTCCAGCCGCCGCAATCCTTCCAGAAGGATGGGCGACGCCGGTTTTTTCCCGATGTATCCGATGATGCCGCACATGGTTCGTACAAGGAAAAAGGAAAAAGGAAAAAGGAAAAAGCTTAAAACGTTGAAACGTTAAAATGTTGAAGCGTTGAAAGGGGTTCCATCCGCGTCGGTCGTTGGAAAACCGACTAAAGTTGACCAAAGTGCGGGTAAACCGCGAAACAGTTAGAGCCTCCTCACGCCGGCTGCCACGGCGCGATAGCAGCCTGCTTCAACGTTTTAACATTTCAACGAGTCAACATCCTTGCACCGACCCACATTTGCCTGCATCATTGGCGGCGTTCGCTTTGAAACCTATGAATTACCGGGAACTTGGCCGCACCGGCTGGAAAATTTCTGAAATCAGTTTCGGCGCCTGGGCAATCGGCGGCGCCTGGGGCTCTGTGGAGGACAAGGACTCGCTTGCCGCCCTTCATGCGGCCCTCGACGCGGGTGTGAATTTTTTTGACACCGCCGACGTTTATGGGGATGGCCGGAGCGAACGTTTGCTGGCCAAGTTGAAAAAGGAAAGAAAGGAACAATTCTTTATCGCCACCAAAGCCGGCCGGCGTCTGCGTGAACAAACCGCCGAAGGCTACAGCCGCGAAAACCTGACGACGTTCATCGAGCGCAGTTTGCGCAACCTCGAAGCCGAAACCCTGGACCTGCTCCAACTCCATTGCCCGCCCACCCAGGTCTATTACATGCCCGAGGTTTTTGAGATTTTGGACGACCTCGTCAAGGCCGGCAAACTCCGGCATTACGGCGTCAGCGTGGAAAAAGTCGAAGAAGCCATCAAGGCCATCGAATTTCGAAACGTTCAATCGGTGCAAATCATTTTCAACATTTTCCGACAGCGCCCCGCGGACCTGCTTTTCGAACTCGCCCGCAAACACAAGGCAGGCATCCTGGCGCGCGTGCCGCTGGCGTCCGGAATGTTGACCGGCAAAATCACGCGCGAAACCAAATTTGCGAAGGATGACCATCGCTCGTTCAACCGCCGGGGCGAGGCATTCGACCGCGGCGAAACCTTCAGCGGCGTGGACTTCAAAGTGGGCCTGGGCGCCACTGAAGAACTCAAGAAACTGGTTCCCGATGATGCCACCCTGACCCAACTGGCGTTGCGGTGGATTCTGGATTTCCCGGCCGTCACGTGCGCAATCCCCGGCGCAAAGCGTCCGGAACAGGTTGCTGAAAATGCGGCCGCCTCAAAACTCCCGCCGCTGTCACCTGACATCATGAAAAAAATCCGCGCCCTTTATGAAGCGGATATCAAGCCGCTCGTTCACCAGTATTGGTAGCCGTAGCGCAGACTTCTAAGTCTGCTGTATCGCGGGTTTCTAAACCCGCTGATCTTACGAAGTCGCGCCCCGGCTAATTCGCGGTACTCGCTGAATTGGCGCGACCTGCCGCACGACGAGTGACAAATTGCGGCTTTTCCAGGCCCCGGCGCCCAACAACGTCGCACGGCCAGCGGGTTTAGAAACCCGCGATACGGCAGGTTTGGAAACCTGCGCTACAACAAAAAAAGCGGACCGGTTTCCCGATCCGCTTCAACGTTTTAACAATTCAACGTTTCAACGTAAACGTCACTGCCAGTAGCCACGAACCCACACGCGATGATGACCGCGCCATTGCCAACCGGAGCGGACCCAAACCGCGCCCGGATGCGGCCGCGCCGCCCAACGGCCATGAATCCATACCCAGCCGCCGCCGCGCCATTCCCACTGGCCCGGAATCCAAAACCAGACGTCGAGCGGACCAGGCGCAGCCGTGACCACTTCATATTGCGGCGCCGGAGGATTGTCATACGCAGGGGCTGGGGGAGGGGGAGCCGGACGTGTATAAACCACGCAGCCGGCCAGCAACGGCAAGCTAACGGCAACCAATAACGATGTTTTTATCAATGATTTTTTCATATTTGCTCAACTAATCTAAAGGAATTTCAGACGCAGGCCCAGAGTATAGGTTACAGCGCGTAAACCGCAATCCGAAATGAACGGCATGGAGCAAGCAATGGCCAAAATGCCATCGGCAACGACACACCGCGCCATTAACGTTAATGCAACACTGTAAATTTCTTATAATTAGCATTTTACGAAACTCTGCCCCGTTTTGTAACGGCGGCTTCATTGACCTATACGCTCGCGGGCAGGCGATATTGCATAGAAAATCATTAACGCTTGCCGCGTCATAGCTTGTGGAGCGTTTTTTGGCGAAATGCCGATGATATTCGACGGTCCAAAAAATGGGCTTTACACACAGCCTCTTCAGCGACGGCGGGTCACATCATCTTCTTCCGTTTCTTGATCCTCTCGTCCTGAAAGAAAATAGTGAATAGCAGCCACAACCCCCCGGCTGCGGCCCCCAAAAAACACACAATGGCCAGGCCGGGATAGCCGAATATCGTGAACCGGGTCTGGACCCGCATCAGCAGTGACGCGCCCAGGATCAGGGAAGCCAGGATGACGCCGGCCGTAATTCGGTTAGCCACTTTTTGAAAACCTTCCACAAGCATTTGCGTGTCCACGGTCTTGATTCTCACTTCGAGGTCGGAATTTGCCGTCGCATCCAGGATGCGATTAATCCGCGACGGCAGGTGTGTGAACATATTTTTGAACTCGAGCAGCGAGTTGATGACTGTCCCCTGGCTGGCGTGCTTCCTGAGACGTTGCGCCAGCAGCGACGGAATATTGCGCCGTACCGCAGCGTAGGGATCAAATTTGGGATAAATGATTTTTCCAATCTCGTCCAGTTGCAGCAGTGTCTTGCCGAGCAGCGTCAGCTCGCTGGGCACAAATAGGCCGTTGTCAATGGCCGTCTTGCTCATGTCCAGGAGCGATTTGCCGACGTTGAGTTGTTCCAGGCTCTGGTTTTGGGCCGCGTTGATAATTTGGCACATGCGGCGGCCGAATTGCACTTCGTTGAAATCTTCGTTGGTGCGGCTGATGCCGAGGATGATGTCGCTGGCCTGCTCATTGTCCCCTTCGCTCACGGCGATAAGGAGCTTGAGCAGGTTTTCCTGGAGCGTGGGCGCAACGTGCCCGACCATGCCAAGGTCAATCAGGGCGATATGGCCATCATCCGTCAGAAACACGTTTCCCGGATGCGGATCAGCGTGGAACATGCCGTCCACCATAATTTGTTTCAAATAGGCCCTGAATAATTCCTCCGCCAGCGGACTGCCGTTGAGGTCCAGCCGCGCCAGGGGCGAAAGCGACGTGATTTTTCGGCCCTGCACAAAATCCATCGTCAGGACCGAGCGCGTCGTGTAGTCATCCACCGGCTGAGGCACCTGGATATGATGAAAATCCTTGAGATTGGAGCCGAGGGTGATGAGATTTTGCGCCTCGCGCTCATAATTCAATTCCCTTTGAATCGTCACCCGGAATTCTTCGAGAACCGTCAGGAAACGATAGCGCCGCCCAAATTCCGTGTAGGCGTCCAAAAACTCGGCGATTTGGGTGAGCACTTCGAAGTCTTCGGCAATTTGTTTGCGAATGTCCGGGCGCTGGATTTTAACGATGACCTGCCGGCCGTCACGCAGGGCGGCGAAATGGACCTGCCCCAGCGACGCGGCGGCGATTGGCCGGGGATTAAAATCCGAAAACGCTTTGGAAATCCTCACGCCCAGTTCCGCGAGAATGATGCGTTCGACTTCCTCGAAAGAAAACGGTTTGACGCTGTCCTGAAGGCGAGAGAGTGGTTTCAGATACACATCGGGGATTAAATCCGACCGGCTTGAGAGCAATTGCCCGATTTTGATGAATGTCGGCCCCATCGCTTCCAAGTCATTGGCCAATTCTTCCGGGGCCGGCCCACTGGGCTTTACCACTTGCTCGGGCGCCAGCAAATCGTCCACGCCCATTTGGCGGACGAGGTCCGAACGCCCGTATTTCCAAAGGAGCGCGGCGATTTCCCGGTATCGCTTCAAGTGTATGGTGGGCAGTTTTAGTTTCATACTCGATCCAATCGGTCGTTTAAGTTGAACGCGGCGCTGATGAGCGCGATGTGCGTCAGCGCCTGGGGAAAATTTCCGAGATGCTCGCCGGCCGGCCCCAATTGCTCGGCGTACAGGCCCAGGTGATTCGCGTATCCAAGCGCCTTTTCAAAAATGAAACGCGCCTGGTGCAAATCGTTCGCGCGGGAAAGGCACTCAACATACCAAAATGAGCACATTGAAAACGTCCCTTCGGTGCCCGTCATACCGTCCGGCGCGGCTTTCCCCGGCAAATAGCGATAAACCAGGGAATCTTCAACCAGGGCGCCCGTAATCGCTTCAAGCGTAGACATCCAGCGCGGGTCGTTAGGACTGATGAATTTGACCATCGGCAGCAACAGGCATGCGGCATCCAGATTCGAGGCGCCCTTGTATTGGACAAAGGACTTCAATTTCGGGTTCCAGAAATCCTTGTAAACGCTCATGTAAATTTCGTTCCGCGTACGCAGCCAGCGCACGGTCGGCGCCGGATATGAGCGCGCCATGGCGATTTTCAGCGCCCTATCCACCGCCAGCCAGCACATCGCGCGCGAATACAAAAACGGCCGCGCTCCGCCCCGCACCTCCCAGATGCCGCTGTCCGGCCGCTTCCAGTTTTTACAGACCCACTCGACCAACCGCACGAGATCCAGCCAAAAATCGTAGGAAATGGGTTCGCTATGCCGGTCATAAAGATAAACCGAATCCATCAGTTCACCGTAAATGTCCAGTTGCAACTGTTTGGATGCCGCATTTCCCACGCGGACCGGCCCTGATTTTTTGTAGCCTTCGAAGATTTTCAGGCTTTCTTCCGGCAACTCATGCCGCCCATCAATACCGTACATGATCTGCAACGGACGCCCCGGCTTTGATTCGCCACAGCGATCTGCCGTCCATAACATAAACGCCCGCGCCTCTTCGGAATAACCCAACCGCATCAGGGCATAGAGCGTAAACGAAGCATCCCGGATCCAAGTAAAGCGATAGTCCCAGTTGCGCCCGCCGCCTATCCGTTCGGGCAGCGAAAACGTCGGCGCCGCCACGATGGAACCGTGCGGCCGTGACGTCAGCAATTTCAGCGTCAGGGCCGAGCGATTGACCATTTCGCGCCAGCGACCGCGATAACGAGAGCGCCCAATCCATGACAGCCAGTAATTCATGGTCTCCTTGAACGCGTCAGAGACGTAATCGCAATCTGCGGAGGGTGATTCCCCCGATTGGGCTTCCTCCAGGATAAAATAATCGGTTTCACCCGTCTTTAACTTGAAGCGGGCGACCGCCTCGCCATTCACTTCCTCGAGCGGCACGCTGGCCCGCAGCAACAGCGGCGGCACGCTTTTTTTGTCCGGAATGAAAATGACCTGATTTGGTTTTCTTTCGACCTTGTGGTGTGCGCGCCCGTAATCGAATTTAGGCGCGCAAACCAATTTAAATTCCATTTCGCCCCGGACCACCTTGACACGGCGCACCAGGTTGTGGCGATGGCCCAGGTGCTGCATCGCCATGAAATCCGAGATTTCCGCGATCCCGTCATCTCCCAAAAAACGCGTGAGGAGAATGTTCGTGTCCGGAAAGTAACGCTGTCGGTGCCTGAATTCTCCTCGAACAGGCGCGATACGGAAACTGCCGCCGCGTTTGGCATCGAGGAGCGCGGCAAAAATGGTCGGCGAATCGAACCGCGGGAAGCACATGAAATCAATGGACCCGGACATGCTGACCAGCGCCGTGGTCGTCAAATCCCCAATAATTCCGTAATTTTCAATCGGCTGATACTCCTCCATTAGCGTAACTTTGCACAATCACGCCTGCTGCGCAAATTTGAGCTTAAAGAATCGTCACTTGCCGCGCCGTAGCTTTGGCGATGGCGGGTCCTCAAGCCGACGGAATAGGTCGTATAGGTCCTATACGACCTATACGTCCCCTCAAGCTTCAGGCGACGGCAACTCTAAGCTCTCTTAAATACCTTCCCCACCGCCGCCTGATCCACCGGTTTAATGATCATTTCATCAATGTTCACATGCGCCGGGCGCGTGGCGACCCAAACCAGGGTCTCGGCAATATCCACAGCCGTCAGCGGATTCGTGCCTTCATAGACCTTTTTGGCGGCGGCAGCGTCGCCCTTGAACCGGACCAGGGAAAATTCGGTTTCCGCCAGGCCCGGGTCCACAGTGCTCACACGAATGCCTGAGCCGAACAATTCGAGACGGAGTGTCCTGGTAATTTGCAGTTCGGCGGCTTTGGCGGCGCAATAAGCGCCGCCCCCTTCATAGGCCGTATGTCCGGCAACCGAGCCGATATTGATAATGGTTGCGCCTGCGTCCCGCGGTATCAAGGGCAACGCGGCGCGCGTCATCCGCAATATGCCCAGCACATTCGATTGGAACATCGCCTCCCAATCGGCATCCTTTCCTTTCGCAATCGTATCCAGGCCATGAGCGCCGCCGGCGTTATTGATCAGGACATGCAGGCCATCAATCTTTTCCTTCGCCCAATCCATAAACGACTGCACGCTTTCCGTTTTTTCGACATCCAGAGAATGGATATGTGCTTCAGCAGCCCCGGCCTTTTTGGCTTCTGCCGCGCTTCGTTCCAAACGGTCCATGCGCCGCGCACCCAGAAGCAATCGCGCGCCGCAGGCGCCAAACGCGCATGCCGCCGCCGCCCCAAAACCGGATGAAGCGCCTGTGATTAAAACCCATTTTTCCTTCAGTGAAAACTGCATGAACCAAAACTAAATCAAAACCGGAAAAGCAAAAGAGAAAAGTCCAGGCCAATCATGGATTGCCGGAAAGGAGGTTCGAGATTGATTCGGCCATATCCTCGCGCAACGTGGGCTGGCATCCTTCGTGCCGGACCCGCACGATGCCTTTTTGGTCAATCACGATGAACGTGGGAAAATCATCCACGCCGTATTTTTCCACAATGTCGGCTCCATGAAGAGTAAGAAAATTGAGCTGCATCTTGTTCACCACAAACCTTGCGTCTTCATCCCTTCGGTCACCGTTCATTCCGAGAAAAACAACCGGCTGGCCGCGAAATTGGTCCGCCAGGGCTTTAATCTGCGGCATCGCCACCATGCATGGAGCGCAATCGCGTTCCCAAAAATCCAGCGCCACTACCTTGCCCCGGTAGTCCTCAAGCGCATGTTTTTGCCCATCGAGATCCGTCGTGGCCCACGCCGGCGAGGGTTTGTTCAGGACCAGGTCAACGCCTTCTCTCTCGTCCCGGGCAACGCGAAACTGCTCATCGAGATTTCCCAGGTCGGAATTGAGTTTGTCCCGGAGCAAACCGTATTGAACATGGGCCAGCGCGGATTCCAGGACCTGCTGTGCGGCCGCCCGGGCAATTTCCGGTTCGGCGGCGCCGGTCTCAACGGATTTATATGCCGCTTCGGTTGCCGCCTCCGCCTGGTCAACAGCATCGGCATCCGAAATGAATTGGTGCATCCAGTCCCGGTTTCGCACGGCGTGAGATTCCAACTCCACCGTACCGGCGCCAAACCACTTGGCTCGTTGTTTTTCAACCTGGATTTTCTCAACAAGGCCCAGCTCGTCATTAAAATAAATCGTGTTGGACGCGCCGATTTGTTTGATATCGTAAGCGATTCCTCGCTCGATGGATTCAATGATCCAGGGATCCGTCTGCGTGACGTGATTTGTGGCCTCTACATCAAAGCTTTTCGCAAATGACCAGCCGGATCGCGCCTGATTCGCATCGGCAGGGAGAGGAAAGAACGCGGGATAAATGGCTGTAAGGAGTGTAGCCGGTTTATCCACTCTTCGCCCGTCAGCCAACAAATTCATATGGCCAAAAGAAATTGTGGCGTTGGTGATGATTCCATGTGCCGGAGCATAATCGCCGGTCAGAATCTCTTTGTTTTGGCCGATGAAGATGAGATGCCAGCTTCCATCCGGGTTTTGACCCGTTACCCAAAAACGCGTCGTGTCCGAGTACTTCACCGTCCCATTTCCGAAATCAAATCCCGACGAACCGGAATAAACCAGTTCCTCATCAGGCGCAAATTTGTACCTCGGCAAATCAGAGGCCGCCGCCACCTGGTCCGCGAGCATGTACAGAATGGCTATGAATATCAGTCCGTAAATGCCTTTCATAGGAACTCTTTCGTTTATTGCAGATAACAATTAAATCAATGATTAGACCGGCAGCGGCACGATTCCTCACGGTATGAACCCATTCCCATAGACCGTCCAGGACCAAAAAATCGTGAGAACTCGCTTGCCGTCTTGGAGTGCGGTGGCAAGTCCGCGCGACACTGCTTTCGGAGGTCGCTGGATCCTCAAACGGCAATTGACGCGTCGAAGTCGTTCGTCTCGGCATTCGATGTTCAGCGTTGGACGTTCGACGTTCGATGTTTCGAATTTAGAACATCTAACGCCCTCGTCCCACGTTCTTATCGCAACGCCGACCCGAGCACTTCCTCATGAAATCCCTGCGGGACGATGCCGTCGCGCGCGTAGAGGTAGAGAGCCGTTTGAAAAATCGCCTGCAACGCCGATTGGATCAGTGAAAGCAAAATCAAATAGACAACCCCCAATCCCACGCACGCAAACACGGCCACGGCGCTTCCCAGCACGAACCCCAAAGCAATCAGGCCAAGGGCCGGCAGGGCAAGCAGGAAGAATATTCCGCTAAAACTAAAATTGCTGATCAACTGTTCGCCCCACGTCCTTTTCAGCAACGCGGTGGATTCCTGCAGGGCGGCAATCGGATTTTTGTTTTCTATGACTAAAATGGGCACGACGAGAAATGTCACAACCGTCCATGCCATTCCCAACAGGCCGGCGACAATTTGTCCGATTTTATCCGAACGATCTTCAATGATCTGGAGAATCAGCCCGACTGTGGCCGAAACCAAAGCCCAGCCGGCGATGACCGGCAGGCGCGAGGCCGCGGCGCGGATACCATCGCCAATCGTGGGGTTTCCGCCTCCCATCCGGGTTGCGGCGCACGCCACGATGGCCGCATTGAAAAACACCACGATAAAGTAATTGGCAGCATAAAAGGCGAATATCGTGCCGTAATAAATTACCTGCCGCACGGTTTCAGAGTCGTGGCCGGGCGGGCGCCATGCGCCGGTTGCGACAATGGGTATGGCAAACGACGCCAGCAATAGCAAACAGCAGACACCGGAAATAAGGGGAAGCACCACGAGGCTCTTGTCCAGCTTGAGCACCTGCCAGCTATCTGACATTAACGACCATGTCCGAAAGATTTTACCCATAAACAGTTCCTTTCTTTTTAAGGTTCAGTTTTAGGACCGCAGTCAAAGCCCGCCGACGGGCGGACAAAGACAGAATAAGTGCGTTGCGTCCTGTGGCAATAGAACAACAATGAATCAATACGTCAATCCATATCCCAATGGGAACAGCGGCCTGCCGTGCATATGGTCGGCGGCAAATTGACGGTCGTTCTTCGGCCATTCGCGCGGCAATTTGCCCGTCGGCGCGAAATCGCCAAACAAAACGTCCGCTACGCCTTCGCCTTCGGTGCCCGGCAGCCACGCGGCGATGAACGCATCGCTGGCTTTCAGCGACTTGCCCAGAATTAACGGGCGCCCGGAGAGCAAAATCGTCGTCACAGGAGCGCCGGAGGCTTTGGCCCTGGCAATCAGCGCCGCGTCGCCCTCGGACAAATCCAGGTTCGTCCGATCGCCGAGTCCCTCGGCATACGGTTTTTCACCAACGACTACGACGACAGCATCGGCGTCATGGATGTCATTTCCATCCGGAGAAAAGGTCACTTGCGCCGCCGGGGCGGCGGCATCGCGGATTGCCTGGAAAATCGTCGTGCCCCGCGTCAATTGGCCTGTCCCCTGCCAGGAAACCGTCCAACCGCCGCATTGGACGCCCAGATCATTGGCGGCCTCGCCCACAACGAAAATATGTTTCAGGCTTTTCGACAATGGAAGCGTATGACGCCTGTTTTTGAGAAGCACGAGCGATTCCCGCACACATTGGCGGGCGACCCCGCGATGTTCGGGAGAACCAATTTCGATTGTGAGCCTTGGGTCAGTCCAGGGATTTTCAAACAACCCCATTTGAAACTTGATTCGCAAAATGCGCGACACCGCGTCGTCAATCCGCGCCTGCGAGACCTTTCCTTCGGCCACCAGTTCCTTCAAGTCGTTGATGAACTCGATGTAATTGTTCGTTTTACCGGGTCCGTATGGAATCATGATCATATCCAGGCCCGCATTGATGGATGTCTCGACGTCGGTTTTGTAGTCCGGCGAGATTTCGTCAATGGCCGCCCAATCGGAAACGAGAAATCCTTTAAAACCCAGTTCGCCTTTGAGCACGTCCGTCAGGAGATGTTTCTGCGCGTGCATTTTGACGCCGTTCCAACTGCTGTACGAAACCATGATGGAACCGACCCCGGCCTGCACGGCCGCCTGATACGGCGGCAGAAATAGCCGGTCCAGGGTGGCTTCATCGCAGACCGTGTTGCCCTGGTCGTGTCCATCCTGCGTTCCGCCGTCGCCGATGAAATGTTTTGCGCAGGCCAGTATCGACCAGCAGTTAGTCGAGAGTTCATCGCCCTGGAAACCTCTGATCGACGCCGCGCCCAATTCGGAAACCAGGGCCGGGTCCTGGCTGTAGCTTTCGTAGGTGCGTCCCCAGCGTTCGTCCTGGACCACGGCGATACACGGAGCAAAGGCCCATCGGATGCCCGTGCCGGCCATTTCCATGGCTGTCACGCGGTCGGCCTGTTGAACGAGCGCCGGATCATGCGTGGCGCCCATGCCGATGTGATGCGGGAAAAGCGTCGTACCAATGACGTCATTGTGGCCGTGAACGGCGTCAATGCCGTAAATCAATGGAATCTTCAACCTGGTTTTGAGCGCCCAGGATTGAAGCTGATTGACAGTGTTGAACCAGGTCTCCGGATTATTGGGACCGGCAGGCTTGGAATCGCCGCCGCTCAACATGGACCCGAAACCATAGGTTTGAATGTCCGAAAGATTGGTGACACAGTCCAGGTCAGCCTGGACCATTTGGCCGATCTTCTCGTCCAGCGTCATTCGCGAAAGGAGGTCCGAGACGCGGGCGTCGACAGGCTGGCTCGGGTCAAGGTAAACCCTCTGTGCATGCAGTTCGAAGGCGAACATTGTTGCCAAACAATAACCGGCAAACAGAAGGGCGGAGACTTTAAATTTCATAACGATTGGCGTCTGTAATATTTTATTTTACGCTGAGGGGCAAACACTGACAGCCGTCGCTCCCAAAATCAACCCCCATTTAGGGTCGGATGGCCAGATAGTGTCCTATTTGGTTTGGTGTACACGCTTCAGCGTGCTCTGGAGCACCTTGAAGACTGGACGGTGAACCCGGAACACCCTAAAGGGTGGACACCAAACCATATTAGGACATTACCGATGGCCAAAGCGACTTGACCCGTCGCACGCGCGCCATACTATGCCGAAAATGCGGCCGCACAAATTGAATTTTTATGGACATTTATTGGCATGTCTTCTGCCGTTGATCATCGTTTCCTGCTCCCATAAGCCGAAAACGGAAAAGATCCTGATCGACAACCTGCACCCGCGTCGCGACGTGAACGGCCAAATCATTGACGCCCACGGCGGCTGCCTGCAGGCTTTCAACGGCACTTATTACCTTTATGGAAACAAGTTCGGGACCAATCACAATGACGTCTTTTTGAATTGTCCATTTTCGGTTTATAGTTCGCCCAATCTCAGGGACTGGACATACGTGGGAAACCTGCTGAAAGGCGCGCCCAATGGCTATTATTATCGGCCCTATGTCGTCTTCAATCCCAAAACTAAAAAGTACGTGCTTTGGTATAATTGGTACCAAAAATTGTGGGAAGGCAACGCCGGTGTGGCCATGAGTGACAGCCCAACGGGCCCGTTTGTGGTCGTCAACCGCCGGGCGCATTTGTCCGGGTCGAGCCCCGGCGACGGCACTCTTTTTGAAGACAATGACGGAACCGGTTACTACATCTACACCGATATTGCCAACGATTACGCGCTCCGCGTGGAGAAGCTGAACGCGGATTATAGCGATACCAGCGGCCAGGGAAGTGGTTTTATTGGATTTGGCGTTGAAGCGCCGTTGATGTTTCGCAGACACAACCTGTACTACATCCTCGCAGGAACCCTTTGCGCGGCTTGCCCGCAAGGCAGCGAAGTGGGCGTGGAAATTTCCTCCTCCCCGTTGGGACCGTTTACTTTCGGGGGAGAAATTAATCATCAATCAGGGCACGACATGATGCAAGCGAGCAGCGACACGACTTTTGAGGACGCAACAAATGGGAGCGACGAGCCCTCAGGATATTCGCGTTTCCACGGCAAAAAGAACCCGTTCATACGCGCCCAACAGACTTGGGTCGCCCAAATTCCAACATTTGCCGGAGACCCGTTGTACATCTGGATGGCCGACGGCTGGTATAGCACGAAGGATGGAACGCGCGGCCACGATTTTCAATATTGGAGCTCTCCCCTGCATTTCAATGCGGATGGCTCGATTCAACCTCTTAAGTTCACGCCGCGGTGGATTATCGTGCGGGCGGATTGAGTAGAGGGTTGTGAACCAGTTTCATTTTGGGATATGCTGCTTAAAATGCAGGCAAACAAATTTAATTTTTGCGCACTTTTAGTGGCATGCGCATTTCCGTTGGTCATCGCTTCCTGTTCTCAGGAGCCGAAAGCCGAAAAGATTGTCATTGATAACAGCTCTCCACGTCTCGATGTGAACGGCCAAATCATTGACGCCCACGGCGGCTGCCTGCAGTTTTTCAACGGCACTTATTACCTTTATGGAAACAAGTTCGGGACCAATCACGATGACGTCTTTTTGAATTGTCCATTTTCGGTTTATAGTTCGCCCAATCTCAGGGACTGGACATACGTGGGAAACCTGCTGAAAGGCGCGCCCAATGGCTATTATTATCGGCCTTATGTCGTCTTCAATCCCAAAACCAAAAAGTACGTGCTTTGGTATAATTGGTACCAAAAATTGTGGGAAGGCAACGCCGGTGTGGCCATGAGTGACAGCCCAACCGGGCCATTTGTGGTCGTCAACCGCCGCGCGCATTTGTCCGGGACCAGCCCCGGCGACGGCACCCTGTTTGTGGACGATGACGGAACCGGTTACTACATTTACACCGATATTGCCAATGATTATGCCGTCCGCGCGGAGAAGCTGAACGCCGATTTTAGCGATACCAGCGGCCATGGCAGCGTTTTCATAGGATTTGGAGCCGAAGCGCCGTTGATGTTTCGCCGACATAACCTCTATTACATCCTGGCCGGGACCCTTTGCGCCGCGTGCAAGGAAGGCGCCGAAGTGGGCGTCGAGATCTCCTCGTCTCCGCTTGGTCCATACAAATTTGCAGGAGAAATTAATCACCAATCAGGGCACGATACGATGCAAGCCAGCAGTGATTCGACGCTTGAGGGTGACGCCGGAAGTAATGGGCCGTCCGGATATTGGCACCCACGCGAAAAAAAGGACCCGTTCATACATGCCCAGGAGACATGGGTCGCCAAAATACCAGCGGCAAATGGAGATTCGATGTACCTCTGGATGGCCGACGGCTGGTATAGCACGCCGGATGGAACGCGCGGCCATGATTTCCAATATTGGAGCTCTCCGCTGCAATTTAACGCGGACGGCACGATTCAACCTCTCAAGTTGGATCCGCAATGGGTTTTACCGGCAGATTAAGTTCACAGGGCTGTGAACAAGTTTGCTTTGACAGCGGCTCGAGAAAAATTTTCCCTGTCGGCGTGGCCGCTAAATTCTGGAATCGTCTGTCCTACGAATGTGAACTTTGGAAACAGGGGCTGGCGCGTGTCGCCGGCGTGGACGAGGCCGGTTGCGGGCCGCTCGCCGGGCCGGTCGTCGCTGCGGCGGTCATCTTTCCTTCAGCGTGGCTGGACACCGGATTGCCATCGAAATTCCGCGGACTGAACGATTCCAAACAATTGACCGAAGAGGACCGCGAGAAATTTTTCGAGCGCATCCAATTGCACCCGGAAATCCGTTATGCCATCGCCGTTGTGGACGTGGAAACCATCGACCGCATCAACATCCGGCAGGCCGCCTGGCAGGGCATGAACCGGGCACTGGACCAATTGGAACCGCGGGCCGAGCACGTCCTGGTGGATGGACTGCGCATTCGCTGGCTGGGTTATCCACAAACGCCGCTGCCCAAAGGTGATGCGCGCAGCTATTCCATCGCCGCCGCCAGTGTCCTTGCCAAAGTCACCCGCGACCGCATCATGCGCAACCTGGACAAACAATTTCCCGGCTACGGTTTTGCCGAACACAAGGGATATTCAACTCCCCAACATTTTGCCGCCATCGAAAAACTCGGGCCGTGCCCCATCCATCGTAAAAGTTTCGGGCCGCTCAAGCCGAAGGAATTGGAATTGTTCGAGGCGGATGGATCGTCAACGCAATGAACATCGAACATCGAACACTCAACATCGAAGGCCGAAGGCAGGCACATTCGGCGTTCAGCGTTCGATGTTCGATGTTCGATGTTTTTTAGGCGCCCTTTTGCCTTTCAATTCAGACACGATGTGAATCTTTTCGAAAAGCTGAAAAGCCGCCTCACGCAGACCCCTGTCCCAGCGCACTTGCGCGCGGGCACGCTGGGCGAATCGGCGGCAAAAAAATTTCTCAAACAACAAGGTTTGAAATTCCTCACCGCCAATTTCCGTACCAGGCGCGGCGAAATTGATTTAATATTTCGCGACGGCGATTGCCTGGTGTTCGCCGAAGTGAAAACCCGCTCGTCCGAGGAATGGTCCAGGCCCGCGGCGGCCGTGGACGCCAAACGTCGGCGTCGATTGTCGCAGTGCAGCCTGGACTACCTGCAATTGCTCAATAATCCACAAGTGAAAATCCGCTTTGACATCGTCGAAGTCCTCCTCGCCGGGGGCGAGGTGCGTGAAATCCGTCACCTGCCCAATACATTCCCCATGGCAAAGCCTTTTAGGTATGGCTGAATGATTTATTTTCGGGCCGAGGCCGCGGAGAGGGCGGCACAAAGGCGAATCGTTCTCGTCCTCCTCCTCGTCCTCGGGCTGCTGGCTTGTGAGATTAGAAAACTGCGCTTGCAACGAGTGGCCAATTTTGTTTGTCTTTGATTTGAATATGAAAACGAAAATTTTTGCGGCGATTGCAGCAATCGGCGCGGCTATCATCACAGCAGGTTGCGTTAACACGGTCAGCGACAGTCAAACACCAGGCATCTACACTCCTGACAGCGTGGTCGGTCGTTATCCACGCCCGTTTGACGACGTCTATAAAGCCGCCGTACAGGTGGTCACCCAGGACGGGATTCTGATCACGGAAAACATGCGGCATGATACGGCCAATACAACCCGCTCCCTGGAAGGCAAAATCAACGGCGAGAAAATTTACATCGAAGTCGAAGCCGTTGATCCGCAAATCACCCAGGTCACCGTGCAGGCGCGCACCTCCATGGTCGGGGACAGGCAGGAAGCGCACGAAGTGGACAAGGAAATCGCCCTGCAACTGGCCCGTCAATAGGATACAAACGGCAGTGCCCTAATTCCAAATTAGGACGCGACAACATCGAACGTCGAACACCGAATTCGAGGCCCTGCGTCCCGGAATGGTAGGGCGGACGTGCCCGTCCGCCCGGCCCGCACGCTTCAAAAATTCGATGTTCAGCGTTCGATGTTCGATGTTCGATGTTTTAGAGCACACCGTCAGTAGTATCGGCTGCCTTTCAATCCAATATTTTGCTCGTAAACGCCCATTGTCTTGTCGGGCGTTTTTTCCAGCGCCTTGAACTCCAGCTTCAAATGCGCCAGCCTGCTGCGGGCAACGTCCGCAACGCCGTAATCGGGAAATTTTTCGATGATTCGCTCCAGCGTGGCCCGGGCAGTTTCATAATCCGCGCCGCCGCGAACCTGCAAATCCGCCAATAGATTCAGCCAATGGGTCACCCGTTTGTATGGGTGGTTGGGCTCTTCGATCATTTGCTCCAATTCACCCGTGGCCAGGTCCAACCGCTTGAAATGCGTGGCATAAATGACGGCCAGCTTTTCACGCGCCTCCGTATCATGAGGATGCTGTTCAAGGTGTTTCACATAAGCCGCGGCGACTTCACCGGGCGGGGTTTCTGCCGGGGCCAAATGTGCCGTCGAGTCGAGCAGACCCGCATTCTTAACGCCTTCAGGAACAAAAACGGGCTGGCGATCCTGTGCCGCCAGCAGATGTTTTTCCGTTCCTTCCAGGTGCGCAATCCGTTGTTTGGCGACCAGGGCCAGTTCCGTGTCGGGATATTTTTCGACAATTCGCTCCAGCGCCGCGCGGGCCGACTCGCCATCCTGCGAAAATTTCAGATACCAGTCTGCGATTTGCGTCAGCGCCGCGGCGACTTGTTTGGACGGCGCTTTGTCCCATTCGCAAAAGTGATTTAAGGTTATTTCCGCCGAGGACAAATCTTTCAAATCCTCCGCCTGAATTTGCGCCAGAAGCATTGTTCCTTCGTAATCATTGGGGAATTTTGCCAACTGTTCGCGAATGGCAATCACAGCTTCGAGGGGCTGGTTCCGTTTTCGTTTTGCGTTGGCGATGGAATAATAGGGTTTCGGCTCAGGCGGTGTGCTGCCGCCGTCGAACATTGACGCAAAAGGATTCGCGATCAGGTCTATGAGACTGCCCCGCCAAAGGATTGCCATGACGATGCCGCATACCACAGCGACAATCAGGCCCCCAATCGCCGCTTCACCCCCCATTCTAAACCAGGGAATCGCTACCTTCCACATGAGCAAAAGCACCGGGACCGTCACCAGCCATTTTACGATCAAGACCCCGCGCTCACTGCTTCGATCAAGGGCAATCCAAAACAGGGCGATCACACTACCCACCAGAATCACAAGGGAAATGATGTCAAGAATCCGGACCATAACAGATTAGACAACTTAAACTCATCCCGGTCACGCGTAGACGCAAGGAAAAACGCAACCCTCTTTTTGCGTAGCAGCCGACGTGAGGAGGCTCAAACTAGCTAGTGGCTTCGTGTTCTTCGCGAGGCCCACAGGACCCATGCACACATTTTTTGGGCATAGGGATTACAATCGGGAAACGAAGAGGATTTCGACGAAAAAATGCGGTTTTGCTGGGGATTCTAAAGATTCGGCCAGTTCTGTTGGAAATAAGAGGATGAGGGAAGAAAATGGAAATGGCGAAGATGAAAATCTTACATTTGCGGTCGTTGTTTGGTGTGCACGCTGTAGCGTGCCGCCACACTCGCCAGTCTTGGAAGGAACTCATCTTTAGGGGGACCCAAAACGCTTGATTCCATCCGAAAAGCGTAGGATAATCTTATCATGAAGCTTGTAGCTGACTCAAAAGGACGAATTTGCGTTAGCGCTCTATTCCCGCCAGGGAGGGCGTTCGAGGCAACGCCACAACCAGACGGCAGTGTCCGGATTATTCAGTTGCGAGAATCCGAGGTTCCAACAGTTGAACCAATCGAACGAAGGGGCAAGCTTATGTTCCCGACCCGAACCAATCCGGATGTCATAGCAGCGGCCGTGCGCGCCGACCGCGATGAGCGATGACTTATTGGGACACATCCGCCTTGATTTGCGCTTTCGAAGATCCGGTTGTTGCCGAGCGGACAAACGAATCGGGCCAAGTTACAAGACTGCATACTCTAGCTGAAATGTTCTCTACTCTCACAGGCGGCCGCCTCGGATTCAAATTCCAGCCTTCAGTTGCGACTCTGATGATCGAAAACATGACGTCCACCTTCCGATTCATTGATCTGGACGAACAGGAAATTAAAAAGGCCCTTCATCAGGCTGAGGCCCGCGGAGTTACCGGCGGACGAGTTCATGATGGGCTTCACGCCGTAGCCGCAAAAAAGAGCGGTGCCACGGAATTGCTGACACTCAACGTTGGCGATTTCTCCGGCCTTGAGGACGGCTTTCAGCTTGCCCGGCCCTAAAGCCGTTGTTTATCAACGGTTCGCCGCGTGAGGACACGCGGCCTACAGGTTCGGATTAGGCGGGTCAACCCTTCAACGTTTCAACAAACCCCTCCGCCATCGCCACAGCTTTGCGCATGGCCATGGATTTGTTCACGGTTTCCTGAAATTCACTCTCGGGCGTGGAATCGTTCACCCAGCCGCCGCCGGCCTGGACGTAGGCTTTGCCGTCTTTGATAATCGCCGTCCGAATCGTGATGCAAGTGTCGAGGTTTCCGTTGAACGAAAAGTAACCGACGCATCCGGCGTATGGGCCGCGCGCGGTTTGTTCCAGTTCGGAAATGATCTGCATGGCGCGAATTTTGGGCGCGCCGCTCACCGTGCCGGCGGGGAAAGTGGCGCGCATCAAATCGTAAGGAGTCTTGCCCGCGGAAAGCTTTCCCTCCACCTGCGTGACGATGTGCATGACGTGGCTGTAGCGTTCAATCGCCATCAGTTCCTTGACTTGCACGCTCCCGAAATCACAAACGCGGCCGATGTCATTGCGCGCCAGGTCCACCAGCATCACGTGTTCGGCGCGTTCCTTGGGATCAGCCAGCAACTCCTTTTCGAGGGCCGCGTCTTCATCGGCATTTTTGCCGCGACGGCGCGTTCCGGCTATCGGGCGTATTTCCACTTTGCCATCCTCGCAACGAACGTGGATTTCCGGCGACGCCCCAACCAGCGAGAAACCGTCGAATTCGAGCAAAAACATGTACGGCGAGGGATTGATGTGCCGGGCGGCGCGATAGATATCCAGGGGCGATGCCTTAACCGGGGCGGAAAAGCGCTGCGATCCCACCACCTGGATGATGTCGCCGCCGGTGATGTATTTCTTTGACGCCTCAACGTTCGCGAAAAATTTTTCCTTGGACTGATTCGATTCAAACGCAACCGGCGCAACATCGCCGGCCACGGTAACGGCACTGTGTTCGCTGGGCTGTTCCAGAAGCGACAAAATTCGGTCAATTTCGCTCGTGGCGTTTTCATACGCCTCGGCCGGGCTTTCGGCCTCGTCCAGGACGGCATTGACGAGAATCGTGATGGTCTGCGCCACGCGGTCAAAAATCAAAAGCTGGTCGGCAATGAGAAAGTAGATGACGGGCGTTTTTAATTCATCCTCGGGCGGCCGCGGCACGACCGGTTCCACGTCGTGAATGAATTCGTAGCCGATGACACCGACAGCGCCCCCGGTGAAGCGTGGAAGGCCTGGAACGCTCACCGCGCGGTATTTGCTCATCACCCGCGCAACAACTTCGAGGCCGTCACGGACCATCTGCCCTCCGTCCTTTCCCACGGAATATGTTTCCACGACTTTTCCGCTCTCCAGGACTTCAACGCGATTGCCAGCCTGCCTGATGACAGACCGCGGGTTGCAGCCCACAAACGAATAGCGCCCGATGTGTTCGCCGCCCTCAACAGACTCAAACAGGAACGATTCTCCCTGTCCCCGAATTTTCCGATACGCCGACAGCGGGGTTTCAAAGTCCGCGAGAATGCGCCGGGTCACCGGGATTAAATTTCCCTGCGCGGCCAGCTTCAAAAATTCATCGAGCGTCGGCGAATACATGGTCTGCCAGAATGATGGATTATTCGGGAAGAAACAAATGGAAAAGAGGATCAGACGGATTGGACGGATCGGTCGGATCATTTGTGCTCTGCCGAATTCGTATTCCACCCCTGCGCCATAAACAAACTCATTTCTTCCGCGATACTTCGTTCATTCGACAGGCTTTTGAGTTCCTGAAATTGGCCGCTGTGGTCGGCGATGAAGCACATGACCTGGGCCGCCCAAACCCTGTCATAAGGCCAGTCGGCCCAGCCGGTATCGGGCAGCGGCGGAACAGGAAGCGTCGCGGGCGGCCTCATGCCGCGTCCGGGCACGCTCAATCGCCCTTCCATCGATAAAACCCAGACACGATGGCTGGATTGAAGTGTTTGGCCGATTTTTTCAAGCACGGGCGCAATTGCATTGGTATTCTGCATTTCCAATGCGACCAAATCAAACCGGTGCGTGGCGTGGTCGGATATCGGAGGCAGCGTGTCCCAGGGCGTCCGGCCTTTGAAATAGTGGCCGAAAGTAATTCCGAAATGCCACGGCTCGACGATGATGTAATCATCGGGCGAAGCAGCCACAGTCAGTTGCCGCGCATAAATGTCAACGTCGCTGAAATGGCTCTTCAAAATCGCGTTGGTTTCGGGAATCGAAAGTGACGCAGTCACCAGCACAAAAACCAAAACAAAGGCGCGCCCTATCGCGCGACGGAACGGCAGGGCGGCATCGAAACACACAGCGGTTGAGGCAAGGAACGGAAGCAAATACCAGCTTTGCATCGGCATCCGCGAACGCCAGAAAAAGACCGGAAAACCGACAACCGCAACCGTCAGCATCTTTGCGGCGAACAGACTCAAATCCTTGTCGGGGTGGGGACAGCTTGTCCCCACGAATCTTTCGGCACGTGGGGACGGGCCGTCCCCACCCCGGGGATCAATGCGCTCGGCCGCGGGCGGTTCACCACTTTTTTTCCAAAATCCCGTGCACGCACAAGTGACAATCACTGCATATAACGCCGCCCAAATATAAATGTATCCTGACCTCGGATAGCCCAGAGTGTCCGTGTAAGTGGCAAAAAGACGCGGAAGCTCAACGCCGGAATGCAACGTAGGATCTCCAGGGGACGTTAAAGTATGCGCGTAGGGCAGCAGCGAAGCCGCGGACAGCACGGCAACCGCCAGGACCTGCAGGGCAGCGCGTCCGTCTTTCCGCCGCCAGCAGACCGCCCATGCGCCAAAACACACCGCAGCAACTAAAACCGCATTATGATAAAGGATTTGAACGCTCAGGATGGCAAATAGCGCCAGCCACGCCGCGCGCGCCATCGAGGGCCTTTGCACATAGACAAACGCCGATGCAGTCAGGATGACCGCCAATAGGCTTCCCAGTCCGTAAGCGCGAAGCGAATCGCCGAAGAAAATGACTGCGTTGTTCAGGCTCAACAGAACCAGGCCGATCATCGGCGGTTCACGGCGGATTTTCCAGCTTGAGACCCACAATGCGGCCAAAATTCCGAGCCCAATCAAAAGGCCAAGTAACCGCAAAGCCAAATCGCTATTACCCAGGCCGACAGCCATCCATGCATGAAGAGTCACGGGCATCAGGAGCGGAAACGAGTCTCGTTCCATCTCGGCCAATGTATGGTGGCCGGACAAATTCACGAGATTGACTTCATCGCGCCAAAGGCCGCCGACGTGGAGCCAATAGTACAAGTGAAACAGAATGGAAACGCCGGTAATCAAAATGGCAATGACCCATTGGGCCCGGCGAAAAAACGTCTCTGTGTTGACCATTTGCGCCTGCTTATTCGCAGTCCGCCGCCTTTTCGTCAAGTCTTTCGGACGTTGAAGCGTTGATCGGTTCGGTGTCCACGCTTTAGCGTGTCCGGTTTCGGCCCGCCTCAAAAGGGTGGACAACAAGCGGCATTTTCCAATTGTATTGCTTCGCCTGTGTACACAATCTGGCGCGGTGACGTTACCCAGTCCATGGATGATTCTGCCGTTTGCGCTATTGCTGGCGGCGATGGCATTTTTGTCCACATTGGCGCCCAGGTGGTGGCTGCATCATTACCCAAAAGTGGCGCTGGGCCTGGGCACCGTTACCTTGTTTTACTATCTCGTCGTTTTGCGTGACCTGCCCCGCGTATGGCATACAGCCCACGATTACCTCAGCTTTATTGCCCTTGCCGGGTCGCTTTTTATTGTTTCAGGCGGCATCCACATTGATGTCCGAGGGCAGGCATCGCCTTTAAAGAACGTTCTTTTTTTGCTGGTCGGAGCCGTGGCCGCCAATGTTCTGGGCACGACAGGCGCGGCCATGGTTCTGGTTCGGCCGTGGATGCGCATGAATCGGAGCCGGATGGCCGCGCACCATATTGTTTTCTTCATCTTCATCGTGGCCAACGTGGGCGGCTGCCTCACCCCGATCGGTGATCCGCCGCTTTTTCTTGGTTTTCTACAAGGGGTGCCCTTCTGGTGGATCACCCGCAACGCCTGGCCGATGTGGGCGCTGGCCGTTGGATTGTTGCTGGCGATGTTTTATGCGCTGGATAAAGCAAATATTGCCCGTAAACACAATGTCGCCGGAACAGAGACGGCAGCCGGAAACTGGAAATTCAGCGGCCTGGCCAATTTGTTTTTCCTTGCCATCATTTTGGGCGCTGTCTTTGTTCGCCGGCCGATCTTTCTGCGTGAGGGCCTCATGCTTGCGGCCGCGCTGGCCTCTTATTTGACCACCGCCAAATCCGTTCACTCGGCCAACCAATTCAATTTCCATCCGCTTCAGGAAGTCGTCATTTTATTCGCCGGCATCTTTGCAACGATGATGCCGGCTCTGGACTGGCTGAATTTTCACGCTGAAAAATTCGCGGCATCACCGGGAATTCTCTTTTGGAGCGCGGGCGGATTGTCTGCCGTCCTCGACAATGCGCCGACGTATCTTTGCTTTTTAAGCCAGCTGTTGGGGGCGACCGGCGCCGGAACCGCGGCCCAACTGACTGCGGCAAGTCCGGCCAATCTTTTAGCCATCAGCGTTGGGGCGGTCTTTTTCGGCGCGGCAACGTACATCGGCAATGCGCCCAATTTTATGGTCAAGTCGATTGCCACGCATGAGAATGCGCCTGCACCGCGCTTTTTGGAATATATCTGGCGCTTCGCCCTGCCGTTCCTGTTGCCGGCCTTGATTGTCACGTGGCTGTTGTTCTTCCGTAGTTGAAATGGTGGCAGCGCCACGGGCCAATTGCGCCTGCTTATTAACGTTTTAACGATTCAACAATTCAACGTTTCAACTGCTCCTCTTCCGTAGTTGAAATGTTCCGGCGATTGTGAAACAATGTTGATGGTTGACCATCACTTGGGCATTTTTTCAATTACAAAACGAGTGCGCGCGCTTTATAACATTTTGTTTACAGTATTCTTTATACTGGCTACGCCATATTACTTTTACCGGATGGCCAGGCGCGGCAATTGGCGCAACGGTTTTTGGCAGCGGTTCGGCATCTACGGGCCCAGCCTCAAGCACGCCGTTACAAACCGTCATGTTCTCTGGGTGCACGCCGTAAGCGTCGGCGAAGTCCTCCTCCTGATACAATTTATCCGGGCATTGGAAGCGCGGGCGCCAAACCTGAAATTTGTCGTGTCCACGACGACGACCACCGGCATGGGCATCCTGCGCCAGCGCCTCCCGACTCATATCAGCAAAATCTATTATCCCATTGACCAGGCGGGTATCGTCGCGCGCGCCTTAAGCACAATTCATCCGGATGCCATCGTCCTGTTTGAAACGGAAATCTGGCCAAATTTCATTTGGAAAGCCCAAAAACGCGGAATCCCCCTTTTCCTCGCCAATGCACGGCTGTCCCGGCGTTCATTCCGCGGATACAGGCGATTTGGGTTTCTGTTCCGGCAGTTGTTCGAAACTTTTGAAGGAATCGCGGCAAAAAGTGAAGCTGAAGCCGAACGGTTTCGCGGTGTGGGCTGCCGCCCCGACCGCGTCCGCGTGACCGGCAACCTGAAATATGACACTGCCACAGCCACGGAACCAAACGGTCTGGACGTCCCCGGCTTGCTCAAACAGATTGGCGCCAACGGGGACACGCCGATTTTGATCGGCGGCAGCACGCATGACGGCGAGGAGGTTGTTTTGGCGGATATCGCGCAACGATTGCGGACGCAATTCCCGAAGCTATTTTTGATTTTGGTGCCCCGCCACTTCGAGCGCAGTCCTGAGATTGCCCGCAAACTGCGCGAGCGCGGCGTAAAGCTGCTTTTCCGGACAGCCGTTCAACCCGATACGCGCCTTGTCGACGGCGAAATCAACTGTTTATTGGTGGACACAACCGGTGAATTGCGGAGTTTTTACGAGTATGCAACCGTCGTGTTCATTGGAAAAAGTCTGACGGCGGAAGGCGGGCAAAACCCGATCGAACCGGCGGCGGCGGGCAAGGCCATTGTGTTCGGACCGCATATGCAAAACTTTGCGGACATTGCTCCCGAGTTCGTGGAAAAGAATGGCGCCGTTCAGGTGCGCGACGCCGCCATGCTGGAAAAAGTTCTCGGCGAATTGTTGGAAGACAAATACCAGCGCGCCGAACTCGGACGCAACGCCTTATTGGTCGTATCACAAAACCAGGGAGCCATGGAACGGACGCTGGCAATGGTCCTCGACAAGCTCAAAAGCATAGAGGTCTATGTTGTGCCACATCCTGGCACTGGCGCCCGTTGAAACGTTAAAACGTTGAAGCGTTGAAGCGGTCCGCCAATCGTTCTCGTCCTCGAAAACTCAGGAGACATGGCCCGCAATAATCCATCCTCCGTGTAGGCCCTGTGTCCTCAGACGGCGTTTTCGCGCGGTTTACGCTCCCAGTGCATGCGAAAAAATCGAATGGAGGGTTTCAAAGAACACTCGCATTAAATCATCCGCCACAGTGGTGGAACACGGCGCGCTGCGCCGTGTAGCGCCGCGTGCAGCGGCGCAACCAGCGGGCCTGGAGACCATTGCCCTTTCCCATGAAAGACGGCCGCACACTTCGCACGATCAGCGGGTTTAGAAACCCGCGATACGGCAGGTTTGGAAACCTGCGCTACATCTCACGCCCCGATCTGCTTCTGGATCGCGCCGCAAATTTTCTGCCCAAAAGCTTTAAGTTGGTTTTCATCGCGGCCTTCGAGCAGCAGGCGCGCCTTCGGCTCTGTGCCTGAATAGCGAAGAAGTACACGGCCTCCGGCGGCCTTCAATTCCAGTTCGGCGGCGGCGACCATCGCCTGGACGCCGTCCAGCTTTTCAAACGGAATTTTTTCGCGCACTTTTACGTTGATCACCAATTGCGGAAACCGGGTCCAGCACTTGACCAATTGGGACAACGGCTTGCTGGTTTCCCGCATGATGCGCAGGATTTGGAGGGCAGCCACCAGGCCATCGCCGGTGGTGCTAAAATCCCTGAAGATGAGGTGCCCGCTTTGCTCGCCGCCAAAGTTAAAGCCGTTTTTAAGCAGTTCATCGATCACGTTCTTATCGCCCACAGCAGTGCGGATCACGTGGCCTCCAGCCTTCTTAATAGCTGTTTCGAGGCCGGCGTTGCTCATCACGGTGGCGACGAGGGTTTTTGCGGCCAGCGTCCCCTGCGCGAGCATATCGGTGGCGGCGATGGCCATGATGTCGTCGCCGTCGGCCAGCACGCCGTTTTCGTCACACAGCAAAACGCGGTCGGCATCGCCATCATGCGCGATGCCCACGTGGGCCTTGTGGGAGACAACTTTGGCGCAAAGATTTTCGGGACACATCGACCCGCAGTTTTCATTGATGTTTTTTCCATCAGGCTGATTCCCGACAACAATCACATCCGCGCCCAACTCACGGAGCACGCAGGGCGAGGACTTATAGGCGGCGCCGTTGCCACAGTCCACGACAACGCGCATGTTTTCCAGGGTGAGATTTTTTGGAAAGCCGGCCTTGGCAAATTCGATATAGCGGCCCAGGGCATCATCAATGCGGACGGCCTTGCCGATTTCCTCGGCTACCGGACGGACCTTTTCAATTTCGCCGCTGAAAACGAGCTTTTCGATTTGGCCCTCGATTTGGTCATCCAGTTTATAGCCGTCGGCCCGGAAAAATTTAATGCCATTGTCCGCATAAGGGTTGTGAGAAGCGGTGATGACAATGCCGGCGTCCGCGCGAAGGCTGCGGGTGATGTAGGCCACGCCCGGCGTGGGCAGAGGGCCGATAAACAGGACGTCCACGCCCATGGAAAGAATGCCGGAGGAAATGGCGTTTTCCAGCATGTAACCCGAGAGGCGGGTGTCTTTGCCGATGACAATCTTGTGCTTGCGCCGGTCACGGGCCATGTCCAGGTTTTTGAACACGTGCGCCGCCGCGCGTCCGAGTTTAAGCGCGGTTTCAGCGGTCACGGGTTCCATGTTCGCCGTGCCACGAACACCGTCGGTTCCAAAAATTTTATTGCCGTTCATGGTTGTTTGGGGAGGGTCACTGCGACTTGCGGCGGATCAATATCAACCAGTGTTATTCCCCGGGGAAGCGCCACTTCAACGTCACGGGACAGGTTGTCCGCCGAGGAAAATCCTGTGAGGTTGACAAAAGCGTGGATTTCACCGCGTTGTAAACGGTTTATCGCATCGCGATCTCCGCTCACAGTCACCCTCACCAGTGAGGGATAGATCTGCGCCTGGTGAACGTCGCCACTCCCTGACACCGCCACGACAGTCAGGTCCGGATAAGGATTTTGAATGCCGTTTCCGGATTGCGCCTGCGGGGTTTCCCTGCTGAGGGTCAGCCAAATGCCAACGGCCATCAGCAGCGAAAACGCTTTCCAATGAAAATCATGTGTGAGCCAGTCGGGCATGCGAATTAATTGTTCAATGCGAAAGGAGGGCATTTCAGCTTGTTCCATTTTTCTTTTCAAAACTGGGCCGGGGCGGATGTCTTGTGACAACGACCGGCGCCGGTCTGGTTCTTTCGCCAAATTGCCGCCGGACCCATTCAATCGCACTGTGCGGTTTTTCCGGTTGCAGGAGAACAGACGTTAAAAATGAGCGCAATTCCTCCGCTGTGACACCCCGCACCAACTGGCCTTTATACGCGTGAGAAATTGTCCCGTTTTCTTCAGAAACGACAACGATAACCGCGTCAGTTTCCTCGCTCAAGCCAATGGCGGCGCGGTGCCGCGTGCCCAATGACTTGGCCAGGCCCGGACGCTGTGTCAGCGGGAAAATGCACGCCGCGTAGGCGATGCGGTCGCCCTTAATGATCACACCGCCGTCGTGGATCGCGTTATTTGGAAAGAATATCGTTTCGAGCATTTCCGGCGTCGCCTCGCAATCCACCAAAACACCCGATTCGACCGCGTCGTGAAGGTGAATGGTTTGTTCGATGGCAATCAGGGCGCCGATTCTGACATCGGAAAGTCGTTCGACCGTCTGGATGATGACCTCGATGTTTTCACGTTGCTCATGGGCTGTGGCAAACAGCGGCAAATTGCCCAGTTCAGCCAGCAGCCGCCGCAATTCCGGCTGAAAAATAATCACCACTGCCACGGCAAAAAATCCATAGGCCACCGCCAGTAACTGTTGCAGGACCACCAGCTTCAGGAGCCGGGTCACTCCAAAGAGCGCCAGCATGACGACGACAAATCCAATCACAACCGGCCAGCCGCGCGTACCCCTCAGAAATCGCGTGAGGTAATAGATGCCCACCGCCAGGATGAAGATCTCCAGGGCGGGACGCCATATATCTTGGATGTAGGTCCAATACAAGTTCACGCTAAATACTACAACGGGACATCTCCCGCCGGGCCGTCCGTCATTTCATACGGCGCCGGCCGCTTTTGTCTTTTCAATACCGCTTCAGCCATGCGAACAGCCTGGACGGTTTCAGTCACGTCGTGGGCGCGAATGATATGCGCGCCCGACTCAACGCCCAAAATCGCGCAGGCAAGCGACGCTGGCAAGCGTTCATTCACTCCTGAGCCGAATAATTTTTCGATGAACGATTTCCGCGATACGCCCAGCAGCAACGGCCGGCCCAACGTCGAAAAGCGCCCAAAATGAGCGATGATTTGCAGGTTTTGTTCCAAATTCTTCCCAAATCCGATGCCCGGATCAAAGATAATCTGTTCGTGCGCCACGCCGTACGCCTCCATGGCGTTCAACCGCTCCACAAAGAAGGCTCCCACAGCGTCTGCCATGTCTTCAGACCCATCCAGCCGATCGTGCAAACCCGGCGGCCCGTGCATCACCACATACCCTGCCCGAAATTCAGACACGATTTCCCACATTTTCGGGCCGCTTTGGCCTGCGGCAACGTCATTGACAATGCTGGCGCCGGCTTCCAGGGCGGCGCGCGCGACCGCCGGCTTGAATGTATCCACGGAAATGGGCGTCCCAAAAGGCCTGCCGCCCCTGGATTCCGCCGCTAGCGCTTTAATGACCGGGATAACGCGTCTCAATTCTTCCTTCTCGCTCACCGCAGCCGCGCCGGGACGTGTGGATTCCCCGCCAATGTCCAAAATTTCGGCGCCCTGCCGCACCAACTCCAACCCGTGGGCAATAGCGGCCTCCGTGTCCAAAAATCGTCCTCCGTCCGAAAAGGAATCCGGAGTCACGTTGACGATACCCATGACCAGGGCCGGGCGCGGAAAAATGAATTTAAACTGGCGCGCGCAAAAAATCATGCCACCAGTCTAAGCGAATTCCCGGAATGTGGAAACCCCGGGAAATAGTGCAAACCACCACAGTGGTGGAACACGGCGCGCTGCGCCGTGTAGCGCCGCGTAGAGCGGCGCAACGACCGTGGTCGGACATTTTCCGCGGTTTGCTCCCCTGCCGTCTCAAACCTTACGTTTGAAGTAATCAATGGTTTGGGTCAGGCCGTCATTCAAAGAAACTTTTGGCCCCCAACCCAGGATTTTTTTGGCTTTCGAAATGTCCGGCTTGCGCTGTTTGGGATCATCCTGCGGCAATGGTTTAAACACAATTTTGCTTTTCGACCCGGTCACACGGACAATCTCCTGCGCGAATTCCAGCATCGTCAATTCCACCGGGTTCCCAATATTCATGGGCAAATTGTAATCGCTCATCATCAGCCGGTAAATCCCCGCAATCAAGTCCGATACATAGCAAAAGCTCCGGGTCTGCTTGCCCTCGCCAAAAACCGTCACAGGCTTGTTTTTCAGCGCCTGGCTAATAAACGCCGGCACCACGCGCCCGTCCTTCAACCGCATTCGGGGCCCGTACGTGTTGAAAATGCGCACAATCCGTGTTTCCACTTTGTGCTCCCGGTGATAACCCATCGTCATGGCCTCCGCAAAGCGTTTGGCCTCGTCATAACAGCCCCGCGGGCCGATCGTATTGACGTTGCCCCAGTATTCCTCGGGCTGTGGATGCACCATCGGATCGCCATAAATTTCAGAAGTGGACGCCAGCAAAAAGCGCGCTTTTTTATATTTGGCCAGCCCAAGGGCTTTGTGCGTGCCCAGCGACCCGACTTTCAAAGTCTGAATCGGGAAATTCAAGTAGTCGAACGGGCTGGCCGGCGACGCAAAATGCCATACGTAATCCACCGGCTCATTGAGAAAGATAAATTCCGTCACGTCCTGCTGAATAAATTTAAAGGCCGGATTGCCTCCCAGGTGCGCGATGTTCTCGACGCTGCCCGTGATGAAATTGTCAATGCCTATGACCTTATGTCCTTGCGCCAGAAGCAAATCCGTGAGATGCGAGGCCAAAAATCCGGCCGCTCCAGTAACAACAGATGTAGGTTGCTTTTTGCTCATTGCTTACGCCGTTCTATGATTCAGGTTGTTCAATCGCGAACTTCCAGCCTACCAAAATACCCGGTCGATTCAATGATTAAAACGGCCGCAAATAGCCAAACATCACCAATCTCCGCTCTTTAAATAGGGTTTTAATTTTTCCTTCAGAGTTTCCCGGCCGCGGTGAATGAGCGATTTTGTGGCCGAAAGGGAGCAGCGCAAAATCTTCGCAATCTGCTCGTAACTGAGGTCCTCCTGCCGGCACAGGAGAACGGCGCTCCGCTGGTTTTCAGGCAATTCATCCAGCGCCTCCTCGATTTTTTGGGCCAGTTCACCGTGCAACACGTTGTCCGGGGCGGCCGTCTGCGATTTGTCCTCGATTTGCCGCGGCGGCTGCTCCTCATGTTCCGTGTGCGTTTCCTCCAGCGATTCGGCGGGATGGCGGGAGCGGCGGCGCAATTCGTTCAGGGCCAGGTTGTGGGCGATCGTGAAAATCCACGTGGAAAATTTCGCCGTCTGTTTGTACCGGGCCCGCGACTTGTAAACCTGCAAAAAGACGTTTTGCGCCAGGTCCTCCGCCTCCGTCTCGTCGCGAAGCCGGCGGAAGATGAAATTCATTACTGGTTGTTTATATTTGTCAACCAGTTCGGCAAAGGCCGCGCGATCGCCGCGTTTTACGCGAAGCATCAACGCCGCGTCCGGGTCGGATTGAATTGCCATTGCAAAAATTTTAACGTATGTTGCCGCAACAAACCACTACTCTATATCGACTTAAAAGCATTTTTGTTGCAGAAAACTTGAAAGATTCCTTATAAAACATAAACTCAGGCCAGTGCAGGATTTAATCAGAAAAATACAGGCCGACGCCGCGGCGCGCCTCACCTTGCCTCCCAACAGCACCGTTGCCGAAAATCTTGCATCTTATAAGGCGTTCCTTCGCGTCCAAACCCACCGGCTCAAGATATTGCACCGCGGCGGCGCGGGCGGACTCATCATTTGCCGGGGCCGCGCGGCGGTCCTCGACGCCCTGTTGCAACATCTGTGGCAAACCGCGCGCGGCACGCTCTCGGCCCAGGCGCAAAAGGAATTTCCGCCGCTGGCCATCGTCGCCATCGGCGGCTATGGCCGCGCCGAACTTAACCCCTTCAGCGATATTGATTTCATGTTTCTGCACGACGGCCAGGTCGCGGCAGGCAGACCGCTTCCATACTTGTCCCGGCTCATTGACGGCGTGCTCTATCCCCTTTGGGACATCGGACTGAAAGTGGGCCATGCGGTCCGCAGCATTGACGATTGCATCAGCGTCGCCAACTCCGATATGCAGTCCAAAACGGCGCTGATTGAGGCCCGCCTCATCATTGGCGACGAAAAATTATTCAGGAAATTCCAGAAATCCCTCGTCGCCAAATGCGTCGAAGGTTTCGAGGATAAATATATCGCCTCACGCATCGAGGACCAGCAGGTCCGCCGCGAAAAATTCGGCAACTCGGCCACCATGCAGGAACCCAACGTCAAGAACGGCTGCGGCGGCCTGCGCGATTATCAAAACCTGTTGTGGATGGCCTTTTTCAAATATCGCGCCCGCTCGCCGGATGAATTAAAGGCGCAATATGTCAGCGAAGCCGAAAGCCGGCAACTGGCCGCCGCCTACGATTTTCTCCTGCGCGCGCGCACCGAATTGCATTACCAGATCAACCGGCCCATGGACATCCTGGGTAAAAATCTCCAGCCCGCCGTCGCCCTGGAGTTGGGCTGGCATGACAGGTCGCCGAGCCTGAGAATTGAAAAGTTCATGCGCGAACTCTACACGCACATGCGCAACATCTTTCTCATCACCCGCACACTCGAGCAGCGCATGGCGCTCGTGCCGGAAAAGCCCAGCCGCCTTTCACTCCGCAGGTGGCTCCCAAAACGGCCCCCGCCCCCGCCCGTGGACGGCTTTATCTTCACCAACGGCGAAATCCGCGCCGCATCAGACCGCGTCTTCCGCGATGACCCGCGCCGGCTCATGCGGGCCTTCCTGCACGCCCAGCAACGGCGATTGCAGTTGCATCCGGATTTGATCCAACTGGTCCGGCAATCCCTCTCGCTCGTGGACCGCCAATTTCTAAATGATGAGCGCGTGCGCGAAACATTTCTGACGATTCTCGAGCGCCGGGGCGAAGTCGCCTCCATCCTGCGCGGAATGCACGAGGCCAATCTCCTTGGCAAATACATGCCCGAATTCGGCAAACTCACCTGCCTGGTCCAGCACGAATTTTATCATCTCTACGCCGCCGACGAGCACACCCTCGTCTGCCTTGAACAGTTGGACAAGACCTGGGAAGCCCGGCAGCCGCCCTACAACAACTATGCGCCGCTGTTTCAGCGCCTGGCCCAACCCGGCCTCCTGTACCTGGCCCTGCTCCTTCACGACGTCGGCAAGTCCGCGCACGACAAGAAAGACGGACACTCCATCATCAGCGCCGGCATGGCCATGCGCGCCGCCAAACGGCTCCGGCTGGCCGATTCCGATGCTCACACGCTTCGCGTCCTCATTGAAAATCATCTCGTGATGGCCGTCGTCTCGCAACGCCGCGACCTGGAGGATGAGTCAGTCATCCGCGATTTTGCGCACCGCATCGAAACCGTCGAAGCGCTCAATGCTCTCACCCTGCTGACGTTCGCCGATTCCGAAGGGACCAGCGATAAATTGTGGAATGGCTTCAAAGATTCATTGCTCTGGCAATTGCATTCCCGCGCCGCGACGCTCCTGACCGCTGGAAGCGAATTCATTCGCGCGGAGGAAAAACGCGTCGAGACCCTTTTGGAGGAAGTCCGCGAGCTTGCGCCCGAAGAAATCGCCAACGACGAACTCGTGGGCCATTTTGCGAACCTGCCGCTGCGCTATTTCCAAATCCGCGCCGCGAAGGAAATCCTGGAAGACGTCACACTGGCCCACCGCTTTATGGAGCAATTGGTCAATGGCGGAAAGGCACTCTCGCCCATCATCGCCTTTCACCATGAACCCGACCGCGGCTACAGCGTGTTCAAAGTCTGCACCTGGGACCGCTCGGGATTGTTCAGCAAAATCGCCGGGTCCTTGAGCGCATCAGGATTGAATATTCTCACCGCGCAAATTTTGACGCGCATGGACGGCATCGCCCTGGACACATTCCTCGTGCAGGACGCCCGCACCGGCAACCCCGCCGCGTCCGAACAATTCCAAAAATTCTCGGCCCTGCTCGAAAAGATTTTGTCCGGGGAAGGCGCCGACCTGCCCGCGCTCATTGCGCGCGCGATGACACAGCCGGTCTACCTGCCTTATGCTGGCGAACGGATGCCCACGCGCATTCATTTTGACAATCAAGTGTCCGAAACCCGCACAATGATTGAGATTGAGACCGAAGACCACCTCGGCCTCCTTTATGCCATTTCGCAAACTCTCGCCAAACTGCGCGTGGACATCGCCGCCGCGCGAATTCTCACCGAACGCGGCGCGGCCATCGACAGCTTTTACGTCCGCGAATCCGACGGCGGCAAAATCGAGTCGCCCGCCCGGCGCGTATTAATTGAAAAATCTCTGCGCGAAGCCATCGCCCGGCTCGATGCGCAGGATGCGCGGTAAAAATCAGAGACTCGTCACCCGCCTTCGTGCGACCTCGGAGCCGCACACCTACGCTAAGAGTTGAAGTTGAAAATCGTGTTACAGTGTTACATGGTTGAACCACAACGATTTGCCGTGTTACACTCTTTGTTACACGCTGTTACAAACCTGCCAAAATCTCATAAACTGCTATAGGTAAGCTACTTGCCGTGTTACATTAACGTTATCGC
Source organism: Candidatus Sulfotelmatobacter sp. (assembly GCA_035503455.1). Lineage (GTDB taxonomy): Bacteria > Verrucomicrobiota > Verrucomicrobiia > Limisphaerales > UBA11358 > UBA11358. The sequence continues at coordinate 43,354 of DATJTK010000170.1, read as the reverse complement.
TCATTGGCGTCATAGGAACCGTAAGCATCTTTCCCGTTCATGCACGCCGACTCATCCAACCTTTGACACAAGCAACCAGACACCCAAGGGCAAGGCTCCATAAAATACATGAGCCAAAAACCATCAGAACGTTCGAGCCGTTCGACAGAAAATCAGCAGCGAAATAGTGCGGCGGCTCAAAGCGAGCAGCCGGATGGTAAAGCCAGTACAAAACGAGCACGACGGGAGCTTCGAGGAAAAGCAAAGCATGATCCGCCGCCACGAGCCACCAGGCGGGACTTTGATAAGTGTCGTATAATGCATAGCCAAAAGAAGCAGGGAGAACAATGGCGGCCAAGATGCCGCAGGCGGCGAAATGTGCGCCAGCGATTACCAGCGAAGAAATGACGTATTTCGGCGCTGTCATTGCGTGGGATGAATCACTTCGCCTGCCTCCAAATTGCGCGAGCCGTCTGGATTGAAATAATAATCAGCGGTGACGAACATGTCTTTGCCCATGATTATCAGCAGTTTGAAGCGAATGTAGCCTGCTGGCAGGCTCAAGAAAAATGTCTTGCTGAGACTTTCGCCGCCGCCAACTTCGAAATCTAACGCACCAGCGTAGCCCGTCTTCGGAGCGATAAAGTCAAAGTAATTTGTGGATTCAACAATGCCGCCATTCGGTATCGTAAGCTGAACTTTCCAATCGTAGTCATTTGTATCCGAACGAAGCCCGGTCCATCCTTGAATTTGCAGTTGTCCCAAGACCTCAGCGCGTGTACGACCTCGCAAAGGGTAATTCGCAATCGTGCCATTGTTGGCCGCGTGAAATCCTCCGCTTCGATAAATCAGTGAAACCGGATCGCCTTTGCTGTGCATTCGAAATATTTGAGGATATGCCTCGCTGTTCCCGGCCGCGCCATCTCTCGGAGGACTCCGGACGTCAAAGCCCGTAGAGTTATCGGGGTACGGGTAATAGTCGGGGTGCGACAATTCAAACATCAGACCGATCCCATAAAGGCCGTCGATCTTAAAAATTCCCTGTTGATCCGTGACAACTGAACCATTATTGCGGATTTCTTTAGCCAGCGACTCGTCCATCGCGTTGCCGCTGTACGATACTTGCACGCCGGCAATGGGTCGATTGCTCTCGTCAACGACTTTTCCATAGAATAATAAAGGGGTATGCCACAACTGAAGCTCTTGCCTCATCTGCTCGGTCTGCGGCTGTACGCTCTGTGTATCGGCCGGCAAAGGCGTGCCAGTGGTGGTCAGTTCGCCACGGTCGCGCGTACCCTGGATTAAAGCTGGTCCATTAGTTTTGACGGCCGTCACCTGGCGTTGCCCTGAAGAAGCCACGCCAGACCGTCTCGTAAAGAAAACCAAAATCAGACAAATGGCTAAAGCTGCCACCCCAATACCTTTTTGCCTCTTGCTCATAAATTATGGACTCGGAGCAATCAAAAATCCTTCATTTAATAGCTCTTTATAAAACGGGGTCGTGTCCTGAATAGGCTTCGCATATTCTCCGCTGTGATCTGCCCTCGAGTCGCCAAATTTTGCGCCGCCGACAAATCCCAGAGTGGCGTCTTGCAGGCTGATGTTGGCGGTGATGGCCCCGCCGGCTAAGGCGTTGGGGGGATACTTCAAGCCCGCCGCTCCGATTGCTTTTGTGCGCGATCTCGCCACATAACACTTTTTCTCGTAATCCTGCGTCAACGTCCGTGAAAATATGGTAATGCCGTTATCGTCGAGCTCTTTAAAAAAGCAGTTGGTGCCGTCAAAAGAATAAACGAAATCCGGAATGGTAAAGGATTGGTCCGGGCGCGTATATTTCTGGGCAAATTCCCAAGCTCCACCCGGCCCCGTAAAACAGGCGTAATCGTCATCATTGTAAAAATTCACGATCCGCAGCGCATTGGTAAAGCAATTATTATATCCGCCCAACGCATCAGCGTCTGGCGACTCTGGGCCGGTTGCCAGGTAATCGTAAGTCAAACTGGGATCGTTCCCGTCAAACGCCTCGGCGGGGAGTGTTACCACAAGCATCGCAAAATTATCCACGTGCGCTCCCAAACGAATGGCATTGTTCGCAACGGCTCCGCCGCCGCTGGTCGCAAGGATATCGACGTTATAGCCGGGAAATCGAGTTCTCAAATCGTCGATATAGTTCTTCAGGGCCATACCGCTTTGCCAGCCGACGTACTCGGTCTTGTTGTAGCCTAAAACGGTGACTTGGTTGGAATTGACGGGATAGAGGCTCCAGAGGGGGCATGGCCAGCGGAAAGCGGCATACCGCCCGTGATAGCCCTGCCAATACAGGCGTTTGAAAATTGATGCGTTAAAGTCTTCATAGACGAACTGCGTGTTGTTGACGCCGTGGACATAGATGACGATATTGGTGTCCTCAGACGCATCCCGTGCCGTTTCATAACTGTCAATCGTGAAAGCGCCAGTATTGGTGGTCGGCGGGTCGGCGAGCGACACATCAGAAGCACGCGGGTGTTCGAAAAAGTCTTGTGCGTCGTGCAGATCCAGCCACACGCCAGTTTGAGCAATGGCGTTTCCATTCTCATAAACCGTCAGCATCAATTCGCCTTCGCCAATGCCCGCCCCTTCGAACAGGAAATATTGGTTCCCGCCGTCTTCAAAATAGTTCGGAGGAAACGTGTACGGCTGTCCGGGCGCTATATTGGTGACAATGGCCATGCCCGGCGTATTATCTGGAGAAATAGCGCATTGCGATTCCGCAATGTTGGTATCGGTCAAATAGCCGGTGCCGCCGTTCGTTTCAACCGAGACGTACAGGTTGATTGCCGGGTTGCTGCAGACGACACTGCCCCAGCTTAATGTGACTTGATAACTGCCGTATGCCGGCAACGGTGGCATTCCGGAAATCCAAAGTCTCGCAAAGTTTTCGAGGTCGCGCTGGCAAGTGACAATGCCTTGCTTATAATTACTGGTTTGTGGCGGCACCTGCAAATCTCGATCATAACTGCCGTTTTGGCCAGGAACGTCGCAGCCGTCGTTAACCCAGAATTCCATAGGGCTTGCCTGCGACGTGGAATCCGCGCTATTGAAAGACGTTTCCATTACGCCATCGTGGTTTTTGTCTACGTTCATGGAAACGCAATAGACGGTGCATGTGCCTTGCTGTCCTGTATCGGGATCTGGCATTGTTACCAACGCCGCCGGGCCGGGTTCAGTGGCGAGGAACTGGCCGTAAGGAGACAGTAGGCCTGCGATATTCGTCGTCACGTTGCCATTGCCGTCAATTTGATAGGCATTTGTGAAGTATTGGCCGATATAGCCGTAAACGCCTGGAAAAGCGCCGCCGACGGATACCCGCGCATAACCCGCCAACTGTGTTGAGGCGTCCCCGTATCCCAACGGCTGCTGACCGCCGACGGGTACGATGATAAGAGGCGTCGTGTTGGTAGGGGCAAAGCTTCCGTCCTCCGGCATCGGGTCAACCCCTGGGCGGCAAAAATAGTAATCGACGATTTGGAAATCAGGTTGCTGAGCGTCCGGGAATGGCCAGCCGGCTATGGTTCCCTCTCCGGGATAGAATGTTTGATAGAAATAATCGTTGTTCGTGTTCCAAACGCCCTCGGCCGCCACGAAGGGAAGCCCGTAGACGTTGGTTTCCCCGTTTTCAGCGAAGTAGTCGTCGAAATCGAAGAGAGCTTCGTTATAGCTGGGCGTTATATAGGTCGAGTCATTTGTCCCTATGGCCGAAGCTGGGACAGACGGATCGGCCAAAAATGTGCTCACGTTCAGTGAATACTCGACTTGGTCGAAATTATAATCCAAGCCGTAGTATCCGTCGTACGGACCCGTCGGCACATACTGATAGCTGACGCCGGTGTTCGGCATCTCCCAATATTGAATGCTAATTAGATTATTCGGATCGAAGACAAAATTCTTGTAGAAGGCGTTGTCTTCCAAAGGCTCCAACGGATCGGGGGACGAGGCGATGTAGGGGCCATAATAGCCGGTTCCGTCGCTGTAAAGGCCGACGCAAATGTGGTCCAACGGCCAACTGGCGCCAAAGCCATAATTTCCCGCTGCGGTGAATTGAAACGACTCTTGCGAGGACAGGTCGTTTGCCGCGCGAAATAGGAAACGCAGGTTGTCTTTGAAGTCAACTCGTCCGTCGATGAAAGGGACTTCGGCCAACGGGGTTGACCCGTATGGCGAGCCGCTAAGGGTTGGAACGCTCGTAACGCCGTTGGAGCGGATGGTCTCTATCGCGAATTGGTACGGAAAGAATTCCGAAACGTCGGATGGCGGTATTTCGCAGATGCCATTGGTGATTTCTGCGGCGGGAATCTGAAAGCTGCTGCTGTTCAAGGGGTCGGTCGGGAAGTTGCCTCGATCAACGTAGTTAGCGCTTTGTGGAAATTCTTTGGTTAAGCTGCCGCCTGAGTCCCAGGAATTGAGGGTTATCTGCATTGCGCTCAAATCGGGCGGTAAACCGGAAGCCACCAAATAGAGGCTTCCCTGCGGGCCGGGAACAATGGCCGCATTAGGAGCCGGGTCGCCACTAACCGACACTTGCCCGCTCCAAGCCGACGGGCCGCCAGCATAATCTGCTTCAACCGAGTATGTAGCTCCAACTGAGGATTCATTGTCAATATAGCTGGTTACCAGGCCCACATTCACGGTTCCGTCGGGTGTCTGCATGGTGTACCCAGTAACAGGACCTGGAGAAGGCAGCCAACTTAATGTGGCGGTATCGCTCGCGCTGTTGAAACTGTCGACGGCTAAGCCCTGAGGGGCTGGAGGCTGCATCCAATTTGTCGGCACCCAACCATTTATAAAGTCTTGGTAGAGCGTATAGCCGTCGCCCGTCGGGTCAGCATACGGATCAAGATTATTTGTACCGAAATACCTCAATTGCCACCAGATGGGAATACCACTCCCGTCGGTTTGCCAGGACAAAGCATTCAGAAAGAAATTCGTCGCCGAACTGAACGGAATATCCCAAGGAGTCCAATTCGTTCCATCCGTACCAACAACTAAACCGTCGGGAATCCATTGCACTGGATGGCTCAGTGAATTTGCATAGAGCAATTGGTAGGATACGCCGGGAATCGTATTGGAAAGAATGCCCGTAAAATTGCCTCCCGAAATGGCCTCCTGGGCGATCCACAAATTCGTGCCCGGATCAAAAGGCGCTATATCAACACCACCGGGCGAGAGGATATTTGTCCCGCCATCATCGCCGCCGGGAAGCGGCGGATCTGCGTCCATTGCCATCATCGATTGGCTGGTTTGCGCTGATAATGCATTGTAATCGAATCCAACATCATCCACGAGCCAAACGTTGCTGCCGAGGTTCCACGAGCTAAGACCAAAAATATCCGCCGGAAGCGGCGGCCAGGGCTGGGCGCTTATTGGCGAATGTTGAGCGGAATAAAATGTGGCAAAGAAAGGCACGTCGTTGGAGGGAACGGGCGTGGTCTGTTCGATTGCCTGTAATATGACCTGGTCGTCGGACGCCGCTCCCCAGTCCACGTTTGTGTCCTGCGCATGAAGATTCGCAGCGGAGCACCAAATAAGCGCAATACCGGCAGTGAGCGAAATAATTCCTGTTCGATTTGTTGTTCTCATAGGTTTCCTTCCGAGACCGCCGCCATTTCGCGCAGACGGCGAACAAGTGAGCAAGAGGAAAATCGATAAGCCGGCCCGTCGAGCCATCTCAACGCGCAGGATGCGCGCTAATCGTTTCTTTCGTGGAGAGCCTCGACGATTCCACAATCACGGATTACACCACGCCGCGGATCCCTCCCAAAATGTTGCGACCCTGTTGCGGGTTTGTTGCGGATTTGTTGCGGATTAACTCGCTGAAAATCAACGTTGTAGCGGATGTTGCGGATTTTCAGACCTCATATGCAAAGACATAATGGCGCGTGACTCGCACGCGCCGGCGGCGCGCGCCGTCACGGCGGGCACGCCGTGACCCACCAACCATTGCCCATTTGCGGCTATGATTTTACCTTGATCGGCTCCAATAGCATCTCGCGCTGTCCGGCGCCGGTACGCGGGCCAATTTGCATCCTGCCCACGATAACCGCTCCCTCCTCAATCACCAACCCCCGCGCGTCCACGTTGCCGAACAATCGGCCGCCCGCCTTCACCACGACGCTTTCTTCAGCCCGCAGGTCCGCCGCCAGTTCGCCGGAGATTTCAGCCGAACCAACCTTTATCTGGCTGTCCCAGCGAAAATGATTCTTGGCGGGAATAATCAGTTGCCCCGCGGTAATACTGCCTTTGATTTCGGCCGTCGAATAGATTGTCAGCGACCGTTCGACCGCCAGTTTGCCGTGGAATTTGCCGCGGACGACCGCGTTGCCGACGGTGCTTTCAGTGTTAAACACCCATCCTTTCAGCTCGATGGTGAATTCGCCCTTGGTCTTGAAATTTTTGGCGAGGGCGCTCGTGACATTATAATCGTGCAGGTCCACATACGCGCTGCATCGTTTGCAAATCGTGGACTCGGCCGAGTCGGAGACTTCCAGTCCCGTCCCGCATTCGAAACAGGTGATGATTTTCTTTTTGTGCCCGTGGTCGGCTGCTTTGACCTGCGGATTGAGGACCTCGTCGACGCGGAGGTGTTGTCCACATTTTTTGCAAATCGTGGAGAACGCCCCGCGCGGTTCAGGCTGCTGGTTCCCGCAATGCGGGCAAACCAGCAGGACCTTGTCCTGTTTTTTGGACGGCATTCAATTCGGCAATGCCGGCCGGTTTAGCGGGCGGCTTTGGCAGGCTCCGGCGGTTTGGGCGCCTCGCCGGTCCTCGGCAGCGGTGGCACGGGCGTAACCTTGTTCGGATTCACCTCGGTCTTGCCCACAAATGTCACCCCTTCCTCGACGGCCAGTTTCGCGGCGCGAATATCGCCAAACAATTCCGCCTTTGCCTTGATCTCAATCTTTTCCTTGGCCGTAATGTTGCCATTGACTTTGCCGCGCACGACAACCGATTGCGCGTTAATGTTGCCGTTGATTACGGCGCTGTCGCCCAGGTTCAGCGCGCCGTCGGTGTGGACTTCCCCGTCCAGTTTACCGTCGAAAGTAAGCTCGCCGTTGAACTTGATGTTTCCCTTAATTTCGACGTCTGAACCGAGAACGTTTTTTGATGCTGCATTCATAATGTCCATTGTTTTCTCCTTATTGTTACTCTACCACGGTATATCAACGGCCCGCGACGGGTCAAAATATTATTTTGGGGGCCGCACTATGTATTTTCAGGACATCTGGCGGTGGCCGCGCCAATTGCCAAAGCGAGACGCCTGGTCCACTACCCCAAAAGCAGCCCGGCAGTTTTCCAAAATGTAACACTTTCGTGCAGTTCCAATGGGTTGACAGGCCGGAATAATTTTTGCTACTTTTACCAGGTCAATGCCATGAGCGCCTTGTTAAATCAGCATGTCCTCGTGTTGAACCGGTTGTGGCAGGCTGTAAATGTCTGCACCGCCCGGCGCGCTCTCACTCTGCTTTTTCAAGGCCAGGCGCAGGTCGTCGTCAATGCGGCAGATGGCTCTTTTCGGACATTTAACTTCAGCGAATGGCGGGATTTTTCCGAGGGCGCGCCCCATAACGAAGCCGTTCACGCCATTTCCTTTCGAATCCGTGTTCCGCGAATCATCCTGCTCCTGATCTACGACCGCCTTCCCAAGAAGGAAGTCAAGTTCACGCGGCACAATATCTTCGAGCGGGACAAAAACACCTGTCAATACTGCGGCATCGTATTTGACCGCAAAGATTTAAACCTCGACCATGTCGTCCCCCGCGATCGCGGCGGCCCGACCACGTGGGAAAACATCGTCTGCTCCTGCATCGAGTGCAATACAAAGAAAGCCAATCGCACTCCCCAGGAAGCCGGCCTGCATCTCATCCGCAAGCCCAGGCGTCCCAAGTGGCGTCCCTTTGTCCAAATCAGTTTCAGCCTTCATCGTCACGATAGCTGGAAACACTTCATCGACCTCGCCTACTGGAACGTCGAACTGGGTGAGGAGTAGCCAGTTATAGACTCCCGGTTTGGAACGGCCGATAAAACAAATCGGTATTGTAATGTTCACACACAAACTCGTAGGCCCCGGGTTGCAATGTCCCCGCGACCGGACCGCCTTCGCCTGTGTTGATTAATTTGAAGCCAGGCGCCTTGTCCAGCGGCTGGTTATTTTCCGAAACGCTTTCCGGGTTTGACGCCGGCAAATAGACCGTCGCCGTTGTGTTGGCGGGAACCTCCACGTGCCAATCGAACTCGTTGTCCTCGATGCGCCACTCGCTCCGAATCCATCCATAGGGGGAGCGGTGCGACGCCTTGACGAATGTCAAGTCGCCCACGGGCGTTGGCCGCATAATGATGTGCTTAAACCCGGGATCCTGCGGGTCGGGTTTGATGCCCGCCAAATCTTCATACATCCAAATCGCAAGGTCGCCAATCAGCATGACGTGATTTCCAGAGTTCATCGCGGGGTCCGCTGTGTTGCCATTCCATAATTCCCACACGGTCGTGGCATCGTGCTCTACCATATATCCCCAGCCAGGATAATTGGTTTGGGTGACAATTGTGTAAGCCAGGTCGGGACGTCCATTTTCGGTCAGGACGCGCATCAGGTATTTGCCGCCCACCAGGCCCGTGCCAATGTGGTCGTGCCAGGTGTCATTCAGTTTATTCACGAGAAATTGGAAAACCCGATCGTGCATTTCAGGCGGGACCATATCGAAGGCCAACGGCAGCACGGATGACGTGGGTGTGCCATTGTCATACTGGCCGGTGTCGCGGTTGAGAAATTGTTTGTTAAATGCGTCCTTCATCGTTTCCGCCAACTCTCCGTAGTGGACAGCGTCATTTGTCTCGCCCAGTTGCAGCGCATAACGCCGCATTAGCCGCAGGTCATTGTAAAAGAAAGGCGTGGCCAGCATCGTGCCCGATGTAATTCGCGACGGGTCACGGGAATGAATCAGCTTCGGGTCTTCGGGAGGCATGCACCAATCGCCGTAACGGTCCCGGCTGATAATGCCATTGGTCATGTAACCCTCCATGTGGTCCATCCATTTTTTGACGCAATCGTAATGCTCGGCAATCGTCCGCGTGTCGCCAAACTGGTCGCGCAACATCCCCGGAATGACCACGCTGGCGCTGGCCCACGTGACGTCGTCCGCGTAAATCCTCCAGTACGCGGGGCAAACGCTGGAAATGCTCCCGCTGGGTTCCTGGCAGTCGGCTATGTCCTGCATCCATTTGGAATAGAGCGCATCGTTGTCAAAAAAGTACGTCTCGCCGCGCGATTCCTCCGCGCGATCGCCCAGCCAGCCCTGCCGCTCATCGCGTTGCGGACAATCCGTCGGTATGCTCCGGTAATTGCCGCGCACGCCCCAAACAATGTTATGATAAATCTTATTGAGCAGCGGATTTGAACACTCAAAGTCGCCCGTGACCGGCAGGTCATCACCCACCACACAACCCAGCAAAGAATCCAGGGTGGGCTTCCCCGGATACCCGGTCACCTCCACAAACCGAAAACCGTGCAGCGTGAACTGCGGCTCCCAGGTTTCCCTGCCCCCTTTAAGAGTATAAACGTCCGTGGCTTTCGCGGTGCGAAGGTTCGCTGTGTAAAGCTCACCGTCGGGCGTCAGTGTTTCAGCATGACGCAGCGTAATTTGCGTTCCCGCCGGGCCTTTCACTTGCAGCCTGCACCAGCCCACCATGTTCTGGCCCATGTCAAAAATAAAAACGCCGGGCCTGATCTCTTTCACCGATACCGGCTTTATCGTATCCGTCACCCGAATCGGGTCCTGCCGCACAGCCGAAAGGACGCCGCCCGGCGCTGAAACAATGGCGGCGGCCCGCCATGCCGAATCGTCAAACCCCGCCCGGCTCCAGCCCGGGAATTCCTTCCGGGCATCGTATGCTTCGCCGTCGTATTCGTTATTGGCTGTGATTGGGCCGTTAGTCGTCATCTTCCAGGAACCATCGCTCACGATGTTCGTCGCGGCGCCATCGGCAAATTCGAGGTGAAGCTGAAGAATCAATTTCGGATATCCGTAATTGACCGCATTGTCCCGGGGCGCAAAAAAGCGGCCATTGCCCAGGACAACCCCCATCGCATTGCTGCCCTGGTTCAACAAATCGGCGACGTCGTACGTCTCGTAGTAATCGCGTTTGGTATAATCGCTCAACGGCGGCGATAGCAGATGGCCGCCGACTTTCCGGCCGTTAATAAACATTTCCGACCATCCCAGGCCGGAAAAATAAACGGTCGCGCGCTCAATGGGTTTTGACACCGCGAACTCCTTGCGCAGCCACCGGGCGGGCAACGACCTTGAATCCGTGCCGTTGGCAGTGTCGAGACCGATCCATTGCGCCTTCCAATCCGACGGCTCCAGCAAGCCCATGCTCCAAAACGCCGGGCTGCTCCAGGGCGACACCATTCCCCGGTTGTCCCAAACGCGCACTTTCCAGAAATAGACGCCGCCCGAGACAAGCGGGTTGCCGGCGTACTCAACCTGGATAGACTGGCTGGAACTCACTTTTCCGCTGTCCCACATATCGCCATTGTTTCGGTCCAGCGCATCCCTGGATGAAGCCGCCAAAATTTGATACGCCGCCTGCCGCCGGCCCTGCGCCTGCGGCAAAATCCAGCTAAATATCGGCTTTTGAAAATCAATGCCGGCCGGCTCTTTCAGGTGATTGCAGAGAAGTTCAGCCGGCGTCAAAGACGCCTGCGCTGAAATCCGCCGCGATTTCTTAGTCTGAAACAGGGAAAGCTCGACGGCCAGAACGACAAGGAGCAATGCAATGAGGAGGAGCACGGAAGGTCTCATGATTTCGGAACTCTATCAATTCTCAATAAAACGGCCAAATCATAATTCACAGTCCAAAACCCGTACTCAAAACTTGAAACTCATATCAGTGATTTATATTTTGGCACAATGAAACTTTTCGCCGCCCTCGTCATCGCCTTCTTCCTGGCCGTTCCAATCCTCCGCGCCCAGCAAAGCCCGGATGACCAGTATGTCATCATTTATGTTTTGATCCAGCAGGGCGACGCCAGCCTGAACGCCGGCCAGCCAAAACAGGCGCTCGGCGACTACGTCGAAGCGGATCGGGAACTGAAACAATTCCAGCTTGTGTATTCGGACTGGAACCCGATGATCGTGAATTACCGGCTCAATTATCTCGCGGAAAAAATAACGGCGCTGACCCCGCAAATTTCCACCAACGCGCCGCCTCCCAAAGTTGCGCCTGCGCCCACCCCGGCGGATTGGCAGGCGCAATTGGCCAACCTGAATGGGCAGATCCAGCAATTGCAAGGCGCAAATGAAACCCTTCAGGCCAAGCTCAAGGAGGCCTTAAGCGTCCAGCCCGAAGGCGCCAGCGCCGCCGCGTACGCCCAATTGCAGGAGCAGGTCCACGAACTGTCCAAGGAAAACGACTTGCTCAAGGCGACCGCCGCGCAAATGACCACCAACGCCCCGTCCCGCCCGGCCGTCCCGCAACCGGATCCGAAGCTGCAACAGGAACTGGCGGACCAGACGACACGCGCCACCCAACTCGCCCAGGAAAACGACTCTTTGGAAGCCAAGGTTCTCGCCCTGACCACGGATGCTGACGCCGCGGAAGCCCTCCGCAGCGAAAACGCCGTGCTCAAGAAGGAACTGGCAAACGTTCACTTGCCCGCCGCCACCGATACCAACGGGGACCTGTCTGCAGCACGCGCGCAGATTGCCCAATTACAGGCCGACGCCAACGAGAATTGGCTCGAAAAAACGGCCCTCGAAAGACGCATCCAACAAATGCAGGAGTCATCGCTCGAAAACGCCGTCCAAAATACCGCGCAGGACACGCCGGATTTGCAGGCGCAAATCCACGAATTGAAGCTCGAGCGCGATACGTTGCTCGCCCAACTGGGCCAGGCAAACCGCAAGCTCAAAACCCGCAAAAACGAAACTGCGTCCGCGCAATTGGACGCGCTGGCGCAGCAGATTGAGACGCTGCGCGATCGTGTCGAAGTCGACGAAGGCGAAACCGTCCCCTACACGCCACAGGAACTGGCGTTGTTCACGCCTGAACCACTCGCGGCGGACCCGAAAGGCGAGAAAAAGTCCTTCCACAAACTGTCCGGAAGCGCGGCGGTGCTCGTCGCCGAGGCCCAGAGCTATTTCACCAACCGCGAATACGACAAGGCCGCCGCGGATTATGAAGCAGTTTTAAGCCAAAACGAAAGCAGCCCGCTCGCGCTGGCCAACCTGGCTTCCACCGAATTGGAGCAGAACAAACTCTCCGATGCGGACGCGCACGTGCAGGCGGCGCTCGCCCTCGACCCGAATGATCCGTTTAGCCTGGCCGTTCTTGGCCGTGTCCGGTTCTGTGAAGGAAACCTGGATGGCGCGCTCGACGCGCTGGACCGCGCCGTGAAACTGGACCCCGAAAACCCGCACATCGAAAATTTCCTTGGTGTCGCGCTTGCGCAAAAAGGACTGCGCGTGCAGGCCGAAACCGCCTTCCGCAAAGCCGTCGCGATTGACCCCAATTACGGCGATGCCCACAAAAACCTCGCAATCATTTACCTGAGCACCGTCCCGCCCATGACCGAGATGGCGAGATGGCACTACGAAAAAGCCCTCGTCGCCGGCGTGCCGCCAAACCCGCAGATCGAAAAAATGCTCAGCACGACCACCGCCGCGAATAATCCGGGGCAATGAAATCGTGCCGCCATGTTTCGACAATCCTTCCACGAAGTCAGCATTTCGACGCGCGGACGCGGCCTCTATGAATTTACTCTCGAAGTGGAACGGTGGATCGCCCAAAACAAATTTCGCGACGGGCTGCTGACCATCCATTTGCAGCATACATCCGCCTCGCTGCTCATCCAGGAAAATGCCAGCCCGGACGTTCGGGGGGATTTTGAAAGATTTTTCGAGCGGCTTGTTCCCGACGGCGACCCCATCTTTGAGCACACCATTGAAGGGGACGATGACATGCCCGCGCACGTCCGCACTGCCCTGACGACTGTCAATCTGAACATCCCGGTCCGCAACGGCCAAATGGCGCTGGGCACGTGGCAGGGAATCTTTTTATGGGAACACCGCGCGCGCCCTCATTCACGCCGCGCCGTGCTTCACTTTATTGGAGAATAGCCGGTTCCTTTTCCGGGCTCGAAAGGCGGCCGCCTTCGGAAAGTTCGTACAGTTTTTGATAAACGCCGCCTCTCTGAATCAATTCCTCGTGCCGTCCCGTTTCAACAATCCGGCCCTTGTCCAGAACGACGATTAGATCCGCATGCATGATGGTCGAAAGGCGATGCGCAATGCAAAGGGTCGTGCACTCGGTCATCAACTCATCGAGCGTCGCCTGCACCGCGCGCTCAACTTCGTTATCCAGCGCGCTAGTGGCTTCGTCCAGAAGGAGAATCGGCGCGTTGCGCACCACCGCCCGCGCAATGGCAATTCGCTGGCGCTGGCCGCCGGACAATTTTACCCCCTTTTCACCAATCAGCGTGTCGAAGCCGTCAGGGTTAGACATGATAAAATCGTACGCATGGGCGTGTTTGGCCGCCGCGATAATGTCTTCTTCGGTCGCACCGGGCCGGCCCAGCTCGATGTTCCTGCGGATGGTCTCATCAAACAGAATGACTTCCTGCGAAACCACCGCGATATGATCGCGCAAATCGCGCGTCAAAACGTCTCGAATGTCCACGCCGCCAATCCGGATGGCGCCCTGTTGCGGATCGTAAAATCGCAGAAGCAAATTCGCGATTGTGGTTTTGCCTGAACCGCTGGCGCCTACCAGCGCAACAAGCTGCCCGGATTTGACGGTCAGGTTGATGTTTCTCAGCACCGGCTTTTCCCCGTAATTGAAACTGAGGTTCTCAAATACCACGTCCGCGCCATTGGCATTCAGCTTTTTCGGTTGCGCCGGCTCGGGCACCGAGTTTTTGGTGGCGAGAAGCTCGAATACACGTTCGCTTGCAGCCTGCCCCTGGGTAATCCAATTGTGCAGCATGTTCAGGTTTTTCAGCGGCGCATAAATCATGAATACGCTGCCGACCAATTGGATGAAATTCTGGATCGGCTGGCGGTGATAAATCACATAGGCCAACAGGAGCGCCACGCCGCACGAACCAAAAAATTCAATCAGCGGCCCCGGGATACCGCTGGCGCGCACAATACGCATATAGTGGCTCACCGCTCCGCGCGTCGTGTTCTGAAATTCCGCCGTGACAATGTCTTCCAGGTTGTAGGCCTTGATCATGCGGTATCCGGTAAATGACTCCGTCATCGTTTCCGTCAAATCGGCCGAACGCGCCTGCATTTCACGGCTGGAACGCCGGATTTTTTTGTTGAAAATGATGATCGGAACCAGGCACACCGGCATAACAATAACCGCTATCAGCGTCAATTTGGCCTGGAACACCAACAATGAACTGATAAGCACGACCAGTGTGACAGGGTCCCGGACAATGGTCGTGGTCGCATTTCCCAAAATCGTCTGCAACATGCTGGTGTCATTCATCACGCGCGACAACAGCTGGCCGGTCGAATTCTCATTGTAAAACCCGGCCGACAAATCCAGTAAATGCCGGAACAGCCTGGTCCGCAAATCCGCGATGGACCGGCTGGCCACCCATTGCAGGAAATAAACGTTTAAAACACCAAACAACCCCCGCAAACCCATGACGACGGGGATTGAGGCCACCAACGCGACTATCGACCATGGGTGCGACTTCACGTCGCTTTCCATTGCGGCATGGACGTTGTCAAGCCACGTTTGGACAAACTTTGGCTCGAAGATTGAAGCCCGGCCTCCCGAAGAGGCCGTTAAACCCGACTGGTCCCCAAAAACCGCGCTATAAACGAGCACAATCGTCCCCAACAACAGCGGGTACATAAACCCGCTTATAACGCCGGTCACCACCCCCAGGAACAGCCTGAACCGATAGGCCTTTGCCAGACCCCAAACTTTGAATAAAAACTCAAACACAGCACCTGAAATAATGTCCCCTCCCGGCAATCAATGCGAGCTTATTTAGCAGTGCGGTACGGCTGCTTGCGAAACATCGAACGTCGAACGCCCAACATTGAACACTGAACGCCGAACACGGCATGGCGGCGCCACCTGCCCATCAGACACTGACCGGCACTGGTACACACATTTTTTGGGCATAGGCGGGGAAACGGAAACGAACGGCGCTTTTGATAAAAAGCGCGGTTTTATTGGGGAATTGGCGGATCGGGCCAATGCGGGCGGAAACGACAGGGTTCTGGACTGTCTTGGCTATCGGCACGGACGAATACATGCAATGCATGTGGCTGTAATGGTTATGGTTTGATGATTGCTCGAAAAATCGGCTACATCGGCTACATCGTTGAATGCCAATGGTTTAGTTGGCAACATTTTGGCAACACGAAAAGCAACAAAAGTTACATTAACGTTACCGGCTTATTCCGATTTTCGCGAGACGTCGGGATTTCTGACGACGCGCATGCAGATTGTTTCAGTTTCCGCGAACGCCGGTCAATAACCTCGTTCCAACTCAAAACAGTGGCGTTTTCTTGGAAAACGCGCCGATTTTTAGTGAACGAGTCAGAATTCGCCCGGGAAGATATCCTTCAAACGAATTTTCAATTTCACGAGGACCGTTTCAAGCTTATCCAAAGTCAGATGGTGCTCGCCGTGCTCAATGCGGAAAAGGGTTTGATGCGAAACGCCACTCTTTTTCGCGAATTCGGCATAGGAAAGGTCGCCGCGCGCTTTTCGTAGATATTTCGCCAATTGTCTGTCCAAGTTGCGCTGCACATCCGAAACGTGACAAAAACATCATCACGCATGCGTGATGATTTTTCTTTACAGACTCCGGCGCGCATGGTGAAATGACAAAACAAACGCAAATTGGCTTGCGTTTGGATATTACAGGAAAGCAGATTTTGTTGCTGAATTGTTTCTTGTCTTAAGAACAGAAAAGATTAAACCTCGTCGGAATTGAATCAGAGGGCTATGAAAAAAAATAAAACCAAAATAAACATCTGGAGCTTACTATTGAAGTTCCATCTGCTGGTATTGGCTGCTGCCGCCGTATTTTTCGGGCCGGCCGCAATACTGCTTGAAGGAGCGCCGCCGGCTCCCATTCTTTCGATTTTCCAGAACAACCCGTCGGCGGTCGAAGTTATTACAAATTTGATGGCGGAGCCGCAACCGCCCCTATCTGTGCCGCTTGTGGTGAATACGAATAGTGGGGCTTACGGCACGTACTGGATGTTGACGGCGCCTGGCCCGCTCCCATTTGACCTTTATCCCGATCTGCCGGTCTATCAGGTCAGCACAAATCCCGACTTCATCATTGACGACCGGTCGGTGGATTATGCTGCGCTGGAGGCTGAAGAGACGACAAACGACACCGATACATTCTTCCCGGAGGCCGGCGGTGGGATGAGCATCGACACCAATTCCTTATGGCTTGAAGTGCCCACAAACGCCCTGTCGGTTTCCAACGTTTTCAATGTCCTGATTCATAACACCATTAACGGCGACTTTTATGATGTCCTTACGAAAACGGACCTCCTTTTGCCATTGTGGACGTCCGAAATGACTGTCACCGGAGCGGTTGGCAACGTCACACCCGTGTCCCTGTCGCAAAACGGCCGCACCAACCTATTTGTCTGGGCGCGAATGGCTGCCGTCACCATCTACACGCAACCAATGTCGCAAGAAGTATTCGTAGGGGACACGGTAACGTTCTCGGTTGATGCTGACGGTACAGCGCTTTCGTATCAGTGGACATTCGATGGCACAAACATATTTGACGCTACCGGTAGCAGCTATACAATAGATCTCGTCCAGACCACAAACGCGGGAGACTACGCATGTGTCATCACGAGCGCGGCGGGAACAGTCACCAGTCAAACAGCCACATTAGCGGTGGATGGAGATCTTGGCGATCCAGATGACATGGTCGTTTTAGGGCCACGACAGGATTACACTTTCCGCGACGGCTTTGAATATTATATTGGCTCAACGGTTCAATTGTATGGAAAGACGACGTTCGAAGGGGGCACGGTCTTGAAATATGATTACACCCAGCAGTTTCCAAGCTTGCAAATTATGGGGACGCTTTGTTGCAAAGGAACTGCCTATAACCCTTCGATCCTGACGACGGTCGATGATGACGAATATGGGGAGTGGTGGAGTTATGGCCCTCCTGCTCCAGTTCCCACAGGTGTTCCTTATCTGGATTTGACTTTGGCCGAAAGTGCATCCGTCGAAAACGTCCATTTTCGGTATGCTGATGAAGCGCTGGCGACCCCGGCAGGTGGGTGCTTGGATGTATGGGATTGCCAATTCTTCCAGTGTAACGCGGGCGTCATCAATGAATTTGGCGGCATCGACCGATTGCACAATGTCCTGTTCGCTGAATGTTTCGACGCACTGGCCGCCCTGACGAACGATTTTGCCATAACTGCCGAACATGTGACGGTGGACGCAGCGAACTTTTGTGATTCTTCAATCCCGGCGGCTTTCATTGGCCTTACGAACTGTATTGTCCTTGGCAATGTCGGCAGTGCTTCCGCATATTTCGCTCCGAATACTTCGATCGATCCTGGTTATTCCATTTTTCAGACGAATGCATCGGGCAACTATTATCTCGCCATCGGTTGTTCGTTGCACAACATGGGAACAACAAACGTGACACCGAGTTTGCTGAACGAATTTCACTCGAAAACGACATACGCCCCGATCGCATTCCCGGCCCAAAGCTCAATCTCGGGAAACCTCACTCTTTTTCCGCAAATCCCACGTTACACAAACGGCCCCCCATACATCGGCTACTTTTACGATGCGCTGGATTATACCGTAGCCGCGCTGACAAACTTTGGTTCTATTACCGTTGAGCCAGGCACTGCAATCGGTTTCCGCGAGAACATAAACCAATATGGTTTGGGAACGGCCTATCTTTCGGATTGGGGATTTGATGAGCGTGAATATTCGTCGTTTATCGCCCACGGTGCGCCGAATAAGCCAATCGTCTTTGCAGATGCCCAAATGGTTGATGAGCAGTATTTATCTCCCTGTTTCAGCGACTTTGTTCCCGATTTTCAGGGCAACACCAATGACATTGGCCCGACTCTGGACTTTCGCTTCTGTGACTTTTACGCGGCACCACGAGCATACGAGGTTTGGAGTGGAATGGACTCAGCCGGGGAATCAATGGATTCCTATAACAGCGTGGTAAACTGGACAATGCGGGATTGCGAGCTGGTTGACGGCCAAATCAGTTTAGGTGAGCCGGACAGCACCGGATTGTATGGTGATGATCCGGGATTTTTGGCATCCCTTATACGACCTTTTACGGTTCCGGCGTTGTATCGTGGAACAACAACCTTTTTGATTCGGTCCAGATCGACCTCCAACCAACCTACGACTGGTACGGCGGAGTGGTAAATGTCAACCTGGCGTTTGTGGCGCGGAACAATCTCTTTCGGACGCACGGAGAATTCGTGATTGTGCCTATTCCCGCAACGGCAGGAAATTGGACGTTTACTGATAATCTGTTCGACGAGCCGCAATTTTTTGAAATAACCAGCCTACCGTTCGATTATGATTACAACGCTTACTGGCCGCTGCCGAGTACATTTTTTAACGGGGACATAACTCAATTGCAGCCGACTTCACCCGGAGATGGAACAACCAACGGCCTTAACGAAGTGGTTTTGAGTTCTGCGCCGCCGTATGCCAGTGGACCATTTGGCAACTACTATATCTCCACATTGACACCCCTATATCAGGCTGGCAGCCAAACGGCTGGAGCGGCTGGGCTGGCGCAATACACAGCATTTACGAATGAAGTCAAAGACTCGGCAAACCTGCCTGTGAATATTGGCTTGCACTACGTCGCAGCTACAAACAGTTTTCCTCTGGACAGTGATGCCGACGGGATTCCGGATTACGTTGAAGATGCCAATGGCAATGGTATCGTTGACCCAGGCGAGACGGATCCGTATAACCCGATGACGGACGGCGTGAATCCTGACCCATCAAATTCAGTTTATTTGGACATTGACCTCTCGGGCGACGGGTTGGTTGGCCGCGTCAAAGCCGCGCTCGGAATAAATCCTCTCGATTCAGGGAATCCGCTCGTGTTAGAGGGGGTCAGCGGCCCACAGGCTGAAATTGCTACCTTCGAGATACCGGTAAGCTACAACATCGTGACGAACACCGGAATCGCGCAGCTATTTTTCAATGGTGTTTGCGTTTCTTTGGAAGATATCACAAATGCCGCTGACGGAAACACTCTTTTGAACTGGAACACGACGTATGAGCCGCCGGGACAGCATTTCCTGCAGGCTCAATTCACATTGAACGAATCAGGCGGTCCGACTTCGGTTAACTTGGGCAGCGGTCCGCTGCTGCCATACTACTCCGATAACGTCCTCCAATTCTTCGAGAGCGACTCTTACTTCGACACGAACGGCGCCTATCTCGACGCGCAACTGCCGGAGCTGGACGCTAGCTACGTCATTTCGCTCTACGACCCATCGACGAACCCGGAAACGCTCATCACCGCAATCACAAATTCGACATCGAACGGGATGATTCAAGAGAATTGGAACGGCACATACGCCGACGACGACACTCCATTCACGGGTGCAGAAGTGGATGCGGTCTATGATGTCACGCTTTTGGATTCTGGCTTTGGGCAGTCAGGTGTATACAACCCGGCGAAGCAAACGACGCACAAACGACACAAGCGAAGAATGCCACAGCTAAACGTCACAGAACAGGGCAACGGCTTTGATTTCATGTACGTTTATACGCCGGCAAACGGCAACTTCTCCGGCCAGTTTGAAGATTATGGAGTGGTGTGGAATGGCCTGCAAGGTGTTGTTGATCTCCTATTGACGCCTACGACGAACCCCAATACCATCAAGGACAACTACAGTTCGACCTTCAATAACTATACCGGCGAGGACAACAATAACCATGGCAACGGAACGAGCGAAGGCTGGCCCGGATATTTGACTTCCCAATCAGAAGTCACCAATTGGCTGTATCCGACAATGGCAAACGGCTCCACAAAAAACTTCTTTGCCTATGCGCATGGATCGGGTCCTGCTATCGCCAGCTACGATGACAGTGTCGTGCTATGGGCGCCCGAAGTCGCCGATGTTCTGACCAATTATTATGGTTGGCAGATCATCAGCGTGAAAAACCCCTATAGATTTGTATTCCTGGACGGATGCTCTACAGCTTCGACGCCGGAATGGCGGCAGGCTTTCGGCATTTTCCCAATATGGGCGACGAATAGTGCAGCGCGTTACAAACTGGGACCGCAAGCGTTCGTTGGCTGGGGGAAGGATACCACCGGCTGGTTGAATCCGTCCGTTGATACTGCCGAAACCGAGAACGTGGCATTGGCCTACGCTGAAGCTTTGAACGACATGTACGAGCTTTGGCTAGATAACTACGCCCTCGCAATATGCATCCACTCCGCCTCTGTTCAGCAGCCCAACATCGCCCCTTTCCCCGTGCCGACCAACGCGCAATTCTATCATATCTCCGGCGAAGCAGGAGTTGACGGCCAAAACTACGACTATTATATTCCCGCGACAAACATCGTTACTAGCCCGATCTATGTCATCGGCCATTCAGGGCTGACACGGGGCAGCGTGGATCCCAATTATGATGGTCTTTATGTGTCTCCAATTGATACGCAGTAAGCATCGATTTTTGTCTAGATGCCGACGCCTACTTGAAATCCTTGTTTGGGCCACCACCTTGGCGGCCTTGGATGTGCGGGGCTCGGAAGACTCGATCGACGGCACGCGTCCACTGCTGCCTAGCTACGATAATGCCGGGCGCCAACTGCCGCCGGGCGTTCCAAGAAGCGTAGATACCAATGGGAATGTTGTTTATGTGAATCACCGTTTTACAACGCTGGCTTATCAGGAAGAAGCGTTGAAATTGGTCACTGAGGAAGCGAACCGAGCTGCCAAAGAATTGGCTCTACCGGAGGGATTGCCAATAACGGAATCGAACCTCGTCGAATATCATATCAGCCCATTCGGATTTGCCTATGCTTATAAGATGATCGGAAGCATCACGACTAAATATTACACTTACGGAGTTACCGCCGGAAATAAGTTTAACAGTTGCACAATCGCGAATTATGACCAAGCGTGCGTCGCTTTGCGGAGGCAACTCGCCTTGCCAATGGCTGATCTCAATACCAATTTGGCATACGAACTGGCTACGCAATGGCTGGAAGCTGTGCAGGTGGACGTCGGAAGGCTGAACAAGAATTGTAAAGTCGAGATCGAGCCCAGTCATTTCTGGAATGGCCTGCCGCGAAGCGCGCAATTCACCAAGAGGAATTTCGTGCCGATTTACGACATATCATGGCTTTCGCCTCGCAACCAGACAGAGCATTACGGAGACGTGGCATTCGTGGAGCTTTATTCTCCCACAGAAAAGCTGTTGCAATTGAGCGTTGGAGATCCAAAGTACATTCTCCGACGGCCACTGATATTCACGAACCTTGCATCCTTATTTCCCGGGGTTGCGGTAGTTCACACGAATTATCCCGTTAAGCCAATTTGGATAATGCAACCCCTTTGGAGGTGATTTTCAAGCAGTTGCTCATTCATCATTCATCCGAATGAATTTGCCGCCTATCACTCAGCGAGCAAGATAGTCAGGATGTCTGACGACGCGCATGGAGCTTGTTTCGGATCTCCTTAATGACTTCTTCCTCCGGGCGCATGTCCACCCGGCCTTCTTCCATCTCTCGCGACCGCCGGTCAATTTCCGCATTCCACTGCTCCTCGACATCTTCGTCCACAGTATCGTCGAGGCTGGCAATAAGCTTTTGAGCCAGGTATGCCCGGTCTTCTTGCGGCAGGGCCATTATTTCAGCCACTTTTTCACCAGTAATGCTCATGCATCCAAAATATCCGCCATCTTAGGCATTCTGACAAGAGCAATGACGCCCGGGCGTTAAGTCCGTTTTAACGATACAACGCCATCCTCAATTCTCCACGAACTTCAAAATCCTGGACTTCTCAGATCGCTTCCGCTGGTTTTCATCCAGAATTCGCTTCCGCAGCCGCAGATTCTTCGGTGTCGCTTCCACAAATTCGTCCACGTCGATGTATTCGAGCGCGCGCTCGAGGCTTAGCTTCAGCGGCGGAGCGAGTTGAATGCCCTTGCCTTCACCCTGCGAGCGCATGTTCGTCAGGCGCTTTTCCTTCACAGGATTCACGGGAATATCGTTTTCCCGGGCGTTTTCACCCACAATCATCCCGACATACACTTCATCGCCCGGCTCAACCATCAACCGGCCGCGTTCCTGGATCATGTTCAACGCGTAACTGGTCGCTTCTCCGGCATCCATCGAAACGAGCGAACCATTTTTGCGCGCCGCGATTTCGCCGCGGTCAGCGCCGTATTCATGAAACAAATGGCTCATGACCCCGAGTCCGCGCGTCATGTTCACCAGGTCCGTTTCAAAGCCAATGATGCCGCGCATCGGAACCAGCGCCTCAACGGAAACATGGGCGCCCACGTGGTTCATATTCGTGATCTGGGCTTTGCGGAAAGAAAGATTCTCCATGACCGCCCCAAGATTTTCCGAGGGCACTTCAACAAACAATTTTTCAATCGGCTCGAGCAATTCCCCGGTCGGCCCTTTTTTCCAAAGGACTTCCGGACGCGAAACCAGGACTTCATGCCCCTCGCGCCGCATTTGTTCGACGAGAATCGCGATTTGCATTTCACCCCGCCCGCTCACGGCAAACACCTTGGGATCGGCTGTCTGGGCGACCCGCAGGGCGACATTGGTCCGGATTTCCTTTTGCAACCGTTCCCAAATGTGACGGGCGGTCACGAGTTTGCCGTCCTTGCCGGCCAGCGGACCGTCGTTGACCGCAAATTCCATTTGAATCGTCGGCGGATCAATCGGGATGTAAGGCAACGCCGGGCGCGCCTCGCTGTCGCATACCGATTCACCGATGAAGACTTCTTCAAACCCTGTCACACCGATAATGTCGCCCGCGTGGGCTTCCTGGACTTCGATGCGTTTCATGCCCTCGAAATGGTAAATCATCGTGATTTTGTTGCGCGTAATTCTGCCATCGCCATGCCGGCAAATCGCCGCGTCGCCCACCTTGATTTTGCCTTCGTAAATTTTGCCAAAGGCGATTCGGCCCAGGTAATCGCTGTAATCCAGGTTCGCTATGAGCACCTGGAAACCTTCGCCGGCACGCGCTCGCGGCGGCGGAATGTGTTTCGTAATCGTTTCGAACAACGGCTCCATGGTCGTGCTCGCGTCATTGAGGTCCAACTTCGCGTAACCGGCCTTGGCGGAACAGTAAATAAACGGAAAATCCAACTGCTCGTCCGTCGCATTGAGGGACATGAATAATTCGAACACCTGGTCGAGGACTTTTTTCGGATTGGCATTTTCGCGGTCAATTTTATTGATCACGACAATCGGCTTGGCGCCCGCTTCAAGCGCTTTGCGCAATACGAAACGGGTCTGGGCCTGCGGTCCCTCGGCGGCATCCACCACCAGCAGCACCCCGTCAATCATGTTCATGATGCGCTCGACTTCCCCGCCGAAATCGGCATGGCCGGGCGTGTCCACGATATTGACGTGAAAGTCCTTGTATTTGAATGCCGCGTTCTTGGCGCGGATGGTGATGCCCTTTTCGCGCTCGAGGTCCATGGAATCCATCAGCCGTTCGGTTTGTGTCTCGGCCTGGTTCGCCCGAAACGTTCCGGACTGCTTGAGAAGGCAATCCACCAGGGTGGTCTTGCCATGATCAACGTGCGCGATAATCGCGATATTTCGAATGTGCTGCATTTTTCCTTAATCTTTTAAAACTATAAATCGAGCCGGACATTGTGCCATCTAATATGGAAAGGTCAAGAAACGATTCGGTGAAAATGGCTTCGCGCCTTGAATTCGAACCGTTTTTAGCGCAATTTCCAGCCGTTTACAGGGCAACATTCATGCAAACCAGCGAAGAAAAACCGGTCCTGAAGTGCGATACTATCGTTCTTTCCTCGCGCGGACTTGCCGAAACTCACGGCAAAAAAATTGTGATCTTTGTCCCTGCAAACGAGATTGATCGCATCACGCTAAAATTCGGCCGCTCTGACCATCGCCCAATCCTCACCATCTCCATTGGCATTATCCTCGGGCTCGTCGGCGTTTTTGGCCTCGTTGAATTCTTTATCGCCATGCGCGGCTACCGGTACGAACTGGGCATGGTCGCCTTCGGAATTATCGGCGCCTCGTTGATTTTCGACACATTGAAAGAGAGATATTTCCTTGAAATAGAAACGAAGAAGGGCATACAGCGATTGGTATTTTCAAAGAACGCCCAGAAAAAAGAAATCGAGGAATTCTGCGCCCAGGCCGGCGCGATCTATAACTACCAAATCGCCGATTCCGTCAAACCGGGTTCGGGGTCCCGCCTATAGGCGGCCTCAGTGAACCGTCGGAAACACCGAACATCGAACATCGAACGGCCCGTCCTTCGGCGTTCGATGTTGGATGTTCGATGTTTCTAATCGGGTTCATGGCCCCAATGCATGGAAAAAAAGTCGAAAGGGCTCCCCCGAAAAATCTCCAAAATTGAAGGCGCATCGGGCGCGGAAGTCAGCCGTCCCTTCGGGACTTGGGATTTATTCCGTCTAAACCCGGCGTTGAAACGCCGGACTATTTCCGAACGTCCCTATCGGGACGATTGACTCTCCCCATCAATCCATCAATCCATCAATCCACAAATCCAATTCTTCTCATCCCCTCATCAAATCGATAATTCCCTTCAACGGTATCTTCACCCAATCCGGCCGCGAATTCAGTTCATAACCCAGTTCATAGATCGCTTTCCGCAGCAGGAAAATGTTCGTCAGAAGATGCAAGTCCTCCTCTTTGCGCGGCAGAAACGCGGCACCCTTTGTTGCGTCCAGGTACGCCCGATAAAAAATCGCCGAAACGTGGCGCGCCCAAAATTGTCCCCACCGTGTCAGGGCATCCGTCTGGCCCGGTGCGCCGCCGCTTTCGACTTCCTTCAGCAATCCGGCCTGCGCCGCGTAATGGAATGACCGTATCATGCTCGCCACATCACTCATCGGCGGACGTTTGAGACAACGCTCGCTGATGGATAATGACGGCTCGCCCTCGAAATCAATGATCCAAAAATCTTTGCCGTCGTAAAGGACCTGGCCCAAATGATAATCCCCGTGTTGTCGCATGCGCCATGCGTCTATGCGGCGCGAATAAATGGCGCTCAACCGCTTCAGGATATCCGGTTCCAGGGCAATGACTTTGTCGGCAAGCGCCTGAACATCCGGCGCCAGTGTGTTGAGTTTTCTCGCCAGCAATTGGAAATTTTGGCGGGTCAGGTTTCGAAAAGATTGGAACAGCCCGCGCTGGAAATGCGGCGTGAACGGCTCGAGGGTGAACCGCTTGTCCGTCGTTTCCGCGGCCAGGGCCAGGTGCATCGCTGCCGTACGCTGGCCAAGCATCCGCGCGTTTTCAATATAGGCGCCGACCATTGCCACCTCGTCCGGCGATGGTCCCACCGCAGCCAGTTTGTCCAATGGGATAACCGGGGCATCCGCGAGGCCGTGCTCCGGTGGCAGACTCTCGACCCGTTCGTAAAACCGGCCCAGCGTATCCAGGGTAAATTCCCAGGCATCCTTGCACTTGGGCAGGAAAGCATCCAACACAGCCACCGTCATAGGTTCCTCCCGTTCGCCGTGATATTCCATCGCTCCAGCCAGCGGAGGGGAATACGGAAACCGTCGCGCCGTCAAAAGCCGGCTGATTTGGAACTCGGGATTTTCTCCCTGGTCCAGCCGCCGGAACAATTTAAGAATCAGTTTGTCGCCAAAAAGCACGGACGAATTGCTTTGCTCAGCCTTGCCCACGGAAGGTTCCAGGTTTAGTGAGCCGGCCATTCGCAACTGGCGCAAATGGCTCGTGTGCATGGATGTCAAATTCCCGTGGCTTCCCGGCAAACTGCGGCGGCTGGCTATCGCATCCAGCAGGATGCGGCAAAATTCCTTGTTGGAAATGGCATCATAGAGAACGCCCTCCGCCTGCGGCGTTTTTATGCTGACCCGCGCGATCGCCAGCGGCGCCCAATCACGGCAAACCGCGTCCATTTGCGCGCCAAATGCGCACGCCAGCGGCAGCACATAAATGTCCGGCTCATTCTGCGTGTATTCAACCTGGAGAAAGGCAAAATACGCCATGGCACAATTCGATAGCGGAACGGGAATCAGTTCGCGCACATGAACTCCTTTGACCGTGCGCGCCTTGCCCGAAAACCATCGGCGCGAAACCAGCCATGACTGAAGCGCGCGCTCGAATTGCACTTGATGATAATCGTTGAAAATTTCCGCCCAATCGGTATTCACATTGAACAATTGCCGCGCGCCCGGCCCCACCGGGGCGCCCACGGCCTGGACCTGCGCCGCAGTCCTGGCCTCGAGGGAAAACCAATAAAACGCGTGCGGCCCCAGCGTCAGGAAATACGGCTTTTCGGTAATCACCGGAAATTCGGTCAGGCCAAACAGTTCCACCGGAACCCGCTTCTGAAACGCCTTCAAATCCAACTCCACCGGCTGGACAAACCGCGAAAGATTGGCAACCACCAATATGGTTTCATCCTGGTAGCGCCGGATGCATGCGAAAATTTTGCGGTTCTCCGGCTGAAGAAATTCCATCGTCCCAAGGCCGAACGCGCGCCAGCGTTTCCGCAGTGTGATCAGCCGCCTCATCCACCAAAGCAGCGAATGCGGATTGCGCTGCTGCACGTCCACGTTCACGGCTTCGTAGTGGTTTTCCGGGTCCAAATTGATCGGCAGATACAGGCTTTGCGGATTGGCCCGTGAAAAACCGGCGTTTTTGTCCGCGCTCCACTGCATGGGTGTGCGAACACCGTTGCGGTCCCCCAGGTAAATGTTTTCGCCGATGCCAATCTCATCGCCGTAATAAATCACCGGCGTGCCGGGCAACGAAAACAGCAGCGCGTTGAGCAACTCGATTCGCCGGCGGTCATTGCCCAATAGCGGCGCGAGCCGGCGCCGGATGCCGAGGTTCAGGCGCGCCTGGTAAATGTGCGCGTACATCCGGTACATGTAATCCCGCTCTTCATCCGTCACCATTTCCAAAGTCAATTCATCATGATTCCGCAGGAACAGCGCCCACTGCGCAGTCTCGGGTATCGGCGGCGTCTGCTGCAAAATGTCCACAATCGGAATTCGGTCCTCCATTCGCAGCGCCATGAAAAGCCGGGGCATGAGCGGAAAATGAAAAGCCATGTGGCATTCGTCGCCTTTGCCGCCGCCAAAATAGGCGACAGCATCATCGGGCCACTGATTCGCTTCCGCCAGCAACATTCGATCGCCATATTTTTCGTCCACGTGTTTGCGGAGTATTTTGAGAAACTCGTGCGTCTCGGGCAGGTTTTCGCAACCAGTCCCTTCGCGCTCATAAAGATACGGCACAGCATCCAGCCGCACGCCGTCCACGCCCATCCCAAACCAAAAATCCAGCACCTTAAACATCTCGCGATGGACCACCGGATTATCGAAATTCAAATCCGGTTGATGCGAATAGAACCGGTGCCAGTAATAAGCGTTGGCCACGCCATCCCACGTCCAGTTCGAAAGTTCCGTGTCTTTGAAAATGATCCGCGTGCCCGCGTATTTCTCCGGCGAATCCGACCAAACGTAATAGTCACGCCAGTGGCTGCCCGGTTTGGCCCGGCGCGAGCGTTGAAACCACGGATGCTTGTCCGACGTATGATTAAGAACCAATTCCGTAATCACACGCAGGCCGCGGCGATGCGCCTCGCGCAGAAAAACCTTGAAATCAGCCAGCGTCCCGTACATCGGATGCACCGTCATGTAATCAGCAATGTCATAACCGTCGTCCTTGAGCGGGGAGGGATAAAACGGCAGCAGCCAGATGGCCGTGACGCCGAGGTCCCGCAGGTAATCCAGTTTTTGAGTCAATCCGCGGAAATCGCCGGTGCCGTCGGCATTGCTGTCAAAAAAAGCCCGCACATGAACTTCATAAATGACACCGGCTTTGTACCAAAGCGGGTCGCGCTCCAGCGGAGTAAAGATTTTCGTGACCATGCGGTTTTAATTTTCGGCTCCCGTCATACTATCCGAAGAGGAAGCACTCTTGTCAAATTGGGCAGGACGGCAAATCGTCCTCGAAACAAAAATATTAGCGTTCAGCCTGCGCCTTACTTATCGGCAGGTATCCAACCCGGTCAGCCCAATCCCAATTGGCCGCGTTATGCCAGAATTCGACCAGCAATCGAGATTGTTTGCCATAAGCCACCGTGGGCACTGACCGGCGAAACAGAATGACACCAGCATGACCCAGCCCTTCACGGGTCAGATCGCCCGCGTGCATTGCGAGGCTGGTTCGATCAAAACTCACAAGAACCATCCCGGCTTCCCGAAGCGTCATGAGCAAGGCCGGGTCCTTGAGCGAGAGACAGGCACCTTCGCGCCATTCGGAAATATGAATTATCGGGAAGTTGGTTTCAATCTGCAGGCACGCTGACACCATCCGATGTGACGTATTCTCGTCGGCCAGCAGCCGCGGCTTCACGCCGCCACCTCGGCTTCACGTTGTTGCGCCATTTCACCGGCGAACTTTTTGGCGTAAGCCAGCGCGCACCTGACCAGCGCCGGCGGCCAGCGGAAATGCTCTGCTATCCGCGCCACGGATTTCGTTTCACGATATACATCGGCCACCTCCCAAACAGCAACCCGGTGTCCCTGGACGTATGCCTCCCGTCCACCAACCGAGTCGCGAAACCCTATGCCGGGATACTCCTCTTCCAGCGCCTTTTCCTTGAGGTAAAGGCTGCTCAGAGTGGACACTTCCAAATGACGCCGCCGCGCCTGGCGCGAGAGCAGAGCAGCGTGTTCAGCGTCAATTCGGCATGACTGGACGATCGTCGGCATGTCCAAAGCGTCGTTTACAGTGTATACGATGTCAAGGACAGGAGTGGGAACGGTTCAATTGTTCCCCACACCCACGCCGGTCCGCAGATTTTACGGGTGCTTTACCCTTGGCCGGCGGGCCGGAGCGATCGCGATGGCGCTATGAATTCCATCGGCGAAATCCGCCGTTCGATGTTTTACGTGGCGCTGGAGAATGGGCGCCTTAAGTCCATTTTTCTCTTCTACCGATATTTCCAGGCCATTTCACAGCCAATGAATTGCGCTTTCAAATTCGTCGAACGCCTGGACCTGGAGGCCCCGCATCCGGCTGAAGAATGTGAAATTCCGAATGCCGCCATAAATGTCCCGCCGGTAAAGGACCGCCAGCCGCAGGCTCCGCGAGCAACCCGCTTCACGAAATGCCCCGACCAGCCCCGCCAGTTCGGCGTTTGTAAATCGCGGTTTGTCCGACGCGGGCACGTCCCGTAAATCTATCATGGCGTGGTTGAGCCCGCGCTTTCGGCAGGCCGGCACCAGTTTTTGAAGCGCCTTCTTGCTCTCTTCAAAGTCGAGGTGTTCGTCGGGATCGATGCAAATAAAGTCACTCGCACGAATCAGATGCAATTGGATGGGCATACGTTCCTTTAGCTTTTAAAATACTCCAAATCAGCTTTTAACTTACGCGCCTTCCCAATCGTGTCCATTGAAAAAGCGATTCAATTTCGATCCGGTGGCTCAGGACCCCGATATTCATTCACCATCATTTCCGATGGTCTCGGTTGGACATGACGTCCGCGCTTCTTCGGCCTGGGCAAGTTCTTCAGGGGTCTGCGGTTGCTGATAGACGTACGAATAGCCGCCCTCATCGCACCGCTTGAAGAATTTCGGCGCAATAGTACGGCATTGGTCGCAGTCAATGCATGTGTTGTCCACGTAATATCGTCCACCAACATTTTCCGTATATTTTAAATTTTTGTCTGCCATTAGCTTTTCCTTTCGCCGCTACCTTCTCACGGAATGTTCGTTGCATGAAATTCATTAGTGTAATATATTCATGCGTTATATGAATCAGTTCCTTCAAACCTCGCCATTCGATCTGTACGAGTTGTCCCTGTTCAACCTGGTCGTGAAGCATCGCAGTTTTACCAAGGCGGCCATGGCCGCCGGGCTGACCCAAAGCGCAATTACCCGCCAAATTCAAGGAATCGAAAACAGCCTGGGAGTCGAGCTATTGGAACGAACGACGCGCAGCGTGAGCCTGACCAAAGCCGGCGAGTTTCTTTTTCAGGAATCCTCCCGATTGATCGGCGACGTGGACCAATCACTGCGCCGCCTCACCGAGGATTTCGCAAATGCAAAAAAGGAAATTCGCGTCGGTGTTTCCCATTCGGTCAGCCTTGCGCATTTGCCCGGCTTATTTCACGCAAATCTCCGGCAACAACCGAACATCAAATACACGGTCTGTTACCAGTCGGGCGCTGAGATTTTAACCGCCGTTGAAGCAAACGAACTCGACCTCGGAATCTTATGCCCTCCGGCGCGTCTCCCGCAGACCCTGGCCGTTACACACCGTTTCAAAGACGCCTTCACGCTGATAGCGCCAATCGAATTGGCCGCGCAGCGTCAAACGGCTTCGCAAACTGCCTTGAATGCATGGCTGGCCCGGCAAACCTGGCTTTTGTTCGCCGAAGAAACGAACACCGGAACTCGGCTGCGCAAATGGATGGCCGCCTGGCACCTGAAAATCGAGCCTGCCGTTCAGCTCGATAATTTCGATCTCATCATCACGCTCGTTTCCATCGGCATGGGTGTCAGCTTTGTTCCAGTACGGGCACTCGCGCTCTACGGACGGAAAAAACGATTGGTGCGATTGCCTCTGCCGAACCGCTTCGAGCGGGAACTGGTCGTGGTCACCAGAAAACGCCGGAAACAACCCGGCCACCTCAAAGAGTTTGTGAAAAATATCCTGTTTTAGGACCCTTAACGATAGTTCGATAACAGCGCTTGTATCCTTTCCATCCACGCCTGGTCCACTTCCTGCATATCGTTCGTTTCAACGCCGGCGCCGTCCATGTTACAATATTGGTAATAGCCGTCGACGTTCGTGTCATACAAATGGAGGTTCATGTAATTGATGTTGCTCTGCGCATAATTTAGCCAAGTTGTATTTCCGTCCACCTGATAAAGCTGAATAAGCGATTGCGACACCCATCCCGAGTAGGTAGGACTGACATCGCCATTCGCCGTATTGATGTAGTAACTTCCGTACGTGCTGTTCCATAGTACTTGATTCAGGTTTGTGGCAATGGCCTCGGCCTTTGGCAAATAGCTGTTCGTGTGCATTACTTGATAATACAACAGGTCGGCGTCCATCATGACCGCGTTGTCATAGGCGAATTCCACATAGCTCTTTGCGCCGGACGGCGTTCCGTTTGTGACGATTTCCCACACATACAGTCCATTTGTGCTGTCGTACATCTGGCTTTCCAGCCAACTCCTGACTGAGTTGGCCCAGCTTTGGTAATAGCTCTGCCCGGTGATTTGGTACAAGCGCAGGAATAACTGCATAGCCAATCCGTTCGACTGCGTGGGCTTGAGAGACTTCCCAGTGTCCCACCAGAACCCTCCGCCGAACGTGTCGTCCCATTGGCCGCTATACATCAGCCAGTTGGCGATCGCCTCGGCTGAATTCAGAAAAGCTGTTTGGGTGGCCCCGGTTGTCACCGCATAACAATCCAGGTACGCGTTTCCCGTCAGGGAATTATCATCCACATACTGGTCGCTGCTCACGCCGGTTCCATTGATGTTGGCAGCGGAAAAATAGCCGCCATCACTGCTGCCGCTGTCCCAAACATAATTCATCCACGCATACGTGTTGGTAATGTAAGGGACGTACCTTGAATCGCCGTACAAAACCATTGCCGAGTCGGCGTACATCTGGCTTGCATTGTACCACGTATACGAC
The DNA here is from genome assembly GCA_035503455.1 of Candidatus Sulfotelmatobacter sp. Taxonomy (GTDB): domain Bacteria; phylum Verrucomicrobiota; class Verrucomicrobiia; order Limisphaerales; family UBA11358; genus UBA11358. Next base: position 11,418 of record DATJTK010000170.1, on the reverse strand, counting down.
TCGGAAGAACCCGGCTCAATCCGGTAACTGCCATACGTCGTCAGCAGATTTCCATAAACAAAGTTGTGAACATCTTCGGCGTTGGTCCAGTACATCGAATTGGCGTCGGCGAAAGCGCCGCGCACTCCAAAAAGAAGGATCGCGATACATCCAACCATGGCCGCAACGGTCATCCGCCCCGGTGGCCGGATCATGCTCGGCTGCGTTAAGGATTCGCTGATACCGCCATTTTTCTTCATTGGATGGACATTTGTCATAGTCGTTTGTTGGTTGATGTTTTTGGAGTGAAGAAATTATTGGCTAGACGCAGAAGGTGGCGGATCATCAATTCCCCATGAAGTGTTTGGTTTATTTGCCAGTGTCAGGTCCAGGGTCCCGCCGTTAATAATGTCCGCCCAGCTGATCCAACAGCGGTCAAGGGCTTTGCCATTTAGCATCGCCGAATCGATATAAGTGTTTTCTGCCGGGTCGCCGGTTACGTCGATTTCGAATTTGTCGCCCGGATAATATTTTCGATCGAGCTGAATTTGCACTTTGCTGAACAAGGGTGTGCCCAACTGCATGGTGGGATGAGTGCTCGTTCCGCCCTGGACATCGAACAGGCCCATTCCCGCCAACACAAGCCAGCCACCCATTTGACCCTGGTCTTCGTCCTGGCCATAGCCATAGCCGTGAAACGCGTCGGTCCCGTAAAACACGTCACAAACACGGCGGACCCAATATTGAGTAAGCCAGGGTTTGCCACTGTAATTGAACAACCAGGGCATCTCCAAACACGGTTCGTTGCCCTGGTTAAAGAGGCTTTGCAGGCCTGAGAAAGCATCCGATGTCACCCCGCCGTCAAACATCTCTTTCTCCGACTGCTTAAAAGCAAAGTCCAGCCTTTCATTGAATTTGTCAGCGCCGATCTTGTGAATCAACCCTCCCGGATCATGCGGAACATAAAACAAGTACTGATACCCATTGCCCTCCTGAAATCCTCTCCAGGGCTGTTTTGGATCAAAATCGGCAATGAACTTTCCCGAAGCATCTCTCGGCCGGATAAACCCGGTTTTCGGATCGTACAAGCGTGCCCAACCCCTGGAAAGATTCATCAGACGGTCATAGTCCGCCGTTTTGTCCAACTCTTTTGCGAATTCCGCGGCGGCGTAAGCCGAAAAACTGTATTCCAGGGTGTGTGACGCTGAATATTGAGAGCCCTCAGCGGAGCCGGCCTCCATTTGGCTCTCAGCAGCGATTTGCGGCACATAACCATATTCCAGAAATGCTCTTACATCCGCCTTGCCGACTCCCGGCGGGCGATTTTGCCATCCAACCTCATTCTTCAAGACGGCGTTCCATGCTTCCTGAACATCATAATCGCGAATCCCATATTCGTACGCGCTGCTGATGATCAACCCCATGAAATCCGTCCCTACCCCCGAAACAAATTTGCCGGTTGCAATCCCGTCAGGCAGCCAGCCGCAATCCTTATACATCTGCAACTGGCCTTGCACGAACTGGCTGTAGCATTCAGGGTACGCGAGAGCCCAAAGCTGGGTCAGGTCCCAGAACGCGCCCCACATGGCGTCGGTGTTAAAAAAATTGTATTTCGGAGCGCCGTCCGCATTGAGTGGAATTTGGCCAACGCCGCCATCATTCTTCGGATAAGCGCCATTGACGTCACTGGCCAACCCGCGGCCGAGCAACGCATGATAAAGGCCGGTATAGAATTTCACTCGATCGCTTTCCTTTCCTCCGTCCACTTGGATTCGTCCGAGCATTTGTTCCCAACAACGCTGATTATTTTGAAGTGCCTGGTCAAATGAAAGGCCGGACGCCTCCTTCTCCAGGTTTAGCCGGGCGTTGGCTAGGCTCGTATAGGATTGCCCTACTTTGACCACCACGGCTTCACCGTTCGTCGTGCTGAAATTCAAATAAAGTCCGGCGCCGGGACCTTGAATGGAGTCTTCCCCGGGATGAATTTCAGCGCTGCGATAAGTTCCGTAGCTATCAGGTTCCTTATCCAACCGGGCTACAAAATACATTTTTACATGCGCCCCCGGCTGATAAATCCGCGCGAACTCGGGATGGGTAATGACGAATCCTTCGATTTCTCCATGGCCGCTCCATTTGACAAACGCATCCGTCACCGGCCCGCTTTCCCCCTGTTTATCGCCGATGTCGAAGAGAAGATGCGAATCTTGCGCCTGTGGAAACGTATAACGGAAAAACGAAACTCGCGGAGTGGCTGTCAATTCAGCGTGAATATTATATTTTTTCAAGAGAACCGAATAATATCCGGCTTGGGCGATTTCATCCTTCTTGTCAAACGGCGAACGATAACCCTCGGCGGCATTGTCCGGCGCTCCAGGTTCCATCACCAGGTTTCCAAGCGTCGGCATAAGCACCACGCCTCCCACCTGGAATTCGTGAAAACAGGCAAAACCCTCGATCGAAGTCTGAAGCCCGTCGTAACCCACAGCCTCCCAACCGGACTTGTTTCCGAGATGCGCATCCGTACACGGCCCGGGCTTGGCCATACCAAACGGTTCCGCGCCGGGCGTGAAGAAAAACCACCGCGACGCGGCAGAGCCAATCCGTGGATCGACGAGTTGCAATGGCGTTTGCGCGTCTGCCGACACGGCAATCGCCATCGAACAGCAAGCAAACAATAACAGACGTTGTAATAAAACGATTTTTATAGATCGCAGCATAATCTCCTTAACCTGTCACACGTCGGCGCCGGGGAACGGCACATGCCGAAACCCGGTGCCGGAACGCATCATAGCAAAATACTATCCGGTGATGTATCAATTCTCCAACCTGTAGAATTGTTTTGCCCCAGTCATTGGAATGGTTGTTCCCGATGAGACATTGGCCGGCGTCCAGGGACCGTTTACACTGTTGGCCTCCATGAGTGTGAACGGACCGTACCAGGTGAGCACCAATCCCGATGGCGTCACAGACCAATTCAACATTGGCGGCATCGCTGCGAGCCCCAGCGCAGAATTGTAAATCGTCGTCACGTCGTTTGGTGACAGCGACCGATTGAAAAAGGCCACATTATTCATGTCTCCGACAAACACGCGCGTACTGTTGCCGCTATCGGAGCCGAGATAACCCGGTCCGGCCATGCTTGCCACCGCGTTGACGGTTGCCAGCGAGCTATTTGTCAGCGCGCCGCCAGTTCCGAGATACACTGTCGTATTTGTCGGCCCAATCACCATCCCGACGAATTCCCATTGATAGTTTGGAACCGTTATTCCCGAATCCCATCCATAATCGTCCCATTGATAGCTCAAATCGTTCCCATCACTGGTATAATTAAACACAAAATAACCGCCTGAACGATTCGCGAACAGACTGGCATAAGAAACCTGGCCGCCGAACGTGCCTGGACCGCCGGTATTGGGGTTGATCCACATTAGAAGAGTCGCGGTGTTCTTATTTAAATTCAGCGCCGGAATTTCGACGGTGGAATTCCCGTCAGCGATCGATGTTTCCAATGCCGTATTATTCGCTGAGAAACCCGGGAAGGCGGGCGGCTGCGGGCCAGGGACTCCAAGCGCAGCATCAGGAAGGACCGTGCCATTGTAGCCGCCCCAATAATCCGCCGCGACCGTCGAGCCGGACGGGTCGTTCAACTGCCAATAGGCGACCGGGTCGTAGGACACAACCGTAGCGACATATGCGTTCGTAGGGACTGGAATGACGGTCAAAGAAGCGGAAGAACTCGTAAGACTCCCCAGCGAGTTGGATACGATGCAGGAATAATTGCCGACATTATTCGAGCTGACGTTTGCGATAGATAAGGTGGTGCTATAGGCGCCCGAAATATTACCGCCATTCGTGAGCGCTGTTGTTCCCTCCAGCCATTGATAAGCATCGCCGCTGCCAGTGGCAAGTATGCTGAAGTTCGCTGTGCCGCCCACGTAATTTGTAACACTGACGGGGTCCTGGCTGATGCCCGGCGGGACCTCTCCGACGCCTGCGGCGTAAATCGCCCCAATTTGTTGCGCGGTCAGAGATTTGTTAAAGAGAGAAATATCATCCATCAACCCATTAAACGTACGGGAACCGCTGTCACAACCGATGAACATGCTCGTATTAAATGCGGCAGGCGGGTTGTTGTTGGCACTCGTATAGCTATTAAGCGCGCCCTGGGAGCCGAGGTAAAGAGTGTCGTTTGTCGCGGTCACCACCAGGGCAGCCATACACCACTGGTTGGTCGGAAGAACAAGACCCGAATTTTCATACCAGCCGATATTGTTCCAGATGAAGCTTAGCGTATTTGGCGCGCCCGCTGTCGGTTGGTAAGCCAACAGACCGTAAGCGGCGCTTGCCCGCCATACGATCAGGGACGCATATTCGTCCTGCCCTTCCGCCGGATTGAGCCATGCGATCATCGTCACCGTGTTGGTGTTCAAGTTCAATGGCGGTACGCTTATGGCTGAATTGGCGTCGTCCTCAATCATTCCCACACAGGTGTTCCCCGCATAGAACCCCGGGAACGCGGGCGGCGTCATACTGGCGTTTCCGAGAGTGCTGTCCGGGCCGTAGGTACCGTCAAACTCTCCAATATTGTCAAACGCATTCGTGCCAGACGTCTCATCCATGCGCCAATACGCAATAGGAGAATTGCTCACAATCAATTTGCCCACTGCGTCATTTGGACCGGTCAGAACAGTCAGGTTGGCGGCAGCATTGGTGCTGCCAACGGAATTTGCAATGGTGCAGGTATAGGCCGCGGAATCCGTTGAGACCAGGTCACTGATGACCAGATTCGCCGTGGCGGAGCCGCTGATCCGCCCGCCGTCGCTGAGTACCGTTGAGCCTTTACTCCATTGGTACGTAAATGGAGCCGTGTTGCCGTCCGAAGCGATAACGCTGAAATTGGCCGTACGACCGGCAAAAAGCTCCTGGCTCGCCGGGTATTGTGTGAAGTAAGGCGCCACAATTGACGACAATGAACCGCCCAGGCGCAACTGATTTCCACCGGGATTGCAGCAATCATTTGTATCGGTAAATTCAATCAGAAAGTATTGTCCCGTGATATTGGTGCCAAGGGAATATTCATCCCAAACCTGGGAACCGGTCGGATTCAATGTCACAGTTGCATCCGGGGGCGTGCCCGGAGGATTGTTCGGATCGAACGGAGTGTTCGTGCTGGCCCAAATCATTGCAGTGTTCATCTGATCAACGGTGGATCGGCCGGAGTTTCGTTGCGCGTAATAGAGTGAACTCACGTTGAACGAATTGTTGAGTTGGAAGGCGACATAACCGACCAGTGATCCTGCCGTCGCCCATTCCGCCGTATTCGCCAGGGTCGAGTTTGTAGCGATACCCGTAACGTTATAACTGAAAAGATTTGCCGGGAGATAGCTACTGCTATAGGAGGAACTCGCCGACACCCCGGTGTAAGTAGATCCAGTCGGATCGATGACTGGAGCCTGGCCCCGCGCCAGCCCGCCTGTCAGAACCGCGCACAGGGTTAAAGTATTCCATGCAACCCAAACGAACGTTTTCAAACGCCGGCACATGATGATTCTCATTTCTGTTTTCATATTTTTGTTTTTAGTTGATTTCATGGGAACTGGGGAGATTACCAATAAACATAAAAAGGATTGGGTGTTTGGGTTGAGGAGGGGTTGTCGTTCGGAAACATGAAGAACGACACATGACCGTCGCCAAAGAGCATGACGTTCATCCGTTTTGCACCTGGAAAATTGTGCCAATCCGTTGGGACCAGGGTGGTGCTTCTGTCGTATTGCCAATTCCAGTCGCCTTGAATGATCTTATTCGAAGAGTGTTTGGCCACGGCTGACATTTTTATGGGCGGACTGGCGGGGCTGGTATATTTTCCGGTATTGCCATCGACCTCCTGGACCCCGTACTCGTTTATGTCCCATTCCACCAAATAACTATTTCCCCATCCGTCCCAACAGGTCGGAGTTCCAGTATTTAGAGGGTCGCCTTTGTCCGCCGGACAGTGCCAAACATTGACATTGACCGTGTACTGATTAAGAGGCCGGTTGGTGATTGCAACAAATCCGGCATAGCTATAAGCGCTGCCGGCAATGTACGGTATGGCCGGCAATTGCCCGCCCTCATCGGCCCAGCCATTATGGAGCGGAAAATAGTCCTGGCTGTCATCCGCGTACATGATGTAGGCCATCCCAATCTGGTGCTGGTTGTTCACGCATTGGGTCCTGAGGCCCTGTTTTTGCGCTCTTGAGAGCACCGGCAACAGCACCGCCGCCAGGATGGCAATAATGGCGATGACCACCAGCAGCTCAATTAACGTAAAACCTTGGGGCCTTGCAGCCTCCGCCAATCGCATTTTGCTATTCATTTGAATGTATATACAGGTTAGGCTTTGTTTCATTTTATCGGTAGAGGGAAATCATGGCCTGGATGCGTTCCATCCAGGCCTGGTCCACCCCTTGAATGCTGTTCGTTTGCAAGTTTGAGCCGTCCATATTGCAAAACTGATAGTAGCACCCGGTGGCCGCATTGCGCAGATGCGAATTCATGTAGTTAATGTTGCCCTGCGCGTAATTCAACCAGGTCGCATTTCCATCCGCCTGATACAGTCTGATCAACGATTGAGACGCCCATCCACACCAGCATGGGTTCACACGTCCATCAGCGGTATTGAAATAGTAGGCGTCGTACGTATTGTTCCAAAGGGCGGCAGTCAGGTTCGTCGCGAGGGCTTCGGCTTTCGTCAAATAGGCTGGATCATTCATGACCTGGGAATAAAGCAAGTCGGCTTCAATCATGATCGAATTATCATAGGTAAACTCGATGTAACTCTTTGCGCCCGAGGTTGTGCCATTGGTAGCGATTTCCCACACGTACAATCCGTTCGTGCTATCGTACATTTGGGTTTCCAGCCAGATCCGCACTGAATTGGCCCAGCTTTGGTAATTGGTTTGCCCGGTTATCTGGTACAAACGCAGAAAAAACTGCATGGCCAGCCCATTCGACTGCGTCGGCTTGAGAGTCTTGCTGTCGCTCCACCAGAATCCGCCGCCGTATGTGTTGTCCCATTGCCCGCTGTTCATCAGCCAATTGGCAATGGCGATGGCACTATTCAGGTAATTTGTCCGGGTGACGCCCGTGGTCACTGAATAGCAATCCAAATACACATTGCCGGAAAGTGAATTGTCATCGACGTATTTGCCCGCGCCCTGCCCTGTGCCGTTGACATTGGCCGCTGAAAAATACCCTCCGACCGGATTTCCGTTGTCCCACATATTATTCATCCAGGCGTACGTGTTATTCATATAGGCCGCATAACCGGCGTTCCCGCCGAAGACCATTGCCTCGTCGGCATAAATCTGACTCACGTTGTACCATTCGTACGCCGTGCCGATGTTCGTCGTGTAGCTGTAGCTGTGGTAAGACGTCAACAGATTGGACACGATGTAACCGTGAGTCTGTTGCGCAGTTTGCCAATAAACGGAATTCGTGGGTTGCGTGTTCTGGAGGCGGTAAAATCGCGGGTTTTCATCGGAGAACGGGGCGTCGGTGTATTGGATAGCCCCACTGGCGCTTGAAAGCATGGCCAACGGCGTCCAACCCTTTAAGGTGCTTGAGGACTCAAGCAAATAGAGCATGTCCGTTGCACTGGAGATCTGCAACTGAACCAACCCGCCGGGCAATTCATTGATTCCCGTAAAAGACGAATCCGCGAACAATTGGCTGCCAAAGATTGAAATCCAATACACCAACACCACGAGCGCAACATGCGCCCATGACAAAACCCGACGGCAGCCATTACCGGGATTCATGTATATATATTTATACTTTATATACGTCCAGTCAATCTTTTTTTCATTTTTTTCAGCCGCAACAGGAAAGCCGCTAACCATTCATGTCCAATATCTTACGCAACGTTCTTCCCCAATATGAACCGGCCAGGCGCCTTATTTTCACGACCCATGGCTTTGTACAATGGCAAGAATGACGGTGGAAAATGAGCCGGCTATCGGCCACTTTTCCTTTTTCTTTACTTCGCGCGCCCCAACCCAACTCCGCTTGTCGGGACGAGTCCGATACTGGAAGTGACCAAAACAAATGGACAATTGCCGCGACCGAAGGCAGGGTTTGGGACATGCGCGCGATGCAAGCAACCCTGACTCGCCCGATCTTATGGCTGTTCTGCGCTGCCTGCTGTGCCGTCCTTTGCTTTTTGTTTCCACAACTCTTATCTTCGCGTGGGATGATCTGGCAGGAGCACTGAGGTTCGGATGGATTAGCTTGAATTGGTTTTCGTTATCGTACTTTGCTATCATAGTCCTGGTCCTCGGCTTCAGTTGCAGCATCATCGTCTGCAGACCAAAGGAGAGCTTGAATTTCGCCCGCTCCCAAGTTGGAATCGTTTCAAGTGCGATCGCACTGATTTTTGCGTTTCTGCCTCTCGGTTGCTGGTGGTCCGCCGGAACCATCCGGTGGCAAGGCGGGTGTCCATTCTTCTTTATCCTACTTAGAAAGCTATTTGATCAATTGAACTTCGCGGTCAATGAGCTTCTTCCGAAATGAAAAGCGCCTCCGTACTTCCTTCGCGTCCGTCGCGGCCTTCGCGCAACACAATTCAGCTCTGGTCGAGAAGCAGGAAAAGACGAGAGGGCACACAATGGTCCTTACCGACTTTTTCCTTTTTCCTTTTTAATTCTTCACATATCCGTTCGCCTTAAACCACTCCACCGCATCCGCCAGCGCCTGCTTTGGCGGCGTTTGCGGCATCCCCAACTGCGTGACCGCTTTGCTTGAGTCAAACCACATCTTATATTTCGCCATTCGCACTCCCGACAGCGGCACTTTCGGCGGTTTGCCGGTCACCCCGGAAATCGCTTCGCTCACATGACCGGCAGCCATCGCGACCCAGCGCGGAATTTTCCTCCGCGGCGCCGGGATCCCTGTGATCTCCTCCAGCACGCGCAATGTTTCTTCCATGGTCCAATTGCCCTGCGTGTTCCCCAGGATATACCGGTCGCCGATGCTTCCTTTTTCGGCAGCGAGGATATGACCCGCCGCCACGTCGCGAACGTGCACCCAGTTCAATCCTGTTTCAATGAAAGCGGGCAGTTTGCGGTTTAAAAAATCGACGATTGTTTGCCCTGTCGGCGTCGGTTTCACATCGCGCGGGCCCACCGGCGCGCTTGGATTGACGATGACCACCGGCACGCCTTCCCGGGCCAGTTTCGCGGCGACCTGTTCAGCCTGCCATTTCGAGAGCTTGTAATGATTGGTCATTTGCTCCGCGGAAGCGATGCGCAGTTCATTCGAAGGAACGATCACGGTGTTTTCCATCGCCGGCAGCCCAATACATCCGACAGTGCTCGTGTAAATAATGCGCTGGCAGCCGGCCCGGGCCGCCGCTTCAAGCACATTGCGCGTACCCGTCACGTTCGCCTCATACATCGGCTTGTAATCACGCAGCCATAAATGATAGCTCGCGGCCACGTGAAAGCACCAATCACAGCCCTCCACTTCCCGGCGAAGCGCCGCCGGATCCAGCACGTCCCCGCTCGCGCGCTCAAATTTCGCGCCTGCGAGCGCCCGTTCATCCGCGTTTGGACGCAGCAACGCCTTGACCCGGTGCCCACGCGCAAGCAATTCGTGGACGAGATTCGAGCCGACAAATCCCGAAGCGCCCGTAACAAAGCATTTCATACAAAAGAAGCCACGCTGATTCTGCGAAAACTCTGATAAAATTTCCATAAAAAGTTTTCTGCCCGCTTGACTTGCACCCCTAAATGTGGAAAAGATTATAAGCGTTCTATGCAGGCTAAGAACGGTGTCAGAAAAAAAGCGCGCGGCAACCAGCGTGAACTCGATGTAAAAATCAGTTTCATGGAAGGACTTGTTCGTCGCGATCCCACATACGTCGATGCGCTCCAGCTCCTCGGCGACCATTACACTCAGCGTGGCAGATTCGCCGAAGGTCTCAACGTGGACGAACGGCTCGCCCGTCTTGAGCCCCAAAACCCCGTCGTCTTTTACAATCTCGGCTGCAGCTATTCGCTCACGGACCAATTCGACCGCGCGGCCGAAGCGCTGGAAAAAGCGATACTGTTGGGCTACAAAGATTTCACCTGGCTCACCAAAGACCCCGATCTCAAAAAGTTTCGTCTGCAGCCCGCCTACCGGGAAATCCTCAAAAAAATCCGGTATAAAAAAGTCAAAGTCCGTTAGTACGTGACCAATGAACGTCACGATTCGCGGCCGGACGCGGCATTTCCGCACCGTCAGCTTTGACGCGAAGAAGAATGCCGTCCTGCTGATCGAGCAACGGCTGTTGCCTCACGAATTCCGGATCGTCTCCACGCGCGACTTCCGCCAAACCGCCGCCGCCATCCATGATATGGTCGTGCGCGGCGCCGGCGCTATCGGCGCGACCGCCGCCTACGGCCTTGCCCAGGGTGCATTGGCCTTCCGCGGAAACGATCTCAAAAAATTTTCCGCCCGCGTCCAGGCCGTTTACAAGGTCCTCGAACAGGCCAGGCCCACCGCCGTTGACCCGGTCAACGCCATGAATCAGGTCCGCGCCACGATGCAAAACGGGCAAACCGTCGAAGAAAAAAAATCGCTTGCCCTCGCCGCCGCTGAGGAATTTGCCAATGAAGACGTCCGGCATTGCGAAGACATCGGACGCCACGGCGCAAAATTGATCCGAAACGGAATGCGCGTCCTGACCCATTGCAATGCCGGCTGGCTCGCATTCGTGGACATCGGCAGCGCGACTGCCCCCATGTACGCCGCCCAGGCCGCCGGCGCCAAATTCCACGTCTTTTGTGACGAAACCCGCCCGCGTTCCCAGGGCGCCACCCTGACCGCCTGGGAACTCGCCCAGCAAAAAATTTCCCATCAAATCATCGCCGACAACGCCGCCGGACACCTCATGCAACGCGGCGAAATTGACCTGGTCATCGTCGGCAGCGACCGCACCCTGGGCCGAACGGGCGAAGTCACCAATAAGATCGGCACCTACACAAAAGCAGTCCTGGCCGCGCGCCACAACATTCCCTTTTACGCCGCCATTCCCCTGTCCACAATTGATTGGAACCTGAAAAGCGGTTTCGATATTCCAATTGAAGAACGCTCCGAAAGCGAAGTCCTGGGTGCCTGGGGCAATGCCGCGGGGAAGCGAGCCTACGTTCGCGTCGCCAATCCATCGAGCGGCGCCCGCAATCCCGGCTTCGACGTCACCCCACCAGACCTAATCACCGGTATTATCACTCCGGCGGGAATCTACAAGCCCGGCGACCTCTGGAAACAACGCGACTCTCTAGCCCGGATATTTCATAGTTAGATTTGATTTTGACAAGAATGGTGCGGAGGCGGGCGACGAGGGCGATTTTTCGATCGATTGGGTTGCCTAACCGAGGTCCCCGTGCGTTCGGGGATGGAAATCTGGCTTGGGCGCAG